>NZ_JBFABG010000001.1:0-1019760 GCF_040640215.1 Actinosynnema sp. NPDC023587 | reverse complement strand
TCCCGGGTCCACTGTGGACACCGAAGGCCGGTACCGTCGAATCAGCCGAGGATCACGTCCGAGCAGGTGTAGAACGCCTCGCCGCTGCCCGGGTGCGCGCGCCTTTTCGCGTGCCCGGGACCCCGTCCCGGTTCGGCCGGTCCGGCTCGGTCGGGGTGTCCGCCCACCGGACGGATCGGGCCCCATGTGTGCTCCCGAGTGGCGGCGGGTGCCCGTCAAGTGGGTGCGATGGGCGGGCGGACGTGTACCGGGTGGGGGAATCGGGCACTTGGTATAGACCAATGGCGGTTGGATGCCGCACTATCGGTCCTCGTGGCGCGCACTAGACACGTGATAGCCGTCGATGTCGGCGGTACGGAGACCAAAGCTGCCCTGGTGACCGGGACGGGCTGTGACGTCCGGGCGGTCCGGCAACGGCGGCGGGCGACGATCCGCGACGCCGAGGGCGTGGTGGACCAGGTGACCTCGTTGGTCGAGGAACTGCGCGCGGGCGGCGACGTCGAGGCCGTGGGACTGGTGGTGCCGGGCGTCGTGGACGAGGACGCCGGCATCGGGGTCTACTCCGCCAACCTCGGGTGGCAGGACTACCCCTTCGTCAAGGAGGTCGAGGCCCGCACCGGGCTGAAGACCGCGTTCGGGCACGACGTGCGGGCCGGAGGGCTCGCCGAACTGCGCATCGGGAACGCCCGGGGCCTCCAGAACGCCACGATCATGCCGATCGGCACCGGCATCGCGGCGGCCCTCGTCCTGGACGGCCGGATCTACCGGGGCGACGGCAGCGTCGGCGAGATCGGGCACGTCGACGTCGGGCACGGCGACCCGTGCGGCTGCGGCCAGACGGGGTGCGTCGAGGCGCGGGCCTCGTCGGCGGCCATCGCCCGCCGGTACGCCGAGCGGACCGGCAACCCGGTCAACGGCGCGGCGGACGTGGCCCGGCTGGTCCGAGCGGGCGACCCGGACGCGGTGACCGTGTGGCAGGAGGCGGTCGACGCCCTCGCCCGGGGCATCCTGCTGGTAGCGGCTCTGCTGGGGCCCGAGGCGGTGGTGCTGGGCGGTGGACTCGCACTGGCCGGCCCGCTGCTGGTGGACCCGTTGCGGGACCGGCTGGACGGGTTGATCACCTTCCAGCGGCGTCCGGAACTGCGGCTGGCGGCGCTGGGCGACGAGGCCGGGTGCCTCGGGGCCGCGCTGCTGGCCATCGACATGCTGGAGGAGAGATGAGCACGTGGGGTGGACCGGTGGACGTGACCCTGACCGGTGGTCGGGTCGTCACGCCCGACGGGGTGCTCGACCGGGGCTGGGTGGCGGTGCGCGACGGCCGCATCGTCGCGGTCGGTGAGGGGGCTCCGCCGGACGGCCCGACCACCGACCTGGACGGGGACTGGCTGGTGCCGGGCTTCGTCGACATCCACTGCCACGGTGGTGGTGGCGAGGCGTTCACGAACGCCGATCCGGAACGGGTGCGCAAGGCCGCCGCCGCGCACCGCCGGCACGGCACGACGACGCTGCTCGCCAGCCTGGTGTCCCGCCCGATCCCGGAGCTGGCCGACCAGGTGAGCACGCTGGCCGAGCTGGTGCAGGACGGCGTCGTGCAGGGCATCCACCTCGAAGGCCCGTTCCTGTCCGCCGCCCGCTGCGGCGCGCACGACCCCGCCATCCTGCGCCCGCCCGACCCCGACTCGGTCGACCGGCTGCTCAGAGCGGGCCGGGGCACGGTCCGGATGGTGACCGTCGCCCCCGAGCTGGAGCACGGTGTCGACGCCGTGCGCCGGCTGGTCGACAACGATGTCCTGGCCGCCATCGGCCACACGGACGCGACCGAAGCCCAGATCCGGCCCGCCGTGGAGGCCGGAGCGAGGGTGGCGACGCACCTGTTCAACGGGATGCGCCCGCTGCACCACCGGGAGCCGGGTCCGATCGGCGCGCTGCTGGACGACGAGCGGGTCACCGTGGAGCTGATCTGCGACCTGGTGCACCTGCACCCGACCACCGTGCGGCTGGCCGCGCGGCACGCCGGCGTCGGCCGGACCGTGCTGATCACCGACGCCATCGCGGCGGCGGGCGTGGGCGACGGCGTGTACGACGTGGGCGGTCTGGAGGTCCGCGTCGTGGACGGCGTGCCGACGCTCGCGGGCGGCGCGTCGCTGGCCGGCAGCACGCTCACCATGGACACGGCCTTCCGCAACGCCATCACGTCCTGCGGGCTGAGCGTCCGGGAGGCGGTGCACGCCGCGTCGACCCGTCCCGCGCAACTGCTGGGCGTCGACGCCGGCGAGATCCGGGCCGGTCTGGCGGCGGACCTCGTGGTGCTCGACGCCGAGTTCAAACCGCGCGAGGTGATGAGCCGGGGTGCCTGGGTGAAAGACTGACCGGGTGCCCGACGACCAGGAGCGGCTGGTGGCCGACGCGCTGCGCGCGCAGGCCACCGGCACCGGCGGACTGCCCGTCCCGCCCGTGGTGCCCGGCTCCCCGTCCAGGCCGGTCCGACCGGCGCTGGGCGCGGGCTGGGTGCTGATGATCGCCGTGCTCCTGGGCCTGGCCGCCGGAACGGTCGTGGCGGTGATCACCCTGCGTTAAGCCTGTACCGTGGTTCGGGTGACGGCCTCGATCGCCTCCTCCTCGCTCGCCCTCGGCCCGGAGTGGCTGGACCCGCAGAAGCTGCTCGAAGGACTCGGGCCGTACATGCTGGTCGGCCTGTGCTTCATCATCTTCGCCGAGTGCGGCTTGCTGGTCGGCTTCTTCCTGCCCGGCGACTCGCTGCTGTTCACGGCGGGGCTGTTCGTGGCCAACGGGCTGCTCGACTACCCGCTGTGGCTGGTGTGCCTGCTGCTCACCGCGTGCGCCATGCTCGGCAACGTGGTGGGGTACTGGATCGGCCACCGCGCCGGACCGGCGCTGTTCAGCAAGCCGGAGTCGAAGATCTTCAAGAAGGAGTACGTCGAGAAGACGCACGGCTTCTTCGAGAAGTACGGCGCGCGGGCGATCGTGATGGCCCGGTTCGTGCCGATCGTGCGGACGTTCATCACCGCGATGGCGGGCGTGGGCCGGATGGACGCGCGCAAGTACTTCACGTACTCGTTCATCGGCGGCATCGCGTGGGCGGCCGGGCTGACCGTGCTGGGCTACTTCCTCGGCCAGATCCCGTTCGTGCGCGACAACATCGAGATGATGCTGATCCTGATCGTGCTGATCTCGATCGTGCCGATCATCATCGAGGTCATCAAGGCCCGGCGGGAGAAGAAGACGCTCCTCGCGCAGGAGGCCGACGACATCACCCAGCAGTTCAAGCGCATCGACTGACGCCCGGCCGAACTCGCGCCCCGGCCGTCATCCCCCGGGCGGGGCGCTGAACATCGAGCCCGGGTTGAACAGGTTCCCCGGGTCCAGCGCCCTCTTGATCTCGCGGTGGACCCGCAGGCCGACCGGGCCGATCTCCCTGGCCAGCCACTCCTGCTTGACCTTGCCGATGCCGTGCTCGCCGGTCACCGTGCCGCCGAGCGCCAGCCCGAGCTCCAGGACGTCGTCGAACGCCTTGCGGGCGCGGGCGAATTCGTCCTCCGAGGTCGGGTCGTACACGACCGTCGGGTGCATGTTGCCGTCGCCGGCGTGGCCCGTGACCGCGATCCGCAACCCCACCTCGGCGCTGATCCGCTCGCAGCCCACGATCAGGTCGACGATCTTCGTCCGGGGCACGCACACGTCGTCGGTCAGCCACGCCCCGTAGACCTCCAGCGCGGTCAGCACGGACCGGCGGGCGACCAGCAGGTCACGGCCCTCCGCCAGGTCGTCGGTGACGTGGGTGAGGGTCGCGCCGGAGTCCGCGCAGACCTGCTCGACGGTCGCCAGCTCGCGCCGGGCCACCTCGCCGCCGGCGTCGGACTGGCAGATCAGCAGCGCCTCGTCGGCGTCCAGGTCGGTCTTCAGGTACTCCTCGACGGCCTTGATGGAGGTCCGGTCCATGATCTCCATCAGCGACGGCACCACCCCCTCGCGCACGACCCGCGACACGGCCGCACCGGCGGCGGCGGTGCGGTCGAACGTGGCGACCAGCGTCCACGGGGCCTGCGGCAGCGGGCGCAGGGCGAGGGTGGCCCTGGTGATCACGCCGAGCGTGCCCTCGCTGCCCACGAACAACCGGGCCAGGTCGTACCCGGCGACGCCCTTCACGGTCCGCCGGCCGGTCCTGAGCAGCTCGCCGGAGGCCAGCACGACCTCCAGGCCGAGCACCGAGTCCGTGGTCACGCCGTACTTCACGCAGCACAGCCCGCCCGCGTTGGTGGCCAGGTTGCCGCCGATCGTGCACCAGTCGTAGCTGGAGGGGTCCGGCGGGTAGAACAGCCCGTGCTTCTCCACCGCGCCGCGCAGGTCGAGGTTCACCACACCCGGCTCGACCACGGCCAGCCGGTTGTCCGCGTCGATCTCGACGATGACGTCCATCTTCGTGGTGACCAGCACCACGCAGCCCTCGATCGCGTTGGCCGCGCCGGACAGCCCGCTCCCCGCACCGCGCGGCACGATCGGCACCCCGGCGGCCGAGCACGCCCGCACCACCGCCTGGACCTCCTCCGCGCACGTGGGCAGCACCACGGCCAACGGCTGCCCGTGCGGCGCGAGCGGCATCATGTCGCGCTGGTAGGAGGCCGTGACGTCGGCGTCCGTCAGCACTCCGGCGGACCCGAGGGCCGCGCGCAGTTCTGTGAGCAAGGACATACCCACACGCTAACTCCCGCACTCCGGCCGATCGAGAGCGCGCGAGCGGGAACCACCACCCGCTGTGCCCGGTCACCCACGCAGCGGTACCGATCGCCGGGGCGCGGGGTCCCGATCTCCGAGCTTTCGACAACCGTTCGCCCGGGAACGTCATGTGGAGCGCACTCGTCCACGTAGGGTGGCAGCGTGGTGCTGTCCGCAACGTCCGAAATCATGGCGTGGTCCCCGCTGGAGACCGCAGGCCCGTTGGCCGTGTGGCTCATCACGCTGAGCTTCGTCTTCTTCGAGTGCGCGTTCATCTTCGGCCTGTTCCTGCCCGGCGACTCGCTGCTGTTCGCGGCGGGCGTGGTGCTCGCCCAGCACGACGGCGAGCTGAGCGCGTGGCTGCTGTCGATCGCCGCGATGATCGTGGCCGTGGTCGGCAACCAGATCGGCTACTACGTCGGCAGGCACACCGGGACGAGACTGCTCGCCCGGCGCGGCGGCAAGGTGCTCAACACCGAGAACCTGGCCAAGGCCCGCGACTTCCTGGACCGCCGGGGCTTCTGGGCGATCGTGCTGGCCCGGTGGATCCCGTGGGTGCGCACGCTGGCCCCGCTGCTCGCCGGCGCGGCCCGGATGGACCCCCGCCGGTTCATGCTGGCCACCACGATCGGCGCGCTCGCGTGGGTGCCGACGCTGGTGCTGGCCGGCTACTACGGCGCGGGGCTGCTGACCTCGATCCCGTGGCTCCAGACGGTGGCGGTGGTCCTGAGCGTGGCGTTCTTCGTGATCGGCACCGCCTACGGCCTGGTCCGCTACCGGCAGGAGATGCGCAGGCCGGTGGAGGAAGAGCTCACCACCCCGAGCGGCTGACCGGCGCGCCGCCGGTCGACCCACCTTCGACGCACGCGCTAGAGCACGTCGGTGATCAGCAGGTCGGCGGCGGACTTCGAGGCGTTCACCAGCAGCGCGTTGACGTGGTCGGTGCCGTGGAGCACGCGGTCGCGCGCCTCCTCCACCGAGCGCCCGTACCGGACGTGCCGGTCGATCAGCCGGGCCACCCGCAGGTCCTCGTCGATCCCCAGGAACCAGGCCTCGTCCAGCACGGTCCGCACGCGCTGCCACTTGTCGTGCCGCACCAGCAGGTAGTTGCCCTCGGTCACGACCAGCGGCACCTCCGGCGGCACGGGTACCGCGCACGCCACCGGCTCCTCGATCTCCCGGCGGAACTCCGGCGCGTAGACCACGTCCGGCCCGCGCGCCTTGAGCCGGGCCAGCAGGTCCGCGTAGCCGGCGGTGTCGAAGGTGTCCGGCGCGCCCTTGCGGTCGGCGATGCCCAGCCGCTCCAGCTCGCGCTGCGCCAGGTGGAAGCCGTCCATGCCGACCAGGGCCGCCGCGCCGTCCAGGGCCTCGACCAGCCGCCGCGCGAGCGTCGACTTGCCGGACCCGGGCGCGCCGCCGATGCCGAGCAGCCGGCGCTCGCCGGAGTCGGCCAGCCGCCGCGCCCGGTCGACCAGCTCGTCGAACCTCACCCCCGCCACCGCGCCAACCCCTCCACCCACTCCCACGCCGCGTGCCGCACCCGCACGGCGGCGACCGCGTTCGCCCACCGCACCGCTTCGACCACCGGCAGGCCGCGCGCGACCGCGACCGCCAACGCCCCGTGCCACACGTCGCCCGCGCCATTGGTGTCCCGCACGTCGGGCACCGGCGGCACCGGTTCCGCGCCGGTCACGCCGTCGTGCGACCAGGTGACGGGCCCGGCCCCGTGCGTGCGGAGCACCAGCGGCACGCCGCGCGCGTGCACGGCGGACTCGGACAGCGCGAAGGTGGCCGAGCACGCGGCGACGTCCACGAGGGGCAGCAGGTCGTCCAGCACAGGTTTCCAGCTACCCGCGTCCAGCACCACCGGCACGCCGGAGCGTCCCGCCAGGCGGGCGGCCTCCAGCGCGACGGGGCCCAGGTGGCCGTCGACCAGGACCACGTCGGACCGCGCGACCAGCCCGGGGTCCACCGCGACCGTCTGCTCGAAGGTGGCCGAGTTGCGGGACACCACGATCCGCTCGCCGTCGCGCTCGCGCACCACGACCATGCTCAGCGCCGGCCCGCCGGGTCCGAGGTCGTGCACCTCGACGCCGTCCAGCAGGCCGCGCGCGAACCCGCCCAGCCCGTCGCCCAGCGCGGTGAGCAGCACGGCCCGGTGCCCGAGCGCGGCCACGGCGCGCGCGGCGTTCGCGGCGGGTCCGCCGGGTGCCGAGTGGACGGCCGACGACTGCGCCTTCTGCCCCGGCAGGGGGAATTCCGCCACCTGCTGGGTCACGTCCACCGTGGTCAGACCCACGCACAGCACCGTCACCACGCCCATGCACCTCCGAGCCGGTATCGTCGCCCGCAATCGCTTGCGCAAGGCCGAACGGGGACGTGTCCATGGTCACCATGAAGGAGGTCGCCGCGCTGGCCGGCGTCTCCATCACCACGGTCTCACACGTGATCAACGAGACCAGGTCGGTCGCGTCGGACACCAGGGACCGGGTCCTGAAGGCGATCGACCAGACCGGGTACACGGGGGACGCGATCGCCCGCTCGCTGGTCACCGGCGGCACGAAGTCGCTGGGCCTGGCCGTGTCGCTGGTGTCGCACCCCTACTTCGCGGAGCTGATCGCGGCGATCGAGAGCGAGGCGACCCGCGCCGGGTACTCGCTGGTGCTGATCGACACCCGCGGCGACGCGGCGTCGGAGCAGGCGGCGGTGCGGATGCTGCGGTCGCGCCGGGTCGACGGGGTGCTGCTGACGCCCACCTCGGGTTCGGCGGCGCTGCCCGAGCTGCGCCGGCTGGGCGTGCCGACGGTGCTGGTGGACCGGTTGACCGTGGCGCAGGACCTCGACCAGGTGGGACCGGAGAACGTGCAGGCCACGTCCACCCTGGCGCGGCACCTCGCGGAGCTGGGCCACCGGCGGATCGGGCTGGTCACCGGCACGCCGGGGCTGGCCACCACCGACGAGCGGGTGCTCGGCTACCGGCTCGGGCTGGGTCGCGCCGGGCTGCCGTGGGACGAGGAGCTGGTGGCGGGCGGGCTGGAGCCGCTGCTGGGCCGGGCCACGGCGGTCGTGGTCGGCGACCACCAGGTGCTGGTGGACGTGCTGCGGACGGCCCGCGCGCGCGGCGTGCGGATCGGGACGGACCTGGCGCTGGTCGCGTACGACGAGGTGGAGTGGGCCGAGCTGGTCGACCCGCCGCTGACCACCATGGCGCAGCCGGTGGAGGAGATCGGCCGGACCGCGGTGCGGCTGCTGCTGGCCCGGATCTCCGACCCGGCGCGCGCGCCGGAGACGATCCGGCTGCCGCCGGTGCTGAAACACCGCCGATCCTGCGGTTGTCACTAGTACGGTGGGGCGGTGCTGGTACCCGGCCTGGCTTCGGTGACCTTCCGCGCGCTCTCCGTCCCCCGGGTGGTCGACCTGGCGCGGTCGTGCGGGTTGTGGACCGTCGAGTGGGCCGGTGACGTGCACGTGCCGGTGCACGACCTGGCGGGGGCGCGGGACGCGCGGGACCGCTGCGCGGACGCCGGGCTGAGCGTGTCGGCGTACGGCTCGTACTACCGGGCCGGCGTGACGGACCCCGTCGAGTGGCCCGCCGCGGTGGCCGTGGCGACCGAGCTGGGCGCGCCCCGCATCCGGGTGTGGGCCGGGACCGCCGGGTCCGCCGGGACGTCCGCCGGGCAGCGGTCCCGCGTGGTGTCGGCGATCCGGGACGCGGCGCGGTTCGCCGAGGACTACGGCATCCGGATCGCGCTGGAGCACCACCGCGGCACGTTGACCGACACGCTGGAGTCGGCGAACCGGCTGCACGCGGAGGTCGGGCACGGGTCGGTGGTGCCGTACTGGCAGCCGCGCGGCGGGCAGGACGCGGCGAGCGCGGTCGAGGAGGTCCGGACCCTGCTGCCCAGGCTCACCACGGCGCACGTCTTCTCGTGGGGCGCGGGCGGCGGGCGGGACCGGCTCCCGCTGGCCGCGCGGGCGGACCTGTGGCGGCCGGTGCTGGCCGAGCTGGCGCGCGACGGCGTGGACCGGCACGTGCTGCTGGAGTTCGTGGCCGACGACTCGCCGGAGCGGTTCCGGGAGGACGCGGCCGTGCTGCTGTCGTGGGTCAACGCCGCGGCGGGGTGACCTCCTCGCGCTCCAGCAGGGCGGCGGCTTCCAGCGCCATCCACCCCCCGAGCTGGACGGACAGGTCGCGCTCCGGCCGGTCGCCGGCGGCCTTGCCGGCGGGCTCCGTCCACTCCGGACCGAACAGCGGGCCGCTGACCGCCATGGACCTGTTGTCCCACAACGCTTCCGCCGACCGGAACACGAGGTCGGCGGCCTTGTCCGCCTCCGGGCGGTCCAGCCGGAGGGCGGCTTGCGCGAGGTAGCGCGCCAGGATGCCGCCGAACAGCCCGCCGTCACCGCCGCCGTGCCCGCGCAGGACCCCGTCCACGGCGAGGTGCTTGTCGACGGCGGTGATCACGCTCGCGGCGAGGTCCTCGTACGGCGCACCGAGTTCCACGCACGCGCCGAGCACCACGCCCTGGCAGTAGGTGTAGAAGTTCTTCTCGATCTCGCGCACCGAGCCGTCCGGGTGCACGTGCAGGCCGTCCCAGAACAGGCCGGTGTCCCCGTCCCGCAGGCAGTCCTCCAGCCAGTCCACGACGGACCGCGCGCGGGTCCGGTCCTCCCGCTCGCCGCCGGTGTCCGCGAGCCGCGCGAAGAAGATCGCGGCGGGCCCGTTCGCCGGGACGTTCTTGAAGTCGTCGCCGCGCTTCCACCAGATCCCGCCGCCGCCGTGATCGGTCCAGCCGGATCGCAGCCGGCGGGCGATCGCGTCCACCGCGTGCGGCTTGCCCACCCCGGCCCGCTCGGCGCGCTGGAGGGCGAGGCCGAGCCAGGCGACGTCGTCGTAGAAGTCGTTGGTCCAGCTCACGACGTTCCGCACCCGGATGCCGCGGACCAGGCGGCGGATCAGCTTCAGCCGGGTCGCGCCCGGCGAGCGGAGCTGGGCGTCCAGGAGGCAGTCCAGCAGGTGCGCCTGCCACCAGTAGTTGAACCGGAGGTGCGCGCGGCCCGGCCAGTCCACCGGCCACCCGGCGGTACCCAGGACGGTGCCCGGCAGCCCCCAGACCCGGCGCAGGTGGCGCGACTCGACAGCACGTTCGGCCACGCCCGCGCGGGCGGCGAGCAGCTTGGGCGTCGTCACCCGACCAGCTTGCGCACTGGACCGGTCAAGAAGCTCGCCGGAAGAGGTCCCAGTGGTACAACGCCATCGCCACGCTCGTGGTCAGGTTGTAGCTGGACACCTTCGGGCGCATGGGCAGCGACACCACCCGGTCGGCGCGCTCCCGGACCGCGTCGGACAGGCCGTGCCGCTCGGAGCCGAACGCCAGCACGGCGTCGTCGGGGAGGTGGGCCCCGCGCAGGTCCTCGCCGTCCGCGTCGAACGCGATCACCTCGCCCGGCAGCTCGCCCGGTCCGGCCAAGCGCGCCACCGGCAGCGCGAAGTGCAGCCCGGCGCTGCCCCGCACGACGGTGGGGTGCCACGGGTCGACGGTGCCGATCGACACCACCCCGCGCGCGCCCAGACCGGCCGACACGCGGACCACCGCACCGAAGTTGCCCAGGTTGCGGGGGTTGTCCAGCAGCACCAGCGGCGACGACGGCACGACCGCCGCCCAGTCCACCACCGGCCGCGCCGCCACGCCGGCCACGCCGGTCGGGTGCGGGCGTCCGGCGACCCGCGCGAACCCGGCCGCGTCGACCTCGACCGCCCGCCCGAACGCCTCGACCAGGTCGGGCGCGTGCGTCCGGGCGAACGCGACCGCCGCGTCCCGGTCCAGCACGACCAGCGGCTCCACCACCGCCCCGAACCGCAACGCGTGCTTGACCGCGTGGAACCCCTCCAGCACGACCTCTTCGTCCACACCGCTCCTCGCATCGCAGGGCGGGCAGAGTGTAGTCACCGGGGGGGGGCGGGAGAACCGGCCGCGAACGGGGTGGCGCGACCCGCGCACGACCCGGACGGGTGCGGCCGGCCGCCGGTCCGCCTCAGCGGCAGGTCTCGGTGCTCCGGGGCGAGGTCCGCCGCTTCAGGCCGTAGCCGACCCAGGAACCGACCACGGTCAGCGCCACCGCGAGCTGGACGGCGGGGGCCGCCGACTCCGGGTAGAGCACGCCGTCGAGGTAGGTGTCGATGAAGCCGCCGGTCAGTTCCGGCTGCCCGGCGGCGGTGCGGAAGGTGTTCTCCAGCCAGGTCAGCGGGCAGTCCAGCGGGAACGCCACGACCAGCACGCCCCACGACGCCATCGCCAGGTGCGGGTAGATCAGGCGGGGCAGGTGCCACGCGAGGAAGCCGCCCACCACCAGGAAGAGCAGCGCCCCGAAGTGGAGGACCACGACCAGTTCGGCGAGTGCCAGCGCGACCACAGCGACCTCCCTGGTTCCCAGGGTAGGGCGGACGACCGCGACGCGCGCGGCGCGCCGGCCGGGGTCACCCGCGCGGCAGCGCCTGCCACGGGACCCGGGAGGCGACGTCGAGCAGCAGGTCCGCCAGGTGCCCGAGCGGGGCCTGGAGCAGCGGGCCGGGCACCGCGGCGGCGAGGGTGTGCTCGTCGAACGCGATCGCCACGCCGTTCGCGCGCGGGTCCTGGAGCAGCGCCTGGGGCAGGCCGGTGCCCAGCAGCGCGGTCGCGAACGCCGGGTTCTTGCGGCGCACCTCGTACCGGGCGTCGAACGCCGGGTCGCCGGTCGCCACGAACTGCTCGAACAGCCCCCACACGCTGTCGGTGCGGGGGCTGATCAGCACCCACGGCCCCGGCATCGGCCGGGGCACGACGACGACGGAGTACGCGCGGTACTCCGACGTCGCCACGTGGTCCGCGCGCAGCACCACTTCGACCGCCAGCACGGGCACCCCGCGCCAGTGGCCGACGAGCTGGAACCTCACCCTGCTGCGGTCGGCCTCCAGCATCCGGCCGATCTGGGGCACGCGTTCCTGGAAGCCCTGGTCCTCGGCGACGAACCGCCACCCCAGACCGGCTTCGAGGGCGCGCATCCGCTGCTCCCACTCGTTCACGAAACGCCGGTCCGTGAACGGGTTGCGCTTGCGGCGCGCCAACCCCACGGCGACACCCACACCGAGGATCGCCACGATCACCAGTAGCAGGACGAGGCCCGTCATCTCAGGCCAGGCCGAGATCGGCGAGGTCGAGGAGGTAGCGGTAGGGCAGCCCCTGCGCCTCGATCACCTCGCGGGCGACGGTGCCGCGGTCCACCACCGTGGCCACGCCGACGACGGTCGCGCCCGCCTCGCGCAGCGCCTCGACGGCGGTCAGCACGCTGCCGCCGGTCGTGGAGGTGTCCTCGACGGCCAGCACGCGCTGCCCGGCGACCTCGATGCCCTCGATCCGCCGCTGCATCCCGTGCTGCTTGGCGGCTTTGCGCACGACGAACGCGTCGAGCACGTCACCGGCCGAGGCGGCGGCGTGCATCATCGCGCACGCCACCGGGTCCGCGCCGAGGGTCAGCCCGCCGGCCGCGACGTAGTCCCAGTCGGCGGTGAGCTGCCGCAGCAGCCTGCCGATCAGCGGGGCGGCGGCGTGGTGCAGCGTCGCCCGGCGCAGGTCGATGTAGTAGTCGGCCTCGGCACCCGAGGACAGCGTCACCTTGCCGTGCACCACGGCCAACTCGCTCACCAGCCGGGCCAGTTCGGCCTTCGCACCGGAGTCCAGAACCACTTCTGCTCGCACGGGTCCCAAGACTGTCATACGCGCCCGTAGGCTGGCACACCGTGAACCTGTTCGGCACCGACACGCTGATCATCGAGCAGCCCTGGGGCCCCGGCCGGCACCTCTTCGGCACCCGCTACCAGGTGCGGGCCTACACCGGGCACGACGTCCCGGTCGCCGCCGCGACCGACCGACGGGGACTCGGCCCGGTGCGGAAGCTCCTGCGCACCACGGGTTTCTCCGGCCGGACGACGTTCGACCTGGTCGTGTCGCACCACGGGCAGCCGCTGCTGCTGATCCGCAAGGGCCCCGGCCGGCCACCGGTCCAGGTGTCCCGCCCGGACGGCACGCCGGTCGGCGCGCTGCACCGGGAGAGCCACACCCACTTCGCCCTGCTCGACCCCTCCGGCGGGCGGATCTGCTACTTCGGCGACGCCGCCGGGTTCACCCGGGGTGCGATCGCCAAGCGCGACGGCAGGCGGGTGCGCCGGGACGTGCTGCACCTGCGCCCCGGGACGCCCGAGCCCGTGCGGACGCTCGCGATCGCGGTCGGGCTGGCGTTCGACGTGGTGCGCGGCAAGGGCACCGCCCACACGGGCGGCGGCGGGTTCGACCTCCCCGCCGCCTGATCCCGGACCGCGCCGCCCCTACCAGGCGTCCTGGGTGAAGCGACCCGGCTCGTCGTCGTCATCGCCCCGGCGGGCCCGGCGCGGCTGACCGGCCGCGACGACGTCCTCCGGGTCGTCGCCCTCCTGGATCGCGTTGTAGGCGCGCTGGAGCTCCGGCACGCCCGACTGCAACGCGCGCTGCACGCTCTCGTCGCCGGCGCGCTCGCCGGACGCGATGTCCTGCCAGGTCATCTCGCCCGCGTCGATCCGGCGGGCGAGGTCGCGCAGCTCGCGCGGCGCGGCGGCGCTGTTGGCGAACCGCGAGATCTCCGCGTAGTCCGCCTCGGACAGCCCCTTGGACCGCATCTGCACCTGGACGGCCTCGCGGGAGGTCCGCTCGGCGGCGGCCATCCGCGCGTCGACGTCGGCGACCAGCGCGTCCAGCCGGGCCCGGTCGTAGGGGAACGTCACGGCGCACCCCCGCCGGTACCGCCGGACGCGGGAGCGGGAGCCGGAGCGCCACCGCCACCACCCGTTCCGCCACCGCCGGTCCCGCCGCCGCTGCCACCGGCCCCGGCGGTGTACCGCCCGGTGCCGCCGACCGCGCTCTTGAGCCCGTACCCGTCCAGCGCGAGGCTGAACGCGCCCGACTTCACGGCGGACTTGCCGTTGTCGAACTTCTGCTTGCCGTCCTGCACGCCGTCCACGACGTCGAGCAGGTCGTTGACGTCCCGCACGTCCTTCAGCTTGGCCAGCGCGGTGCCCATGGCGATGATCCCGTCGACCATCCCCTGGACGCCCTCGATGATCGTCTGGATGGACAGGATGATCTTGCGGATGGCGTCCACGATCTGGATGGCGTCGTAGACCATCCACACCGCGCGGCCCCAGCCGACGACCGGGATGGGTGCCATCAGGACGGCTTCCATCAGCTTGGTGACCAGCTTGTCCAGCAGGGTCAGCGCCAGGCCGGTCGCGGTGCGGCAGGTCGAGGCCATGGACTGGAACTTGTTGCCGATGATCCGGGCCACCTGCGAGTCCGCCTCGATGGCGAGCACCCACATGGTGTTCATCCGGAGCTCGAACGCCTGCGCGGCGTCGCCGTCCCAGTGCGGCGCGAGCTGCTCGACGCCCTGCCCGACGTTGTGCCGGACGGAGTCGAGCGCCTTGGCGACCTGGTCCCACGCGTTGGCGTTGGCGTCGATCTTCTCGAAGTCGCCGAGCAGGGGGCTGATCAGCGACTGGACCAGGTCCTCGCCGGTGACCTTCTGGTAGATCCAGTTGACGCCCTGGATCTTCCAGCCGGCCTTCTCGATCAGCTCCTTGGTCGTCTGCCGGCCGGGCCGGTCCTCGGCGGCGGCCCGCAGCGCGACCGTCGGGTCCTCGACGTCGGCGTACCCGGTCACCGGCCACCTCCGAGCACCGGTGCCTGCGCGGCCTCGGCGAGCTGGGCCAGCACCCGGTCGAGGACGCTCATCGCCAGCTCGTCGCCCCGGGCGTACATGTCGGCGGCCTTGGCGAGCCCCTCGGCCTCCTTGGTCATCATCTGCTCGGCGAAGTCCAGCGTCTCGCCGTACAGGGCGGCGACCCCGGTGACGACGGGCTGCAACAGCGTGAGCAGGCCGGTGAAACCGGAGGTGTCACCGCCCTTGGTGACCGCGTGGTCCTTGATGGTCTGGAAGTGCTGCGCGTTGCGGGTCAGCAGCTCGCCGTACCCGTGCAACTCCGCAGGCTCGACCTTGAAGCCTTCACCCATGGGCGGATCCCTCCTCCTCCACGTCGGGGAGTGGGACGGGCCGGACACCGCCCAGGTTCCCTCGTTCGAGTGATCAAACCTCCGAACGGTCCTGATTCGCCTGGACTGTGAAGAGCACTCGCCTTCGGCCGAGGACGCCGGGACACCGCTCAGGTGCGGTTCCGGGCACCTGCCGCGCGGGCGGCGAGGCGGCGCAGCAGGGGGCGGGGGATGAGCTTGGCGAACGCCACGATCGCCTTGTACTGGGTGCCCGGGATCGACAACTGGCGGCCGGCGCGGAGGTCGGCCAGGCAGGCGTGCACCAGGCGGTCGGCGTCGAGCCAGAGGAACTCGGGGGTCGTCGTCATGTCGATCCGCGCGCGGGCGTGGAACTCGGTGCGCACGAAACCCGGGCACAGGGCCAGCACGCGGACGCCGGTGCCGGCGGTGGCCTGGGCCATGCCCTCCGAGAACGCCGTCACCCACGCCTTGTCCGCGCTGTACGTCGAGCCGCGCCCCGGCAGGAAACCCGCCACGCTGGACACGTTGACCACGTCGCCCCGGCCGCGCGCGACCATGCCCGGCAGCACCGCCCGGGTCAGCCGGAGCACGCTGGTCACGTTCACGTCGAGCTGGCCCTGGAGCGCGGCGGCGTCGGCGGCGAAGAACTCGCCCGAGATGGCGAAGCCCGCGTTGTTGACCAGCAGGTCGAACGGCCGGTCGGCCAGGACCTCCTCGACCGCGAGCCGGTCCTCGGCGGTGGCCAGGTCGGCGGGCAGCACCTCGACCCGGACCCCGTGCCGGGACCGCAGGCGCTCGGCCTCGGCCTCCAGCCGGTCCTCGGTCCGCGCGACCAGCACCAGGTCGTGGCCCTCGGCGGCGAGCCGGCGGGCGAACGCGGCCCCGATGCCCGCGGTGGCACCGGTGACGAGGGCGAGCGGCGGGGTCACGGCTTGCGGCCGAACTGCGGGCGGTGGACCTCGCCGCCGGTCTCGGCGTCCGGGTCGGCGTCGAACGGGTCGACCACGTCGGCCAGCTCCCCGAGGTCGCGCAGCAGGCGTTCCAGGCGGGCGGGGGTGGAGTTCGGCGGTGCCGCCGCCAGCACCCAGTCGTCCTCCAGCCAGACCACGGTGACGTCCGCGCCGATCTCCTCGGCGGCGTCGACCAGGTCCGGGGTGATGAGCTTGCGGGCGGCGGGCAGCTCGCTGACGAACGCGTACCGCGAGCCCACCGGGCCGAGCAGGTCGGGCATCTGGTCGCGCTGGAACGGGACGCTGGGCAGCCACAGCTCCACGACCACGCTGATCGCGCGCCGGCAGCGCACGCCGACCAGCACCGAGTTGACCTTGCCGCTCGTCTCGTGGTCGAGCACGTAGACCTGGCGGCGGCCGTCCGCGGTGAAGGTCGAGCCCGCCACCACGTCCTTTGCCACGCCGGTGCCGTAGTACGCGATCGCGCCGCTGACCCAGCGCGTGGGCAGCACGTGGTCGGACTCCTCGAACTGCCACCCGCGCAACGCCGCCCACCGACGCCGTTCGCGGTTACGCGCGGTTCGCTGCGCCCGGTCGGTCGCCAGCAGAGCGAACCCCGCCACGCCCGCGACCGCGGCGACGGTGAACCAGACCCACGCCGGTATACCCACGAGTGCGAGGGTAGCGGGCTGCGGCCGGCAAACGAAGATCACTTGACGGCTCGTTCGCATGATCGGCCCAACCCGTTACCCGGGACGCCGCCCGCCCCCGCTCTCCCGGTCCGCCGCCGACGAACCGGGCCGGCCGGGGTCGTCCCAGGTCACGGCTCGTCCCGGACCGCGCGGGGCGGTCCGGGACGGGTGCACCGCGCTCAGAGCCTCCCGACGATCAGCCCGGACTGGTCGTCCAGCACGTCGACCCGGACCGCGTCGCCGTCGCGCACCTCGCCGGCCAGCAGCTCCTTGGCGAGCTGGTCGCCGATGGAGGACTGGATCAGCCGCCGCAGCGGGCGCGCGCCGTAGACCGGGTCGAACCCGTTGATGGCCAGCCAGTCGCGGGCGCTCGGCGTGACCTCCAGCGTCAGCCGGCGCTGCGCCAGCCGCTCGGCCAGCCGGTTGACCTGGATGTCCACGATCGAGGTCAGCTCCTCGGTGGCCAGCGACCGGAACACGACCACGTCGTCCAGCCGGTTGAGGAACTCCGGCTTGAAGTGGGACCGCACCACCGACATCACCGCGTCGGTGCGCTGCCGCTCGTCGAGGTTGGCGTCCGCGATGACGTGCGACCCCAGGTTCGAGGTGAGCACCAGGATCGTGTTGCGGAAGTCGACCGTGCGCCCCTGGCCGTCGGTCAGCCGACCGTCGTCCAGGACCTGGAGCAGCACGTCGAACACGTCCGGGTGAGCTTTTTCCACCTCGTCGAGCAGCACCACGCTGTACGGCCGGCGGCGGACGCTCTCGGTGAGCTGGCCGCCCTGGTCGTAGCCGACGTAGCCGGGCGGCGCGCCGACCAGCCGGGCGACGGAGTGCTTCTCCGAGTACTCGGACATGTCGATGCGGATCATCGCCCGCTCGTCGTCGAACAGGAACTCGGCCAGCGCCTTGGCCAGCTCGGTCTTGCCGACGCCGGTCGGGCCGAGGAACAGGAAGCTGCCCGTCGGGCGGTCCGGGTCGGCGACGCCGGCCCGGGTCCGGCGCACCGCGTCGGACACCACCCGCACCGCTTCCTCCTGGCCGACGACCCGCTTGCCGAGCTCGTCCTCCATGCGCAGCAGCTTGGCCGTCTCGCCCTCCAGCAGGCGGCCGGCGGGGATGCCGGTCCACGCGCTGACCACGTCCGCGACGTCGTCCGGGCCGACCTCCTCCTTGAGCATCACGGCGGCGTCCTGCGTGCTGCGGGTCGCCTCCTCCAGCTCCTTCTCCAACGCCGGGATGCGGCCGTAGCGCAGCTCGGCGGCCCGGCCGAGGTCACCGTCGCGCTCGGCCCGCTCGGACTCGCCGCGCAACTGCTCCAACTGCTCCTTGAGGTCGCGGACCTTCTCGATGGAGCCCTTCTCGTTCTGCCAGCGGGCGGTCAGCGCGGACAGGTCCTCGCGCTGCTCGGCCAGTTCGGCGCGCAGCGCGGCCAGCCGCTCGCGGGAGGCCGCGTCGGACTCCTTGGCCAGCGCCATCTCCTCGATCTCCAGCCGGCGCACGGCGCGCTCGACCTCGTCGATCTCGACCGGGCGGGAGTCGATCTCCATGCGCAGCCGGGACGCCGACTCGTCCACCAGGTCGATGGCCTTGTCCGGCAGGAACCGGGCGGTGATGTAGCGGTCGGACAGCGTGGCGGCGGCGACCAGCGCGGCGTCGGTGATGCGCACGCCGTGGTGCACCTCGTAGCGGTCCTTGAGGCCGCGCAGGATGCCGATCGTGTCCGCCACGGACGGCTCGCCCACCAGCACCTGCTGGAAGCGCCGCTCCAGGGCGGCGTCCTTCTCGATGTGCTCGCGGTACTCGTCCAGGGTGGTCGCGCCGACCATCCGCAGCTCGCCGCGGGCGAGCATGGGCTTGATCATGTTGCCCGCGTCCATCGCGGACTCGCCGGTCGCGCCCGCGCCGACGATGGTGTGCAGCTCGTCGATGAAGGTGATGACCTGGCCGGCCGAATCGGTGATCTCCTTGAGCACGGCCTTGAGCCGCTCCTCGAACTCGCCGCGGTACTTCGCGCCGGCCACCATCGCGCCCAGGTCGAGCGCGACCACGCGCTTGCCGCGCAGCGACTCCGGGACGTCGCCCGCGATGATCCGCTGGGCCAGGCCCTCCACGATCGCGGTCTTGCCGACGCCGGGCTCGCCGATCAGCACCGGGTTGTTCTTGGTGCGGCGGGACAGCACCTGGACGACCCGGCGGATCTCGGTGTTGCGGCCGATCACCGGGTCGAGCTCGCCCTTGCGCGCGCGTTGGGTGAGGTCGACGCCGAACTTCTCCAGCGCCTTGTAGGTGCCCTCCGGGTCGGGGCTGGTGACCCGGGCGGAACCGCGAACCTTGCCGAACGCCTCCTTGAGCGCGTCCGGGGTCGCGCCGTGCCCGCCGAGCAGGTCGGCGACCTGGCCGCCGTGCTGGGCGAGGCCCACCAGCAGGTGCTCGGTGGAGACGTACTCGTCGCCCATCGAGGTGGCGAGCTCCTGGGCCTTGCCCAGCACCCGGACGGCGTCGCGGGAGAGCTGGGGTGCGGACACCGAGGAGCCGCTGGCCGCCGGGAGGGCGCGGGCGAGCTGTTCGAGTTCCTGGTGCACGCGTCGGGGGTCCGCGCCGACGGCGGACAGCAGTGGCGCGGTCAGACCGTCACCCTGGGCGAGGAGCGCGCCGAGGAGGTGGACCGAGGTCACGTCGGGGTTGCCCGCGATCGTCGCGGCCTGCACCGCGGCCGACACGGCCTGTTGCGTCTTCGTGGTCGGGTTGAAAGCGTCCATTCCTCACCTCGGTCGGTGGTTCCCTGCCTGGGGCCAGCCTGGCAAACCGGCCGCCATCCCGCTCAACGTCAGAAAAGTTGAGTCAGTTCCGCTCAACCCGGCCGATCCGGTGTGTCGTGGGCCACGCCCGACCTCGGCCGACGCGAGGTCCTACCGTGCGTGACACGACCGCGACGCCGGACCACACCCCGGAAAACCCGGTGCGGGCGCGCCTGCGGAGGGCCACCATCCGTGCCATGAGCTCACTCGTGCACCACATCACCGTCGACTGCCTCGACCCCTACGCCCTGGCGACGTTCTGGAGCCGGGTCACCGGCCGGCCGGTCTCCGCCGACGACGCGCCGGGGGACGAGGAGGCGCTGGTCGAACTGCCGGCCGGTCCGAGCCTGCTCTTCATCCGGGTACCGGGGGGCAAGGCGGTCAAGAACCGGGTCCACCTGGACCTCCAGCCCGATTCCACGCGGGACGACGAGGTCGAGCGGCTGCTCGGCCTCGGGGCCACCCAGGTGGACGACCAGCGCCGCCCGGACGGCACCGGCTGGGTCGTGCTGGCCGATCCGGAGGGCAACGAGTTCTGCGTGGAACGCAGCGCAGCCGAACGGGCCGCCGGCTCCTGACCCGGTCACCCACATGTCGCACTCGGTTGTCCACACCACGGGGGCAGTTGTCCACAATCCCCAGGTGTGAATCCACAGGTGATCGCGGCCCACCGCAGTGGTGCGGATGACCAGCCGCCGGCCGGGTGAGACGCCCGCCTCGCACCACCGGCCGGCGCGGGCACCGGCCCGGAAAACCCAGCTCCACGAGCTCATCGCCGCCGCGTGCGGGATAATCGGCGAACCCGGTACACCTCGTCGGGCAGGTTCATCCGATGGTCGGAGCGTATGGTGACAATGCGTAACCCCAGTGCACTCGAAGGTGGCATCAAGGAGTCAACCGCGCAGTTGACGGGTTAGCCTCCTCTCGTCGGGGATGGAAGCTTGACGAGGACGTAGCGCCTTGCTGGTGCCGCCAGAAACGTGGAGACTGCGCCCGGACCATGACTGCGAACGCTGTGTTGAGCCCCTTCCCGAGCCCTCCTCACCGAGAACCTCCTCCGGGTGTCACCGCGATGGTGCGGATGATCCGGGAGAGCTTCGCGGTCGTGGAGCCGCGCTCCGAGGAAGTCGCGAAGTTCTTCTACGGAATGCTGTTCAGCCTCGCGCCGGCCACCCGTGAGATGTTCCCCGCGAACATGCAGGTGCAGCGGAGCAGGCTGCTGCGGGCCCTGGTCCACGTCGTGCAGATGGTGGACCGCCCGGACGACCTGATCCCGTTCCTGCGCCAGTTGGGCCGCGACCACCGGAAGTTCGGCGTGGTCAACGTCCACTACGAGTCGGTCGGCACGGCGCTGCTCGCGGCCGTGAAGAAGTTCGCCGGCACCACCTGGACGCCGCAGGTCGAGATGGCCTGGGCCGAGGCGTACACGATCATGGCGCGCGCCATGCAGGAGGCTGCGGCGGCCGACGACGGTCCCGCCTACTGGCACGCGACCGTGCTGGAGCACCAGCGGGTGAGCTGGGACCTGGCGGTCGTGCGACTCCAGCCGGATCACCCGATCGGGTACCGCGCCGGCCAGTACGTGAGCGTCGAGACCCCGCAGCGGGCCCGGATGTGGCGGTACTTCTCGCCCGCCAACGCCCCGCGCGACGACGGCATCATCGAGTTCCACGTCCGGTCCGTCGAGGGCGGCTGGGTCAGCCGGTCCGTCGTCGGGCACACCCAGCAGGGCGACGTGTGGCGCATCGGGCCGCCGATGGGCCGCCTGCACGTCGACCGGAAGGCCGGTCACGACGTGCTGATGGTGGCCGGCGGCACGGGCGTCGCGCCGATGCACGCGATCGTCGACGAGATGGCGCGGTGGGGCGAGAACCCCCGCGTGCACCTGTTCGTCGGCGGTCGCACCCGCGAGGACCTGTACGACCTGGACAACCTCCGGCGGTTCGCGACGACCAACCCGTGGCTGACCGTCGTGCCGGTGCTGGAGTCCGACCCCGGTGCGCGCGGCGTCGAGCAGGGCACCCTGGCCGACGTCGTCACCCGCTACGGGGCGTGGGAGGAGCGCGACGTGCTGGTCTGCGGCTCGCCGGCGATGATCCGCGCCACCGTGTCCCGGATGCTCGTCGCCGGCACGCCGTTGGACCGGATCAAGTACGACCCGTTCACCCTGGACTGACGCGGTTCCGCCGACCGGCGTGCGGGCCGGTGGCGGGCGGGCCCGGGGGAAGTTCCGCCGCGCGGGCCGTGGTGGTCGTGCGCGGTGCCCTGCGGCGGTCCTGGCGGGCGCGGACGGCCCCGTGGTGCCGTTCAGCGGGCGCGGTTGGGCTTCCAGACCACGAGCGCGGTCTCGTGGCGCACCGGGACCAGGTCGCGGCGCAGTGAGGCGTGCACGGACGCGGCGGCGTGCTCGGCGGCGGCCAGCGCGGACGCGAGCTGCTCGGTCAGCTCGGCCACGTGACCGCGCAGCGCGCCCACCTCGTGCTCCAGCTCGATGATCCGCTTGATGCCCGCGAGGTTGACGCCCTCCTCCTGGGAGAGGCGCTGCACCTCGCGCAGCACCACGATGTCGCGCATCGAGTACCGCCGGCCCCCGCCGGACGTGCGGCCCGGCGACACCAGGCCCATCCGGTCGTAGGACCGCAAGGTCTGCGCGTGCAGACCGGAGAGCTGCGCCGCCACCGAGATGACGAAGAACGGGGTGTCTTCGTCCGTGCCCGGTGGGAACGGGAACGTCATGTCGACCTCTTCTCCACCAAGGCGTTGAGGTCCGCCCTCGGGTCGTGCTGGGCGGTTGTCGACGCGTACGCCTCCAGCGCCTCGCGCGCGGCGGCGTCCATGTTGTTCGGCACCGCCACCTGCAACGTGATCAGCAGGTCGCCGACCTGCCCGTCCCGCTTGGCGATGCCCTTGCCCTTGGCGCGCAGCACCTGACCCGACGACGTGCCGGCGGCCACCTTCAAGGTCACCTTGCCCTCCAGCGTGGGCACGGTCAACGTCGTGCCCAGCGCCAGTTCGGGGAACGTCACGGGCACGGTCACGGTCAGGTTGTTGCCCGACCGCCCGAACAGCGGGTGCGGGTTGACGTGCACCCGCACGTAGAGGTCGCCGTTGGGCCCGTTGTTGCGCCCCGGCTCACCCTGCGCGGCCAGCCGGATCCGCTGGCCGTCGTCCACGCCCGCCGGAATCCGGATGGTCAGCGTGCGGGTCTTGGTGCTGACCCCCTCGCCGGCGCAGTCCGGGCACGGGTCGTCGATGATCCGGCCGGTGCCCCGGCAGTCCGCGCACGGCTCGGAGAACGCGAACGCGCCCTGGTTGCGGGTCACCAGGCCCGCGCCGCCGCAGTTCGGGCAGGTGCGCGGCGAGGTGCCCGGCCGCGCGCCGGAACCGGCGCACGTGGCGCAGGTCGCCGGGCTGGACAGCCGCATCGGCACGGTCGCGCCCTTCACCGCCTCGGTGAAGTCGATCCGGACGTCGGTCTCGACGTCCTCGCCGCGGCGCGGCCGGGTGGCCGACGCCGTGGGGCCGCCACCGCGCCGGTTGAACAGGCCGCCGAGCAGGTCGCCAAGGCCACCGCCCGTGCCGCCCTGCTGCTGCTGGCGGTTGAACAGGTCGCCGACGTCGAAGCCGCCGCCCTGGCCGAACCCGCCGGGAAAACCACCGCCGCCCGCGAACAGGCGGCGGGCCTCGTCGTACTGCTTGCGCTTCGCGGTGTCCGAGAGCACGCCGTACGCCTCGGACACCGCCTTGAACCGGGCCTCGGCCTTGGCGTCACCGGGGTTGGCGTCGGGGTGGAGCTCCCGCGCCAACTTCCGGTAAGCCTTCTTGATCTCGTCGGCCGAGGCGTCGGAGGAGACGCCCAGCTCCCGGTAGAAGTCCTTGTCGATCCAATCCCGAGCACTCACCGGACGCCCCCTCCCCCTCAGTCCTGCTGCGACTCTGCGGCCGGCGCATCGCCGGACGCCTCGTAGTCGGTCACCGCGACCAGCGCGGGCCGCAGCACGCGCTCGCCGAAGCGGTAGCCGCGACGCAGCACGGCGGTCACCGTCGGCCCGGTCACGTCCGGGGACGTGCCGTGCTGCACGGCCTCGTGCACCGACGGGTCGAAGGGCTCGCCCTCGTGCCCGAACGGCTCCAGCCCGGTCCCGCCCAGGGCGCTGACCAGCTTGTCGGCCACCGCCTTGAACGCGCCGGTCAGGTCGCCGTGCGCGCCCGCCCGCTCGATGTCGTCCAGCACGCCCAGCAGTTCGCCGGCGACGCCCGCCTTGGCCGTGCTGACCACCACCTCCCGGTCGCGCTCGACGCGCTTGCGGTAGTTGGCGTACTCCGCGGTCAGGCGCTGGAGGTCGGCGGTGCGCTCGTCGAGCTGCGCCTTGAGCTCGACGGCCGGGTCGGTCCCGGCCGCGCCCGGGTCGACCACTCCGGGTTCGACCACTCCGGGTTCGACCACCTCGGCCTCGAAGACGGCGTGCTCGCCGCCACCCCCGACCGGACCGGTCTCGTCGGAAGCGGGAGCCGGTGCGCCCTCCTCGGCGGGAGGACGCACCTCGCCCGTCTCCGGGTCGATGCGGTGGTCGTCCCGGACCACCGCGTGCGGCTGCTCTTCCGGCTGCGTCACTTCTTCTTGTCCTCGTCCTCGTCGACGATCTCGGCGTCCACCACGTCGTCGGCCTTGGCCCCGGGCGCGCCGGGCGCGTCACCCGAGGGGGCGTCGGCCGCCGGGTTGGCACCGGTGTTGGCGTAGAGGGACTGGCCGATGGCCTGCGACTCGGTGGCCAGCTTCTCCACCGCCGACCGGATCTTGGCGATGTCCGTGCCCTTCAGGGCCTCGGTCGTCTCCTCCAGCGCGGCCTTGACCTTGTCCTTGACCTCGGCCGGGATCTTCTCGTCGTTCTCCTTGAGGACCTTCTCGGTCTGGTAGACGAGCGTCTCGGCCTGGTTGCGGACCTCGGCCTCGTCGCGCCGGCGCTTGTCCTCGTCGGCGTGCGCCTCGGCGTCCTTGATCATCCGGTCGATGTCGTCCTTCGGCAGCGCCGAGCCGCCGGTGATCGTCATCCGCTGTTCCTTGCCGGTGCCCATGTCCTTGGCGGACACGTGCACGATGCCGTTCGCGTCGATGTCGAAGGTGACCTCGATCTGCGGGACGCCGCGCGGGGCGGGCGGCAGGCCGGTCAGCTCGAACATGCCGAGCTTCTTGTTGTCCGCCGCGAAGTCGCGCTCGCCCTGGAACACCTGGATCTGCACGGACGGCTGGTTGTCGTCGGCCGTGGTGAAGATCTCGGACCGCTTGGTCGGGATCGTGGTGTTGCGCTCGATGAGCTTGGTCATCACGCCGCCCTTGGTCTCGATGCCCAGGGACAGCGGGGTGACGTCGAGCAGCAGGACGTCCTTGACCTCGCCCTTCAGCACACCGGCCTGGAGCGCCGCGCCGACCGCGACGACCTCGTCCGGGTTCACGCCCTTGTTCGGCTCACGACCGCCGGTGAGCTCCTTGACCAGCTCGGCCACGGCGGGCATCCGGGTGGAACCGCCGACCAGCACCACGTGGTCGATGTCGCCGACCGAGATGCCGGCGTCCTTGATCACGTTGTTGAACGGGGCGCGGGTGCGCTCCAGCAGGTCGTTGGTGATCCGCTGGAACTCGGCGCGGGACAGCGTCTCGTCCAGGAACAGCGGGTTCTTGTCCGCGTCGACCGTGATGTAGGGCAGGTTGATGGTGGCGTTGTTCGAGCTGGACAGCTCGATCTTCGCCTTCTCCGCGGCCTCGCGAATCCGCTGGAGCGCCATCTTGTCCTTGGTCAGGTCGATGCCGCTGGACTGCTTGAAGCGCTCGACCAGCCAGTCGACGATGCGCTGGTCCCAGTCGTCGCCGCCCAGGTGGTTGTCACCGGAGGTGGCGCGCACCTCGACCACGCCGTCGCCGAGCTCCAGCAGCGAGACGTCGAACGTGCCGCCACCGAGGTCGAAGACCAGGATGGTCTGCTCCTTCTCGCCCTTGTCCAGACCGTAGGCCAGGGCGGCGGAGGTGGGCTCGTTGACGATGCGGAGCACGTTGAGGCCCGCGATCTGGCCGGCCTCCTTGGTGGCCTGCCGCTGCGCGTCCTCGAAGTAGGCCGGGACGGTGATCACCGCGTCGGTGATCTCCTCGCCCAGGTACGCCTCGGCGTCGCGCTTGAGCTTCATCAGGACACGCGCGCTGATCTCCTGCGGCGTGTACTTCTTGCCGTCGATCTCCTCGGTCGCCCAGTTCGTGCCGACGTGCCGCTTCACCGACCGGATCGTCCGGTCGACGTTGGTCACCGCCTGGTTCTTGGCGGGCTGACCGGTGAGCACCTCGCCGTTCTTGGCGAAGGCGACGATGGACGGGGTGGTCCGCGACCCCTCGGAGTTGGCGATCACCGTCGGCTCGCCACCTTCGAGAACCGCGACGACGGAATTGGTCGTCCCCAGGTCGATGCCGACCGCTCGCGCCATGGGATTCCTCCTGGTAGTACGTGTATGAGTGCCCCGCATTGAGCGGTACCCGCTCAAGTTTGCCAGGCCCGGCGGACTTGAGTCCAACCGGCTCAATCTTTCTGCCTCGTCCAACGACCGGCGAGCGCCTGGTGTTCCCGTCCTGGCGTGATCCGGGCCACTGCCCGGCGACGGCGCGCCGGACGACGGCCAGGACGCCCGACGGCCCCGGCCAGGCGACGGGTGGTGCTGTCGCCTGGCCGGGGCCGATGGGGTGGCGGCGCTGCGCGCCGGCTACGAGCAGAACCCCTAGGCCGCCCGGAGCGTCAGGTCGCCGCTCTTCGTGCGGAGCACCAGCTCGACGGTGGCCGTCGGGTCGTCCTTCACGTCGCCCAGGTTCTTGTCGCCGCTGCCCGAGTCGGCGTCGAGCTTGTACGCGCCCCTCGGCACCTGCACGGTGAGGTTGCCCGACCCGGCGGTGGCGCGCACCGACCGCGGCGCGGCCAGCTCCACCTCGATGTCGCCGGAGTCGCCGTCGACCAGCACCGGCCCGCTCAACCTCGTCAACCGCGCGTTGCCCGAGCCGAACTTGCCGGTGAACTCGCCGGCGACGTCGGACGCGACCACGTCGCCGGAGTTGTTGTCCACCCGCACGGTGCCGCTGACCTTGCGCAGGGTGCCGTTGCCCGAGCCGAGGCTGATCTCCACGCTCGCGACGTCTTCGAGCGTGACGTCACCGGAGCTGTTGTCGCCGACGACCGCGACGTCCTTCGTCGGCACGGTGACCTCGTAGCTGACCGTGCACTGGTTGCCGCAGCCGTCCAGGACGAGCACCCCGCCCTCCATCCGGTGCGTCGTGCCGGTCGGCTTGTCGGAGTCCTTGGGGTAGTCGACCTTCCGGACCACCCGGGTGGCGTTCGTGCCCTCCGCGCCGCGCACCGAGACGTCGCCCGCACCGTTCTGGACGCGCACCGAGGTGATCTTCTCGGTGATGTCCGACGTGTCGCTGAAGTTGTTCTGCACGAGCCGCACGCAAGAAGACAGCGCTCCCGCGACGAGAACCACCGCGACGGACACCAACGCGATCCGCTTCACCACCACTGCCCCCTCAGGCATCAAGGTCATTGCGCTAAAGCTAGGGGCGCAGGGGCTACCAGGCCCACGGGGGAAGCCCCCGGCCGGATACGGGGGCTGTCCCTACCCCGTTCGTCAGCGGGCGGCCGGTCGCGGGCCGTACCGCGCCGGGTCGAGCGCGGGCGCGGGGTCCCGCTCCGGGCGTCAGGCCAGGGCTTCGACCACGGTCCGCAGCGCGGGCGCGCACCGGGCCGGGTCGTCGAGGAAGCGGTCGGACGCGATGACGTGCGACTCCGTCATCCGCTCCCACACCAGGCCCTGCACCGGGACCACGGTGATCGCCAGCCGGAACGGCTTCACGTACCGCCCGATCCGGCTCTCCACGCCGCGCACCACCTCGCCGATCGGCAGCGCGCCCGGCGACCGGCCGGCGTGCCGCCGCCCGTACTCCGACGCGGCACCGCGCAGCGCGATCACCGCCGCGCGCAGGCACGGCCGGATCGCCAGCGACGACCCGTCCGGGTCGACCGGCGTCGGGGACGCCTGCTCGGTCCGCGCGTGGTCGAGCACGTCGGCCCACCACCCGAGCCACTCCTCGGTCGCGCCGGCCCGGTCCACGCCGGCCGGCACGAGCACCGGCACCGACGGGTCCAGGCCGGGCAGCTCCGGCACGGTGTCGACCGACAGCGCCAGCGTGTCCCGGAGGAAGAGCGCGGTGTTGACCGACTGATTCGTCCCGTGCGACACCTGCCACGACTCACGTCCGGCGAACCTCATGCGCCCAGTGTCCCGCGTGAAGGTCATCGCGGAGGCATCAGAAGGGACACGACCGGTTCCATCTGTTCGGCCGTTGGGGGGAAATCCGCGATGAGACCCTGGATCAGCAGCCCGTCCAGCGCCGCCGCGAACCCGAGGAACGCGGCCGGCTGCATGGTGCCGAACACCGACGACAGCAGCGTGATCCACCGCCGCGCCGCCGGGCGCAGCTCCGGCCGCCGGGCGGCGAGGAGGTAGAGCTCGTACTCGGCGAGCGTGCGCCCCCGGTTCGGCCCGACCGCCTCGGCCAGGAACCGGGCCACCGAGCCCGGCGTGGGCTTCACCGCGCCGAACCCGAGCGCCATCTCGCGCGCGGACCAGGTGAGCGTGGCGATCAGCAGGTCGTCCAGGGTCGCGTAGTAGTAGGTGGACGACGACACCGGCACGTCCGCTTCCCGTGCGACGGACCGGTGCGACACGCCGGACACGCCGTCGCGCTCGATCACCCGCAGCGTCGCCGCGAGCAGTTCCCGCCGGCGGCGCTCGCCGCGCGCCCGCCGGCCGTCAGCCGGCGGTCTGGCCACTGCCCAGCTCGATCGCCACGACGCCCAGCACGACCAGCACCAGCCCGCCGACCACCAGCGGGTTGACCGGCTCGCCGAACAGCACCACGCCGATGGTCGCGACGGCGGCGATCCCGAAGGCGCACCAGATCGCGTAGGCCACGCCGATCGGCATGCCGAGCTTGAGCACGAACCCGAGGCAGGTGAACGCGACGAGGTAGCCGACGACCACCACCACGACCGGCCACGGCTTGGTGAAGCCCTCGGAGAGCTTGAGCGAGACGGTCGCCGCGACCTCCCCGGCGATCGCCAGCGCGAGCAGCAGGTACACCACCGGTGAGCCTCCAACTAGTTGAACAGGTGTCCCACTAGTTTATGTGATCGGCCACGCCCAGGTCGTTACCCACGAGTAGTCGGGCGTAATGTGCCCAGCCAGGAGACCGGACGAGAAAGGCCGCCACCACATGGGAGCCCTCCAGCTCACCCTCGGCGCCGTCGGCGTCGCCGTCAGCCTGTTCGCCTGGGGTCTGTTCGTGGCCGGCGTGGTCCGGATGATCAAGATCATCCGGCTGGGCCGACCCGACGCCACCCGCAACGGCCCGGTCGGGCCCCGGCTGCGCACCCTCCTCGTGGAGTTCGTCGCGCACACCCGGATGGCCAAGCTGCGCAAGGTCGCGCCCTGGCACTGGATGGTGATGTGGGGCTTCCTGATCGGCTCCGCGGTGCTGTTCGAGGCCTACGGCGAGGTCTTCGACCCGGCGTTCCACTGGCCGGTCATCGGCGAGTGGCCCGCGTGGGCGCTGCTGGTCGAGCTGCTCGGCATCGGCACCGTGGCCGGCGGCGTGGCCCTCGCGGTCATCCGCCAGCTCAATCACCCGCGCCGCGCCGACCGGCTGTCCCGGTTCGCGGGGTCCAGCTTCAAGTCCGCCTACTTCGTCGAAGCGGTCGTGATCGTCGAGGGCCTCGGCATCCTCGGGGTGAAGGCGTTCAAGCTCTCCTCCGGCCTGGAGGACATGCCGCTGTGGTCGTCCTTCGTGACGCTGCCGCTGAGCCACGTGCTGCCCGACAACCCCGACTGGGTGTCGGTCATGGCCGTGCTCAAGCTGCTGTCCGGCATGCTCTGGCTGATCGTGGTCGGCAAGAACCTGACCATGGGCATCGCCTGGCACCGGTTCAGCGCGTTCTTCAACATCTACTTCAAGCGCGAGGACGACGGCGGCGTCGCGCTCGGCGCGCTGCGGCCGATGATGAGCGACGGCGAGGTTCTCGACCTGGAGGAGGCCGACCCGGACGAGGACACCTTCGGCGTCGGCAAGGTGGAGGACTTCACCTGGAAGGGGTGGCTGGACTTCAGCACCTGCACCGAGTGCGGTCGCTGCCAGTCCCAGTGCCCGGCGTGGAACACCGGCAAGCCGCTGTCCCCCAAGCTGCTCATCACCCAGCTCCGCGACCACGCCTTCGCCAAGGCCCCCTACCTGCTGGCCGGCGGCAGCAAGGACGTGGCCGGCGACGAGGTCGGCCTGACCGGCGACAAGTACGAGGACTACCAGAAGCGCCTGGAGGCCGTCGACGTGCTGGCGCTGGCCGAGGCCGAGCGCCCGCTGGTCGGCGGCGCGGCCGAACTGGGCGTCATCGACCCCGAGGTGCTGTGGTCCTGCACCACGTGCGGCGCGTGCGTCGAGCAGTGCCCGGTGGACATCGAGCACGTCGACCACATCGTCGACATGCGCCGCTACCAGGTGCTGATCGAGTCCAACTTCCCGTCCGAGCTGGGCGGCATGTTCAAGAACCTGGAGAACAAGGGCAACCCGTGGGGCCAGAACGCCAAGGACCGCCTGGCGTGGACCGACGGCCTGGACTTCGCGGTGCCGGTGTTCGACGGCGAGCTCGGCGACGCCGAGTACCTGTTCTGGGTCGGCTGCGCGGGCGCGTTCGAGGACCGGGCGAAGAAGACCACCCGCGCGGTGGCCGAACTCCTGCACACCGCGGACGTCTCCTACACCGTGCTCGGCCCGGAGGAGACCTGCACCGGCGACCCGGCGCGGCGCGCGGGCAACGAGTTCCTGTTCCAGATGCTGGCCCAGCAGAACGTCGAGGTGCTCAACACGGTCTTCGAGGGCCGCGCACCGGGCCGCCGCAAGATCGTGGTGACCTGCGCGCACTGCTTCAACACGCTGGCCAACGAGTACCCGCAGGTGGGCGGCCAGTTCGAGGTCGTGCACCACACCCAGTTGCTCAACCGCCTGGTGCGCGAGCGCCGGCTGGTGCCGGTGGCCGAGATCGCCGAGGACGTGACCTACCACGACCCGTGCTACCTGGGCCGGCACAACAAGATCTACGAGGCCCCGCGCGAACTGGTCGGCGCGTCCGGCGCGACGCTGCGCGAGATGCCCCGGCACGGCGACCGCTCCATGTGCTGCGGCGCGGGCGGCGCGCGGATGTGGATGGAGGAGCGGATCGGCAAGCGCATCAACGTCGACCGCGTGGACGAGGCGCTGGGCACCGCGCCGTCGAAGATCGCCACCGGCTGCCCGTTCTGCCGGGTGATGCTCACCGACGGCGTGACGGCCCGGCAGAACGAGGGCAAGGCGGGCGCGCACGTCGAGGTCGTGGACGTGGCGCAACTCCTGCTCACCGCGGTCCGACGCGGGCAGCAGGGCCCCGGCGCGACGACCGCCGAACCCGAAGCCGCCGACGCGTGACCCGCTGACCTGGTGACGCGCTGAGCCGCCGAGCCGCCGACCACGACCGAGGCCCCCACCGCCGCGCGGTGGGGGCCTCGTCGATCCCGGGTCAGTCGCCGTCGGTGATCCGGTCGTAGACCAGGTTCAACGCCCAGCTCGTCAGGGCCACGATGATCGCGCCGAAGAACGCGGGCCAGAAGCCGGTGACCTGGAACGGCAGGCCGAGCCGGTCCGCCAGCCAGCCGGTGAGCCAGAACAGCAGGCCGTTCACGACCAGGCCGATCAGGCCGAGCGTGACGAGGTAGAAGACGCAGCCGAAGAACTTCACGACCGGCTTGACCACCACGTTCACCAGGCCGAACAGCAGCGCCACCCCGAGGAGCGTGCCGATCTTGGCGGGCGTCGAGCCCTCCCCGAGGTCGATGCCCGGGATGACCGTGGAGACCCAGACCGCCACCGCGGTCAGCAGCACGTGCACCAGAATGCCCATGGCGCGCAGGCTAGTCGCGGCAGTGCTCCGAACGGGTCAGGTGCGACGTCTGCGCGCCGCGCACCACGCCACCGCCCACCAGCAGGCCGCCGATCAGCGTCACCAGCCCGGGTGCCGCCCCCGTCCCGGCCAGCCCGCCCTCCGCCGGCACCACCCCGGTCATCCCCGTCGTCCCCGTCGTCGCGGCTGTCGTGCTCCACGTGCCTCTCGGGGCCGACGTGCTCGTGGCGCTCGTGGCGCTCGTCGGTGGCACGACCACCACGATCCTCGCCGCCGATTCGTCATTGCCCCGGTCCCGGTCCGGTTCCTCGACGACGACGCGGAAGCGCAGCTCGTCCAGCGGTTCGGACAGCCGCACGGTGACCGTCGCCGCGACCCGCCCGCCGGCGGGGACGTCGTCGGCGGTGCGCCAGATCCCCCGCCACGGCACCGCGCCCGCGACCCCCGTGACCTCCAGCCGGGACACCGGTTCCAGTCCGATCCGCAGCGGTGCGTTGCCCCGGTTCTCCAGCGGCACCACGACGTCCAGCACGTCACCGAGCCGCGCCGGACCGTCCGGCGTGACCACGAGCGGGCCCGCCGCAGCATCGTGGACGGCTTCGAAGTAGCGCGCGTCCACCCGCACGTCCTGCCCGCCCGCGACGGTGATCTCGCGGAAGGCGCGCACGTCGTGCCCGGTCTCCGGGTCGACCAGGAGCAGGTGCTCGGACGCGCCGGGCGTGCCCGGGGAGAAGGACGGAGCCGTGGTCGCCCGGTACACGTCGGTGTTGTGGTTGTAGATCGCCGGCGGGATGCCCGGCACGTCCGCCCGGTAGCGCCCGGTGCCGTCCGTGCCGAACTCGCCGATGAACTCCTTGGTCACCCCGTTGAACACGCGCACCGCCCGCCCGTTCGCCAGCGGCGGTTCCCCCTCGTCCACGACCCCGTTCGCGTTCCGGTCGAACCACACCACCCCGGTGACCGGAACCGTCCCCGCCGGCCCCGGTTCCCGCGCTTGGGCCGAGCCGGGCAGCACCACCGCGAGGACCACCGCGCACGCAACCGCCCGTGGAGCGTTCTTCACCTGTCATCCCCCGGAAATCGCCGTGTGCGGACCTGTCGGTCACCCTTCAGGTGATGTTTCAAGATCCGGGCCGGACTCGCGGCGCGCGCGTGGCCGCCCGTGGACCTACGGTCGAGCCATGACTTCCACGGGCGCTGCGGGGACGTCCGCAGCCGAGGCGTCCAAGGGCGGGGAGAGCACGCTGACCGTGCTGCTCGCCCTGGCGGTGAACCTGGCCATCGCGATCATGAAGGCCATCGCCGGCGTGATCACCGGCTCGGCCGCGATGCTCGCCGAGGCCGGGCACTCCGTAGCCGACACGTTCACCGAGGGCCTCCTGCTCACCGCCCTGCGCAGGTCCGAGCGCCCCGCGGACCGCCGTCACCCGTTCGGGTACGGGAAGGACCGGTACTTCTGGTCGCTGCTCGCCGCCGTGTCGATCTTCGTGTCGGGCGCGGTGTTCGCGTTCTACGAAGGCGTGCACACAGTGTTCGGCGAACCGACCGAGCAGACCAGCCCCGGCGTCGGGTACGTGGTGCTGGCGATCGCGTTCGCGCTGGAGTCGGTGTCGTTCGCGCAGGCGTTCCGGCAGGTGCGGCGCGGGGCCCGGCAGGAAGGCCGGTCGGTGGTCGCGTTCCTGCGGGTGTCCGACGACCCGACCGTGAAGACGGTGTTCTTCGAGGACTCGGCCGCACTGGTGGGCCTGCTGCTGGCGTTCGGCGGCCTGGGCCTGCACCACGTGACGGGGTCGTCGGTGTGGGACGGCGTGGCGTCGCTGCTGATCGGTGTGCTGCTGGCGTTCTGCGCGTACGTGCTCGCGGGCACGAACCGGGGCCTGCTGATCGGCCGCCAGGCGGACCCGCAGCTCGTCAAGGCGGTGTGGGACTACCTGCGCGACGTGCCCGAGGTGGAGCAGGTGGTCGACCTGCTGACGATGGCCGTCGGCACGGACCGGGTGCTGCTGTGCGCGCGGCTCGACTTCGACGACGCCCTGTCGGCGGCCGACCTGGAGCGGGCGTGCGTGCGGATCGACGGCGAGCTCAGGGCCAGGTGGTCGGACCTGGACGAGGTATTCCTGGAGCCCGTGCCCAGGACCGATCAGGCGCTGCGCGACCGCGTCCTGGCCAGGTACGGCGACGTGTTCTAGCGCCGCGTGTCGGACCGGTGGAAGTTCAGGTAGGCGCGCGAGGGCGTCGGCCCGCGCTGCCCCTGGTAGCGGGACCCGGCCTGCGCGGAGCCGTACGGGAACTCGGCCGCCGAGCTGAGGCGGAACAGGCAGAGCTGGCCGATCTTCATGCCGGGCCAGAGCGTGATCGGCAGGTTGGCCACGTTCGAGAGTTCGAGCGTGATGTGCCCGGAGAACCCAGGGTCGATGAACCCGGCGGTCGAGTGCGTGAGCAACCCGAGCCGCCCGAGCGAGGACTTGCCCTCCAACCGCCCGGCCAGGTCGTCCGGCAGCGCGACCAGCTCGAACGTGGACCCGAGCACGAACTCCCCGGGGTGCAGCACGAACGGCTCGCCGTCCTCCGGCTCGACGACGGAGGTCAGGTCGTCCTGCTGCATCGCCGGGTCGATGTGCGTGTACCGGGTGTTGTTGAACACCCGGAAGTACCGGTCGAGTCGGACGTCGATGCTGGACGGCTGCACCATGACGTCGTCGAACGGCTCCAGCACGAGGCGACCCGAGTCGACCTCTTTGCGTAGATCGCGGTCACTCAACAACACGACCACAGCCTATGTGTATGATCGGACCCGCACCGCAGGCGGGTGTAGTTCATTGGTAGAACGACAGCTTCCCAAGCTGTAGAGGCGGGTTCGATTCCCGTCACCCGCTCAGCACACGAAGGCCCAGGTCAGAGTCAACGACCTGGGCCTTCGCCGTGTCCCGCGCGCGAGCTGACACCTTTCGCGGGCTGAGAGCGCCCCGGTGACGGCAGCGTCGCGCACATCGCACGACTCCCGACCCCCGACTGGGATACGGTTATGTGCAGTCTTCCCCGCGCGAGCGGGGGTGATCCGCCCTGATGACGGAGTCGAGCGGGATACGCCGTCCCGCCGGAGCGGGACCTGCTCGGTATGATCCACAACGCAGGTCGACGGGTCCTCCTCAACGTGCGTCGTCCAGCCGTGTCCCGGAGGCCGAGACCATGACCAGTGCACGCCGCTTGGCCGGCTACACGTTGGACGATTGGGAGCGCCTTGAGCCTGCGGAAGGCCACCGCGTCGAACTGGTCGACGGGCGGTTCGTGGTGAACGCCGCCCCAGCCGTGGCCCACCAACGTGTCGCGGATCGGCTGTGCCGACTGCTGGATGACGCGGTCGCGGACGGCGGCATGGAGGCTGTGACAGCGGTCGGCGTGCGCATCGCACCAGGGCTGGGCTACATCCCGGACCTGGTTGTCTGCACGGAGTTGGTGGAGACAACCACGGTCGCCGTCGAATTGGTCGCGCTCGCGGTCGAGGTGGTCAGCCCGTCCACGGCACGTCGCGATCGGCTGGAGAAGCCTGCCGCGTTCGCCGCAGCGGGGGTCCCCGCCTTCTGGCGGGTCGAAATCGGAGGCGCGGATGGTCCGATCATCTACTGCTACCGGTTGGACCAGGACGTGTACGTGGAGGTGGCGACGCTCCGAGCAGGTGCCGCCGGGACGGCGGATGTCCCCGGTGGGATGACCGTGACGGTCGACCCCGCCGACCTGATCGGCTCACGCCGCCCCGGTTCCTGATCGCGACAGACCCCTGCGGTGACACCTCCCAGGATTCCCACGCTGTAGCGGCGGTTCGATTCCCGCCAGCCGCCCGTAGCGCGAAGTCCCAGCTCAGCACCGGTTCTCCAGTCTCGCCTGGGCCTTCGTGGTGATCGGACCAGAGCGTCATCCTGCTGTCCAGGTGCGGTTGGCCAACAAGGTTCGCAACTGGTTCAAGATGCCCTTGCCCCGCAGCGTTCGCAAACTCATGCACCTCGGACGTCCGCAGCAGGCGTGCGCCTGGCGGGAGCTACACCGAGACGCACGTCGCAGCCGTCCAGACCGAGTCGGCCATGCACGTAGGGCGAGGCGTCTACAGTTCGGCCCCGCAACCTGCGCCGGGACTTCGCCGAACACGGAGGAGCACCGCCGATCCGGTTGTTCCTGACCGGAGCACGTGATCTGCCGTCGGAATGAGGCGAACCTTGGAGTCCGACCCTACCCCGAACGCGTGCCTGGACACCGGGACGTTCGCCGCTGCCGTGGAGCTCGAAGGCCCGCCTGAGGTCGAGTTCGACCCCGGCATCGCCGGCCGCATCCCGGCCAAGGGGTCGGCAGGTGGTGCGCTGATCAGGGACGCGCAGGGTCGCATCCTGTTCGTGACGCCCCGCTACAAGCCCGTGTTGGACATCCCCGGAGGGATGGCGGACGCCGACGAATCCCCGAAGGCCGCGTGCCGACGTGAGGTGATCGAAGAGATCGGCCAGGGCATCCACATCGGTGCGCTCTTGGTGGTGGACTGGCTGCCCCGCAGCGGAGCCTGGCGAGACAGTCACCAGTTCGTGTTCGACGGGGGATTTCTCACGGCCGAGCAAGCCGCGACGCTTCGCACCCACGACGAGGAGCTGACCGGCCTGAAGTTCCTGCTGCTCACCGAGGCACAGCCGTTCATCTACCCGTCGCTGTACCGCAGGCTCGGCCTGGCAGTGAAGGCCGCCGAAGCCGGCCACGCCATCTACGCCGAGTTCGGCCACGCGCTGTAAGCGTGTTGAGTTTTTCTTGGTCAAGGCGGCCCTGCGAGGCCGCTGGCGAGCCGTGCAGCATCCCCACCGTGAGGTCTCTATCCGGCCCTCTCCAAGCCGCCCACAGCGGGCGAGGAGCAGTTCGCCAACGACCCCACGGCGTCCGCAGGCTCAAGAACATGTCCTTGCCGGACGGGCAGGCCAGGAGGACGACCGGGAGCCGTCGACAGCTCACGAACCAGCGGGGACCGGGGTTCGTGGCATCCCGCCGACCTCCACGAGGGCAACCACAGGCCATTGGTGGTTCTTGTTGCGAAAGGTACGACTTGGCCGGTGTCGAGCGGTTCGGTGGCGCAGGTCGTCAACCTGCCGCGACGCGTCGGCACCAGGTGCGCCAGGGCGACACACCGCTTTCGTTTTTTTCGGATAGGATGTGACAGGTCCGAGAACCGAAAGGGACGACGATGACGACAGCGCTCCGGCACCACACCCTGTTGCCCCCTGGTGGCAGCCAGAGGGACTTGGCGCACGCGGCCGAGGCTCTGCACGGCCACACCAGGCTCGTCGGTCCGGACGGCACGGAGATCAAGTTGCCCGGCGAGGTGTTCGCCGCACTGCGCGAGGTGGTCGAAGCCCTGTCGAACGGGCTCGCGATCACGATCGCCCCGCACACGACCCAGCTCACCACGCAGCAGGCCGCAGACATCCTCAACGTCTCGCGCCCCACGTTGGTGAAGCTCCTGGAAGGCGGAGAGATCCCGTTCGAGATGCGCGGTCGCCACCGACGGGTCCGGTTGGCCGAGCTGGTGGACTACCAGGAGCGTGCCCGGGTCCGTCGCCGCTCCGCCCTCGACGAGCTGGCGCGTGAAGCTGCCGAAGACGGCTCCTACGACGCTGTAGATCAGTTGCCCCGGACCCGCTAGTGCCCTTTCCCGCGCTCCTGGACGCTTGCGTGCTCATCCCCTACCGCCTGGCAGACCTTCTGCTGAGGTTGGCGGAGGCGGATACCTACCGTCCACTCTGGTCTGACGAAGTGCTCGACGAGGTCGAGCGCAATCTGCCCCGAGTGGGACATCGCACGCCGGAGAGCGCCCGGCGGTTCGTCGACACCATCCGCCAGGTGTTTCCCGACGCGCTGGTGACCGGCTACGAATCCCTGACCGACGTGATGACCAACGACCCGAAGGACCGGCACGTGCTCGCTGCCGCCGCGTATGGCGGTGCCGCTGTGATCGTGACTGCCAACACCGACGATTTCCCCGCTGCGGCATTGACACCGTACGACCTGGACGCCGTGCACCCTGACGATTTCCTGCTCGACCAGTTCGACCTCTACCCCGACCGCACAGTCGAGTGCATCAACGATCAGATCAGCGCGTACAACAAGCCGGAAGTCACACCGGAGAAGTTCCTGGACCGCTTGGCCAAGGTCGTTCCCGACTTTGCTGCGGAGGTCCGCACTCCCGTGCTGCAAGCTCGATGGCGGCAGCGCCACTGACCTTGCACGCATCGAACTGGCCGCAGGATGGACAGGTCGTGCCCCTCGAGTGCCACTCCCAGACCGACAGCGAACAGACGCGGCGCATCGTCCTCGTCCTCGTCCAAGCCAGCTTGGCGACCATTGACAACCGTATGCGACAACCGGACACTTGCACCCCCGGCACCACACATCTGTCGTAGTGCCGAGAGCCCGCCGAAGGGAGTAGACCGAATGAGCTAGTCCGACACAAACAGCCTGTCGTACGACAGGTGAAGTGTGTCCGGAGGTGGCTCGGATGATCGGTCTGCTGGCTCAACTCGGCGGCGCTGGCGCGGTTACCGCTCTCGTCCTGCTTCTCCTGCGCGCTGTTCTCGTTGCAGTTGTGGCGCTGTGGTCGTTGAAGGCGGACAAGGAAGGGCGCAAGCACGCGCTTGAGCTGCTGCGCACCCTGAAGCTCGCCCTGCCCGCGAGAGACCGCTCCCCGTAGTGGGGCAGTGGGCGGCGGAGGTTCCGCGCTCAGCCCTGTTGCCGCCACACCTCGTCGTACCGGCGCGCGCGCTCGCGGTCGGTGTCGGTGTTCTGCTCCTTCCGGAACGTGCTGGCCGCTGCCCTCGGGTAGCCGTACTTCGTCATCCGGTGGTCGGTGGACTCGATCGCGTACGACACCGCGAAGTACACCCCGACCACCAACCCCAACGAGCCGCACGCGACGGCCAGCGGGAACGGGGAGCCCAGGCCCCAGACCAGGCCCAGGGTGATCACCACGGTCAGCGGCAGGACCTGGACCAGCGCCCGCACCACGAACCACACCAGCCACGTCGGCTTGGTCGCCTGCCGGAACACCCACTCGCGGTACTTCACCGGCAGCCGTCCCCCGACCAGGTACCAGGCGCGCAGCAGCACCGGTGGCGTGGTCATGAGGTCGCCCCGATCACCCGGGTCAGCACCCGGTGCAGGTCGGCCAGCTCGGCCAACGTCATGCCCAGCCGCTCGACCACGGCCGGTGGGATGGCCAACGCGCGGTCGCGCAACGCCGCACCTTCCTCGGTCAGCGCCACGGCCAACTGCCGCTCGTCCGACGACGCCCGCCCGCGCGTCACGTAGCCGATCGACTCCAGGCGCTTGAGCAGTGGCGACAGCGTCGCCGGCTCCAGCGCGAGCAGTCGGCCGAGCTCCTTCACCGACAGCGGTTCACCGCCCCACAGCGCCAGCATGACCAGGTACTGCGGGTGGGTGAGTCCCAGGGGTTCGAGCAGCGGCCGGTAGAGGGCCACCACGTTCCTGGACGCGACGGAGAGCGCGAAGCAGACCTGCCGGTCCAGGGACAGCGGGTCGCCCTCGAAAGTTTGTGTACTAATCATTAGTACACACAGTACTACCCGGTCCCCGGTCCCGCGCAGGCCCCTGTCGGACGCGAGCACGGCCCGGACCCGTCGCACGGCCCCGCCTGAAGTTTTTTCCGTGAACCTCCGTCACGTCCAGGCGTTTCGCGACTCCTACCCACATGCGAACCGGTGTCAACGCGCGTCCGTCGTCCCCGGTGGGCGCAGGTCGGCATGCCTCGGGGCCGGGAATCGCGCTGGTGGACCCCATCCCGCTGTTCCGCGAGGGCCTCGCGGCCGTCGTGCGGCGAACGCCGGGGCTGCACTGGCTCGGCTCGACCGGGCACCTGAACACGGCCGTCCGCCTGCACGAACGACTGCGGCCGGACGTGCTGCTGGTCGACTCGGTGCTCGACCCGCAGGGTCACCTGGCGACGCTGCTGGTCGGCAACGACCCGCAACTGCTGGTGATCTCCCTGGTCCGCGAGCCGCACCGGACCGCGAAGTACGTGCGCACCGCGCTGGCGGCGGGGGTGCGCGGGATGGTGCCCCGGGCCGGCGAGGTCGGCGAGGTGCTCCAGGCGATCGTGCGCGGCCACCAGGAGCGGATGTACCTGGACCCGACGCTCGCGCCGCTGGCCGCCGGTTTCACGCCGACCGCCGAGGCCGGGTCGCGCCGCGCGCTGTCCCGGCGCGAGTACGAGGTTCTCCAGCTCATCGCGGACGGCCTGGAGAACCAGGCCGTGGCCAACGAGCTGTACGTCTCGGTGGAGACCGTCCGGACGCACGTGAAGAACATCCTGCGCAAACTCCGCGCGCGGGACCGCACGCACGCCGTTTCGCTCGCCTACCAGGCAGGACTCCTCAGCGGCAACATGACGTGATCTCGTCTGGTGCGCCACAACGGGGTAGTCGCCCTTGCCCGGGTTACTGACAGGTAATACCCTGTTGTTACCGGTCAGTAGGGGACAGCCCCGACCTTCATGGAGTGAGACGAGATGGGTCACTACAAGAGCAACGTCCGGGACCTCGAATTCAACCTGTTCGAGGTCTTCAACGTGCAGGACCACCTCGGCACGGGGCCGTTCGAGCAGGCGGACGAGGACACCGCGCGCGGCGTGCTCGCCGAGCTGAACAACCTCGCCGTGGGTCCGCTGGCCGAGTCCTTCGCCGACGCCGACCGCAACCCGCCGGTGTTCGACCCGAAGACGCACTCGGCCACGCTGCCCGAGTCCTTCAAGCGGTCCTACCGGGCCCTGTGGGACGGCGAGTGGTACCGCCTGTCCCTGCCCGTCGAGCTGGGCGGCTTCGGCATCCCGCCCTCGGTGCAGTGGGCGGCGTCCGAGCTGATCCTGGGCGCGAACCCGGCCGTCTACATGTACCTGGCGGGCCCCAGCTTCGCGACGGTCGTCCACCGCAACGGCACCGAGGCGCAGCAGAAGTGGGCCGAGCTGATGATCGAGCGCGGCTGGGGTGCCACCATGGTGCTCACCGAGCCCGACGCCGGCTCCGACGTGGGCGCGGGCCGCACCAGGGCCGTGCTCCAGGAGGACGGCTCGTGGCATCTCGACGGGGTGAAGCGGTTCATCACCTCGGGTGACCAGGACCTGACCGAGAACATCATGCACATGGTGCTGGCCCGGCCCGAGGGCCCCGGCATCGAGGCGCGGCCCGGCACCAAGGGCCTGTCGCTGTTCCTGGTGCCCAAGTGGCACTTCGACCCCGAGACCGGCGAGTCGACCGGCGAGCGCAACGGCGCTTTCGTCACCAACGTCGAGCACAAGATGGGCCTCAAGGTCTCCACGACCTGCGAGCTCACCTTCGGCCAGCACGGCGTGCCCGCCCGGGGATGGCTGCTGGGCGAGGTGCACGACGGCATCGCGCAGATGTTCCAGGTCATCGAGTACGCCCGGATGATGGTCGGCACCAAGGCCATCGGCACCCTGTCCACCGGCTACCTGAACGCGCTGGCCTACGCCAAGGAGCGGGTGCAGAGCGCCGACCTGACCCGGATGACGGACAAGACCGCGCCCCGCGTGACCATCACCCACCACCCGGACGTGCGACGTTCGCTGATGCTCCAGAAGGCGTACGCCGAGGGCCTGCGCGCGGTGTACCTGTACACGGCGACGTTCCAGGACCGGATCGCCCTGGGCGGCGAGGGCAGGGAGCTGGCCGAGAAGGTCAACGACCTGCTGCTGCCGATCGTCAAGGGCGTCGGCTCGGAGCGGGCCTACGAGCAGCTCGCGCAGTCGTTGCAGACCCTGGGCGGCTCGGGCTTCCTCCAGGAGTACCCGGTCGAGCAGTACATCCGGGACTCCAAGATCGACTCGCTGTACGAGGGCACGACCGCGATCCAGTCGCTGGACTTCTTCTTCCGCAAGATCATCCGGGACAAGGGCCAGGCGCTCGGGTTCCTGAGCGGCGAGATCCAGGCGTTCCTCGACAACGAGGGCGGCAACGGGCGGCTCAAGGAGGAGCGGGCGCTGCTCAAGCAGGGCCTGGAGGACCTCCAGGGGATGCTCGGCGCGCTGGTCGGCTACCTGACCACGTCGCAGGAGGACGTCCGCAACCTGTACAAGGTCGGCCAGAACTCCGTCCGGCTGCTGATGACGGCGGGCGACGTGCTGGTGGGCTGGCTGCTGCTGCGCCAGGCCGAGGTGGCGCTGGCCAAGCTCGACGGCCCGGTGTCCGCCCGGGACAAGGCCTTCTACGAGGGCAAGGTGGCCGTGGCGTCGTTCTTCGCCAGGTCCGTGCTGCCGGAGCTCTCGGCGCGCCGGAAGATCGCGGAGACCACGGACAACTCGCTGATGGACGTGGACGAAGCCGCGTTCTGACCGGACAGCGCGAAGGGCGGCACCCCCCGGTCGGGGGTGCCGCCCTTCGGCTTCACGTCACACCTTGTGCGCGCGGGCGGCGGCGAAGCAGTACGCGCCGAAACCCAGGAACCCCAACGCGATCACGGCCAGCAGGACCACGCCGTACGGCTGTGCGGCCAGCGTGTGCAGCGCCTTGTCCAGACCGCCGGACTGGGACGGGTCGGCGTTGATCGCCGCGAACCCGACCAGGATACCGATCAGGGCGTAGGAGATGCCCTTGCCGATCCACCCGATCCGGCCCAGCCGCTCGACCCACTTCCGGGTGGCGACGGGCAGGTCGGACATGTCGAGGTCGTCCTCGAACGCCTTCTTCACGCCCTTGCGGGCGATGACGACACCGAGCGCGATGACGGCCAGTGCCACGATGCCGACCAGGACCTGCCCCCACGGCAGCGCGAGCACCTTCGCCGTCCACGACTGCGGTTGCTCGTTGGAGTCCGACTGCGACTTGCCGCCGGCGTAGCCGACGGCCGCGATGCCGATCGCGATCCCGGTGATCGCGCGGCCCGCCGACCCGAGCCGGCGGGTGATCCGCTTGCGACCGGCGGGCACCCACTGGTAGCCGGAGACGGCCATCACGAGCTGCCACGCGGCGAACGCGAACAACCCGATTCCCACGACCCAGAGCAGCACCGGCCCGAACCCGGTCTGCGCGAGCGTCGCGACCGCGCCCTTCTGGTCGGTCCGCTCGCCGCTGTCGCCGAACACGACCTGGGCGGTCAACACGGCCAGCAACACGTGCACCAGCCCGTAGCACACCATCCCCGCCCGGCCGAAGACCTGCACCGCCGGGTGGCGTCTCACCTCATGCACGTTCACGAACGGGTGACTACCCGAACGTGACCAGCCCTAACCCGAGCCGGACCGGTGGGTGTGCGGGGGTTCGCGTGCCGCCGGCTAGCCGGCGGGCGGGGGTGCCTCGCAGACGATCTTCGGCGACGGGTCGTAGCGGACCGTGCGGGTCTCCGAGCGGGACTGGCCCGTCCGGCGGTCCTTGATGGTCCGGGTGTCGGTGACGGTGAAGCCCCGCGCGCCGGCACTGGCCACGCACGGCTGGGTCGTCTTCTTGATCTCGTTCGGGTCGGTGAATTCCGTCTGCTCGCTGGTGGAGCCCGAGACGTCGTAGTTCTTGGTGCCCCACAGGACGATCTTGATCGTGGACGGCGTCCAGATGGTCTGGATCGCGATGCCCGTGTCGTCCGGGTTGGCGAACTTGATGTCGATCAGGCTGTTGCCCGCGCCGTCCATGAACACCGTGGCCTCGCGGCCGGCCGGGTAGCGCGAGATCCAGTAGCTGTGCTCCTTGTGGCCCGCGTCCTTCATGCCCGCGTGGTAGGCCGCGTTGTACAGCGTGGTCGCGAACTGCGAGATGCCGCCGCCGACCGCGCGGCCCGGCGCGCCGTTCTCGATGATGCCCGCGTCGACGTAACCCTGGGCGGTGCCGCGCGGGCCGGTGTAGCCGTTGAGCGAGAACGTCTCGCCCGGCTTCACGATCGCGCCGTTCACCTTCTCCGCGACCACCCGGATGTTGGTGCCCGAGTCGGCGGCGAAGCCCCCGGTCTGGAACTCGCCGACGACCTCCTTGATGCCCATCTTGTTCGCCTGCTCGGTGGTGACCTTGGCGGGCGTGTGCTTGTACTCCGCCTTGATCTCGCGCTGGTCCTTGCTCTTGAGCACGTCCAGGAAGGTCGCCAAGGACTTGTCCCAGTCGACGCCCAGGCCGTCCACGGACTCCTTCACGGTGGGCCGGCCGCCGTCGAACACGATCTCGGCGTCCTTGCCCTCCTTCTCGGTGTCCTTGAGCTGCGGGCCGGCCGCCTCGACCACCTTGTTGTTGTCGACCTTCGAGGTCAGCCCGCCGTCCTCGGCGGGCTCGAACACCAGCGTCGTGGCGAGCTGCTCGGGCGTGAGGGTCGCGTCCTTGCCCTCGCCCTTGATGACGACCGGCGAGGCCACGGCGGGCTTGGCGACCTCGTCCAGCGCCTTCAGGACGCCTTCCTTCGTGGTCTTGACCGGGGTCGTGTCGACCGGCAGGTCGATCGTGCCGCCGTCCGCCCAGGCCCCCAGCAGCTTCTCCGACGCGGCCGGCACGTCCAGCTTCTGGCCCTGCCTCGGGTCCACGGCCACCGGGCTCGCGCCCTCGAACCGGATGGTGCCCTCGGCGGGGTCGTGATCGGTGGTGGCGCGCAGCGCCTCCAGCGCGACGGTCAGCTTGCCGCTGTCGCTGCGGGTCGCGATGCCGACCTCGCGGGAGGTGAAGAACGACGTCACCCGGGTGATCGGGGACAGCGGCTGATCGCCGGCGCGGTCCAGCGTGGCGTTCCAGTCGAGCTCCAGGCCGGCGGCCTCCGGGTCGAACTCGGTGGCCACGTCGCCCGCCTGGGTCCGCACCGGCTGGGCCAGGCGCGGGCCGATCTGGTCGCGGAGCTTCTGCTCGGCGCTGCCGTGGCTCAGACCGCCGACGTCCACGCCCGCCACGGTCACGCCGCGCGGCACGTTCCCGCTGGACAGCGCGATGTCCGCGCCGTAGAGGACGGCGAGGAGGCCGACCACGCCGGCGGCGACGAGGAGCAGCTTCCGGCGGTTCCGGCGGCGCTGGTCGGTCTCCTCGGCGGTGGTCTCCTCGTCCACCATCACCGGGCCGAGCACGGTCGCCTCGGGGGCGGCCTCGGGCACGGACACCGGCGTGGCGAAGACCGTGGTCTCCTCCGAGGACGACGGGGAGCGCGGGTTGTCGGCCGCGAACGCGCGGGTCGCGTCGACCGGGATCGCGCGGGTCTCCTCGGCGGACGGCACCGTGGGGCGGGCCTGCTCGGTGGGGCGGGCCTGCTCGGTGGGGCGGGCCTGCTCGGTCGGACGCGCGGCTTCTGCGGCACGGGCGGGGTCGGCGGGCGGGGTCAGCTTGTGCGTGATCGCGTCGGACTGGGGCTCGGGGGAGCGCGTGGCGTCCTCGGGCGGGGTCCGCGCCGCCTCCGAAGACGGCACGTTGCGCACCGTCGGGGCGGCGGCCGGCTCGTCCGGCTCCTCCTGCGGCCACGCCTCCTCGGTCGGCCAGGCCGCCTCCTGGACCGAGGACGCGGAGATCTGCGTCGTGCGCTCCGAGGCGGTGCCCGACGGGCGGACGGGCTCGAAGGCCCTCGTCCGCTCAGCGTCGTACTCCGGTCGCTGGTTCTCCGGCACCGCTCCCCCTCTTGCCTCTCCGCAAGTTCCCGGGACTGCTTACCCGACCGGCGTCACGCGTCGATCACTTCTCGGTGGTTCAGAGGTAGAGGCCGGTCCCGTGGTCCGACCGCTCGCTCGCGATCGCGTGCACGTCCCGTTCCCGCAGCACCAGGTAGGCCGCGCCCTGCACCTCGACCTCGTACTGGTCCTCCGGGTTGAACAGCACCCGGTCGCCCACCTTCACGTGTCGCACGTTCGTACCGACGCCGTGGACGTCACCCCAGGCCAGACGCTTGGCCATCTGGGCGGTCGCCGGGATCACGATGCCGCCGCTGCTGCGGCGCTCACCGTCCTCCGGCGAGATCCGCACCATGACGCGGTCATGCAGCATCTGGATCTCAAGCTTGACATCGGGCACCAGCAGAGTCTACGTGCCCCCCCGGACGCTCTCGTCCAGCCCGCCCATCAGCAGGGGCAGCCGGTGAGGGCCGTCCGCACTGATGCGGACCGGCACGCCCCAGTCCTGACGGGTGAGCTTGCACACCGGGTGCTCGACGGACGGGTCGTCGGTGCAACTCGCGGCCTGCGCCACGACGTGCAGCACCCCTTCGGCGAACCCCTCCGCGAGGCGCAGCGCCCTGGTCAGGTCGGTGCCCACGCCCGCGCCGGCGGCCAGCAGCTCCGGTGGCGAGCTGGTGACCTCCAGGCGGGTCGACGGGCCGTGGCGGTCGTCCAGCTTCGTGCCGGCGGGAGGCGTGAACACCACGCTCAGCTCCAGCTCGCCGGGGGCCAGCACGGTCGGCGGGCGGCGCACCCGGTGCGCCTCGCCGAGCACCCGGGTACCGGGGGCGACGGGCCGTTCCAGGCGGTGCGCGGCCGAGGCCACGACGACCAGTTCCCCGGCCACGAACAGCACGTCGGACGGTTCGGCGAGATCCGTGGCGAGCGTGCCGACCTCGCCGGTGGCCGGGTCGTAGCGGCGGATCGCGCCGTTGTAGGTGTCCGCGACGGCCACCGAGCCGTCCGGCAGCACCGCCACGCCCAGCGGGTGCTGGAGGAGCGCCTGGTCGGCGTCGCCGTCGCGGTGGCCGAAGTCGAACAGGCCCTTGCCGACGGCGGTGCGGACCCGGCCGTCCTCCAGGTAGCGCAGGGCCGAGGTCTCGGAGTCGACCAGCCACAGCCGGTCGCCGGCTGCGGCCAGGCCCGAGGTCTGCGCGAAGAACGCTTCGTCGAACGGGCCGTCGGCCAGCCCCTCGACGGTGGTGCCCGCGAGCCGTTCGAGGCGGTTCTCCAGGGGCTTGAACAGGCCGAGCGTGTGGTTGCCCGCGAGCGCGATCACGACCCCCCGCGCGGGTTCCCACCAGGCCACGTCCCACGGGCTGGTGAGGTCGATCCCGGTCGCCGGGCCGTCGGTCCCGCCGTCCCGCCACTGCTCGCCGGTGCCCGCGACGGTGGTGACCTCGCCGGTGTCCAGGTTCAGGCCCCGGAGCAGGTGGTTGACCGTGTCGGCGACCACCACGTGGTAGCCGACCCGCTCGGCGACGTCGGCGGGCAGCAGCGCGAGGCCCGCCGGTTCGGAGAAGGTGGGTTCGAGGCCGTCCCGGCGGCCCCGCTCGCCCGTGCCGATGCGGCGCAGGACGGTCTCGCCGTCCAGGTCGAGCTCGACCAGCGCGTGGTGGGCGGAATCGCTGACCAGCAGCGTGTCGCGCGGGGTCGGCACCGCCTTGGCCGGGAAGCGGAGCTCGGTGCCGGCCGGGGCGGGCGGGACGTACGGACCGTCGCCCCGGTGCAGGGTGCCCTTGGCGTCGTGCTCGGCGACCAGCTCGGCGACGATCTGGCGCAGGGCGTCGACGTGCCCCTCACCGGCGGCGACGTGCACGACGTAACCCTCGGGGTCGACCACGACGAGCGTCGGCCACGCCTTGACGGCGTAGTTCTGCCAGGTGGTGAGCTCGGGGTCGTCCAGGACGGGGTGGTGCACCTCGTACCGCTCCACGGCCGCTTCGAGCGCGTCGGGATCGGCCTCGTGGACGAACTTCGGCGAGTGGACGCCGATCGTGACCAGGACGTCCGGGTACTCGGCTTCGAGGGGGCGCAGCTCGTCCAGGACGTGCAGGCAGTTGATGCAGCAGAAGGTCCAGAAGTCGAGCAGCACGATCTTGCCGCGCAGGTCTTTGAGCCGGATCTCGCGATCACCGGTGTTCAGCCAGCCGCGACCGACCAGTTCAGGAGCGCGGACACGGGCACGGCGGCGTGGAGCGGTCGTCACGTCGGGAGTCAACACGAGGCCCGAGGTCTGGTATTTCGCGATCCAGGATGTGGACGCTCACACGCGCCGAAGCGAGCCGACCAGACCCGGACCTCGCGCGAGTCGGAGATGGCCCAGCCGGCCGGCTGCCTCACCATGCCTGGATCTCCGCGCTGGCCGCGTCGCGGTGCAGTTCCTGCTTTACACGACGACCTCTGCCGGACCACGCGTCCCGCACCACGAGGTGCTCGCCGAGTTCGGTGTCGCCTGAACCGTGGCGTATGAGATCGAGTGGACCACCGCAGCTCTGGAGGAACTCCGCGAGCCCGACCGGCAGACCGGCCGCAAAGTGGTTCTGTCGGTCGCGTTTTCTGCGCGATGCCGAAGTCGGTGCGAGGGCCGGGGCCGTTGCACGTCCGTCGCCGGACGGTCGGCGGGTGCGGCGAGTGCGCGCTCTCGGACTTCTTCCGAACGGACCGGCCGGTTTTCCGGAGAACAAGGGCGCTACGGGGCTCAGCGCACCGAGCGCGGACCGAGGACGGACGCCCCGAGTTCGGTGACGCGGCGGCGGAGTTCGCGGTCGGCGGTGACGACCGCAGTCGTGCGGTTGGGGGCTTCGGAGCGGACCACGTCGACCACCGCGTCGTCTCCGGAGGACGTGGCGGAGACCACACGGACGCCGGGTATCGACTGCACGTGGCGGGCTTCGCCTTCCACCACCAGGACCACTTCCAGCGGTCCCTCGGCGAACCCGGACAGGCCCCGCTCACCCACTTCTACCAGGGCGTTCCGCAATTTTGACGCCGCTCCGGCGCGGTCGCGCCACCACCCGTCGGGAACGGATCCGACGACATTTGCGGCGTCAACCACCAGGAGCGGACGGCTCATCGGCCCATGCTCTCAGCAAACCCTCAAAAAACTGTCGTACCCCGGTGGCACCATGGGTGGTGTCCATGGGGGACAAGACACATTCAGGGGGATAGTGATGATGAGGCGTGCCCGTAGACAGGACGACACCTGGACCGGCTCTGCCACGTCCAAGTAGTCCGGACATGTCCTGAGAGAGCAGTCGGGGGAGATAGCGGAAACCCCGCGGTGCTGCCAGGTCGGGGGTCCGACAGCATCGCGGGGTCACCAGGAACATCGAGACACGATCGTGGACTGTTACACCCCCTATCGAGTGTGACACAGATCACGTTTCAAATGTCTCGACAGTAGTCGAAGGCCCTGTCGCGCGGGAGGTGCGGCAGGGCCTTCGACGTTCCCCTTCGCCTGAACGCGCGAGACAGCGGGGCGTGTACCCGGTGTCGATCGGGTTGCCGTCTCGACGCGGAGGTCTTAGCGGAGGGAGGTCACCTGGGACTGGGCGATCGCCATCAGCTCGTGTCGCATGGCCGGGGTCGGTGCCATCTCGATCGCGCGGGCGACAGCCTTGCGGTTGCGAGCCTCGACACGACGAGCGCGGAGCTTCGCAGTGAAGTTCATGGGGGGTTCATCCCTCTCAGCGGTGTCTCTCGGTGGTGTGCCTCAAGTATGCACCCTGCCGCCCGCAAAAGCACCCGTTTGTCCGGTGAGGTGGGGCACATACCGATGAATCACCGGCATCCACCGGAAAAGTCCCTACGATTCGCCTGACAGACACCTACCTGGACCGGACAGCTCACCAACAGCTCCCCCGGCCCGACGCCGGGGCGCTCCCCAGGGCCGGGGATCAGTCCTCGCGCCCGAGCAGGAAGCGCCCGAAGTGCGGCACGGTGAACGCGATCTGCCCGCGTTCCGCGCTGTAGACCAGGCCTTTCTTGATGAGGCTGTCCCGCGCGGGCGACAGTGACGACGGCTTGCGCCCGAGGTGCTCGGCGACCTGCGCGGTGTTCACGCCCGCGTCCTTGCCGTCCGTCAGCTCCGCCATCGACCGCAGGTACTCCCGCTCGGCGGGCGTGGCCCGCTCGTACCGCGACCCGAAGAACCCGACCGCGAGCTCCACGTCCGCCTCCGGCGCGGCCACCGCCACGTCCACCGGCGTGATCGGGTCGGCCGGCGCGGCGTCCCACGCGGCCTTGCCGTACGCCTGGATGAAGTACGGGTAGCCGCCGGAGGCGTCGAAGAGCGCGTCCAGCGCCTCGTCCGCGATGCCCGCCTCCTCGCGCTCCACCGGCGCGAGCACCGCCCGGTCGGCGTCCTCCCGGGACAGCCGGTCGATCCGCACGTACCGGAACAGCCGCTCGGAGTACGACTTCGACGCCGAGAGCACGGCCGGCAGGTGCGGCAGCCCCGCCCCGACCACGACCAGCGGCGCGCCGGACTGGGACAGCTCGTGGCACGCCGCGCACAGCGCCGAGATGTCGTCCGCCGGCACGTCCTGCATCTCGTCGACGAGCAGCGCGACCCCGGTGCCCACGTCCTGCGCCAGCTCCGCGACCTCGGTGAACAGCTCGACCAGGTCGATCTCGATGTCCCCGGAGTCCGCCCGACCCCGCGCGGCGGGCACGTCGATGCCCGGCTGCCACCGGTCGCGCAGCTTCGCGTCGTCCGGGTTGGCGCGCAGCGCGAACGCCTTCAGCACGCCCAGCACGGACTCCACCCGGTCCGGCGCGCGGTGCCGCACGGCCAGGTCCCGGATCGCCCGGTGCAGCGCGGCGGACAACGGCCGCCGCAGCCCCGCGTCCGGCCGCGCCTCGATCTTGCCCGCGCCCCACCCGCGCTTGACCGCCATCGACCGGAGTTCACCGAGCAGCACGGTCTTGCCCACGCCGCGCAGGCCGGTGAGCACCAGGCTGCGCTCGGGACGGCCGCGCGCCACCCGTTCCAGGACGACGTCGAACGCGGCGAGTTCCTTGTCCCGACCGGCGAGCTCGGGCGGGCGCTGCCCCGCGCCGGGGGCGAACGGGTTGCGGACCGGGTCCATCCTCGGACGGTATCGAGGTGTCTAGGGCAGATCCAATACTCGGCGCGAGTCACGTCGTATCAGGCTGTCTAGTTAATTAGCTAGATTTGCATATCGTTGCGGATAGGCCGGTGGGCGGGTTGGCTGGTCCACGTGGCTGAAGTCGTGACCAAGGGCACCGGCAAGGTTGAGCGCACCGCCGACCGGGCCGAGGTGCAGGTGAACTTCGAGACCGTGGGCACGACCCGCAACGAGGCGGTGGACCTGCTGACCAGGCGCGTCGCCTCGGTCGAACCGGTGCTGGAGCGAGCGGGCGTCGAGGTGCGGTCGCGACAGCTCAACGTGCACGACAACTGGGACGGGCAGCAGCGGGCGGGCAGTCGCGCGGCACAGCAGTACGTGCTGCGGGTCGACGACCTGACCCAGCTCGACGACCTGCTGGCCGCACTGGTCGCCGCCGAGCCGACGTGGCTCAACGGACCTAGCTGGCAGCTCGCCGACGACGCCGACGCGATCCGCGAGGCGCAGCGGGAGGCCGTGGCGGACAACCGCCGGCGGGCCGAGGGGTACGCGGACGCGCTGGGCGCGCGCCTGGGCTCGCTGCTGCGCCTCTCCGACGGTGACGGCGAGACGTGGGCGGCCGAGGCGTCGGCGGGCCGGGCGATGGCCGCCTACGGCGGTTCGGTCGGCGACGCGCCCCGGATGGACGAGCTGAACCTGGCGGCGCAGCAGATCGTCGTGACGGTCCGCTGCACCGCGACCTGGGTGTTGCTGAGCTAGCCCGACCCCGCCACCAGGAGCACGACCAGCAGACCGCGCGTTCGGCTACCTGGACCGCCCGCACCTGGAAGGCCATGCTGCGCGGCTTGGCTAGTCCTGCTCCGCCGTCCCGGGCGCGCGGCGCGACGGCGGGTGCCAGACGTGACCCGCGACCAGGTCGCCGAAGCCCATCCACACCAGGTTCATCAGCCGGGCCGCGACCACGCCGGCGGGCTCCTCGGGGTTGTCCAGCCACCAGTCGGCCAGCGACTCGCCGGCACCGACCAGGGCGGCGGCCAGCGACTCGGCCTCCTTGTCGCCCGCGCGCGGGACGTCGGGAAACTCGCCGGAGCGCACCAGCAGCGTCGCCACCAGGCCGATCGCCCGGCCGCGCAGGTCGGCCAGCTCCTCGGCGAACGGCCCGCCCTGCGAGGACGCCTGGCGGTGCAGCACCTGCCAGCTCGGCCGGTTGCCGCCGACGAACCCGAAGAACGCCCGCAGGCCGCTCCACAACTGCACGTCCGGCGGCTGGTCGGTCTCCACGCCGTCGGCGATGGCCGCCATCATGCGGGTGGCCTCGCGCCGGATGCAGGTGGCGAAGAGCTCCTCCTTGGAACCCAGGTAGGCGTACAGCATGGGTTTGGAGATCCCCGCGACCTCGGAGATCTCGTCCATCGACGCGGCGTGGAAACCGAGGCGCGAGAAGACGTCCACGGCCGCGTCCGTGATCTGCCGCTCGCGCACCGCGCGCGGCAGCCGCTTGGCTCGGCCGGTGCGGACCGGTTGCTCTGCGTGCATCACCCCTCCAAGGCCGGGACAGAGGTTAACGGACCCCTTGCCGCACTATCTACTCATCAGTAATCTTACCTGCGAGTAGGCACGGGGGCCGGGAGCTGCACGAGGTGATCATCGAGGACGCGGCGTCCACTGTCGACGAGGGTGCCACCCGCGAGTCGCGCGCGGTGGTCGCGTTCGACCCGATCGGGTGCACGAGCCTGTCAGACATCCCGAAGGCGTGAGGATCACATGGGCGGCTTTTCGCTGGAGCTGAACGAGGACCAGGCAGACCTCCGGAAGTGGGTGCACGGCTTCGCGAAGGAGGTCATCCGCCCTGCGGCGGCCGAGTGGGACGAGCGGGAGGAGACCCCGTGGCCGGTGATCCGGGAGGCCGCGAAGATCGGCCTGTACGGGTTCGAGGCGCTGGCCACCTGGTTCGCCGACCCGGTCGGCCTGTCGCTGCCGATCGCCACCGAGGAGCTGTTCTGGGGTGACGCCGGCATCGCGCTGGCGCTGATGGGCACCGGCCTGGCGGCGGCGGGCATCTTCGCCTCCGGCGCGCCGGAGCAGTTGGCCGAGTGGGTGCCCGAGTGCTTCGGCACGGCGGACGAGCCGAAGCTGGCCGCGTTCTGCGCGTCCGAGCCGCAGGCCGGGTCGGACGTCGCGGGCTACCGCACCCGCGCGGTGTACGACGAGGCCGCGGACGAGTGGGTGCTCAACGGCCAGAAGGCGTGGGCCACCAACGGGGGCATCGCGAACGTGCACGTCGTGACCGCCGTGGTCGATCCGGCGCTCGGGTCGCGCGGCCAGGCCGGGTTCGTCGTGCCGCCGGGCACGAAGGGCCTGTCGTCGCCGGGGAAGATCAGGAAGCACGGCATGCGGGCCTCGCACACGGCGGACGTGTTCCTCGACGACGTCCGCGTACCGGGCCGCTGCCTGCTGGGCGGCAGGGAGAAGCTGGACGCGCGGCTGGCGCGGGCGCGGGAGGGGCGCAAGGCGGGCGGCCAGGCGGCCATGGCCACCTTCGAGACCACCCGGCCGACGGTCGGCGCGATGGCGATCGGCGTGGCGCGCGCGGCGTACGAGTACTCGCTGGAGTACGCGAAGGACCGCGAGGCGTTCGGGCGGAAGATCATCGAGAACCAGTCGATCGCGTTCGACCTGGCGAACATGAGGATGGAGATCGACGCGGCCCGGCTGCTGGTGTGGCGGGCGGCGTGGATGGGGCGCACCAACGTGCCGTTCACGGCGGGCGAGGGCTCGATGTCCAAGCTCAAGGCGGGCGAGGTGTCGGTGTGGGCGACCGAGCGCGCCATCCACATCCTCGGCGGGGCGGGCTACACGCGGGAGCACCCGGTCGAGCGGATGCACCGGGACGCGAAGATCTTCACCATCTTCGAGGGGACGAGCGAGATCCAGCGCTTGGTGGTGGCTCGGGCGATCTCGGGCATGCACATCAGGTGAGTTGATCTCCTCCGGCGTTCCGGCCGGGTAGCGGAGCCTCGTTAGAGTCGGGTGCATGATCGGGACGTTGCAGTGCGTCGTGCTGGACTGCCCGGAGCCACGGGCGTTGGCCGAGTTCTACCGGGGGTTGCTCGGGGGCGAGGTGGACGTTCCCGGGCGCGGGTGGTCGTTGGACGACGACTGGTCGACCCTGCACACGGCCAACGGGGTGCTGGCCTTCCAGCGCGTCGCCGACTACGTGCCGCCGACCTGGCCCGACCCGGCACGGCCGCAGCAGTTCCACCTCGACATCGCCGTGCGGGACCTCGGCCCGGGTGGGGCCGAGGTCCTGCGGTTGGGTGGTGCCCTGCTGGACGACTCGCCCACCGGGTGGTGGGTGTTCGCCGATCCCGCCGGGCACCCGTTCTGCCTGGTCCTGGCCTGAGCCTCAGCGGACCGCCGTGGCCAGCCACCTCCGCTGCGCCGACGTGTCGGGCACCGGGGGCCAGCCGTTGATGATCGCCAGCAGGATCCAGTAGCGCTCCGACCTCGGGTCGCCGAACTCGCCCAGCCAGCGGGTCAGCTCCTGGCCGGCGGGCGGGTTCGGGACGTCGTGCCACCGCGCGTCGATCCGGGCCACGACCTGCGCCGCGTCGGCACCGCCGGGATCGACGCCGGCCGCGAGGGCCTCGGCGGCCTGGTCCATCGCGTACTGGAACACCGCCATCTGCTCCGGCCCGGGTGCGGACATGTCCACGCCCTCCGCGCGCAGCTCCTGGTGGCGCTCCGACATCCGGCGGATCGACGCCCGGAAGTCCGGGTCGCGGACCAGGTTCGCCAGCTCGACCCACGCCTCCAACTGCTCCGCCGTCGGGTCGTCCGGCAGCTCCACCCGCACCGACCGCATCCGGTCGCGGAAACCCGGCTCCATGTCCAGACCGCCGAAGACCTCGTCGAAGAAGTCGTCCAGGATCGCCTGGCGCTCCTCCTCGGACAGCCTCGCCAATTCGTGCACCGCCTCCACCTCCCCGTTCCGGGCCACGACGCGCAGCACGGCCCGGCGCAGCCGGAGCGTGCGCAGTTGCGCGTCGATGGCCTCCGCGTGCGTCCGGGCCACCTCGGCCACGGACACCTCCCGTGCCAGCACCCGTTGCGCGGTGGGCAGGTCCACGCCCAGGTCGCGCAGGGTCCGCACGAGCTTGAGACGCGCCAGCCCGTCGACGTCGTAGGTGCGGAACCCGCCCGCCGTCCGTCCCGCGACCGGGATCAGACCGGAGTCGGAGTAGAACCGGATCGTCCTGGTGGACAAGCCGGTCAGCCGCGCCAGTTGGCCGATGGAGTAGTGCGTCACGGGGACCACCTTGAACTCTCCAGTCACTGGAACTTCAACCCCTTTTCCGCCGATGATCCGACAGCACCGCACTTCGGGCACGAGTTCGGGGCGCACGAAGAACGCCGGGCACCCGAAGGCACCCGGCGTCCCGAGCGGATCTCTCGGCGGATCAGCAGCAGATCAGTGGGTCGAAAATCGGCAGATCAGTAGGTCAGGGCGACGCCCGGGTCGGCCAGCAGTGCGCCCACGTCGGCCAGGAACTGCGAGCCCTGCTGGCCGTCGACCACGCGGTGGTCGAAGCTGAGGGCCAACTGGCACACCTTGCGCGGCACGACCTGGCCGTCGACCACCCACGGCATGTCGCGGATCGCGCCCAGGGCGAGGATCGCCGACTCCCCGGGGTTGATGATCGGGGTCCCGGTGTCGACGCCGAACACGCCGACGTTGGTGATGGTGAAGGTCCCGTTCACCATGTCCGCCGGGGACGTCTTGCCGTCCCGGGCCACCGTCGCCAGGCCGTCCAGCGCGATCGCCAGCTCCCGCAACGACATCCGGTCCGCGTCCCGGACCTTGGGCACGACCAGGCCGCGCGGCGTGGCCGCCGCGATGCCCAGGTGCACGTAGTCCTTGTAGACGATCTCGCCGGCCGCCGCGTCCCACGAGGCGTTCACGTCGGGCGTGCGGCGGGCCGCCAGCACCACGGCCTTGGCCGCGAACGCCAGCGGGGTGAGCTTGACGTCGCGGAACTGCGGGCTGCCCTTGAGGCGGGCGCGGAGTTCCATCATCGGCGTCACGTCGATGGTGAGGAACTCCGTCACGTGCGGCGCGGTGAACGCGCTGTCGACCATCGCCTGCGCGGTCGCCTTGCGGACGCCCTTGATCGGCACCCGGCGTTCGCGCGTGCCGGCGTCGTGACTCGCGACGACGACGGCGGCGGGCGCTGCCGGCGCGGGAGCGGTGAGCGCCCGCTCCACGTCCTCCCGGGTGATCACGCCACCCGGACCGCTGCCGGTCAGGCCGGTCAGGTCCACGCCCAGGTCCTTGGCCAGCTTGCGGACCGGGGGCTTGGCCAGCGGCACGTACCCGCCCGGCGCGGCCACCGGAACCGGCGCGACCGGCGCGACCGGAGTCGGCGCGACGGGAGCCGGGGGCGGCGGGGCCACGGCGACCGACGATGGCGCAGTGGGCGCAGTGGGCGCGGTAGCCGCAGTGGGCGCAGTGGGCGCACCCGTGCGGGCCCGGCGCTTGGCCGGACCGGACTTCGGGCCGTACCCGACCAGGTTCGCCACCCGGCCCTCGCCCTCGGCGGGCTTCGCGGCCACGCCGTTGGTCTCCGGCGCGGCCGGCGCGGCGGTGCCGGACGGGTCCACGTCGATGGTGATGATCGGGATGCCGACCTCGACCGTCTGGCCCACCTGCACCAGCAGCTCGGTCACCACGCCGTCCCACGGGCACGGCAGCTCGACCGCCGCCTTGGCGGTCTCGATCTCCACGATGATGTCGTTGACCTTGACCGCGTCGCCCGGACCCACGTGCCAGGTCAGGATCTCGGCCTCGGTCAGCCCCTCCGCCGTGTCGGGCAGGGGGAATTGTTTGAACTGCGGCATTCCGGCGGTCCCCTTACCAGGCCAGCGAGCGGTCTACGGCGTGCAGCACCCGGTCGAGGTCGGGGAGGAATTCCTCCTCCAACTTCGACGGCGGGTACGGCGTGTCGAAACCGGTCACCCTCAGCACGGGCGCTTCCAGCGAGTAGAAGCACTCCTGCTGCACCTTGGCCGCGATCTCGCCGGCGATGGACGCCTCGCCGGGCGCTTCGGACACCACGACCAGCCGGCCGGTCCGCCGCACCGAGTCGTACACCGGCGCGAGGTCCAGCGGGGACAGCGTGCGCAGGTCGACGACCTCCAGCGAGCGCCCCTCCTCGGCCGCCGCAGCGGCGGCGTCGAGCGAGACCCGGACCATCGGGCCGTACGCGACGAGCGTGGCGTCCGTGCCGGTGCGCAGCACGCGGGACGAGTGCAGCGGCAGGGGGGCGGCGGTCGTGTCGACCTCGCCCTTCTCGTAGTAGCGCCGCTTGGGCTCGAAGAACAGCACCGGGTCGTCGGAGTCGATCGCCTGCTGGATCATCCAGTAGGCGTCGGCCGGGTTCGAGCACGACACGACCTTGAGGCCGGCGGTGTGCGCGAAGTACGACTCGGGCGAGTCGGAGTGGTGCTCGACCGCGCCGATGCCGCCGCCGAAGGGCACCCGGATCACCATCGGCAGCTTGAGCCTGCCCTGGGTGCGGTAGTGCAGCTTGGCGACCTGGCTGACGATCTGGTCGAAGCCGGGGAAGATGAAGCCCTCGAACTGGATCTCGCACACCGGTCGGTAGCCCCGGATCGCGAGGCCCACGGCGGTGCCGATGATCCCGGACTCGGACAGCGGGGTGTCCAGCACCCGTTGCTCGCCGAAGTCCTTCTGGAGGCCGTCGGTGATCCGGAAGACGCCGCCGAGCTTGCCGACGTCCTCGCCCATCACGAGGACCTTCGGGTCGGCTTCCATCGCCGCGCGCAGGCCGTTGTTGATGGCCTTGGCGATGGTCAGCGTCTGCACCGGGGCGCTCGCGTCGGAGGTCGGTCGGTCCATCGTCGGAGCAGCCATTTCAGTGCTCACCTCCCGCGAATCCGGCGTGGTAGGCCAGGAACTCGTCGCGCTGGGCGTCCAGCACCGGGTGGTCCTCGGCGTAGACGTTGCTGAACATCCGCTCGGCGGGCGGGGTCTGGAGGTTGACGCAGTGCTCGCGCATGGTGATGGCGAGCTCCTCGGCGTCGGCCTCGACCGAGTCGAAGAACGCCTGGTCGGCCCACTGCTGCTTGACCAGGTGCACCTTGACGCGCTCGATCGGGTCCTTGAGCTTCCACAGCTCCAGCTCGTCGGAGAGCCGGTAGCGGGACGGGTCGTCGGACGTGGTGTGCGCGTCCATCCGGTAGGTGAAGGCCTCGATGAGGATCGGGCCGTTGCCCTGGCGGCACTCCTCCAGCGCCCAGCGGGAGACCGCGAGCGTGGCCAGCACGTCGTTGCCGTCGACCCGGATGCCGGGGAAGCCGTAGCCGCGCGCCCGCTGGTAGAGGGGCAGCCGCGACTGGCGCTCGGTGGGCTCGGAGATGGCCCACTGGTTGTTCTGGCAGAAGAAGACCAGGGGCGCGTCGTACACCGCGGCCCAGACGAAGCCCTCGTGCACGTCGCCCTGGCTGGTCGCGCCGTCGCCGAAGAAGCAGATGGTGGCCTCGCTGTCGGCGTCGTCGCCGACCTTGCCGTCGAACTTCTGCCCCATGGCGTACCCGGCGGCGTTGAGGACCTGGTTGCCGATGACGATCGTGTAGGGGTGGAAGCGGCGCTCCACCGGGTCCCACGAGCCGGCGTCGGTGCCCCGGAACATGCCCAGGATCTCGTGCGGCTGGATGCCCCGGCACCAGGCCACCCCGTGCTCGCGGTAGCTCGGGAAGGCCATGTCCATCGGCTTCATCGCGCGGCCCGCGCCGATCTGCGCGGCCTCCTGGCCGAGCAGCGGCACCCACAGGCCGAGCTCGCCCTTGCGCTGGAGGGCGTTGGCCTCGCGGTCCGCCCTGCGCACCAGCACCATGTCGCGGTACAGCCCGCGCAGCTCGTCGGCGGTGATGTCGATGTCGAAGTCCGGGTGCGTGACCCGCTCACCCTCGGGGGTCAGCAGTTGCACCAGGTCGGCACCGCCCTCGTCAGTCGCCCGCAAACCCGCGATCACCTGCTCGGCGGTCGGTGCGGCGGCCGTGGCCGGCGGGCTGTCCGGCCCCGGTTGCGTCCATTTCTCTGGGGACGACATTGCGCCTTACTCCTCGTCTACGAGGCCGCCAAGTCGCTCGTGACGACCATGCGCGGCGGCACCGCCAGTCGCCGCCCCCTGGTGAGGGTGGTGGGCAACCGTCGGCGCTGACGGTGTTTCTCATCCACATCCTGACACGCGTTCACCCGGGATGGTGAGCCCCGTCCCAGTTTGTGATGGTGCCCGCACGCGCCTGAACAGGCACAACGGTAGGAAGCCCAATCTTCGGCAGTCCGATTAGGCCGTTCGCACAACGGACGGGAACGTCCCGGTTACCGTTCGTTAACGACCGACCGCACGACTCCGGGTACACCCGGTCGGCGCACCCGCGTGCGCGGGACCTCGGGGGTTGGCCGGACCGGCGGCGCGGGCACCCGTGGACGTCCGACCATCGGCCGCCCGGGGCTTGTCCACCACCCGGTACCGCCACGGCCCGTGCGAGTATCGGGACGTGGACCGTTCAGCGCTGACCCGTACCGTCCGTGGCCTCTGGGACGACGAGATCCTCCCGAGCCTGTCCGACCTGGTCGCGGTGCCCGCGATCTCCCCGGCGTTCGACCCCGCGTGGGCCGAGCACGGGCACCTGGCCGCCGCGGTCGAGCACGTCCGCGGCTGGCTCGCCGGGCGCGACCTGCCGGGCGCGACCATCGAGGTGGTCGAACTCCCCGAGCGCACGCCGCTGCTGCTGGTCGACGTGCCCGCCACCGGGGAGTCCCCCGACACCGTGCTGCTCTACGGGCACCTGGACAAGCAGCCGCCGGTGGCGAACTGGTCCGAGGGGCTGGGCCCGTGGACGCCGGTCGTCCGGGACGGTCGCCTCTACGGCCGGGGCGCGGTGGACGACGGCTACTCCGGGTACGCCGCGGTGGCCGCGATCGAGGGCCTGCGGGCGGCCGGCGGGTCGCACGCGCGGTGCGTGGTGCTGCTGGAGACCGGCGAGGAGTCCGGCAGCCCGGACCTGCCCGCCTACCTGGAGCACCTGAAGCCGGGGCTGGGCGACGTGTCGCTGGTGGTGTGCCTGGACTCGGGCGGCAGCGACTACGAGCGGATGTGGCTGACCACGTCGCTGCGCGGGCTCGCGCAGGCCGCGCTGACCGTGCGGGTGCTGGAGAGCGGCCTGCACTCGGGCATGGCCAGCGGGATCGTGCCGAGCTCCTTCCGCGTGGTCCGGCAACTGCTGGACCGGCTGGAGGACTCGGCCACCGGCGAGGTGCTGATCCGCGAGATGCACGTGGAGGTGCCGGCGAACCGGGTCGCCGAAGTGCGTGAGGCCATCGCCAGCGCACCGGGCGTGCAGGTGTCCTCGGTGCCGTGGGCACCGGGCGTGCGGCCGGTGACCACCGACGAGGTCGAACTGGCCCTGAACGCCGGGTGGCGGCCGACGCTGTCCGTCACCGGCGCGGACGGCCTGCCCGCCCCGCAGGACGCGGGCAACGTGCTGCGGCCGTTCACCACGCTGGTGCTGAGCTTCCGCCTGCCGCCGACGGCCGACGCCAAGGCGTCCGTCGAGGCGGTCGGGCGGCTGCTGACCGAGGACGTGCCCTACGGCGCGGTGGTCGAGCTGTCCCGGGTCGAGCACGCGGACGGCTGGAACGCGCCGGAGCTCGCGCCGTGGCTGCGGAAGACGCTGGACGTGATCGGCGAGGAGGTGTTCGGCGCGCCGTGGCGGACCGTGTCGCTGGGCGGCTCGATCCCGTTCATGGGCCTGCTGCACGACGCGTACCCGGACGCGCAATTCCTGGTGACCGGCGCGGTGGGCCCGGACAGCAACTGCCACGTGCCCGACGAGTGGCTGCACCTGGGCCACGCGGCCCGGATCACCGAGGCCGTGGCCGTGGTGCTGGACGCGCACGCCCGGCGGTGAGCCGGACCCGGACCCGGCCCCACCGGGGTCGGGTCCGCGCGGCGGTCCACCTGTCGGCGAGACCGCTCCGGTGGCCGGCACCCGGTCGTCATGACGCTGAGTCATGACCCGAACGTGGTCGAAGCCCCACCCGTCGGTGTGATGGGAACCGGTCGGTAACCCGGTTCACTGGATCGATGCCGCACACTGGTTCGGTGGACGAACAACGGGAGCAGGCGAGGCTGGCGCAGTCCGACGCGCCCACCTCGCCCTGGCGGCTGTGGGGCCCCTACCTGGCCGGACGGCAGTGGGGGACGGTCCGGGAGGACTACTCGGCGGGTGGTGACGCCTGGACCTCGTTCCCGTTCGAGCACGCGCGCTCCCGCGCCTACCGCTGGGGCGAGGACGGCATCGCGGGCATCTGCGACGTGCACGGGTTCCTCAACCTCGGGCTCGCCCTGTGGAACGGCCGCGACCCGATCCTCAAGGAGCGGTACTTCGGCCTGACCAACAACGAGGGCAACCACGGCGAGGACGTCAAAGAGCACTGGTGGGTCACCGACGGCACGCCCACGCACTCGTGGATGCGCGTGGTCTACCGGTACCCGCAGGCCGAGTTCCCCTACCGCGAACTGCGCGAGATGGCGGTCAACGCCGGCCGGCAGGCGCGCGAGCCCGAGCTGTCCGACACGGGGGTGCTGGACGAGAACCGGTTCTTCGACGTCCAGGTCAGCTACGCCAAGGCGGCCCCGACCGACATCTGCGTCGAGATCGCCGCCACCAACCACGGACCGGACCCCGCGCCGCTGCACCTGCTGCCCCAGTTGTGGTTCCGCAACACCTGGGCGTGGGGCCGGGACGACCGCAAGCCGGACCTGCGGGCGTCGACCAGGGACGGGTGGCGGCGGTTCACGGCCGAGCACGGCGCGCTGGGCCGGTACACGCTGCACGTCGAGGGCACGCCGACGTTGCTGGTCACCGAGAACGAGACCAACGAGGTCGAGCTGTTCGACGCGGCCGACAACCCGGCCCGGCACACCAAGGACGGCATCGACCGGTACGTGGTGGGCGGGGACGCCAAGGCGTGCCGGGTGATCGGGCCGGACGACGAGGGCGAGAGCGGCACCAAGGCCGCCGCCTGGTACTCGTTCGACCCGGTCGAGCCCGGCGAGACGGTCACCGTGCGGCTCCGCCTGATCGAGGGCGACGGACACCCCGACGCGTTCGGCCCGACCTTCCAGTCCACTGTGGACGAGCGCTTGGCGGATGCCGACGCGTTCCACCGCACGGACCTGGACCCGTTGCGGGACAAGGTGACCCGCCGTGCGCTGGCCGGTCTGATGTGGACCAAGCAGCACTACCGGTTCCGCACCCGGGAGTGGCTGGACGGCGATCCGGCGCAGCCCGCCGCACCGAGGTCGCGGCAGTCGCCGCACGCCCGCAACGCGCACTGGCGGCACTTCGACGTGGCGGACGTGATCTCCATGCCGGACGAGTGGGAGTACCCCTGGTTCGCCGCGTGGGACCTGGCCTTCCACACCGTGCCGTTCGCCCGGGTCGACCCGGCGTTCGCCAAGGAGCAGCTCCTCCTGCTGTGCCGCGAGTGGTTGATGCACCCGAACGGCCAGCTCCCCGCCTACGAGTGGGAGTTCGGCGACGTGAACCCGCCGGTGCACGCGTGGGCGGCGCTCCAGGTGTTCGCGATCGACCCCGACCGGAAGTTCCTGGCGAAGGTCTTCCACAAGCTCCTGCTGAACTTCTCCTGGTGGGTCAACCGGAAGGACGCCGACGGCAGCCACCTGTTCGAGGGCGGGTTCCTCGGCATGGACAACATCGGGCCGGTCAACCGGTCCGAGCCGATGCTCGGCCAGTGGCGGCTGGAGCAGTCCGACGCGACGTCGTGGATGGCCGCGTACAGCCTGCACCTGATGCGGATGGCGCTGGAGCTGGCCCGGCACGACGACTCCTACGAGGACGTGGCCACGAAGTTCGTCGAGCACTTCCTGAGCATCGCCGAGGCGTCCACCCGGTTCGGCTCCGGCGGGCGCGGGATCTGGGACGAGACCGACGGCTTCTGCTACGACGTCGCCTCGCGCCGGCTGCCCGACGGCTCGGTCGAGTCGCAGCCGCTGCGGGTGCGGTCGATGGTGGGCCTGATCCCGGTGCTGGCGTGCGCGGTGCTGGAGCCGTGGGTGTTCGAGGAGCTGCCCGGGTTCGCCCGCCGGCTGGACCACCTGCTGGCCCGACGGCCCGAGCTCGGCAGGTTCCTGACCAGGCGCGACGGCCGCGTGCTGCTGTCCCTGCTGGACGAGGACAAGCTCCGCCGGGTGCTGGGCCGGATGTTCGACGAGGGCGAGTTCCTGTCGCCGCACGGCATCCGCAGCCTGTCCGCCGCGCACCGGGAGGGCCTGGAGGTGCAGGTGGCGGACCAGGAGCACCGGATGGGCTACGAGCCCGGCGAGTCCCGCACGCCGATGTTCGGCGGCAACTCCAACTGGCGCGGCCCGGTCTGGTTCCCGACGAACGCCCTGCTGGTCGAGGCCCTGCGGACGGTCGAGTCGTTCCACGAGGGTCGGTTCCACGTGGAACTCCCCACCCGCTCGCTGCGCTACGTGACGGCCGGCGAGGCGGCGGACGAGCTGGTCCGGCGGCTGGTGTCGCTGTTCCTGCCCGACCACGACGGCCGCCGCCCGGCGGACGGCAAGCGGGTGGAGTCCACCGACTCCGCGCTGTGGCGGGAGCACGTCACCTTCAGCGAGTACTTCGACGGCGACACGGGCGAGGGCCTCGGCGCGACGCACCAGACCGGCTGGACGGCCCTGGTCGCCGACCTGCTGACGGACCGTCGCCGAACGCGCACTTTCGGTGCACCTGCTGTGTGATGTGAACCAAGCGCCTGAACATATTGCGGCCTGGCCGTCCTTGTGACGCAATATTCGTGCGTGACTTCGGGCTGTAACACGCACGTGCTGTGCACCACCTGGCCCAAGTGGCAGTATGCCGGAACACTCGACCGACACAGTTACGAGGAGTGACGCCGTGGCCCGTCGTACCAGGCACGCAGTGCTCGCCATGCTGCCCGTCCTAGCGCTCGCCGCGACGGCGTGCGCGACCAAGGTCGACACCGGCACCCCTCAGGACGGCGGGTCGGGGATCACCCTGGTCAAGAGCGGCAAGCTGGTCACCTGCACGCACCTGTCCTACAAGCCGTTCCAGTACACCGACGGCGACAAGACCGTCGGCTTCGACGTCGACCTGGTCAACCTGATCGCCGCCGACCTCAAGGTCGACCAGGAAATCTTCGACACGCCCTTCGAGAACATCACCTCGGGGACGGTCTTCACCACCAACGAGTGCGACCTCGCCGCCGCCGGCATGACGATCAACCCCGAGCGCCAGGCGGCGATCGACTTCTCGGAGCCGTACTTCGACGCCTCGCAGGCGCTGCTGGTCAAGAAGGACTCCGCGGTCAAGGACCTGCCCGACCTCAAGGGCAAGCGCCTCGGCGTCCAGCAGGGCACCACGGGCGAGGGGTACGCCAACGACAACTCCGCGACCCACGGCTACACCGTCGTCCAGTTCGAGGACCTGCCGCTGATGGAGACCGCCGTGCGCACCGGCGCGGTGGACGCGGCGATCAACGACAACGGCGTGCTCTACGACTACGCCAAGGAGTACCCGGACACCTCGGTGACCAAGGAGTTCGACACCGGCGAGTCGTACGGCATCGGCCTCAAGAAGGGCAACACCGCCCTGAAGGCCAAGGTCGACGAGGTCCTGAAGAAGGCCAAGGACAGCGGCGAGTACGACCGGCTCTACGAGAAGTGGTTCGGCAAGAAGCCGGAGAAGAAGTGACCGGTTGACCGCGGGGCCGGTGTCGCGGACACCGGCCCCGCCCCCTGTCCGGACGTCCTGTCCGGTTCCCGTCCGGACCGCTCCCGGCCCGACCCCTCCCGCGAGAGGCCCTGAACATGGCCATGTCCAAACGGCGGCGGGCGATCGTCTTCCGCCGTGCGCAGTACGCGCTGCTGCTCGTGCTCGTCCTGCTGATCGCGTTCCTCGCGGACTGGGGCGAGATCAAGAAGTCCTTCTTCGACGTGGACACCGCGGCGAAGATGTTCCCGAACGTCATCACGACCGCGCTGGTCAACACGATCGTCTACAGCGCGTTCGGGTTCGCGATCGGCCTGGGACTGGGCCTGCTGCTGGCGCTGATGAAGCTGTCGCCGGTCGCGCCCTGGCGCTGGATCGCCACGATCTACATCGAGTTCTTCCGGGGCGTGCCCGCCCTGCTGGTGTTCGTCGCGCTGAGCGTGGCCGTGCCGCTCGCGTTCGGCCTCAAGTTCGAGATCAACTCCACGGCGGGCCTGGCGCTCGGCATCGTCGGCAGCGCCTACATCGGCGAGACGATCCGGGCGGGCATCCAGGCGGTGCCGAAGGGCCAGATCGAGGCCGCCCGGTCGCTGGGCATGTCGCACGGCCGCACGCTGCTGACCGTGGTGATCCCGCAGGCGTTCCGGATCATCCTGCCGCCGCTGACCAACGAGCTGATCATGCTGATCAAGGACTCCTCGCTGATCTCGGTGGTGGGCCTGACCGCGGCGGAGTACGAGCTGACCAAGCTCGGCCGGGAAACGCTGAGCCGGTCGCCGTCGCTGACCCCGCTGCTCATCGCGGGCCTGTGCTACCTGATCATCACGCTGCCGCTGGGCCAGCTCTCGCGGTACCTGGAACGGCAGACCGGCGGCAAGAAGCTGAGCGCGCCGGAAACGACGGGGGTGTAGGCGATGTCCGAGGAAGTCCCACCCGTGGACGCGGCGGAGCCGGACCTGGCCGTCGAGATCACCGGGTTGACGAAGTCGTTCGGGTCGCTGGAGGTGCTCAAGGGCATCGACGTGTCGGTGCGGCGCGGTGACGTCGTGTGCGTCATCGGGCCCTCCGGTTCGGGCAAGTCGACGCTGCTGCGCTGCGTGAACCTGCTGGAGGAGCCGACCGCCGGCCGGATCGTGGTCAACGGCGAGGAGCTGACCGACCCGGACGTCGACATCGACGCCGCGCGGACCCGGATCGGCATGGTGTTCCAGGGGTTCAACCTGTTCTCGCACCTCAACGTGCTGAACAACCTGACCGTGGCCCAGCGCCAGGTGTTGCGGCGCTCGCCGGAGCAGGCGCAGGAGACCGCGCTGCGCAACCTGGAGCGGGTCGGGTTGTCGGACAAGGTCAACGCCATGCCGGCGCAGCTCTCCGGCGGGCAGCAGCAGCGGGCGGCGATCGCGCGGGCGCTGTCCATGGACCCGTCGGTGATGCTGTTCGACGAGCCGACCTCGGCGCTGGACCCCGAGCTGGTGGGCGACGTGCTGGGCGTGATGCGGCAGCTCGCCGACGAGGGCATGACCATGCTGGTCGTGACGCACGAGATGCAGTTCGCCCGCGAGGTGGCCGACCGGGTGCTGTTCATGGACGGCGGGTACGTGGTGGAGGAGGGGCCGGCGGCGCAGGTCATCGGCGACCCGCAGCACGCCCGCACCCAGTCGTTCCTGGCGCGCGTGCTGGACCCGACGCACCAGGGGCCGGGCGACTGATCCCGGGGCGCACCGACGGGGGAGTTCCGGCGGGCAGACGGAGCATTTGCGCTGATCTGCTTGCGGGCGCGACCACCGAACCCGCATTGTCGATCACATGACCGAGACGGGGGCGCGCGGGCTGGACGTGTTCGACCCCAGCCCGCCGCGCACCCACCGAATGCCGGCGGCGGACGTGCTGCGCGGGGTGGGCGAGGCCGACGGCGGTCGGTGGCCGGCCCGGCGCGAGCCGAGCGCGACGCCGGTGATCCGGGTGGTCGACCGCTACCTCACCGGGCCGCTGGACCTGCGCGCGGTGGAGCTGAACTACCTGCTGGAGTTCGTCCGCTGCCGGTTCGAGGAGCCGCCCGACCTGCGGCAGGCCCGGCTGGCCGGGGTCGAGTTCGCGGACTGCCTGCTGCCCGGCCTGCGGGCCCGCAACCTGAGCAGCTCGACCGAGGTGTCGCTGGCGGGCAGCACGGTCGAGGGCCTGGTGGACCTCACCGACGCGGACATCGCCGCGTCCCTGTCGCTGCGCGGCAGCTCGCTGCTGGTACCGGGCGGCGTGGCGGTGCAGGCGGACCGGGTGAAGCTCGCGGGCGCGCTGCTCGCGCAACAGGTGTCCGTGGTCGGTGAGCTGCGGCTGGCGAGCGCCCAGATCGGCGGCTACTGCAACTTCGCCGGCAGCGTGCTGGACAACCCCGGCGGCTACGCGGTGCGCGGCACGAACGCGCACGTCGGCGGGAGCCTGCTGCTGAGCAACTCGACGATCCGCGGCACGGTGCTGCTGGCCAGCGCCCGCGTCGCCTCCGAGCTCACCCTGCGCGGCGCGACCGTGACCGAGGGGCGGGCCGACGACGAGGCCGCGCTCGACCCGCACGCCGACCCGACGTCGACGGTGGTGCTGGACCGGATCACCGTCGACGGTGACGTGCACCTCGACCGGGGTTTCACCGGCGCGGGCACGGTCCGCATGGTCAACGCCGCGCTCGGCGGCACGCTGTCGCTGTCCGGCGGCCGGTTCGACGCGCTGAGCCCGCCGGGCGGCACCGACCCCACCGGCCACGGCCGGGCGCTGCACCTGGACGGCGCGCGGATCGGCGGCGACGTCCTCGCGCGCCAGGCGCACGTGCGCGGCCAGATCCGGATGGTCGACGTGCGGGTGAAGGGCAGCCTCACCCTCGACGGGTCCACTGTGGACAACCCGCGCGCCGACGCCCTGCTGGGCAACCGGTCGCTCATCGGCAGCAACCTGACCCTGCGCGAGGTCGAGGTGGCGGGCGGGCTGGAGCTGCGCGGCGTGCAGATCGGCGCGAACCTCGACCTGCGCGGCAGCCGCATCACGCAACCCGGCCGCTACCGGCACATGTCGGCGGGCAAACCGTCGGTGGACGTCGGCGGCGCGGTGATCGGCCGGGACCTGATCTGCGCGCGCGGCGCGAAGGAGTTCGTGGCGCACGGCGGGGTGCGGGCCCGGCGGGCGCAGATCGGGCGGATGGCGAACTTCGCGGGCGCGGTGCTCGGCGACAAGCTCGACAGCCACGCGCTGAACCTGCTCGGGATGCAGGTCCAGGAGCTCGTGCTGACCCCGATCAGCCCGCCGCGCGGCGACGTCACGCTGCGCCAGGTGCGCTGCACGTCGTTGGAGGACGACGAGACGTTCTGGTCGGCCACCGGGTGGATCGACCTGGAGGAGTTCCGCTACGACTCGCTGCGCAACCCCATCGACCTGCGCGACGACCGGGAGGTCGAGCGCCGCTTGCGCTGGCTGCGGCAGGCGATGCGGCGCACCTACCGGCCCGGCCCGTACGACCAGTTCGCCGAGATGCTGCGGGCCGGCGGCAACGACGAGCACGCGGCGACCGTCCACGTGGAGAAGCAGCGGCTGCGCTACCGGGCGGTGGCCGAGGGCAGGAAGGTGTTGGGACCGCTGGTGCTGCTGTGGAGCTGGCTCCAGCGGTCGATGGTGGGCTACGGGTACCGACCGGCGCGCGCGTTGGCGTGGCTGGTGGTGTCGTGGGTGCTGGGCAGCCTCTGGTTCTCCGTCGGGACACCGCTGTTGGTGATCAACTCCGACGACCGGATGCACTTCAACGCGTGGCTGTACACGATCGACCTGGTGGTCCCGATCGTCGACCTGGGCAACAAGAACCGGTGGCAGACCGGGGGTGCGTCGCAGTGGATCGCGGCCGGGTTGATCGTCACCGGCTGGGTGCTGGCCACGACGGTCGCGGCGGGTCTCACGCGGATGCTCAAGCGCTGACCGCCCCGGGGTCCCGGGCGGCGGACCGGGACGCGCGGCGTCACCTAGGGTGGTCGGTGTGACGGACCTGGTGCTGGCGGTGGACGTGGGCGGCACCAAGATCGCCGGTGGGCTGGTGGACCGGAGCGGTGCGGTGCGGCGGCCGGTGCGGGTGGCCACGCCGACCGACGACGCCGAGGAGACCTGGCGGGCGGTCGAGGACGTGGTCGGGCAGGTGCTCGACGGCGAGGAGGTCGCGGGGGTCGGCATCGCGTGCGCCGGACCGGTGGACGCCGTGCTGGGCACCGCGAGCCCGATCAACGTGACCGCGTGGCAGGGGTTCCCGCTGCGCGACCGGATGGCCGCGCTGGTGCCGGGCGTGCCGGTGGAGCTGGCGGGCGACGGGGCGTGCATGGCGCTGGGCGAGCACTGGCAGGGCGCGGGCCGGGGCAGCCGGTTCATGGTCGGGCTGGTGGTGTCGACCGGGGTCGGCGGCGGGCTGGTGCTGGGCGGGCGGCCGTTCGGCGGGCGGACGGGCAACGCCGGGCACCTCGGCCACGTCGTGGTGGAGCCGGACGGCGAGGCGTGCACGTGCGGCGGGCGCGGTTGCGCGGAGACCGTGGCGGGCGGGCCCCGGATGGTCGCGTGGGCGCGCCGGCGGGGGTGGCAGGGGCCGGACGAGGCGGACGCGGCGCACCTCGCGGCGGCGGCGCTGGCCGGGCAGGAGCTGCCCCGGGCGGCGTTCGACCGGGCCGGGCGCGCGGTGGGGTTGGCCATCGTGGCCGCGGCGGCGGTGTGCGACCTGGACCTGGCGGTGGTCGGCGGTGGTGTGGCGCTCGCCGGGGACCTGTTGCTCGACCCGATCCGGAAGGCCGTGGCAGACCACTGTGGACTGTCCTACTTGGACGGTTTCCGGGTGGAGCCCGCCCGGCTGGGTGGCCAGGCGGGACTCGTCGGCGCGGCGGCGCTGGTGCTGCGGCCCTGACTCTTCAGTGCGCGGCCACCGGCTTGACGCGGTGGCTGTCCTCGTCCACGTGGTAGTCCTCGCCCGTGGTCTCGTCCGTGCCATTGAACGCCCGCAGCCGCTTGGCGACCAGCGTGACGACGGCGGCGACCGCCAGGTTGGCCACGACGGTGACGATGCCGACGTAGATCTGCACGGTCGACCCGCTGAAGGGGTGCCAGCCGAACAGCGACAGCTCGTCCAGGGCCAGCGCGGACCCCCCGAAGTGCGGGCGCTTGCCGTCCGCGCTGGGGATTCCGTAGAGCAGGTACATGCCCCAGCCCATGCCCACGACCCACCCGACGACCAGCCCGTGCACGTGGAACCACCTGGTGTACAGGGCGACCGCCACGGCGGGCAGCGTCTGGAGGATCATCACGCCGCCGATGAGCTGGAGGTCGATGGAGAACTGCGGGTCGACGAACACGATGAACGCGACCGCGCCGAACTTCACCACCAGCGAGGCGACCTTGGCCTGCTTGGCCTCCTGCGCCGACGTGGCGTCCTTCTTCAGGTACTCCTTGTAGATGTTGCGGGTCCACAGGTTCGCCGCCGCGATGGACATGATGGCGGCGGGCACCAGCGCGCCGATGCCGATGGCGGCGAACGCGATCCCGGCGAACCAGGACGGGAACTCCTCGCCGAACAGCACCGGGACGATGGTGTTCGTGTCCGGGCGGCCGGTGGCCTGGTTGGTGATCGGCGCGACGTCCGCGCTGATCGCCACGAACCCCAGCATCGCCAGCAGGCCCAGCAGCAGCGAGTAGGCGGGCAGCGCCACCATGTTGCGCTTGATGACGTTGCGCCCGCGCGAGGCGAGGATGCCGGTCAGCGAGTGCGGGTACAGGAACAGCGCCAGCGCGGAACCCAGAGCCAGGGTCGCGTACTGGAGCTGGTTGTCCACGCCCAGCAGGATGCCGTCGGTCTTGGCGGGCGTGGCCTCGTACTTGGCCTGCGCGGTGTCGAAGATCGCGCCCCAGCCGCCGAACTTGCCCGGCAGGTAGATCACGGCCACCAGGATCACGACGTAGATCAGCGCGTCCTTGACGAAAGCGATCAGCGCGGGCGCGCGCAGGCCGGACTGGTAGGTGTAGAGCGCGAGGATGAGGAACGCGATCAGCAGGGGCGCGTGGCCGAGGATGCCGGAGCCGTTGAGCCCCATCGTCCGCAGCACCGCTTCGAGGCCGACGAGCTGCAACGCGATGTACGGCATGGTCGCGACGATGCCGGTGATCGCGACGATCAGCGCCAGCCAGTGCGAGCCGTACCGGCCGCGCACGAAGTCGGCGGGCGTGACGTAGCCGTGCACGCGGGACACCGACCACATGCGCACCAGCGGCAGGAAGACGAGCGGGTAGAGGATCACCGTGTACGGCAGGGCGAAGAAGCCGGTCGCGCCCGCGCCGAACACCAGGGCGGGCACCGCGACGAACGTGTACGCGGTGTAGAGGTCACCGCCGACCAGGAACCAGGTGATCCACGAGCCGAACTTGCGACCGCCCAGCCCCCACTCGTCGAGGTGGTCGAGCGTGCTGCCCGACCGCCACTTCGCCGCGAGGAAGCCCAGGACCGTGACCAGCAGGAACAACGCGCTGAAGACGACCAGCTCGATCCACCGCACCTACTTCGCCCCCTCGTCCAGGTCGTCCACGCCGAGCGGGTCGGGCCGGTCGCGCACGACGGGTTCGTCCTTGGTCATGACGTGGACGAGGCCGACGCAGACCACGCCGACCGGCACCCAGGCGAACTGGTACCAGTAGAAGAACGGCAGGCCGAACAGGCGCGGGCCGTCGAAGTTGAACCACGGCGTGACGAGCATGAGCAGCGGGACCAGCAGCAACAGGTTCCAGTTGCGCCAGCGCAGGCTGGGCTTTCGTGGCATGTGGCCCTCCGTGCGACCCGGGTTGCTGGGTGTCGCAGGATGCTAGGGCCGTCGGGGGGTTGCCGTCACGGTGTTCGGCGGGACGTCCACCGGCTGCGAGGTGGCGGCGCGGCCCCCGTCACTCTCCGCTCAGGCCGTCCACCACGTGCTTCTCGGCGCGGTCGAAGTAGTCGGCGAGGGCGTCCTCGGCCGCGCGCAGCCCGCCGTTGTCGAGGTGGGTGCTGATCAGCCGGTTCAGCGGGATGTAGCCGACGTAGAAGTCGCTCGGGTCGCCCATGACGTGGAAGGCCAGCCGGAGCTCGGCCAGCAGGCGCTTGATCTCCTCGTCCAGGCGGGCGCTGCCGGCCAGGGCGGTGATGGCCTGGTGGAACCGGATGTTGGCGGTGCCGACCGTCGTCCAGTCCTCCTTCTCCGCGCTGGACAGGCCCAGGGCGACGGCGTCCCGGACGGCCGACCTGGCCTTCTCGGTGGCGTCGGGCCAGCAGCGGAGGGCACCGCCCTCGATGACCCGGCGGGCGGCGTAGAGGTCCTCGATGTCGTGCCGGTCGGGCTTCCGGACCGAGACGCCCTTGCTGTACTCGTGCACCAGCAGGCGTTCGTGGGTGAGCAGGCGGAACGCCTCGCGCAGGGTGTTGCGGGAGACCCGCAGGGCGTCGCCGAGCGCCTTCTCGTTGAGCGGCTGACCGGGCTCGATGGCCCCGTCCAGGACGCGGGTGCGGATCTTGTCGGCGACCCGCTCGGCGGTGCTCGAACGATCGATGTCGCCCCGGTCCTTGGCCAGCGCCGCCAGCCAACCGCCCTCAACGCTCGTCATGCCGGGGAGTCTAGTCCCGCTCTACAAACCAAACGGGGGATTGATGGATTGTTGAACAATCCCTACATTGAACGAAGGGAGGAGGGGGTCCCGCGTCCCGAACCGAGACCCGACCGCGATGCACACCATGGACCTGAACGCCGATCTGGGCGAGGGCTTCGGCCGCTGGGCGGTGGGCGACGACGACGCTCTGCTGAACGTCGTGACCAGCGCGAACATCGCCTGCGGGTTCCACGCGGGCGATCCGTCGATCATGTCCCGCACGTGCGCGACGGCCGGCGCGGCGGGCGTCGCGATCGGCGCGCACGTCGGGTACCGGGACCTGGCCGGGTTCGGGCGGCGGTTCGTGGACGTCTCCCCGGCGGAACTCACGGCCGACGTGCTCTACCAGCTCGGCGGGCTGGACGCCTGTGCGCGGGCGGCCGGGACGCGCGTGTCGTACGTGAAGCCGCACGGCGCTCTGTACAACGCGCTGGGGACGCACGAGACGCAGGCGGACGCGGTGGTCGACGCGGTGCGCGCGTTCGACCCGTCGTTGCCGGTGGTGGGGCTGCCGGGCGCGGTGTGGATGAAGCGCGCCGAGGTCGCCGGGCTGCCGGTCCGGTTCGAGGGCTTCGCGGACCGCGCGTACACCGGGCGGGGGACGCTGGTCGACCGGCGGCTGCCCGGGGCGGTGCTGCACTCGGTGGCGGAGATCGTGCAGCGGAGCGTGGCGCTGGCGGTGGACGGGCAGGTGCGGACCGTGGACGGGCGGATCGTGCGGATGCGGGTGGACTCCTTGTGCGTCCACGGGGACGCCACCGGTGCGGTCGACGTCGCGCGGGCCGTGCGCGAGGCGTTGGCCGGGGAGGGGGTGGCGGTGGCGGCCATCGCGGGCGAGGCGCGCCGGATCGCCTGACCGGTGGGGCGCGCCGGGCCGTCGGCCGCGTGCGGTGCGCCGGATGGTCGGCCGGGTGACCGCTCGGCCGCAGTAGTCTGACGGGCGTGCGGATCACGCGGGCGATGATCGGACTGCTCGTGCTCTCGCTCGCCTGCACCACGGCGTGCACCTCGCAGGTCGCCGGGTCGCCCCGGGACGAGGTGGTCCGGCCGTCCCTCACCCCGGCCGCGCGCGACCTGCCGAAGACCGGCCAGTGCACCGACGGCGCGCTGGTCGTCGTGGACTGCGCCCAACCGCACGAGGCCGAGACGGTCGGCCTCGGCGAGTTCACCGGGATGGGTGGCGACTACCCGAGTGAGCGGGACCTCCGCCGCCAGGGGATCTCGGGCTGCCGCAAGGCGGTCGCGGCCTACCTGGGCAGCCCCGACCACGATGCGACCCGGCTCCAGGCGCACATCCTGTGGCCCAGCCGCGACGGGTGGGCGGCGGGCCACCGCTGGCGGCTGTGCGCGGTGGTCGAACTCGGCCCGGACGGACAGCGCCGCGAGCGCACCGGCGTGGTGCGCGACCTGCTCCGGGGTGCGGGGTTCGGCCAGGTCCAGCTCTGCGCGCAGGGCTCGCCGAGCAAGGACGCCGACGCCCGGATCACCCTGTGCGACGGCCCGCACCTGGCCGAGGCGGTGCCGGGCGTGCTGACCCTGGGCAAGCCCGGCGATCCGACGCCGTCGCGGGAGCAGGTCGACGAGAAGGCCCGGGAGCACTGCGCCACGGCGGTGGCCGGGTACCTCGGCGCGCACCGCCAGGACGTGTTCGCGTCGTGGCGCTCGTTCGGCTCGCAGGCGTGGTCGGAGGGCTTCACCACGGCGGTCTGCTACGCCGAGGCGACGCGCCCGTTCACCGGCCGGCTGTGGGGACTGGGCACCAGAGCGCTGCCCGCGTGAGACGGGTGGCCGGCCACCCCGAGCCGGTGAAGTCCACAGCCTGTGCACAGCTTCATCCACAACCTGTGGACAACTAGCGGCGGCGGAACGCGAGCACCAGCAGCAGCACCCCGAAGCCGAACGGCATCCCGCTCTCCAGCACCGCTCTGAGCACCGGCAAGACCGGCAGCACGATCAGTTCGTCGGCCACCGAAGCACCCGTGGCGAGCACGCCGGCGGTCAGCGGAGCGGCTGGGGACAGCCGCCCCGCGGTCATCGACCCCACCACGAGACCCGCCAGTCCCACGCCCACCAGGCCGCGCACCCGGACCTCGTCGAACTGGTCGATCCCGTAGCCCCACGCGAAGGCGGCCACCACGATCCCCACCGCGCCGACGAGCACGCCCAGGACGTGCCACCACGGCGACGCGCGGCGGTCGTCCGGCGGCTCGGCCGGGGGTCCGACCGGGTAGTAGCGCACGATCCCGGTCTGCGGCCCGACCCGCACGTCCCGGTGCCCGTCGAAGTGCAGGCCGCCGAGGAAGTCGTCCTGCTGGTCCACCCCTCCTTGGTACCTCGGGACCGGCCCGAAGTCACCGCGGGTGATCAAAAAGAGACCCGGTGGACGTCGTCGTCCACCGGGTCTCCCGAAAGCACACGTCCGGCGCGCCCGGTCACGGGCGGCGGGCTCAGCCGAGGCGGAGCTTCAACGCCTCCAGCTCGTCGCGCAGCGAGGTCGGCACCTTGTCGCCGATCTTCGCGAACCACTCCTCGATCATCGGGATCTCGGCCCGCCACTCGTCGGCGTCGAAGTTCAGCGCCGCCGCGATGTCCTCGTGCACGGCGTCGAGCTCCGAGAGGTCCAGCTCGTCGGCGGTCGGCACGTGGCCGATCGGCGTCTCCCGCGCGGCGGCCTTGCCCTCGATGCGCTCGATGGCCCACTTCAGCACGCGCGAGTTCTCGCCGAACCCGGGCCACAGGAAGCGCTTGTCCTCGCCCCGGCGGAACCAGTTGACGTAGAAGATCTTGGGCAGCTTGTCGGCGTCGGCCGACTTGCCGGTGTCGATCCAGTGCTGGAAGTAGTCACCGGCGTGGTAGCCGATGAACGGCAGCATCGCCATCGGGTCGCGGCGCACGACGCCGACCTGGCCGACGGCGGCGGCGGTCGTCTCGCTGGACAGCGTGGCACCCATGAACACGCCGTGCTGCCAGTCGCGCGACTCGGTGATCAGCGGGATCGTCGTCGCCCGGCGACCGCCGAAGAAGATCGCCGAGATCGGGACGCCGTTCGGGTCCTCCCACTCGGGGGCCTTGATGTCGCACTGCGCGATCGGCGTGCAGTAGCGCGAGTTCGGGTGCGAGGACAGCTCGTCGCTGTCGGGCGTCCAGTCCTGCTTCTTCCACGAGGTGAGGTGCGCGGGCGGCTCGCCCATGCCCTCCCACCACACGTCGCCGTCGTCGGTCAGCGCGACGTTCGTGAAGAGCGAGTTGCCCTTCTCGATGGTGCGCATGGCGTTCGGGTTGGTGTGGTAGTCGGTGCCGGGCGCGACGCCGAAGAAGCCGTTCTCCGGGTTGACCGCGTAGAGGCGGCCGTCCTCGCCGAAGCGCATCCAGGCGATGTCGTCACCCAGGGTCTCGACCTTCCAGCCCGGGATGGTCGGCTCCAGCATGGCGAGGTTGGTCTTGCCGCACGCGCTCGGGAACGCCGCCGCGATGTAGTAGACCTTGGCCTCGGGCGAGGTCAGCTTGAGGATGAGCATGTGCTCGGCCAGCCAGCCCTCGTCGCGCGCCATCACCGAGGCGATGCGCAGCGAGTAGCACTTCTTGCCCAGCAGGGCGTTGCCGCCGTAGCCCGAGCCGAACGACCAGATCGTCCGCTCCTCGGGGAACTGGGTGATGTACTTGGTCTCGTTGCAGGGCCACGGGACGTCCTCCTGGCCCGGCTCCAGCGGCGCGCCGATCGAGTGCAGCGCCTTGACGAAGTCGCCGTCCTCGCCGAAGCGGGCCAGCGCCCTGCTGCCCATCCGGGTCATGATGTGCATCGAGACCACGACGTACTCGGAGTCGGTGATCTCCACGCCCAGCATGGGCTTCTCGGCGTCCAGCGGGCCCATGCAGAACGGGATCACGTACATCGTCCGACCGCGCATCGAACCCCGGTAGAGCTCGGTCATGAGCTCCTTCATCTCGGCGGGGTCCATCCAGTTGTTCGTGGGGCCGCAGTCGGCTTCGTCCACGGAACAGATGAAGGTGCGCTCCTCCACCCGCGCCACGTCGGTCGGGTCCGAGGCCGCCCAGAACGAGTTGGGTTTCTTCTTCAGCGGGACGAACGTGCCGGCGTCCACCAGTTTGGCCGTGAGGCGGTCCCATTCGTCCTGGGACCCGTCGGCCCAGACGACCTCGTCGGGGCAGGTGAGATCGGCGACCTCGCGCACCCAGGAGAGCAGCCGCGCGTGGTTGGTCGGTGCCTGGTCGAGACCGGGAATGGTCACTGCCGTCATCTCGTCTCGTCTCCTAGCTGCGCGCCGGCCCACGGTGGACGCCGTTGTCCGGGTGGGACGTCCTCGGGAATGGCTTCGCCCGCCCCGGTGGAGGGCGTGCCGTTAAGGGATAGACGGAGGTTAGCCGGGTTAATCCCCGGTAACGCCTGTCTGTCCTGTCGGCTCCCTCACAAAACCGATTCTGGAATCGATTCAGCACCCGATCATCACAAACCCCACTGTGACCTGCGCTTTAGTTGCCAGAATGCAAGAGCCGGCGGGTGCGTCGGCCACCACACCTCCCGGTTGCGAACCCGTGACGTGGCGAGACGTCTGTGAGAGCGCTCTCACACCGTGGTGCAAGAATTGCACGGAAATTGTCCGGGTTGTTGTCAGTCCGACCAGGCGGCGCGCACAGCCGCTTCCGCCGCGTGCTCATCGCCACCCAGCGCACGGACTTCCGCGACAAAACGGGCGGCGGCGTCGGCCAGCGGGTCGGGCGGGGAGGCGTGCGGCGGCAGGTCGGCGACGACCGTGCCCCGGCGGCGCGCGGTGACCAGCAGTCCGCCGGTTTCGAGCTCCCGGTAGACGCGCGCCACCGTGCCCGCCGACAGGCCCAGGTCGCGGGCGAGCTGGCGGATCGGCGGGAACGGCGTACCGGCCGACAGCGCGCCCGACCGGATCAGGTGGACGAGCTGGTCGCGGATCTGCCGCCACGGCGGCACCCCGTTGTCCGGGTCGACCACGACCCACCGCGAGCCGGTCACGGCGCGGCCCGGACGCACGCCACGAGCGACATCAACGCACCCCCTCGTTCGACACCGGGAGGTCGCGCTTCGCCGGGTTCACCACCCACATCCAACCGCCCAGCGAGACGACGAACACGAGCAGGCCGAGCCACCTCAGCGCCGGGACGGCCGCGAACCAGGCGGGAGCGGTGTCCGGGACGCCGTCGAAGAGGCCGTCGACGGCCAAGAGCCGGGAAGGGGCGGCGGTCAGCAGCGACCCCGCCCACGCCATCCCGAGCCCCACCGCGACCCGCGCGCTCCGGGTGCGCAGCACCGCGTCCGACCCGGGATCGCCGGTAGGCGCGCGCCGGACCGCCAACCGGACCACACCGAACACCGCCGCCGCGCCGATCACCACGCCGGCCAGCACCGGGACGGCGGTGGGCCGGAGGACGTGGTCCAGGTGCTCCGGCGAGTAGCCCTTGGCCGACGACACGACGCGGCGCAGCACCGGTTGTGCGAGCAGGTCCACCACGGCGAGCAGCGCAGCAGCGGCGAACAGCGCGAGCAGGATGACCACCGCTGTGCGGGGAACCACGTCGTGCCAGCGGCGCGGAGCCAGCGCCGCGACCCGCAGGCCGCGCACCGGCCGCACCGCCGCCACCGCTTCCGCGAGCAGCAGCGCGATGATCAGGGCCGCGTAACTCTGGAGCAGACCGGGTTCGGGGGGCGGGAAGCCGAGCAGACCGGCGAGCGCGTCGGCGGCGGAGGGGACGAGGAAGAGCAGCGGCGGGTAGAGCAACCGCCGGTTGCGGAGGTAGCGGACGGCGATCGATTCCTGCTGCCCGGTCGGCTCGGCGATGCCCCAGCGGCGCAGGAACCGGTTGGCACCGGAGCGCGTGGGCCACAGGACGAGCAGGACCGCCAAACCACCCAGGCCGTATAAGAGTGCGCTCTCCACTACGCCTACCCCCTTTGTATCAACCCCTTGTTACAAAGGATCGCACACGGGGTCAGACGACGGGAAGGTCCGCTTCGACGCGGGCGATGGCTTCGTCCAGGGACGTGCGGAAGTCGGGGATGAGGTCGGGGTCGAGGCTGAACGCGAAGCGGTCGTCCGGCCCGAAGATCTCCAGGACACCCCGGGACACCTCGATCGAGCAGCGCGCGGGCGCACCCCGGTCGGTCGCACACCGGACCTGCCATTCACGACGTCCGGACACCTCGTCGGCCATCACGGCCTCCCAACTGGTTGTATGTGATCGAGTACGGAGAGCTACATCTCAAAGTTTAGAGTTGAATAAGACTTTGAGCTATTACCCGATGGGGTGGAGTGATCAATGGGTACGGCCAGGTCGACCGTCGAGCGCCTGCAACTCGGACTGGCGCTGACCCGGCTCCGCACCGGGGCCGGCCGCTCGCAGGGTGAAGCGGCGGCGGCGATCGGGCGGACCGGCGGGCGACTCAGCCAGGTGGAGAACGGCAAGGGCGGGCTCGGCCCCGACGAGTTGGTCAAACTGCTCGACTTCTACGGCGTGCGCGGACCGGAGCGGGAGACCGTGCTGGCGCTCGGTGCGGCGGCCCGGCGGCGCGCACCTCGCCGGGCGTACGTGGACAACCTGCCCGAGCCGTTCCAGCGGTTGAGCGAACTCCAGGCCGCCGCGCGTGAGATCGACTGGTACGAGTGCGGGGTGATCCCGGGGCTCGTCCAGTCGCCGGAGTACGTCCGGGCGATCATGGCGTTGTCGAACTCGATCTACTGGGACGACTCGGAGGAGGAGACCAGCGAGCGGATCGCGTTCCGGCAGGAGCACCAGCGGCGGGTGCTGGAAGCCGGTGACCCCAAGGACATCCGCGTGGTGTTCACCGAGGACACCCTGGACCACGCGATCGGCGGGCCGGCCGTGATGCGGGGCCAGGTGTTGCACCTGCTCCAGTTGACCGAGCGACACCCCTCGCTGAGCGTCCGGATCGTCCCGAACACCGCTGTCGACAACCCCGCGTTGGGCGGGGGTCTTGTGGTGCTGGACTTCCCGCACGCCATGCCCGTGATGTTCGCGCCTGTTCTGCACGGCCCTGCGACCTTCTACGATCAGCCCGAGGACATCGAGCCGATGCAGCGGTTGTTCAAGCGGGTCGAGGAGTTGGCGCTGAGCCACGAAGACACCCGTGCGCTGCTGGTCGAGAGGATCAAGGGGAGCCGATGACGCGCGACACCGGATGGATCAAGAGCAGCCGCAGTTCCGGTGGCAGCAACGCTTGCGTCGAGGTGCGGTTGACCGACATCCACGTGCTCGTACGGGACTCCAAGAACCCCACCGGGCCGCAGTTCCGGTTCCGGGCACGCACTTGGCGGGCGTTCATCCAGCGCTAGACACGTCGAGAGGTGGCCATGACCCACGACACCGGATGGATCAAAAGCAGCCGAAGCGCCGCAACGAGCGATGCTTGTGTCGAAGTGCGGTTTGACGAGGGTGCTGTGCGGGTACGTGACTCGAAGAACGTCTGCGGACCGTGGTTCGCGTTCACCCCTCGCGCTTGGAAGGCCCTCCTCGCCTCGGTGCGCCCTTAGACTGCGTCGAACATCTGTTCGAGTTCTCCACAGGTGTGGACAGACCTGTGGATGGAGCCGAGAACAGGTACGACAAGAAGCCGCGCGGGCTTGGACGCCGCCGGACCTACCAGGGCTCCGAGTGGGACTTCCCGAACGCCTCCGGTACCACGGTGACGCTCACCGACCGGGTCCCCGAGGGCTGCACCGTGCTCCTGCCGGTGTCCGACACCCCGGATCGCGGCACGGCCGGTCAGGCGGGCCAGATCTGGATTCGCCAGTGCTCGACGCCGGCCAGGTCGGCCGTGGGGTCGGCCTGGTAGCGGCGACGGGCCTCGTCGCGGCCGGTGCAGTGCACGCGGAGGTGCTGCTTCCCGGCACGGGCCAGTGCGATGCCCTCCACGCCCTCGTCGAACGGGCCGCAGAGCGAGAACGTCGGCGTGCTCAGCACGACCTCGACCTCCGCCTGCTCCTCGTACCCGTCCGGCTCGGCCGGCGGCCCGGACCAGGATTCCACGTCGCAGTCCACGGACTGCAAGCCCGTGTAGTCGAGGAAGAACACCGCGTCGGCCACCACGCCGCACAGCGGCAGCGGGTGGTCGAAGAACTCGGGCAGCGGGTGGCCCATCTCCCCCTCGTCGGCACGGATCAGGAAGAACCCGTGCTCGGACCAGAGGTCGGCGCGCACCCGACTGATCAGTTCGGGCTGATCCACTGACCCGTCACGGAGTCGATCCGCACCACGCCGGACACCGTCACCTTCTCGTCGCCGCCCGCGCCGCCGGACCACACCTCGTCGCCGTCGAGCCCGTTCTTCGAGTCCGGCACGTACTTGCCGGTCGAGTCGATCTTGCCGTGCTCGACCTGGGTCCACTCGTCGTCGCCGGTGTGCCTGGACATCGTGACCTCGCCGGCGGCGGTGATCTCGGTGGCGATGTCGGCCTCGCCGTCGCCGTCCGAGTCCGTGAACAGCCAGGTGTCGCCCTCGGCGTCCTTGACCACGGCGGTGTCCGCGCGGCCGTCGCCGTCGGTGTCCTCGGTGGCCGGGCCGACCTCCTGGTCCGGGCCGCTCTCGACGTCCACGGTGATGGGCTTGCCGGCGTTCGCGTTGGTCTGCCGGGTGTGGTCGTCGTCCGGGTCGACGGCGATCCACTCGCCGGACCGCTCGTCGAACTTCGCCTGGCCGACCAGGTCGCCGTCCTTGTCGAACGTGCTCATCAGGTCCGCGTCACCGTCGCCGTCGGTGTCGCTGAACGCGAGGTGCCCGCCGTCGTCGGTCTCCACCACGGCACTCTCGTCGATGCCGTCGTCGTTGAGGTCGTAGGTCGCCTCGGCGGTGTACTCCTCGTCCTCGACGGTGACCTTCAGCTCGCCATCGGTCGCGCCTGTCTCGTCGACGTACACCCGGAACCCACCTCCTGCGCTCAAGTACCGGTAGGACTCACGTTATGCCGATTCGGTTCCGCGGGGGAACCCGCGTCACCCGTTGTCAGGGACCGATCACGCAACCGCTTGACCTGTCAACCGCCTCAGACCCGGTCGCGCAGCGCCCTGATCCGCTCCAGCAGCTCGTCCACCTTCGCCCGGCCGGCCCGCAGCTCGGCGAGCCGGCGGGTGGCGGAACCGAGCGCCTTGGCGCGCTCGCCGGCCTCCATCCGCAGCGCCTTGTCGACCTCGCGCAAGTCCGCCTCGATGGCGTCGACCCGCTTGCCGAGCGCGTCGTCGAGCGCCAGTGAGAGCTGCTGCTCGGCCTCGATGAGCTGCTCGGCCACGAGCTGGTCCACGGTGGACCGGGCGTCCGCGATGGCGTCCGACAGCCACTGCTTGAGGTGCTGCTTGTCCGCCGAGTGCTTCCTGGTCCGGGCCATCCACCAGCCCGCGCCCAACCCCAGCACGATGGTCACCGGCAGGACGATCGGGTTCAGCGCGGCGACGCCGAGGCCGGCCAGCGGCAGCGCGGCCAGCCGGCCCGCGCCGAGACCGCCGGACACCCCCATGAACACCAGCAACTTGTCCTCGGCGGTCGGCGCGCGCTTCTCCGGCGGGCGCAGCACCACGGGCGGCGTGACGCCGCGCGCGAACTGGCCGCGGATCACCGCGAGCTCCTCCGCCGAGAACAGGTCGGCCAGCGCCGAGTCGGCCACCCGGGACAACCGGACGCCCAGACCGCCGCTGATCCGGCCGGACACCACCTGCAACGCGACGTCCACCTGCTGCGGCAGCCCGGCCAACTGCTCGCGGGTCGCCGCGTCGATCGCCGTCCGGAACCACGTCTGCACGTCCCGCATCTGGCGGCTGACCTCGTGGCTGCCCTCGACGCGGGCCCGCTGCACCTCGCCGCGCAACCGGACCTGCCAACTCCGGGTGGACGACCGGCGCTGCGAGTTCAGCTCGTCGCGCCGCGCGCGCAGCGTCTCGGCCTCCTCCTCGCCCGACGACAAAGCCCGCTTGTCCGCCTCACCGCGCGCGACCAGCTCGTCGAGCACGGTGGCCAGCGCGCGCAGGGCGTTGGCCTCGCCGAGCATCGCCGCCCGGCCGACCACCAGCTCCTGCAACGCCCCTTGCAGGTCGCCGATCCCGGACCGCTCGCGCAGCATCGCCGCCGCGTCCGGGTTCGCCGCCGTGGACGCCAGCTCGAACATCCGCGACGACACCGGGTGGAACGTCGCGCCGGCGAACCTCGGCGCGTGCTCGGCGAGCAGCGCCTGGTCGGCCTCCAGCACGGTCCGCCACCCGCGGTACTGGTCCACCTTGGTCAGCGCGAACACGACGGTCTCGACGCGTTCCCCCACCGTGGTGAGGAATTCCAGCTCACCGCGGGTGAACGGCGCGGACGCGTCCACCACGAACAGCAGCGCGGTCGCGGACGCCGCCGCCTCGGCCGCCAGCTCGCCGTGCACCGACTCCAGCCCGCCGACGCCGGGGGTGTCCACAACGGACAGCCGCTCCAGCAGCGGGATCGGCGCGTCCACCTCCACGTACCGGGGCGGCAACATGCCCTCCGGCAGCTCGTGCGCCGCCGACACCCAGTTGACCAGCTCCGCGCGGTCGAACGGCACCGGCGACATCGACCCGGGGTAGCAGGCGCGCGCCGACCACTCCGCGCCGTGCCGGAACACCAGGTACGTCGCGGTGGCCACCTCGGCGTCGACCGGCGACAGCCCCGGCGTCGCCAGCAAGGCGTTCACCAGCGAGCTCTTGCCCCGGTTGGTCTCGCCGACCACGACCACCGACGCCGCGCCGCCGCGCCGGGTCTCCACGAACGCCGCCGCTCGCGGGTCGATGCCGCGAACCAGGGCGGTGAGGCGTTCGCGGGTCTGCCGGACCGCCTGCGGGAGGGTGCTCATCGCGCCGTGTAGACGGTCACGATCGGCGCGCGCAACGTGCGCCCCCGGTCCACGAACCCGACCACCTCGGTCTCCGCGACGGTGCCGTCCAACGACGTGTCGTCGGTCGGCACCGTGCCGCCGGCCTCGTGCAGGGACGGGTCGAAGCGCTCGCCGTCGGGACGCCACGCGGTCACCCCGATCCCGGAGAGGCCCTCTTCCAGCCGCTCCACCACACCCGAGCTGCGGGCGCGGTCCAGCGCGTACAGGCAGAGCTGCACCAGGGCTCGCCGCTCCGCCAGCGCCTGGTCCAACAACTCGCCGGCGATGGTCGTCTTCACGTCGGGCTCCGACGCGTCCGACGGGTATTCCGTTCCGCTTGTCATCGCCGCCCCCGCAGTTGTTGCCAGATGAGGAAGTACGCCCGGTGCACCACGTGCGCCACGCGGCTCTGCGCGGGCGTCGCGCCGAACGAGGCGAAGGACCGCCACCAGCCCGCCCGCTCCAGGGCGTGGGCGACCAGCTCCGGGTGCGGCCGGCCGCGCATCCCCAACTGCTCGGCGGGGTCCGGCGAGGTGCCGAACCGCAGCACCTCTTCGGCCAGGTCGGTGGGCATCGTGACGGCACCGGAGGCGACCAGCGTCAACGCCTCCAGCAGCCGCAACTGGTGCGCCTCCGGCTTGGCCAGCAGCACCTCGATCGCGTCGTGCACGCGCTGCCGCTCGTTCGGGTCACCGGACGCGGCGGCCAGCGCGGTCACCGACGCGAGCGCGGCGGCGGCCTTGATGCCGTCCGCGCGCGACCGGAACACCGCGTTGAGCGCGCCGCGCACGCCGGCCAGGCCGGACGCGTCGAGCAGCTTGCGGCGCAGCGCGCCCGCGGTGGTCGTCGGCTCGGCGTCCAGCGCGGTCAGCGCGCAGCGGATTCCGTAGAGGTCGAGCTTCTCCAGCAGCCGGGTGCGCACGCCGACCGGCACGTCGCACTCCCACGTCACGAACAGGTCCGCCGAGATCAGCATCGTCTCGCGGGTCGCGTCGTCCAGCTCGGCGAGCCTGCGCAGCGCGTCCGCGTCGGCCGAGGTGAACCCGCCGGTCTCCACCGACTCCGCCACCAGGCCGATCACCGGGATCACGTCCGCGACCCGGGGCTTGAGCGTGTGCGCCTGGCGCTCGGCGAGCAGCACGGCCGCCTTCCACGTGTCACCGCCCGCGCCCTCGACCGTCTCGGCGGCGATGGTGTCCGCCTTGTTCAGCACGGCGATCGCGTTCACCGGACCCGCCTCGCGGCCGGCCGTCGCGGCGGTGAACGCGGCCAGCGCCTGGTGGTCGTCACCGCGCACGCCCTGCGTGACCACGTAGAGCACGGCCTCCGCGCCGGCCACCGCGTTGCGCGACACCGGGTCCAGCTCGCTGCCCAGCAGCGTCTCGGTGCGGGCGACCGACGCGGCGTCCAGCGAACCCAGGCCCGGCGTGTCGATCACGGTCAGGTCCCGCAGCACGGCGTTGGTCAGGTAGGCCTCGATGTGCGAGACGTCGCCGACGTCCACGCCGAGTTCGGCCGGGATGCTGCCGTTCGCGTCGAACGGGAGCACCTGCTTGCGGCCGTCGGTGAACACCACCTCGATGCGGTCCACCGTGCCGTACTGGAACCGGGTCACCAGCCGGGTGCACTCGCCCACGTCGGTGGGCGCGACCCGGCGGCCGATCAGGGCGTTGACCAGGGTCGACTTGCCGGACTTGATGCGGCCCGCCACGGCCACCTGGAGCGGCGCGGACAGCCGGCGCAGCACCTCCTGGAACCCGGCGGCGGTGTTCGGGGACACCTGGGACCGGAGCCCGGCGCACAGGTTCGCCACGGCGGCCGACAGCGGGCCGGCGAGCTGGTGCGCCTGGGCGGTCACGCGCAGATCGTGCCACGACCGGGTGAGGAGCGGTTTGTGAACGGGCCCTCGGGGGTATTCGCCGAGCCGAGAGGGAGGTCACGTCATGGGACAGGATTACGCGGTGTTCCTGCTGCTGGGCGTGGTGCTGGTGCTGATCGACGGCCAGCTCATCTACCGCAGCGGGCGAGCGTACATGCGCCGCGCTTACGGCGACCCCGAGGCCGCCAAGTCGATGACCGCGCTCGCCACCGTGCTGTTCCACCTCGTGGTGCTCGGGCTGCTGGCGCTGGTCTCCATCATCGACGTCGACACCGGCGACGCGGCGAAGAACGTCGTGGTGAAGCTCGGCATAGTGCTGCTCCTGCTGGCTCTGGTGCACGGGGTGACGATGGTCATCCTCGGCCGCATCCGGGACCGGCAGATCCAGCAGCAGATGGCCGACGAGATGTCGCGCGACCACCAGCAGTTCGAGCGGGAGCACCACGTGCCGTCGCAGTCGCCCCGGGTCGAGCCGGTCAAGCCCGCCGAGACCGACCCGTTGCAGATCAAGACCACCAGGTGAAAGCCATCCGCCTGGAGGATTAGTCGAGGTCAGACCGTGGCGCGACGCGGGCCGGGCAGACCGTTGCCTAACCTGGTCACGTGCGTCGGCTGAGCCTCTGGATGCGAGCTCACCCGGTGTTCGGGGATTCCCTGATCGCCGGGTTTCTCGCGTTGTTCGACCTGGGCGCGATGGCCGCCGCCGGCAGCGTGCCGGTGCCGGCGCTGATCTTCGTGGGCCTGCTCCTGGTCGTGCCGGTGGCATTCCGCCGCAAGTACCCGCGCGGCACCAGTTACACGATCCTGGCCGCCGGCATCCTCCAGTTGCTCACCCACGGCCGGCTCGACGACGGGCTGCCGGTGCGGCCGGCGGACTTCGCGCTGGCCTTCGCGCTGTACACGATGGTGGCCTTCGTCGGGCGCAAACCGGCGCTGGTCTACGCGGTCTGGCTGGCCGCCGGCACGATCACGTGGGCGTTCTGGCGGATCGGCACGGCCCTCGAATCCGTCGTCCTGGTCTTCATGATCGCGGTCGTCTTCGGTTTCAGCTGGGCGCTCGGCGAGTTCGTCGGCGCGCGCCGGGCCTACAACGTCGAGCTGGAGAAGCGGCTCCGGATGCTGGAGACCGAACGCGACCAGCAGGCCCGGATCGCGGTCGGCGAGGAGCGGTCGCGGATCGCGCGCGAGCTGCACGACGTGGTGGCCCACGCGGTGTCGGTGATGGTCGTGCAGGCGGACGGGGCCGGGTACGCGATCAAGTCGAACCCGGAGCTGGCCCAGGCCGCCATGGGGACCATCGCGGACACCGGGCGGCAGGCGCTGACCGAGCTGCGGCGGCTGCTCGGCGTGCTGCGGTCGGAGGGCCAGTCCGGCACCCAGTGGGCACCGCAGCCGGGCGCGGGCGACCTGGCGGAGCTCACCGAGAGCCTGCGCACGTCCGGCCTGCCGGTGCGGTTGGAGACGGCGGGCGACCTCGCGCTGCTGCCCACCGGACTGGGGCTGGGGATCTACCGGATCGTGCAGGAGGCGCTGACCAACACGCTCAAGCACGCCGGGGCGGGTGCGACGGCCGTGGTGCGCGTCGCCCACGAGGGCGAGCGGGTGGAGCTGGAGGTCTCCGACGACGGGTTCGGGACGCCCCACGACATCGTCGCGGTGGCGGGTGGGAACGGGTTGATCGGGATGCGCGAGCGGGCCGGTGTGCTCGGCGGCACGCTGGAGGCCGGGCCCAACCCCGGCGGCGGGTGGCGGGTGCGCGCGGTGCTCCCGCTGGTGCCGTCATAGGGTGGGGAACGTGATCCGAGTACTGCTGGTGGATGATCAGGAGCTCATGCGGATGGGCTTCCGGATGGTGCTCGGTGCCCAGGAGGACATCGACGTGGTCGGCGAGGCCGGCGACGGGCTCGACGCGGTGCACCTGGCGGCTTCGCTGCGGCCGGACGTGGTGTTGATGGACGTGCGGATGCCGGTGCTGGACGGGGTGGAGGCGACCAAGCGGATCGCCGAGGCCGGCACCGCCAAGGTGCTGGTCATGACCACGTTCGACATGGACGAGTACGCCCTGTCGGCGCTGCGCAACGGGGCGTCCGGGTTCCTGCTGAAGGACACGCCGCCGGCTGACCTGGTGTCGGCGCTGCGGGCGGTGGCCTCCGGGGACGCCGTCGTGTCGCCGTCGGTCACCAAGCGGCTGCTCAGCCGGTTCCTCGGGGAGAGCGGCGGCGAGCTGCGGGACGCGTCCGTGCTGGAGGCGTTGACCGAGCGCGAGCGCGAGGTGCTGGTGCTGATCGCCAAGGGGCTGTCGAACACCGAGATCGCGCGGAAGCTGTTCCTGTCCGAGGCGACGGTGAAGACGCACGTGGGGCGGATCTTGGCGAAGCTGGAGCTGCGCGACCGGGTGCAGGCCGTGGTGCTGGCCTACGAGACCGGACTGGTCCGCCCCGGCGACGTCTGACCCCTCGCGGGCGGTCCCGCACGGCTCACCAGGTGCTCCTCCGCGACCTGGCGGGCCGTGCGGCCGGCGACGCCGCCGTTCAGCCGGCGCGGGTGCCGGGCACCCCCGGGCTCAGCGGTACCGCGCGACGTCGACCGCGGTCGGGTCGAGCTCCGGCTTCACGACCTCCTCGTTCCACCGCCCCCAGTCCGGTCGCGAACCGTCGACGTCGGTGAAGCCGTACTCCCGCATGAGGGTCCACGACGCGAGCGCCCTGCCGGTGAACCGGTCGCGCTCGGGGTCGGCCGCGAGCGCCGCGATCCCGCGCCCGACGTACCGGGGCGTCTCGGACATCGCGTAGTGCGGCGACCGGGGGATCGCGTCCCGCCAGTTCTCCTCGGTCACGCCGAAGTGCTCCAGCATCTGCTCCGACCGCAGGAACCCCGGCGTGACCGCGACCGACGTCGTCCCGTACTTCGCGACGTCCCGCGCCAGCACCACGCCGAACCGCCGGATCGCGACCTTCACCGAGTCGTAGGCCAGCATCCCGGAGTAGTGCTCGTCGCTGTCGCCGTCGGTCACCTCGACCACCAGCCCGCCCGGCCGGGCGATCACCAGCGGGATCAGCCGGTGCAGCGCGACCAGGTGCGCCTGGACGCTGTTGCGCCACATGCCGAGCTGCCGCTCCAGGTCCTGCTCCCAGAACGGGATGAACTCCGTGTCGGCCTCGCCGCCCCACACGTCGTCCACCAGGACGTCCAGGCGTCCGTCCCCTTCGGACTCGATGCGCGCCCGGAACGCGTCGACGTCCCGCGCCGCGGTGAAGTCGCACCGCACCGCGATGCCCCGGCCACCCGCCGCGTCGACCAGTTCGGCGGTCTCCTCGATCGTCTCGTCCCGCCCGATCGGCGACTTCGACCCGCGCGTCGACCGACCGCCGACGAACACGGTCGCGCCCGCCGCGCCCAGCTCCACCGCGATGGCCCGTCCCGCGCCCCGCGTCGCCCCCGTGACCGCGGCCACCTTGCCCCGCAACGACATCAGCTCCCCTTCCGCCACGCGGCCAACACCGCGTCCACGTCCTCCGCCAGTCGGTCCGCCAGCGCACCGCGCGGCCGGACCGACCAGTCCATCGACACGCCGAAGAGCAGACCGGTGAGCACCCGCGCCGCGCGGCCGGCCGGCGGTCCGCTCGGCAGGTCCACCTCGCGGGTGAGCGCGAGCACGGTCCGCTCGGTCACCGCGTGGAGCTCGCCGAGCAGCGCCCGCAGCTCCGGGTCGATCAGGTCGACCCCGAGCTGCGCCAGGTGGTTGCCCGCCTCGACCGGGTCGGCCACGTCCTCGAACCACGTCAGCAGGGCCGCGCGCAGCCCCGCCGCCGGGTCGGCGCACGCGCGGGCGGCGGCGAGCATCCGGCGCTCGACGTCCGAGGTGGTCTGCCTGGTCAGCGCTCGCAGCAGCCCGAGCTTCGAGCCGAACCGCTGCGCCGCGGTGCCGACCGAGACGCCCGCCTCGGCGGCCACCTCGGCGAGGGTGAACCCCGGCCCCCGGCGGCCGATCACCACGGCGGTCGCGGTCAGCAGGCGCTCGTCGGTGATGGTCTTCGGTCGCGCCACCCCGTTATTGAACCACGATTCAATAACCTGGTCCACTAGGGTTCGGCCGGTGAGCCGGAGACCGCGCCTCGTCGCCCTGGACATCGACGGCACCATCACCCCGGCGGGCCGGGAGGACATCGCCCCCGCCGTGCGCGCCGCCGTTGGGCGCGCGGTCGACCACGGCGCGCACGTGGTCCTCGCCACCGGTCGCAGCCTGATCGGCACCCGCCCGATCGCCGACGACCTCGGGCTCCGCGACACCACCGCGATCTGCTCCAACGGCGCGGTGTGGTGGGACACCGCCGCCCGCGAGGTGGTCCGCGAACTCGGCTTCGACGCCGGCCCCACCGTGGGCCTGCTGCGCGGCCTGTTCCCCGGCGCGGTGTTCGCCACCGAGCGGATCGGCGTCGGCAACCTGTCGCTGGGCCGCTTCCCCGACGGCGACCTGTGGGGCGAGGTCCACCAGGTGTCCGCCGCCGAGCTCACCGCCGACACCACGCCCCGGCTGGTCATGCGGTGGACCGGCCGGACGCCCGAGGAGGTGGCGTTGCGCATGCTCGACGTCGAGCTGCCCGGCGTGACGTGGTGGGTGGACAACACCGAGCCGTGGGTGACCGTGTCGCCGTCGGGCGTGACCAAGGGGTCGGCGCTGGAAGACCTGCGGGTGCGCCTCGGCGTGCCCGAGGAGGACACCCTCGCCATCGGCGACGGGCACAACGACGTGGAGATGCTCAAGTGGGCCGCGCGCGGCGTGGCGATGGGTCAGGCACCCGCGACCGTGCGGGCGGTCGCGGACGCCGTCACCTCGACGGTGCTGGAGGACGGCGCAGCCGCCGAGCTCGACCGCTGGTTCGCCTAGCGCGACGGCGGTCGTCAGCCGCCGTGGTGGTGCCCCGCGCCGGTCAGTCGGCCCGCGCGGGTGCTCCGGCGGCTGATCGCCCGGATGTCCACCCGGCCGGTCGTGGACCACGACGTGGTCCACCCGATCGGACTACTCGGCCACGTCGACCTTCGCGACGACGTGCGCGTCCCGGATGCGGACGACGACCTCGCCGGGGCCGCCGTTGCGCTCCGCGTACTCGTTGGCCCGCGTCGCGCCCATGTAGCGCCCCCCGATCCGGCCCGTCCAGTAGCGGACCTGTTCGGGATCGTCCACGATCTCCGCACGACCGGTGATCGTGACGAAGGCGAACGGGGGTTTCTCGTCGTCCAGGCAGAGGGAGACCCGGCCGTCGCGGGTGATGGACCTGCCCTTGACCGAGTCGAGGTGGGTGGTGAAGACGATGGTGCCCCCGTCCAGGTCGACCCAGACGGGCGAAACGTGCGGCGAGCCGTCCTTGCGGACGACGGCCAGCTTGCCGGTTCGTGCCGGGGTGGCCGAGACGAACTCGCGCCACCAGCCGTTCGGGGCGTCGGTGTAACCCATACCGCCACCGTAGGACCACCGGAACCCCGACGACCACCGGGCGACCCCTCAGGGTTGTACTCAGGGTGATCACGGATTACTACAACCGAGGTAGCAAGGACGATAAGACTGAAGTCGCACCCACGAGTCAACTACAGACCGATGTGGACGACCCCGCCGACCGGGCAGAGTTCTCGTCGAGACCGGGGATGTGCCGTCCAGGGGGAGAAACCATGATCGAGGCTGTCGGCCTCACCAAGCGCTACGGGAACACGGTGGCGGTGGACAACCTGTCGTTCACCATCGCACCGGGTCGCGTCACCGGCTTCCTGGGCCCCAACGGCGCGGGCAAGTCCACCACCATGCGGATGATCCTCGGGCTCGACCGCCCGTCGTCCGGCAAGGTGCTGATCGACGGGACGCCGTACGCGAAGCTGGACCGCCCGCTGCGGACCGTCGGCGCGCTGCTGGACGCCAAGTGGGTGCACCCGAACCGCTCCGCACGCGCCCACCTCCAGTGGCTGGCCAAGTCCAACGGGTTGCCCGTCCGCCGGGTGGACGAGGTGCTGGACCTGGTCGGGCTGTCGAAGGTGGCCAAGCGCCGCGCCGGGGGGTTCTCGCTGGGCATGTCGCAGCGGCTGGGCATCGCGGGGGCGTTGCTCGGCGACCCGAAGGTCCTGCTGTTCGACGAGCCGGTGAACGGCCTGGACCCGGAGGGCATCCTCTGGATCCGCCGGTTCATGCAGGGCCTGGCGGCCGAGGGGCGCACCGTCCTGGTGTCCAGCCACCTGCTGTCGGAGATGGCGGTGACCGCCACCGACCTCGTGGTCATCGGGCGGGGCAAGCTGATCTCGCAGTCCTCCACCGAGGAGTTCGTGGAGCGGTCCGCCGAGAACACCGTCAAGGTGCGCAGCCCGCACGCCGACAAGCTCGGCGCGCTGCTGGTGGACAAGGGCTTCACGGTCCACGAGGACGCCGACACGCTGTTGACCGTGTCGGGTGCTTCCAGTGACCAGATCGGTGACATCGCGGCTTCCGCCGGCGTGGTGCTGCACGAGTTGAGCCCCCAGCGCGGTTCGCTGGAAGAGGCCTTCATGCGGCTCACGGGTGATTCGGTCGAGTACCACGCGGTCGAGACGGGAAAGTGACATGACTCTGCTCGCTGTTGAACGGATCAAGCTCTTCACCACGCGGTCCCCGTGGTGGTGCATGGTGCTGGCGCTCGGCCTGACCGTCGGTCTCACCGCGATCATCGCGGCGAACTGGGACGGCGCGCCGATGCCGGTGATCGGGGCCGTGTTCACGCACACCTTCGGCCTCTACGTGATCATGGTGATGGCCGCGCTGGCGGTGACCACCGAGTACCGCTTCGGCACGATCAAGGCGACGTTCCAGGCCGTGCCGGACCGCATCTCGCCGCTGGTCGCGAAGGCGGTCGTGGTCTCGCTGCTGGCCGGCCTGGTCGGCGAGGCCGTGGCGTTCGGCTCGTGGGGCATCAGTTGGGTGCTGGCGAGCGACAACTCGCAGCTCGCGCTGACCTCCGCCGCCGACTGGCGGCACGTGGCCGGCATCGGCCTGGTGTACGCGGCGGGCGCGATCCTGGCGCTGGGCGTCGGCGCGCTGGTCCGGCAGACCGCCGGCGCGGTGTCGATCATCCTGGTGTTCGCGCTGGTGCTGGAGAGCGTGGTCGGCTTCATCCCCAACATCGGCGACGACATCCAGAAGTGGATGCCGTTCACCGTGGTCAGCAAGTTCATCTTCGGCGACCCGGACGTGGGATCGCTGCCGGACGGCGCGGGGCCGCCGGTGGTCGGCGAGCTGTCGCCGTGGGGCTCGCTGGGGTACTTCGCGGCCATCGCGCTCGCGGTCTACGTCATCTCGCTGGTCGTCGTGAAGCGGCGGGACGCCTAGGACCGATCGTCCCCGACACGGCCGGCATCGGGGCCGGCCGCGCCGGGAACAGGGGGAAAGGGGGAGAGCTCGGGTCACCTTCGGGGGGTGACCCGAGCTCTCGTCGTTCGACGCAGTGGCACGTTCGGCAGTGGCACGTTCGGCAGTGGCGGATCGGACAGGAGCAGCCATGATCGAGGCGACCGGACTGACCAAGCGCTACGGGAGCACCGTGGCCGTGGACAACCTCTCGTTCACGGTCGAGGCGGGTCGGGTCACCGGCTTCCTCGGCCCGAACGGCGCGGGCAAGTCCACCACCATGCGGATGATCCTCGGACTGGACCGCCCGTCGGGCGGCAAGGTCCTGATCGACGGCAAGGACTACCACGAGCTGCACCGACCACTGCGGACGGTCGGCGCGCTGCTGGACGCCAAGTGGGTGCACCCCAACCGCTCCGCGCGCGCCCACCTCCAGTGGCTGGCCAAGTCCAACGGCATCCCCGACGGGCGGGTGGACGAGGTGCTGGACCTGGTCGGCCTGTCCCAGGTCGCCAAGCGCCGCGCGGGCGGGTTCTCGCTGGGCATGTCGCAGCGCCTGGGCATCGCCGGCACGCTGCTGGGCGACCCGAGGGTGCTGCTGTTCGACGAGCCGGTGAACGGCCTGGACCCGGAGGGCATCCTCTGGATCCGCCAGTTCATGCACCGCCTGGCCGAGGAGGGCCGCACGGTCTTCGTCTCCAGCCACCTGCTGTCGGAGATGGCGCAGACCGCCCAGGACCTGATCGTCATCGGCAAGGGCCGGCTGATCGCGCAGACCAGCACCGCCCAGTTCATCAAGGACGCCACCGAGGACACCGTGAAGGTCCGCTCGCCGCAGCTCGACCGGCTGCGCCCGCTGCTCGCCGAACTGGGCCGCACCGAGGACGGCGTGGCGGACCAGGCGCTGGTGGTCCACGGCGTGGAGGCGGCGGCGATCGGCGAGCTGGCCGCGCGGCACGACATCACCCTGCACGAGCTGAGCCCCCAGCTCGGGTCGCTGGAGGAGGCTTTCATGCAGCTCACCCGCGAGTCGGTCGAGTACCACGCGCACGAGTAGCGGCTCAGGGCACGTGCCGCCAGAAGTCGTCGGACGGCGGCGGCAGCTCGACGACCCGGGGTCCCGCCGGCCGCGACCGGCGGGACAGCAGCAGCGCGACCACGACCACGGCGACCACGACCAGCAGCAGCCCGCCGAACGCCACCAGCAGCCGGAACCTCGGCGTCGCCTCGGGTCCGGTGGCGGCGACCCCGTCACCCGGCTCGCCGGTCGGCGCGGTCGGCGCGGTCGGCGGGGTCGCGGTCGTGGTGCGGGGCGGCGGGGCCAGCGGGTTGCGGTCCACCGGCGCGACCTCCGCGGACAGCGCCGCCACCACGTCGACCAGGCCGAACCCGGTCAGGTCGTCCCGCCCGGCGGGGCCCAGGTCGACGGCGGTGGTGATCAGCCGGTGCACCACGTTCCCGGCGTCCAGGTCGGGGAACCTCGACCGGACCAGGGCCGCCGCGCCGGAGACCAGGGCGGTGGCCGCCGAGGTCCCGTCGACCGAGGCGTAGCCGGTGGAGGAGACCCCGGCCGGCACCGCCGTGACGATGCCCCGGGCCGGTGCCGCCAACACCGTCTCGGGACCGGTGTTGGACGACGCCCACACCGCATTCCCCTCCTCGGTCCCGGACACCGCGATCACCCCCCGGATGTTCGCGGGCGCGCCGACGTGCCGCACGCCGGCATTCCCGGTGCCCGCGACCACGACGACGTCGTGGTCGAACGCGTAGTCGACGGCGTGCCGCAAATCCGGCGTCAGGGTCGCTTCCGAGGTGAGCGAAAGGTTGATCACGTCGGCCCCGTTGTCCACCGCCCAGGAAATCCCGGAGGAGACCGAAGCGGTGGTGAACCGACCGCCGCCCGACCCCACCGAAACCGGCAGGATGCGCGCGCCCGGCGCTACTCCCAACGCACCTCCGCCGATCGCCCGACCGGCGATGAGAGTGGCCATCGCGGTGCCGTGGCCGTTTTCGTCCGCGGTGCCGCCGGTGCCCGCCGCACTGCCGAAGCCGGCACCCGGCAGCAGCGCTCCGGCCAGGTCAGGGGTGCCGGCGTCGACGCCGGAGTCGACCACGGCGACCACTACGCCGTCGCCGCGCGCCCAGTCGTAGGCCCGCGCCACGCCCATCGCGCCCAGGTGCCACTGCTGTTCTCCGACGGTCTGCGCCCGCCACCCGGAAGACCTCGCGCCGGTGCCCCAAGCCGCCCCCGGAAGGAATAGCAGGATCGCGCCGACGACGGCGATCACCCGGCTCCTCATCCCCGATTTCCCCCTGTGGTCGAGGTCACAGATATTCCGATGATTCCACGTTTCGAACAGCCCCGGACCGGCAATCGGAGTAGGGGAGCCGTGAAGGCCCCGTGAACTCCCGCACAGCACGGTGACAGAACCGTCTGAACCAGGTCAGATGGAAAGCAGCGAATCGTGAGGCGGCGACGTGCCGCACACGAATTCGGATAACCCCCGTCAAGGAACTCCCCGGAGGTGAACCCGTGACGGTGCTCGATCCAGATGTGAACGCCGAGTCGTCGGCCGGTTCGAAGAGGGTGCCACGGCAACGTGACCGCGCCCTTCGCGTCGAGCCGATGATCGCCCTCGAATGGTCGCACGCGATCGAACCCGCCGGTGGTGCCGGCCTCTCCACCGCACCGGCGCAGAGCCGGCGGGCCTGGATCCACCGGGCCGACGAGCAACAGGTGCTGGCCCTCTACCGGGCCGTGGGCGGTGCGGCACCCGCGCCGTGGTGGCTCCGCGCGCTCGACCGGGGCAAGCTGCCCTCCCGCGCGGCCGGTTTCGCCGTCGAGGACGAGGTGACCGCGCTGCTGGCCGCCCGACCCGGCTGGGTCTTCGTGCCGTGGGCGACCGAGGGCGAGGTCGGGTACTGGGAGTTCGTGCCGTCCGAGAGCGGCGTGTACGGCCCCGCCGACCCCACCACCGTCCAGTTCACCGACCGCCACGCTGGCTGGGTGGACCTGCTCCCCGCCCACCGGGGACCGGGCCTGCGCCGGCCCCTCCCGTTCACCCCCGCCGAGCTGCGCGACCAGATCGACGACCTGGAGAACATCGCCTGACGCAGCGCCGCCCGATCCACCGCTTAGGCTGTACGCCCGTGACGACGTCCAGCCATCGCCCGGCCCACCACCGCTCCATCGTCAGCTACGTGCAACGCGGTGAGCGGATGACCGTCGGGCAGGAGCGGGCCTGGGACCGCCACTGGGAGCGCTTGGGCCGCGAGGTCAAGGCGCTCCCGGCCGGTCCCCTCGACTTCGCCGGGTGGTTCGACCGGGAGGCCCCGGTGCTGCTGGAGATCGGGTCCGGCATGGGCGAGACGACCTCCCGGCTGGTCGCCGCCGCGCCCGAGCTCAACTACGTGGCCGTCGAGGTCTACAAGCCCGGCCTCGCCCAGTTGCTGATGCGCGCCGAGGCGCTCGGCGTGACGAACCTGCGCGTGCTGCGCGGTGACGCCGTCGACCTGCTCACCGAGCACGTCGCGCCCGACTCGCTGACCGGTGTCCGGATCTTCTTCCCGGACCCGTGGCCGAAGAAGAAGCACCACAAGCGCCGGCTCGTGCAGCCGGAGTTCGTGCGCCTGCTCGCGACCCGCCTGCGGCCCGGCGGCACGCTGCACCTGGCCACCGACTGGGAGAACTACGCCGAGCAGATGCTGGCGGTCTGCTCGGCCGAGCCGCTGCTGCGCAACCGGCACGCCGACTGGGCCCCGCGCCCGGACTGGCGGCCCGTGACGAAGTTCGAGCAGCGGGCCGTCGAGGAGGACCGGATCAGCCACGATCTGATGTTCGACCGGATCGAACTCACCTGACCGTGTCATAAAGTCACGACGTGGAGTGGTCGACGCGGCAACTCTGCGTTGTTTCGTCATCCCATCGAGTGGGCCAGCGTGATCACTTGGTGTGCCCCGTCTGGCAGTGACGAGTCACCTCGTTCCGCAACTACGGTTGCCGACCGTGACCGCCATCGACAACGAACCGGTAACGCTCGACCTGGACGCCGCCGAGGGTTTCCTCCGCATGTTCCACATCGCCCACCCCGAGGCCGGGCCGGTCGGACCGCGCCTCGCGCACATCCGCGACGAGATCGCCGAGACCGGCACCTACCGGCACACCACGCCCGAGCTCTCCTACGGCGCGCGGATCGCGCTGCGGGACAGCGGCTGGTGCACCAGCGGCGTCCCCTGGCGTCGGCTGAAGGTCCGCGACCTGCGCGGGTTGCGCAACGCCGGTGCCGTGGCCGCCGAGTGCGTGGAACACCTCCGACTGGCCACCAACGGCGGTGCGATCCGGCCGCTGATCACCGTGTTCGCCCCGGACGCCCCCGCCGCGCCCGGCCCGGTGATCTGGAACGAGCAGCTCGTCCGGTACGCGGGCCACGCGGACGGCGGCGGCGACCTCCGCTACCGGGGGTTCACCGACGTGGTGCGGGGCCTGGGCTGGCGCGCACCCGGCCCGCCCGGCCCGTTCGACGTGCTCCCGCTCGTGGTGGAGACCGCGCACGAGGGGCCGAGGCTGTTCGCGATCCCGCCCGACGTGGTGCACGAGGTGTGCCTGGAGCACCCCGACCTGCCGTGGTTCGGGTCCCTCGGGCTGCGCTGGCACTCCGTGCCGCTGATCACCAACCTGCGGCTGTCCGTCGGCGGCGTGCACTACCCCGCCGCACCGTTCAACACCTGGTTCGTCGGCTCCGAGATCGGCTCCCGCAGCCTGGCCGACGAGAACGCCTGCGGGGCCGCCCGCCCGGTGGCCGAGGCGCTGGGCCTGGACACGTCCGCCGAGCGCTCGCTCTGGCGCGACCGGGCCGCGGTGGAGCTGAACCGGGCCGTGCTGCACTCGTTCGACCTGGCCCAGGTCACCATCACCGACCACCACGCCGAATCGCTGCACCGGCTGTCCTGGCTGCGCTCCCGGCAGCGGCCGGCGGGCAACCGCCCGGCCTTCCGGCTCGATCCCGTCGCCGCCCGCCGGGCGCGCTCCGGCGGGCCGGCACGCTTTTCCCCCGGCCCGGTGGAAACCACCCGGCCGCATTCCCCCGGACGCCTCGCGGAACTTCTCCGCGGGTACCCGGGAGCGTGATCGGATCACCGCTGCGAATCGACCAGCACGCCCGCCAGCGCCATCAGGACCAGCACCAACAGACCGAGTACCGCACCCGCCCAGGTCGCCACAACACTCAGCACGACGTTCCTCCGTTCCCCGACTGCCACTCCAGAGTCACCCGCGAAAAGCTCATCCGACATCGGCCAGCGGGGTATTTCCCGGCGCGTTCGGGTCAGTCCTGCGGATGACCCGCCGCACACCCCCGGGCGGACGCGCTCTCAGCTCCGAGGACATACCGTGACGTGCTGTGGAGAGCTCTCACCTCGGCTGGCGCGCACTGGCCCGCCGCCAGTGGCCGCTGGCGGGCGCACTGCTCCTCTTCGTCGGCACCGAAGCGCTCGACGCCGACAACTGGTGGCAACTGCCCGGCACGCTGGTGCTGGCCGGGATCGCGGTGCTGGCCCCGCGCCGCCCGTTCGACGCCGCGCTGGCCGGCGCGACCGCCGTGCTGGCCACGTCCGTGCTGCTACGGGTGGCGGGCGAGACGCCGACGGGTTCGGTGGTGGGCGAGCTGGTGCTGTCGGAGACGGCGGCGGTGATGGCGACCACCGCGATCGTGGTGCGGCAGGCCCCCGTGCTCAAGGCGCTCGTCGGCACCCTCGTGCTGGTCGGCGCGGCGGCCTCGACGCACTGGCTCCGGCCGTCGTTCTGGGACGAGTACGCCGAGCTCCACGACTACCGCGGGCCGGGCTCGTGGCCGCAGGTCATCGCCGGCGTGGTGCTGCTGGTGCTGTCGGTGGGCACCGGGCTGTACTTCCGGGCGCGGGACCGGGAACGGGCCACGCTCGTGCGCTCCGAGGTGACCGCCGCGCAGCACGCCGAGCGGATCGCGCTGGCCCGTGAGCTGCACGACGTCGTCGCGCACTACGTGACCGCGATCGTCGTGCACGCGCAGGCGGCGCAGGCCGTCCCGGCGGCGGCGCAGGAGGTGCTGCCGATCATCGCGCAGAGCGGGAGCGAGGCGCTGACCGCGATGCGCCGGCTGGTCGGGACGTTGCGCGGCGCGGAGAGCGACGCGCCGGCGGCGACCAGCGACCTGGCCGACGACGTGCGGCAGGTCGTGGCGCAGTCCGGCCAGCCGGTGCGGCTCAGCCTCGACCTGCCGTCCGAGGTGCCGCCCTCGCTGGCCCGCTCGGTGCTGCGCCTGGTACAGGAATCCCTGACCAACGCCCGGAAGCACGCCGAAGGGGTGTCCGCCGTGGACGTCTCGGTGGCGGTCGTGGCGGACGCGGTGCTGGTCGTGGTGGCCGACGACGGCCGCGCCCCGAAAGCCGCGCCGGTCGGCGGTTCCGGCGGGTTCGGCCTGGTGGGAATGCGCGAACGGGTGGCCCTGCTGGGCGGCACGTTCACCGCCGGGCGGCGCGACGGCGGCGGCTGGGAGGTCCGCGCCGAACTGCCCATCGCCGAGACGGGGTGAGCCGTGCGGCAGGATCGTCGGCATGTCGTTGCGCCTGCACGCTCCCGTGGTCCTGCCGTGTGATCCGTCCTGCACCGTGCTGCGGGACGCGGTCGTCGACGTCGTCGACGGCCGGGTGGCCCACGTCGGCCCCGCCGCCGACGCGCCCGCGTTCGACGGCGAGGTCCGCGAGCTGACCGGCATCCTGCTGCCCGGCCTGGTGAACACCCACGCGCACAGCCCGATGGTGGTGCTCCGCGGCCTCGGCGGCGACCTGCCGCTGCTGCGGTGGCTGCGCGAGGCGATGTGGCCCGCCGAGGCGAGGATGACGGCGTCGGACATCGGCGCGGGCATGCTGCTCGGCGCGGTGGAGATGCTGCGCAACGGCGTCACCACCAGCTCCGAGATGTACTTCCACGGTCCCGAGCTCACCGACGCCGTGCTCCGCGCGGGCTCGCGGGTGGTGTTCGGGGCGGCGATCATGGACCTGCCGGGGATGCCGTGGCGGCCGATGACCGACGAGATCAGCCGGTGGATCGACGCGGACGGGCTGCGGTTCGGCCCGCACGAGCGGGTCGAGCTGTCCTACGGGCCCCACTCGGCGTACCTGCTCAAGCCCGAGGCGCTCGCCGAGATCGCCGGCGAGGCCCGCGAGCGCGGCGCGCTGCTGCAACTGCACGTCGCCGAGTCGCTGGAGGAGGACGTGGCCCAGCGCGCGGCGCACGGCTCCGTGCCCCGGCTGCTGGAGCGGGCCGGCGTGCTCGGCGGGCGGGTGCTGTCGGCGCACTCCGTGCACCTGTCGCCGGAGGACATCGCGATCTACGCCGAGCACCGGGTGGGCGTCGCGCACTGCCCCGGCTCCAACACCAAGCTGGCGTCCGGGATCGCGCCGCTGCGCGGGTACCTGGACGCGGGCGTGCCGATCGGCCTGGGCACCGACGGCCCGGCGTCCAACGACGACCTGGACCTGTTCGAGGAGGCCCGGCTGGCGGCGCTGCTCGCGCGCGTGACGTCGATGGACGCCACCGCGATCCGCGCCGCCGACGCGCTGCTGCTGGCCACCCGGGGCGGCGCGGGCGCGCTGGGCCGGGACGACCTGGGCGCGCTGGAGGTCGGCCGGTGGGGCGACGTCGTGCACGTCGACGTGGACGACCCGGCGTTCGCGACCGGCCTGGACGCGCCGGACGACCAGGTGCTGGCGAACCTCGTGTGGGCGTCGGGCACGCGGCGGGTCAAGGACGTGTGGGTCGCGGGCGAGCAGGTGGTGGCGGACGGCGACACCACCCGCGTGGACCGGCGGGAGGCCCAGGCGGGGGTCGCGGCGGTGTCCCGGCGGCTGCGCTAGCCGTCGTGCGGCTGCGCCGGCTGTCGTCCGCCGACGTGCGCGCGGGTCGTGGTGGCTAGCGGGCGCGGGGGCGGACGGCGATCTCGGGGAAGTGCGCGTCCTCGTCGGCCAGGACGGCGGTGAGGACGGCGCGGGCGACCGAGTCGGCCGTGAGGTACTTGCCGGGCTCGTAGTCGCCGGCCTCCTGGGCGCGGACGTCGCGCTGCATGTCGGTGTCCACCCGGCCCGGGTGGACCGAGGTGACCCGGAGGTCGGTCTCCTCGGCGCGCAGCACGTCGGCGTAGGCGCGCAGGGCGAACTTGCTGGCCGCGTAGACGCCCCAGTTCGCGTCGGCGCGCTTGCCCGCGCCGGAGTTGATCAGGACGACGTCACCCCGGGCGGCGCGCAGCAGCGGGAGCGTCAACCGGGTCAGCTCGGCCACCGCGAACAGGTTCAGCTCGAACGTCCGCCGCCAGGTGTCGGCGGTGACCTCGGCGAGCGGGCCGAGCTCGGCGATCCCCGCGCTGTGCACCAGCACGTCCAGGCGGGTGAGGTCCTTCGCGGCGTCGGCGAGCGCGGCGGCGTCGGTCAGGTCGACGGCCCACGGGCGCGCGTTCGGCAGGTCGGTTTCCACCTCGCGCCCGCCCAGCAGCAGGTCGTGGGTGGGGGCCAGCGCGCGGGCGACGGCGAACCCGATCCCTCGGGACGCGCCGGTGATCAGGGCGACGGGACGTTCGGTCATGGCTCGACCCTAGAGCTTCGCCACCGGTCCGCTGCCGGCTGACCCGCCGGCACCCCTCGCGCGCGGGTGGTGAGACGCCCTAACCGGGCGGCTCGGCGGTGGTCGTGGAGTACCCCGAGGAATGCCATTCGGTGCTGCTGATGGGCGCGGGGGTGGGCACCGGCACCTCGGCACCGTCCAGCGCGACCAGGTCGTCGCCGATCAGCGCACCGGTCTCCTGGTCGAACACCAGGAGATGTCGGGTGTGCCGCTCCTCGTCGACGTACCCGACGGCGACACCGGACCGGGCGGCGAAAACCCGGGGCGCGCTGCCCACCGAGAGGTCGGGGCAGTCGGCCAGGTCGAGCAGGAGCAGGCGTTGCAACGCCGGCGGGACGACCTGGTTCTTCCAGATCCGGCCGAACAGCGTGAGCGCGGCCGGGGTGGAGCCCCTAGGGTTCCCCTTCCGCAACTCGGCGGCGAGGGCGGCGGGATCGGTGTCGGTGACGAAGGTGGCCGGCAACCGCCCCGGCTCGAAGTCACCGGAGGGTTGCACGCACCGGCCGTCCTGGGTCACCAGCAGCCGCCCCGACCCGTCGGCCGCGATCCACTGCCGACGTTCCTCGTGATCGACGCTGCCCTGGATCTCCCGACTGCCCAGCGTCTGGATTCTGCGCAGGTAGGTGCTGGAAGTGTGCACGTAGTGGTATTTGCCGGCACCGCGTGGCTCCGGCCCGTGGACCGTTCTCCCGGCGAGGTCCCGCAACAGATCAGACGCCGCACTCCCGCCGATCCTGCTCGGCATGACGCCACCTCCTGGTCGGCAAGACGATCAATGCCGTCATCGTCCCGTCTTCCCCGCCCCACGCCAAGATCGCCGGTACCGGACGCTGGTCACGGCCGTCCGCGCAGGCGAACAGGGTTCGGGTCGTTGGCGTCGGTACCCCAGGTCGTGGCCCAGACGAGGTCGCAGGGAGCGCCGCGAGACGCGGCCCGTGCGCCGGGTCGACGCGGGAGAGCAGCGACACTTCTTCGACCACTTGCTGCGCATCGCCGACCAAGGAGAACCGCATGACCGACGAAGGCACCTCGCTCGCGGCGTTCGGCTACGAACTCGGAGTTCTGAAGCGGACCCGCCGGACCGGGTGGACGCACGCGGGTGTGCGCGATCCGGAGTCCGTTGCGGAGCACACGATGCGGGTCGCGCAGTTGGCCGCCTTGATCGCCGCCGAGGAGGGTGGTGACCCGGCGCGGGCTTCGCACCTGGCGCTGTGGCACGACACGCAGGAGACCCGGACCGGCGACCTCCCGCACACGATCGGCGGTTACGTCGACAAGCCCGATCCCCGGCGCATCACCGCCGACCAGACCGCCGAACTGCCCGACCGGTCTCGGGAGGTGGTCCGGGCGGCCGTCGACGAGTACGAGTCGGGGGAGACGGTCGAGGCCCGGTGCGCCAGGGACGCGGACAAGCTGGAGATGCTGCTCCAGGCCGTCGAGTACCGCGACATCGGCGTCCAGCGGGTCGACGGGTGGATCGACTCGGCGCTGCGGGGCATCCGGACCGGAACGGCCCGCAAGATCGCCCAGGCCGCCGTCACGCTGTCGCCCCTTGCCTGGCGGAACCGGTAGTTCGCGAACAGCGGGAGCCGGGTCTCGTGCCGCCCGGCTCCCGTCGTGGCACCCGCGTCGGCGACCCGGCGCGGCACCCGGTCAGCCGCAGATGCGGCCCTTGTCCTTCTTCCACGCCACCACGACGGCCGGGCGCGGTTGGCTGGTGCCGCCGTCCGGCCAGTGGGAGAGCGGGTTGTTCGCCGACGCGCCGTCGATCTCGCCCGGGTGCTGGACGCTGACCAGCACGAAGTCGTCCTGCACGACCGGGCCGCAGGTCTCCGCGCCCTTCGGCACGGTGAGGAACTGCTTGACCCGGCCCCGGTAACGGCCCTCGACCGGGACGGCGAACAGGCCGTCGTTGGACTTCAGGGCGTTGCCGTCGGTGGAGATCCACAGGTTGCCGTGGCTGTCGAACGCCACGTTGTCCGGGCACGAGATCGGCGAGACCTGGGTCTTGTCGTAGCCGCCGAAGTAGGTGTCCGCCGACGTCGGGTCGCCGCACACCAGCAGCAGCTTCCAGGAGAACGTCAGCGCGGTGTTGTCGCCGCGCCGCTCTTCGATCTCCAGGACGTGCCCGTGCTTGTTGTTGACGCGCGGGTTGATCTCCGTCGCGCCTTCCTTGCCGGCCTTGCCGCGGTCGGTGTTGTTGGTCAGGGCCGCGTAGATGCGACGGTTGCGCGGGTTCGGCTCGACGTCCTCGGGGCGGTCCATCTTGGTCGCGCCGACCTTGTCGGCCGCCTGCCGCGTGAAGACGTAGACCTCTTCCGCGGTGAAGCCCTCCACGAACGACCGGGTGCCGGCCGCGAGCGGGATCCACCGGCCCGCGCCGTCGAACTCGCCGTCGGACGGGAGCTTGCCGGAGCCGTCGAACTCGCCGGCCGGGCTGTCGCCGGTGAACTCGGCGACGTAGAGCGTGCCGTTGTCGAGCAGCTTCTTGTTGTGCTCACGGGCGTGGCGGCTGTTGCCCGGCTTGTACCGGTCGTCGGAGACGAACTTGTACATGTAGTCGAAGCGCTCGTCGTCACCCATGTACGCGACGACGCGGCCGTCCCGCGCGATGATGACGTTCGCGCCCTCGTGCTTGAAGCGCCCCAGCGCGGTGTGCTTGACCGGCGTGGACGTCGGGTCGAGCGGGTCGATCTCGACCACCCAGCCGAACCTGTTGACCTCGTTGGGTTCCCGCGCCACGTCGAACCGCTTGTCGAAGCGCTCCCACTTGCGGGTGGACGCCGCGCCGCCGAGGCCGTAGCGGGCCAGCCGCTCCTTCACCGCCGGGTCGGTGACGCTGCCCGCGTTGGCGAAGTACTGGTTGAAGTTCTCCTCGCCGGACAGGATCGTGCCCCACGGGGTCACGCCGCCGGCGCAGTTGTTCAGCGTGCCGAGCACCTTCCTGCCGGTCGGGTCGGCGGACGTCTTCAGCAGCGCCGAGCCGGCGGCCGGTCCGGTGACCTTGAACTCGGTGGTCGCGGTGATCCGGCGGTTGTAGTGGCGGTCCACCTTCGGCACCAGCTTGCCGCTGCGGTGCTCGCGCTCGACCAGCACCACGGACAGGCCGTGCGCGGCCCACGCGATCTCGGTCTGCTCGCGGGTCGGGTTGTTCCCGTCCCAGTTCTCGAACAGGAACTCTTCGGTGGTGTACTCGTGGTTGCTGACCATGAGCCACCGGTTCCAGTGGTTCAGCGGGACCAGGCCGCAGAAGTCGTTGTTGTAGCCGAACTGCTCGGCCTGCGCGGCGGCCGTCTGGTTGTCGAAGTCGAACTCCGGCGCGCCCGGCAGCACAGGGTCGCCCCAGCGGATGACGATCGCGGACTCGTAGCCCTCCGGCGTGACGATCCGGTCCTCGGTGTTCGGCGCGACGGCCTTGAAGTTCAGCCCGTCCCGGCGACGTCCGCCGCCGAGGTCGCGGTCCGCCTCGACCTCGGGCGCGGCGGCGGCCGTGCCCGCACCGGCGAACCCGAGGCCCGCACCCGCGACGGCGAGCACCGCACCGGCCTTGAGCAGGCCGCGCCGGCGCACGACCTCGCCGACCACGTCGCCGAAGTAGCTGTTGTCGGACGTGTTGGGGGCCTCGTGCGCGCAGGCGTCGCCGCAGCGGTACTTGCAGGTGATCGCCGACCGCCCCAGGGGGTGGTTGGGCAGCAGGGGCAGCAGCGCGCGGCCCCCGGTGGTGGATCCGGTGGTGGACGAGGACACGACGGGCCTCCGAGATCGCTCAGTGGGAACTCGGCGACGGTAGGTCGGCAACGCCTCATCCACCGGACGTCGAGGTGAACGCCGAACGAACACCTCGACCACTCACCGCCCGGAACCTCCTGCTCACCGCATGTTTCGGGATTGGTCAGCCGCCGGTGAACCCATAGCGCACCACCGCTACGACGGATGGCCCGCACACTCCTGCGCACAGTGGGGAAGATGCCGCACGGGGCACCCCTCTTCGCCGACGAGCACGTCGGTGGGCGTGATCGGCCGTTCCGCGCCGCTGACGATCACCGCGACCATCGGCAGCGGCTTGACCGGAATCGCCATCACCAGCATGAGCAGCGCGCCGACCGAGAGGCCGATGCCGAGCGCGGCCTCGTAGAGCAGGACCGCCTTGCCCTGGCCGCCGGCCGCCGCGCCGACGATGACGCTAAGCACGGTGGCGATGAAGAAGGCGTTGCCGAGGCCCCAGACGGCCCGTAGGCCCACCAACTGGGTGATGTTCGACGCGAGCGAGCACAGCACGGTCGCGACCACGATCACCGCGGCGAACGCCGTGACCCGCACCTGACGGGGTTGGTCGAGGAAGTTCACTTAGCTGTCCTGATATTATTTGCTTAGGGTAGCTAAGTAAGTGGTCTCCCACTACGGTGCGGGGATGGATGCGGTGGTGTTCGACCTCGACGGCGTGCTCGTCGACTCCGAGACCGTGTGGGACGAGGTGCGGCAGGCGTTCGCCCGCCGGCACGGCGGCACCTGGCTGCCCGACTCGACCCGCGCGATGCAGGGGATGAGCACCCCCGAGTGGGCGGAGTACCTGGTCACGGCGGTCGGCGTGCGGCTGGACCCGGCCGAGGCCGCGGCCGGCGTCGTGGCCGAGATGGCCCACCGGTACGAGGCCGGGCCTCCCGTGCTGCCCGGCGCGGTGGACGTGGTGCGCGCGGTCGCCGCCCGCTGCCCGGTCGCCATCGCCAGTTCGTCCCCGCCCGTGCTGATCACGTCGTTCCTCGCCGCGACCGGCCTGGCCGACGTCGTGCCGGTCGCGGTGTCCAGCGAGCGGGCGGGCGCGGGCAAACCCGCGCCGGACGTGTACCTGCTGGCCACCGGCGAACTCGGCGTCGAGGCGTCCCGCTGCGCGGCCGTCGAGGACTCCACCAACGGGCTGCGCTCGGCGCTCGCCGCCGCGATGACCGTCTACGCCGTCCCGAACCCGCACTTCCCGCCGGACCCGGCGGTGTTGGCGCGGGTCACCGTGCTGCGCTCGATCACCGACCTGCCGGCGGCGCTGTTCGGCTGAACCGGTGCGGGGCCGGACGGGTCGGCACGGGTGGACGGCCCCGGCCGGGCGGCGGGACGACGCACCCACCCCCTCGGTCCGCAGGCCGGAGCCGGCGGACCGAGGGGGTGGGTGCCCGGAGGTGGGGTGGTCAGCGCTCCACGTCGCCGCGGATGAACGCCTCGACCGCCTCGTGCGCCGCCGAGTCCGAGTACTGGACCGGCGGGGACTTCATGAAGTACGAGGACGCCGACAGGATCGGTCCGCCGATACCCCGGTCCAGGGCGATCTTCGCCGCGCGCACCGCGTCGATGATGATGCCCGCCGAGTTCGGCGAGTCCCAGACCTCCAGCTTGTACTCCAGGTTCAGCGGCACGTCGCCGAACGCCCGGCCCTCCAGCCGCACGTACGCCCACTTGCGGTCGTCCAGCCAGGCCACGTAGTCCGACGGTCCGATGTGCACGTTCCGCTTGCCGAGGTCGCGATCCACCTGCGAGGTGACGGCCTGGGTCTTGGAGACCTTCTTGGACTCCAGCCGCTCCAGCTCCTTCATGTTCAGGAAGTCCATGTTGCCGCCCACGTTCAACTGCATGGTGCGGTCGAGCTGGACGCCCCGGTCCTCGAAGAGCTTCGCCAGCACGCGGTGCGTGATGGTCGCGCCGACCTGGGACTTGATGTCGTCGCCGACGATCGGGACGCCGGCCTCCTCGAACTTGCGGGCCCACTCCGGGTCGGAGGCGATGAACACCGGCAGCGCGTTCACGAACGCCACCCGCGCGTCGATCGCCGCCTGCGCGTAGTGGCGGTCCGCGTCCTCGGAGCCGACCGGCAGGTACGAGACCAGCACGTCGACCTCGGCGTCGCGCAGCGCCTGCGCCACGTCCACCGGCTGCTCGTCGGACTCCTCGATGGTCTCCCGGTAGAACCGGCCGAGCCCGTCGAGGGTGTGCCCGCGCTGGACCGTGACGCCGAGCGGCGGCACGTCCGCGATCTTGACCGTGTTGTTCTCGCTGGCCACGATCGCCTCGGACAGGTCGACGCCGACCTTCTTGGCGTCCACGTCGAACGCGGCCACGAACTCCACGTCGCGGACGTGGTAGTCGCCGAACTCGACGTGCATCAGACCGGGCACGCGGGTGCTCGGGTCGGCATCGCGGTAGTAGTGGACACCCTGCACCAGCGACGCCGCGCAGTTGCCGACCCCGACGATGGCCACTCGAACGGTGCGGCGGTTGTCGCCCATGCCGAGTCCTCCTTCTTGTTCTACGTCAATGCCCATTGGGCTTTTCGTCCTGTTCGCGCTGTTCGGCCTGCTCGTGCGCGATCAGCTCGTTGAGCCACCGCACTTCGCGCTCGGTGCTGTCCAACCCCATGCGGTGCAGCTCGCGCGTGTAGCGGTCGATCCGCTCGCTCGCGCCCGCCAGGGCCGTCCGCAGCCCTTCCCGGCGCTCCTCGACCCGCCGCCGGCGGCCTTCGAGGATCCGCATCCTGATCTCGGCGGGCGTTCGGGAGAAGAACGCCAGGTGGACGCCGAAGGAGTCGTCGTCCCACGTCTGCGGGCCCGCGTTGACCAGGAGGTCGGCGAACCGCTCCTTGCCCTCGGCGGTGAGCTTGTAGACCTTCCGCGCGCGGCGGCCCCAGGACCGGACCTCCTCCGGGGCCTCCTCGATGATCCACCCGTCGCGCTGCAACCTGCGCAGCGTGGGGTACAGCGTTCCGTAGGAGAACGCGCGGAACGCGCCCAGCAGCTCGTGGAGGCGCTTGCGCAGCTCGTAGCCGTGCATCGGTGCCTCGTGCAGCAGTCCGAGGATGGCGAACTCCAGCACGTGACACCTCCCCCACCTGCTGCCGATGTGTGCGGCCAGTATATCGGGGCGATACATCCGCCCACGAGTCGAGAAGCGGCGTGGCGCGCCAGGTCACACCGTGATCACGGCCACTGCCCTGAACGGCTCAACGAGGGGGTGGGGCCGCCACGTACTCTGGTCCCGTGCTGACCCAACGGCAGGTCGTGGACTACGCGCTACAGCGCCGTGCGCTGCTGGCGGAGGTCTACGCGGGCCGGACGGGCACGATGGAGGTCTGCGACGCGAGCCCGTACCTGCTGCGAGCCGCGAAGTTCCACGGCCGGCCGAGCGATGTGACGTGCCCGGTGTGCCGCAAGGAGCCGCTTACCCTGGTGTCCTGGGTCTACGGCGACGAGCTCAAGCACGCGGCCGGCTCCGCGCGCACCGTCGAGGAGCTCACCCGCATGGCGAACCTCTTCGAGGAGTTCACCGTGTACGTGGTGGAAGTTTGCCGCACGTGCAGTTGGAACCACCTGGTGCAGTCATACGTCCTGGGAACACGTGGCCTGGACTCTCGAAAGCCACGGAGGAGGACCGCGGCGGAGTGAAGGACGTCTCCGACCACGGACGTCGCTCATCCCGGGCGACGGCGTACGACCACCGAACCGCGTGCGACGGCACGCCGGTCTGGGAGGCTTTTTCGTGAACGACCAGCATGACGACAGGCACCGTGGCGGAGAGCCGCAATGGCCGACCGGGGAGGACCCGGACGGCGGCGCGCAGCCCCCACGCCACGGCGCAGGGGATCAGCCGGAGCGTCCGAACACCCCGCCGGGCGGTTTCGCCCGCCAGCCGGGTCCCCGCCAGGGCACGCCGCCGGGCGGTTTCGCGCGCCCGCCGGCCGGTGGTCCGCCGCCGGGACGCCCGCCCCTGGGCACGCCCCCGGGCGGCATCCCGCAGGGCGGTCCTCCCCAGGGCGGTCCGCAGGGTGGTCCCCCCCAGGGCACCGGCACGCCGCCGGGCGGTTTCCCGCAGGGCGGTGGCGGTCGACGCCGCGCGCCCGAGCCGGGCCCCGGTGGTCCGAACCCGCGCGGCGGTCCCGGTGCGCCCCCCGGCCCCGGGTCCCACGGCGGCGCGGCACCGCGTCCGGGCGCTCCCGGGGTGCCGGGTCCGGCCAACGCCGACCCGAACGCCACGCGCCAGGTCCCCCGAGGTCCGGCGCGCCCCACCACGCCTCCCGGCGGCACCCGCCGGCCCGGCCCGAACGGCCCCGTGCCGCCCGGACGCCCCCCTGCCGGCGGTCCCGGCGGCCCGCCGCGACGGCCGGGCGAGGAGCCGACCGACCTGCTGCCCCCGGTGCACCAGACGGTGGCCCGTGAGCCGGAGCTGCTCACCCACCGCGAGGACGAGGTCGAGCTGGAGCCGTTCTACGAGGACGACTACGAGGACGAGCCGACTCCGGAGGAGGCGAAGGTCCTGCGCCGGAAGAAGATCTGGCGGCGGGTGCGCCGCGTCACCTACGTCGGCCTGTTCCTGATGATCCTCGGCCCGATCGTCGCGTTCGCCATCGCCTACCAGTTGGTCAACGTGCCGAACCCGGAGCAGGTCGCCTTCGAGCAGGCCAAGGCGATCACCATCCTGTACTCCGACGGCTCGGAGATGACCAAGATCGCGCCCTCCGGCGCGAACCGCACCCTGGTCAAGTACGAGGACCTGCCCGACCAGCTCAAACAGGCGGTGTTCGCGGCCGAGGACCCGACCTTCGAGACGAACCCGGGCTTCGACTTCACCGCCATCGCCCGCGCGGTCTTCTACCAGGCGACCGGCCGGGACAGCGGTGGCTCCGGCCTCACCCAGCAGTACGTGAAGCAGGCGACCACCGAGGACCAGGGCACGCTGAGCCGGAAGTTCACCGAGGTCGTCAAGGCGTACAAGATGTCCGAGTCGCAGGACAAGAAGGACATCCTGACGGCCTACCTGAACACGATCTACCTGGGCCGCTCCGCGTACGGCGTGAAGGAGGCCGCGAAGGTCTACTTCAACCGCAACGACCTCAAGGAGCTCACCCAGCCCGAAGCCGCGCTGCTCGCGGGCATGATCCAGAGCCCCGGCCGGTCCGAGGAGCCCCTGTACGTCAAGGAACGCTGGAACTACGTGATGGACCAGCTCGTCAAGGGCAACTGGATCGACCAGGAGTACCGCAACGCGCAGCAGCAGCCGGAGCTGCGCCCGCTGGCCGAGATCGAGTCCAACGGGCTGGACGGGACCCGGCTGTTCATCCGGATGCAGGTCGAGGCCGAGATGGCCAAGGTCGACTGGCCGGTCGAGCGGGCCCAGAAGTCCGGCGCGATCGTGCACACCACGATCGACCCGACGCTCCAGACCGCCGCCGAGCGGGCGGTGAGCGACAAGCTGGCGGGCGAGGACCCGGACCTGCGGGCCTCGATGTCCGCCATCGACCCGGCGACCGGTGCGGTGCGCGCCTACATGGGCGGCGACGGCAACGGCATCGACTACCAGAAGGGCACCCTCCAGGAGCCCGGCTCGTCGTTCAAGCCGTTCGACTTCGTCGCGGCCCTCCAGAAGGGCGAGGGCGCGGGCAAGCTCTACGACGGCAGTTCGCCCCGGACGTTCCCCGGTCGCGGTGAGAACCGCCCCGTCCGCAACTCGCTCGGCGTCTCCTGCGCGGTGCCGAAGCAGTGCAGCGTGCGCGAGGCGATGGTGAAGTCGGTCAACACCGTGTTCTTCGACATGGCCATGCAGATCGGCACCGGCAACGTCGCGGAGGCCGCCCACCAGGCGGGCATCCCGCGCGAGATCAACTACGACGGCGGGACGCGCAAGCTCCTGGTCGGCGAGGACGGCGGCGTCCCCGACGGCAACATCTCGATCGGTGGTGGCCAGACGCTGGTCCGGCCGTTCGACATGACCTCGGCGTACGCGACGTTCGCCGCGCGCGGCGTCTACCACGAGCCGTTCTTCATCACGAAGATCACCAACGCGGCCGGCGACATGATCCACCAGCACGTCGACGTCACCTCGCCCGCGTTCGACACGGACGCGACCAAGAGCCAGGACATCGCGGACAACGTCACGGACGTGCTGAAGGAGATCCCGACCAAGTCCAACATCGGCTGCGCCGAGAAGCGCGACTGCGCGGGCAAGACCGGCACGCACGAGCTCGCCGACACCTCGCAGAACGCCAAGGCGTGGATGGTGGGCTACACCCCGACGCTGTCCGTCGGCGTGTGGCTCGGTACGGACACGGGCAGCAAGGCGCTGATCAACAACCTGGGCAGGGACATCTACGGTTCCGGCATCCCCGGCCAGATCTGGCAGCAGTTCATGAACCAGGCGATGAACGGCCAGCCGGTGGACCGGTTCCCGAAGGCCAACGCGATCGGCCAGATCGAAGCGCCGAAGATCGTTCCGACGACCACCACGACGGTCCCCAGGGACGTCGAGGAGAAGACCACGACCACCACGCCGCCGAAGCCGACCGAGGTCGAGCCGACGACGACCACGACCACGACGCGGTGCCTCGGCCGCCAGTGCCAGACGACGACGGTGCCGACCAGCGAGCCCACGATCCCGAACCCGAACCCCGATCCGATCGGGGGCGGGGGCGGCGTGACACCGCAGAGCCCACCGGAAGTCCGGATGACCAGGCGGTAGTCGACTGACGACGAGGGCGGGGTGCGCGGTGCGCGCCCCGCCCTCGTCGTCGCACGGGGCCGGGTCGCGGGGTCCTCTTCCCGGGGAACCGATCCGGATTCCCTCCCGACCGGCCTTCTTCACCACAACCGTGGACGCCTCCCCGTAGCATCCGGCAGGTGTCCAGCCCTTCACAGCACACACCGGCGAGCGCCGACGACACCGATTCGCTCGGCCCGGACGAGCGGGTGTACCCCACGTGGACCGAGCCGTTGGCGAAGGCGGCGTCCAGACCGCTCGGCGGAGCGCTCGGCCGGCACGCCTCGGTGGGACGCCAGTGGTTCTGGACGCCGGTGCGCGTCGTGCTGCTGCTGGCCGTGGTGACCCTGTCGTTCGCGTGGATCGCGAAGTCGCCGTGCGTGCAGCAGTACACCGACCAGAACGGCGTGGCGCAGCTCGACTGGCGGGGCAGCAGGCAGTTCACCGCGATGTGCTACTCCGACACCGTGCCGCTGTACACCGCGGAGCGGCTCGACCAGCCGGGGATGTTCCCCTACAAGACGTCCTGGGTGGACGACGAGGGCAAGGCGACCGAGCACGTCCGGTACATGGAGTACCCGGTGCTGACCGGCGTGTTCCAGTGGCTCAACGCGAAGATGGCGCAGGGTTGGACGGTCATCGCGCAGACCGGCTGGCTGCCGAACCCGATGACGGTGATCGTGTACTTCAACATCACCGCGCTGTGGCTGGCGCTGGCGTGGCTGGTGACCGCGTGGGCGGTGGCCCGGCTCGCCCGGCGGCGGGTCTGGGACGCGGCGATCGTCGCGGTGTCACCGCTGGTCGTGGTGCACGCGTTCACCAACTTCGACACGCTCGCCACGGCGTTCGCGACGGCGGGCCTGCTGGCCTGGGCGCGGAAGAAACCGGTGCTGGCCGGTGTCCTGCTCGGGCTGGGCGGCGCGGCGAAGCTGTACCCGCTGTTCCTGCTCGGGCCTCTGCTGCTGCTGTGCTGGCGCACCGGCAAGGTGAAGGCCGGCCTGTCGACGCTGGCCGCGACGCTGGCCACGTGGGCGGCGGTGAACGCGCCGATCGCGTACCTCTACCCGGACGGCTGGCGGGAGTTCTTCCGGCTCAACACCGAACGCGGCGTGGACCCGGACTCGCTCTACAACGTGGTCGCGCAGTGGACGAACTGGCAGGGCTTCGACCCCGGCCTGCTGCACGGGCAGGCCCCCGAGGTGCTGAACACGGTCAGCGCGGTGCTGTTCCTGCTGTGCTGCCTGGGGATCGGGTACGTGACGCTGTCGGCCCCGACCCGGCCGCGCCTGGCGCAGCTCGGGTTCCTGGTGGTGGCGGCGTTCCTGCTGACGAACAAGGTGTGGAGCCCGCAGTACTCGCTGTGGCTGGTGCCGCTGGCCGTGCTGGCGCTGCCGCGCTGGAAGCCGCTGCTGGCGTGGATGGCGGTCGACGCGCTGGTCTGGGCCCCCCGCATGTACTTCTACCTGGGCACCGACAACAAGGGCCTGCCGATCGACTGGTTCCTGGGCGCGGTGGTGATCCGGGACGTCGCGGTGATCGCGCTGAGTGTGATCATCCTGCGGGAGATCTACCGGCCGTCGCTGGACCTGGTGCGCCGGGCGGGCGACGACGACCCGTGCGGCGGGTTCCTGGACGGCGCGCCGGACCAGCGGGTGCTGCGGATCGGCCGGCGGGCGCGGGCGGTCCCGGCGGCCTGATCCCCACCGACGCACGACGAAGCCCCTCGCCCGTCCGGGCGAGGGGCTTCGTCGTGCAGGACCTGTTCGACCCGGTGCGGACGGGGCTGCTGCCCGGCCGTTCCTCCTCGTCGGGTGGCACCGCACCCGCGCTGCTCGACGCGTCGGGCACGCAGACCACGACGAACGCGGTGTGCGTGCGCGCGGTGACCGCCTGGGTCGACCGGCTGGAGAACGACGGTCGCGTGCCCGGCCTGGTGAAGGACCTCGTGAGCACCGTCCAGGGCATGTTCTTCAACGCGGGCGGCATATCCGGCATCAATTCGTCGATCTTCGGCAAAGCGCCGCCCATCTGGCAGGAGCTGTACTTCGAGGTGTGCGCGGACGGCGCGATCCAGCGGTTGCGCCCGCAGACCCCGGTGCCGGTCAGCAGCCTGATGCCGGACCAGCACCTCTACCACGACGGTCGGGCGATGAACCGCGCCGGCCAGTTCGTCGTCAGCGATCAACCGGTGCCCGGGGGCGACTCCAACGCCGGGATCAACCCGCCGTTCAAGCAGTTCTGCTCGCAGGGGACCCTGGTTCCCGACCCCGGCCACAGCCGGTGATCAGGAGGAGGTCCTGATGGGTGGTGGCTTGACGGGGCTGGTGGTCAGCTTCTTCTTCACCGTCTTCTGGGTGGCCGTGGCGCTCGTGCCGGTGCGGGCGGTCGCGGCGCGGCTGGCGTTGTTCGCGGTGCACGGCGGGTTGTCCGCGTGGGCGATCACCGCGACGGCCGAGGCGTACGGAGCCTCCGACGACCTGGCCCTGACCTGTGCCGTCATCTGCCCGGGGCTGCTCGTGGTGCTGGTCAGGCTCGTCCGCCTGGTGGTCGGGGCGATCGTTTCGGCACGGAGCTGACGGTGCGGCGGGGTTCGCGGACCCCGCCGCACCTCACCCCGGTTTGCGGGCGATCAGGTACGCCTGCGCGGTCTTCTCCCGAGGCTCGGGCGCGCGGACGACCGTGGTGCGCGGCTCGAACCCGGCGTCGACCAGGTGCGCCGCGATCCGCTCCGGCGGCAGCCGGTACGCCGTGAGGTCGATCCGGTGGCCGTAGCCCTCGGTGAGGTCGCGGCGCTCGTCGCCGACCTGGAACGCCAGCAGCAGGTGACCGCCCGGCTCCAGGACGCGGAAGAACCCGGCGAGCACCTCCGGGTGCAGCTCCGGCGGGACGTGGATCAGCGAGTACCAGGCCACCAGGCCCCCGAGCGACTCGTCCGGCAGGTCCGGCGACGTCATCGACCCGACCTCGAACCGCAGGTGCGGGTGGCGGGCGCGGGCCACCTCGACCATCCCCGGCGACAGGTCGACGCCGAACGCGTCCACCCCGAGCGAGGCCAGGTGCGCGGTGATCCGGCCCGGTCCGCAGCCGACGTCGGCGACCCGGCCGGTGGCGCACTCCGCGAACAGCCCGAGCACGGCCCGGTCCGGCGCGTTGGCCGCCAGGTCGTCCCGGAGCAGCTCCTCGTAGGACACCGCGACCACGTCGTAGGCGGCCCTGGTGGCGTCCAGGAAGTCGGTCAGGGCTTCGCCCTCGCCTTCGTCACCGCGAGGAACCGGTCCAGCGGGCGGTCCCGGAAGCTCACCTGCGCCTTCAGGAACACGAAGAACAACGTGGCGAGCAGCGCCGCCCGGCCCCACACGCCGATCGTCACGGCCTGCGCGGCGAGCCCGTCGTAGATGCCGGACGGCTGGCCGAACTCGATCGCGTAGTACCAGCGGAAGATGCCGATGCCCATCGCGAGGTCGGCCGCGAAGTACGCGAACGCCCAGCCGAGCGGGACGCGCAGCAGCACGAACATCGGCACCAGCCACAGCGTGTACTGCGGCGAGTGGACCTTGTGCAGCAGCAGGAACCCGCACAGCATCGCCGCCGACACCGGCACCCACGGGTAGATGCCCTCGCGCTGGAACCGCCGCCAGCCGATCCAGCAGGCCAGGCCGAACGACGCCAGGATGCCCACCGGCGACAGCACGCCGACGACCGCCTGCATCGTCTCGTCCGGCATGAACGGGCGCATGCCCCAGAACCAGATCGAGTTCGTGGTGATGTCGACCCGGCGCAACTGCTGGAACGTGAACGACGCCTGCCAGCCCGCGAACCCGGCCAGCGCGAACGGCAGGTTCACCAGCAGGACCGTGAGGGCCGCCGCGAGCGCCACCTTCACCGCGCCCGGCCAGTCGAGCTTGCGGTCCTCGCCCAGGCCCTCACGGCCGCCGGTCAGCACGTACAGGCACAGCGGCAGCACGAACGCCGCCGGGTAGATCTTGAACGCGAACCCCAGCCCGAGCAGCACCGCCGCGACCACCGCGCGGTCCACCAGCGGTCTGGGCGTGCGCCCCCAGCCCCGGTGCACGACGAACACCGCCGCCACCGCGCAGAACACCACCGGCAGGTCCCAGTTGTGGAACGCGTAGAGCACCAGCGGCGGGCCCACCGCCCACAGCAGCGCGCGCCAGCGGCTCAACTTGCCCAGCAGCCACGCCGTGGCCAGCCCGAACGGGGCCATCAGCAGCGCCGAGAACAGCAGGAACGTCGCGTCGTCGTGCGCGAAGATCGCCCCGGCCCAGATCAGCAGGCCGGTCAGCACCGGGTACTCGACCGTGCCGCCGATCAGCACGCCGTCGGTGTTGATGCTGCCGTCGACGTAGGGGAACACGTGCCGGTCGACGTCGCGGCCGATCCACAGGTGCTGGATGTCCGAGTAGCAGACGTCCCGCTTGTTGCGCTTCTCGTAGTCGGGCTGGCTGCGGCCCCACGGGTCGAAGAACGGGCCGGTGCAGCGGTCCTTGTTGGCGAATCCCGCGAGCAGCGTCAGCCCGCACAGGAGGACCAGCGCGGCCAGCGCGATCCGGCCGAGCCGGTGCGACCGCCGCCCGGACGACCGTTCGGGCACGGCGGCCACCTCCCGTGTCACGCTCATCGGGCCAGGTGCTCGCGGAGGTACGCGATGTCCTCGGCCTGTCCCTCGTCCGGTGTCTCGACCAGTGCCGGCGCGCCGGCCTCGGCGACCACCGCGACCAGTTGCTCCGGGTCGATCGTGCCCGACGCGATGTTCGCGTGCCGGTCGCGGGCCGAGCCGAACTCGTCGCGCGAGCTGTTGAGGTGCACCAGGTCGATGCGGCCGGTGATGGCCCGCACCCGGTCGACGACGCCCACCAGGTCCTCGCCGGAGGCGAACGCGTGGCAGGTGTCCAGGCAGAACCCGGCGTCGAACTCGCCCACCGCGTCCCACAGCCGGGACAGCATGTCGAACGTGCGGGCCATGGCGTTGTCGCCGCCCGCGGTGTTCTCGATCAGGATCGGGACCGCGAAGCCGCCGTCCGCCGCCTGGCGCTGGAACATCTTGCGCCAGTTCGCGATGCCGTCGGCCGGGTCGTCGCCCTTGGCGACGTGGCCGCCGTGCACGATCAGGCCCTTGGCACCGACCTTCGCCGCGCCGTCGGCGTGCTGGAGGACCATCTTCCGGGACGGGATGCGGATCCGGTTGTTCAGCGACGCGACGTTCGCCACGTACGGGGCGTGGACGAAGACGTCGAGGTCGGCGGCCAGCAGCGCCTCGGCCTGCGGGTGCGGCGTCGGAGCCTTCCACCCCTGCGGGTCGGCGAGGAAGAACTGGACGACCTCGGCGTCGCGGGCTGCCGCGGCGGCCACTGGGTCGTCGTCGCGGACGTGAGCCCCGATGCGCATGACTGTGCAGAGTAGTCGGGTGCCGCAACGTGTCGGCCGGGGCTGCCGATAGGAATTTCGTCGGATCGGACATGACTCGCGTCACCACGAGGCCCTACGCTCGTTACTTGCAAGTAGGAACGGCGTGGTGGCAGGGCAGGGAGGCTGGAACGTGCGGACCCGACTCACCCGGCTGTCGGGTGCGGTGGCCGTGGTGTTCGCGGTCGGCGCGGCGGGGGCGGGCACCGCCGACGCGGCCGAGCCGGTGGTGGTCGGCGGTTGTGCCACCACCGTCCGGGGAGCACCGGGCACGCCCGTGTCGCTGAGCCCCGGCGCGGTGGTGGGACCGGTGTCCGACCTGGTCCGGGCCGTCCCGCTGCTCGGGCCGCCGCTCGCCGAGCCGTTCACGTCGGCGTTCACCGCGCTGCCCCCGATCCCGATCGGCGCGATCCCCACCGGGACGGGCGTGATCTCCGGCGGCGACATCGCGGACCAGGTCGTCGCCCACCTGGGCAGAGTTTCGGTGCTCGGGCCGGTCCTCACCACCGTGACCCCGCGCGTCCGGGCGACGCTGACCCGCCTCTGCGGCGTGACCGCGACCGGCGTGAACGCCGCCGTCGCGCCCGTGCAGGACGGTGTCGAGGACGTCGCGGACGCCGCGCAGGAGGCGATCGGCCACCTGCCCGGCGTGCCCGGCACCGAGCCCACGCCGGATCCCGGCACTCCACCCGACCCCGGTACGCCGCCGGGCACCGGCACGCCCGACCCGGGTCGGCCCGGCGGCACGCCGGACACCGGTCGGCCCGGTGACCCGCCCGGCGGGTTCGCGCCGGTCGACGGCGTCGGCGGGGCGGACCTGCCGCTCTCCGGGGCGAACCCGTTCGGCGGGGACTTCGGCCGGGTGCCGCTGTCCGGCTACGGCTCGCTGCCGTTCGCGATGCCCGGCCGGTTCCCGCCGGGCGTCCGGTACGGCGGCACCGTCCCCGGTCACCGGCTGCCGGGCGCGGACGCCGACGGCGTGCAGACCGCCGGGCGCGCGCAGGCGCTGCCGGGCAGCGGTCGGGCGGGCGGTAGTGGCGTTCCCGTGCTGCTGGCCGTGCTCGCGCTGTCCTGCGTGACCGGCGCGCTGGTGCGCACCTGGGTGCTGCGCCGCGCGGTGGCCCCCTGAGGCCCGATCGCCCCTCGCGGACCAGCGGGAACCGGCCCCCGGCGACGGTGCCCCGGGACCGGTTGCTACCCTCTGCGGGTTGCTGACGCGACGACCCTCCTGCCACGGAAAGTCCGTGGCCGCCGAGTCCACAGGAGGTGAGTGGTCTTCATGCGTCATTACGAAGTGATGGTCATCCTCGACCCCAGTCTCGACGAGCGCACGATTGCGCCGTCCCTTGACACGTTCCTCAACGTCATCCGCACCACGGGCGGGAACGTCGAGAAGGTCGAGGTGTGGGGCAAGCGCCGGCTGAGCTTCGAGATCAACAAGAACACCGAGGGTATCTACGCGGTGCTCGACCTGATCTCGTCCCCGGACGCGGTGAAGGAGCTGGACCGCCAGCTCGGACTCCAGGAGACGGTGCTCCGGACCAAGGTCCTGCGCCGCGAGCCCTCCAAGGCCCCGAGGCAGAAGCCCGTCAAGGCCGCGGCCGCCAAGGTCTAGGGGTCTCGACATGGCAGGCGAGACGACGATCACGGTGGTCGGGAACCTGACCGCCGACCCCGAGCTGCGCTTCACCCAGTCCGGTGCCGCGGTGGCCGGCTTCACGGTCGCTTCCACGCCCCGGACCTTCGACAAGGCGTCGGGGGAGTGGAAGGACGGCGAGGCGCTGTTCCTGCGGTGCAACGTGTGGCGGCAGGTCGCGGAGAACGTGGCCGAGTCCCTCACCCGAGGCTCGCGCGTGGTCGTGACCGGGCGCTTGCGCCAGCGTTCCTTCGAGACGAAGGAAGGCGAGAAGCGCACCGTCATCGAGTTGGAGGTCGACGAGATCGGCCCCTCGCTGCGGTACGCGACCGCGAAGGTCAACAAGGTGAGCCGTGGAGACGGCGGTGGCGGCGGCTTCGGCGGCGGCGGCGGTCAGTCTCGCGGCGGTGGCGGCGGCGGTGCCCCGGCCGACGACCCGTGGGGCTCCGCGCCCCCGGCGGGTTCCGGCGGCGGTTTCTCCGACGAGCCCCCCTTCTAGACCGCCCCCCATACCTCACCGCGTGATACCAGGAGTAACCACATGGCCAAGCCGCCTGTGCGCAAGCCCAAGAAGAAGGTCTGCGCGTTCTGCAAGGACCGCAACGCGCACGCCATCGACTACAAGGACACCACCCTGCTCCGGAAGTACATCTCGGACCGGGGCAAGATCCGCGCCCGCCGGGTGACCGGCAACTGCTCGCAGCACCAGCGCGACGTCGCGGTCGCCGTCAAGAACGCCCGCGAGATGGCGCTGCTGCCCTACACCTCGACCGCTCGCTGAGAAAGGGGAGAACACCGTGAAGCTCATCCTCACCGCTGACGTCAGCGGACTCGGTGGCCCCGGCGACATCGTCGAGGTCAAGGACGGCTACGGCCGCAACTTCCTGCTGCCCCGCGGTGTGGCGATCCTCGCCACCAAGGGCGCGGCCAAGCAGGTCGAGGTCATCCGCCGTGCGCAGGAGACCCGCCGGGTCCGCGACCTGGACCACGCCAAGGAGATCAAGTCCTCGCTGGAGGGCCTGGGTTCCGTGACGCTCAAGGCGAAGGCCGCGGTCGGCTCGAAGAAGCTGTTCGGCTCGATCACCTCGTCCGACATCGTGTCGGCGGTCCGCACCGCGGGCGGCCCCACGCTGGACAAGCGGTCGGTCGACATCGCCGGTCACATCAAGACCCTGGGCAAGCACACCGTCTCGGTGCGCCTGCACCCGGAGGTCACGGTGGCGCTGGCCGTCGAGGTCGCCGCCGCGGGCTGAGCCCGCGCGTGTTCCGCCGCTGAAGGGGTCGTTCGACCGGTGCTCCGGTCGGGCGGCCCCTTCGCACGTCCGGCTGTGGACAACTCGCTGTGACAGGTAGGCCGCGACACGCCGAGCGGCCGGTTACACGCGACACGCCGAGGGTGTGACAAAGCATTTCTCCACACACTTATCCACAGGGTCTGACCTGGGGAAACTTCTGTCACGACCGGAGTTGTACCCAGGTTGTCCACAGCTTTCCCCGGTGCTGTGCCCAACCCTGCGAAACCATCCCCAGGCTGTCCACCGGCTTGTCCACAGGCTCGTTTGCCTGGTCCATCCGGGGGCCTTAGCGTCGCCGGGGTCGCTGAGCGTGCCTCGCCGGGATTGTCGTACCCACGAGGTACAACTTGGGGCACGAACAGAATTGGGGTGAGTTCGCGGTGGCGCTGGTGGACGACCGGGGCATGACCGAGCCCGGTTTCGAACGGCAGCCGCCCCAGGACCTCGCCGCGGAGCAATCCGTGCTCGGCGGGATGCTGCTGAGCAAGGACGCCATCGCCGACGTGGTCGAGGTGCTCGCCCCCAACGACTTCTACCGGCCCGCGCACCAGGCCGTGTACGACTGCGTGCTGGACCTGTACGGGCGCGGCGAGCCGGCCGACCCGATCACCGTCTCGGCGGAGCTGGAGCGCCGGGGCGAGCTGCTGCGGGTCGGCGGCGCGCCGTACCTGCACACCCTGATCGCCACCGTGCCGACCGCCGCGAACGCGTCCTACTACGCCGAGATCGTCGCCGAGAAGGCCGTGCTGCGGCGGTTGGTGGAGGCCGGCACCAGGATCGTCCAGCTCGGCTACAACGGTGCCGAGGGTGCCGACGTGGACGAGGTGGTGGACCGCGCGCAGGCGGCGATCTACGAGGTCACCGAGCGCCGCACCACCGAGGACTACGTGGTGCTGGAGGAGCTGCTCCAACCGACCATGGACGAGATCGACGCCATCGCCTCGCGCGGTGGTTCGTCGCTGGGCATCCCGACCGGCTTCGCCGACCTGGACGAGCTGACCAACGGCCTGCACCCCGGTCAGATGATCATCGTCGCGGCCCGCCCCGGTGTCGGCAAGTCGACGCTGGGCCTGGACTTCGCCCGGTCCTGCTCGGTGAAGCACGGCCTGACCAGCGCGATCTTCTCGCTGGAGATGAGCCGCACGGAGATCGTGATGCGCATGCTCTCCGCCGAGGCCAAGATCCGCCTGGGCGACATGCGCGGTGGCCGGATGAGCGACGACGACTGGACCCGGCTCGCCCGCCGGATGAGCGAGATCAGCGAAGCGCCGATGTTCGTCGACGACTCGCCCAACCTGACCATGATGGAGATCCGGGCCAAGGCCAGGCGGCTCAAGCAGCGGCACGACCTGCGCCTGGTGATCGTCGACTACCTCCAGCTCATGTCCTCGGGCAAGCGCACCGAGTCACGCCAGCAGGAGGTCTCCGAGTTCTCCCGGAACCTGAAGCTGATCGCGAAGGAGCTGGAGGTGCCGGTGATCGCGATCAGCCAGTTGAACCGAGGCCCGGAGCAGCGCACCGACAAGCGCCCCCAGCTCTCCGACCTGCGCGAGTCCGGCTCGCTGGAGCAGGACGCCGACATGGTGATCCTGATCAACCGCCCGGACGCGTGGGAGCGCGACGACCCGCGCGCCGGCGAGGCCGACCTGATCATCGCCAAGCACCGCGCCGGCCCCACCGCCACCATCACCGTCGCGCACCAGTTGCACTACAGCCGCTTCGCCGACCTCGCCCAGTCCTGACCCGCGCCCCTGCGGGCCCCGTGCCTGCGCCGACCCCCTCGGCCACGCCTTCGCCTCCGTGGGATTTTTTGCTCCCGTTGTGCTCTCAGGCCGGTGGGACGTCGAATTTCCCAGCGCGTGATCAGTCCTCCGGTCGCGCCTCGGCGTGGCCGGCGAGCCGGCCGGCCAGTGCTCGCACCAGGTCGCGGAGGGCGTCGGGTCGTTCGACGACGAACGGCCGGTCGAGCGCGGCGAGCAGGGGTGGTATCCATTCGAGCCGTTGTGCCCGCATCCGGGCCCGCACCCAGGAAGTGCCGGGATCGATCTCCTCCAGCCGGGCGACGGACGGCGGGAGGACGGAGCGGATCTGTTCGGGCGTCGATCGAATCCGCACGGATACCTCGTGCCGGTGCGGCGTCTCGGCGATCGCGGTCAGCACCCGCTGGGCCGGGTCGAACCCGACTGGTGCGTCGAACGTTCCGACGTGCATCTCGACGGTCGTGATCCGGTCGACGCGGAACGTCCGCACCTCCCCGCTGGCGGAGTCGAAGCCGGTCACGTACCACCGCCCGGAGTGGGCCACGACCCCGTACGGGTGGACGACGCGTGTGCCGGCACCGCCGTGGCCGGCGGTGTAGCCGAGTTCGACCGGGTGACGATCCCGCGCCGCCTCCGCGACGGTGAGCAGGACCTCGGCCTCCGTCGTGAGCGCCGGTCGTGCGGGCGCGGTGAAGTCGGCGACCTCCAGCAGCGCGTCGAGCCGACGGCCGAGTGCTTCGGGCAGCACTCGACGGACTTTCGCGATTGCGCTCTCGGCGGCGGCGGCCGAGGTGCTGAGCAACCCGGCGCGCCGGCCGGCGACCAGACCGAGCAGGACGGCCAGTGCCTCCTCGTCGGTGAGCATCAGCGGAGGCATCCGATAGCCCGGGGCCAGGCAGTACCCGCCGTGCCGCCCGCGCACCGAGCGGACCGGGACGTCCAGGTCGAGGAGGTGACCGACGTAGCGGCGGACGGTGCGCTCGTCCACGTCGAGTCGTTCGGCAAGCTCGGCGACGGTGCGGGTACCTCCGCGCTGGAGGATCTCCAGCAAGGCCAGTACGCGGGCGATCGGCCGAGTCACGCACAAGATCCTCCCAATACCGGGCGGAACCTGTCCACTATCGCCTTTACCGTGTCCGGTGTCCCCTCGGAGGACGGGATCAGAACCGTCCTCCGGCGCAGAAAGGATTCACCGTGCAGCTTGTCTCCGTCCGCGTCATCACCAACGACGTCGCCCGTCTTGTCGGGTTCTACGAGCAGGTGACCGGCCTCGATGCGCGGCGGCCCGCCGAGCAGTTCGCCGAGCTCGTCGGTCCGTCGTGCACGTTGGCCATCGGCAGTGCCGAGACGATGGCGCTGTTCGGTGCCGGGGCGGCCGTACCCGAGTCGAACCGGACCGCGATCCTCGAATTCCTCGTCGAGGACGTCGACCGGGAGTACGAACGGCTGACGGGCCTGGCCGTCGCCCCCGAGATCGTGCGGAAGCCGACCACGATGCCGTGGGGAAACCGCTCCCTGCTGCTCCGGGACCCCGACGGCAACCTGGTCAACTTCTTCGCCCCGCTCACCGACGAGGCCCGCGCGAGGGTCGCCCGCTGACCGGCCCTGTCAGCGGCCGGGCGATCGACTCTCTTCGTGAGTGGGCCGTCCGAGTCGCACTCGACGACGCCCGGTTGTGGGGGTCGAGCCGCAACACCTTCGCGAGTTCGGCACCGGGCCCCACCGGCGCTCAGGCCGGGGCCGCGTAACGGGTGGCGATCGCGGCGGCGCGGTCGTGCAGGGCGGTGCGCAGCCACTGCGGGGCCAGCGCTTCGGCACTCGTGGCGAACTGCCACAGCGCCCACTCGGCGTGCCTCGGGTCCTGGAAGGTCACCTCCATCCGCAGCCGGCCGTCCGCCTCGACCTCCTCGGTGAGGACGGCCAGCGCGGTGCCCACCAGGTCCTCCCGCCGGGCCGGCACCACCCGCACCAGCGCGGTGACCTGGTCGCCGCCGCTGCGGAACCGCGCGCTGCGCTCCTGCCAGGCCCGGTCCAGGTCGACCCGGTCCGGTCGCCGGGCGGGTTCGGCGAGTTCCTCGGCGGCCGAGATCCGGGACAGCCGGTAGGTGCGGTCCGCGCCGGACCTGGTGGCCAGCAGGTAGCCCTGGTCCCGCACGGTGACCAGGCCGATCGGGTCGACCGTGCGCCAACCCGGGGTCCGGTCCGCCGCCGCCGCGTAGTGGATGCGCAGCCGGTGCCCGGCGAGCACCGCGCGCCGCACCTCGGCCACCACGGGGTCGGGCACCTCCTCGGCGACCTGCCGACGGGACAGGAGGTCGGTCTCGGGGTCGATGAGCAGCCGCTCGGCCACGCCGGCGGCGGCGTCCCGGTGACCCGCCGGCAGTGCGTCGACCACCTTGAGCATGGCCGAGGCCAGCGCCGAACCGAGTCCGAACGCCTGCGCGCCGCGCCGCGATCCGGCGACCAGCAGGGCCAGGGCCTCGTCGTGGTTGAGCCCGGTGAGCTCGGTCCGGAAACCGGGCAGCAACGCGAACCCGCCGTGCCGGCCGCGCTCGGCGTAGACCGGGACGCCGGCCAGGGACAACGCCTCGATGTCGCGCAGCACGGTGCGGGTGGACACGTCCAGCTCCCGGGCCAGCGCGGTCGCGGACAGCCGACCGCGTTGGCGCAGCAGCAGGACCAGGGAGACCAGCCGGTCGGCGCGCACCGGAAAACCCTAGGGCAATACACGACACGAGGTGTCGTGTATTGCCGGGAAGCTCGGTGTGCGGCCCCCGGACGCCCTCGGCGGTCACTTCCGCGGTCCGGGCCGCTGTTCCACCGACACGAAGGAGCACCAGGTGGGGTCTCGACTCAACCCGTACCTCGGTTACCGCGGCAACGCGCGGCAGGCGATGGAGTTCTACCAGGAGGTGTTCGGCGGCGAACTGGAGTTGGGCACGGTGGCGGATTTCGGCTCGCCGGACTCGCCCCGCGCGGACCAGGTCGTGCACTCCCGGCTCGACACCCCGGACGGCTACTCGCTGATGGCCTGGGACGTGCCGGAGGAAGTGCCCCACCACCCGGGCACCAACGTCGCGGTCTACCTCGGCGGCGACGACGGCGGACTGCGCGGGCACTTCGCGAAGTTGTCCGCCGGCGGCACCGTGACCACGCCCTTGGAGAAGCAGTCGTGGGGTGACGAGGCCGGCGCGCTCGTGGACCGGTTCGGGATCAGTTGGATGGTCAACATCACCCAGCGGCAGGTCTGAGCGGGCGAGGAGCTCGCCGTCGAGGGCGTGGGGCTGCCGCCCGACCGCTCAGGGCAGGCGCGCCCAGAAGTCGAGGCGGTGCTCGGCCCGGTAGTCCGTGCCGCCGATCCGGTCCGGTGCCAGGGACTGGACGTGCCCGGTGCCGAAGCCGGGCCACGCCGGGAGGTCGGCGCGCGCGGGGTCGCCACGGGTGGCGAAGGCCGCCCAGTACCCCCGGACGCCGTCGGCGAGCGCGCGTTGCGCCGCCGACAGGACCGGACCGCCGGGGAAGTCGAACAGGTACGGCAGCTCGCTGGAGTGCTGGGCACCGGCGGGGAAGCCGGGGAGCGGCACGAGCGGCGGGGCGTCCCGGTCGGCGAACTCGTAGAACCACGTGCCGGTGTGCGCGGCGAAGGCGCGGCCCAGCTCCCAGGCCGGCCGCGCCCACGCCCGGTCGGTGCAGAGCCGCGCCCAGGCGAGGCTCGGCGTCGGGGCGTCCCCGAGCGGGTAGCGGGCGGCGACCTCGTCCGCCGCGTCGCCGAACGCCTCGGCCAGCAGTCGCGGGTAGCTCTCGGCGGTGACCGGCCGGCCGGCGAGGTCCGCGAAGAGCCCGACGTAGAACCGCGCCTCGTCGCGGGTGGTGCCCAGCACCACCGGCACCCGGTGGAAGCGCCCGGCGGGCAGTGCCACCGCGGGCGACTCGGGCAGGGTGAGCCCGCCGAAGGCCGGTCGGATGAAGGCGTCCGACGCCTGGAGCAGGTCCGCCACCGGGACCTGCCGGAGCCGCGCGAGCGCCGCCCCGGGATCACCGCCCGGCGTGGTCCAGCCGTGCTCGGCGGCGGTGGCGGCACCGAGCCGGTCCAGCTCGGCGGCCGGGGTCCACATCGGCGGGAGCGCCGGCACGCCGGGGATGAGGGTGTGCGCCGGCGTCGGGCCCAGGACCGCGAACGCGCTCTGGAGGATCGCGCGGTGGAACAGCCCGGCCGACGCGGGCGACACGAGGTGCGCCGCGACCATCAGCGCGCCGTGGGACTCCCCGGCCAGGGTCACGTTCGCCGGGTCGCCGCCGAAGCGCGTGATCTCCCGCCGCACCCAGCGCAGCGCGGCCCGCTGGTCCTGGAGGCCGAAGGTGCCCCCGTCGGCGAGGCCCGGGTGGCCGAAGCACCCGAGCACGCCGAGCCGGAAGGTCGGTGCCACGACGACGAGGTCGCCGGCGAGGGCGAGCCGCCGGGCGTCGCGACCGGCAGTGGTTCCGTTCGTCCCACCGCCGCCGTGCAGCCACACCACCACCGGTCGCCCGGTGCCCGGGGCCGCCGGCGCGGTGACGTCGAGCGTCAGGCAGTCCTCGTCGAGGGAGGTGACCTCCGCGAACGACCGGGCCGACTGCGGCGCGGGGTTCCCGGGCCCGGTCGCGTCCCGGACGCCGGACCAGGGCGTGACCGGTGCGGGCGGTCGCCACCGCCGGTCGCCCACCGGGGGCGCGGCGTAGGGGATTCCCCGGAACGAGAGGTGCCCGTCGAACCGACGACCGCGAACGGTGCCGCTGCTCAGCCGGACAACCACCGGGCCGGTCATCGGTCCCGCTCCCCGAACGACCTCGTTGGCAATACAGTCATATTGCCAACATAGCCGGACGGCCCCGCTGCCGTCACGGAGCCCGCGCCCCCGGCGCGACGATCAGCGGTCCCGCACGGCGCGGTTCCCGGTGAACACCGCGGCGACGACCTGGCCCAGCGCGTCCCGCGCCGGGAACGCGTCCGCGCCCGAGAGCACGAGCTGGTCGGCCAGGCCCTGCACGGTCGCGAGGATCACGCGCGCGGCGAGGCCGGTGTCGACGCCGGCGTCGACCTCACCGCGCCCCACCCCGTCCCCGATCACCGCGGTCACGTAGCCGAGCAGGTCACGGCCCGCGCGCCGGGCGACCTCGGCGAGACCGGGGTGGTGCAGCGCCTGGGCCTGGAGGCCCTGGCGCACGCGGTACTCGACGTCCCGCTCCGCGTCCAGCGGCAGCAGTTCGACCAGGCTGTCGAGCAGCACCTCCGCGACCGGGAGCCGGGCGGCCTCGCCGTTGCGGACCCGCACCCGCACCCGCTCGCCCAGCCGGCTCACGGCGTCGTCGTAGGCGAAGCGGAGCAGCGCGTCCTTGTCGGGGAAGTAGTGCTGGATGAGCCCGACCGAGCACCCGGCCCCGGTCGCCACCCGCGAGAACGAGACGGCGGCGAACCCGTCCGCGGCGAGCAGGCGCTGGAACGCCCGCGCGATCTGGGCACGGCGCTGGTCATGATCGGCAACCCGAGGCACCCCGATACCATATACTCGTATCGCTTCTACCGGATTGGACCCCACCATGCGCGCAGATCTGCGGGACGACCTGAAAGCCGCCCTCAAGAGCCGGGACCGCGTCGCCGTCACCGCGCTCCGCTCCGCGCTGGCCGCGATCGACAACGCCGAGGCCGTCCCCGCCGGCACCTCACCGACCCACGTCACGGGGAACGAGCACGTCGCCGGAGCGGCGAGCGGCCTGGGCGCGGCGGAAGCGGAACGCCGGCACCTCACCGAAGCCGACCTGCGGTCGATCGTCGAGGAGGAGGTGCGGGAACGCACGGCCGCCGCGACGGAGTACGAGCGGCTCGGCCGCACCGAGGACGCCGAACGGCTCCGCGCGGAAGCCGCCGTGCTGGACCGGTACCTGAGCTGATCCGGCCGGTCCTCGATCTGGTGCGAGTTCGTGCGCGGGGAGGAGTCCGAGGCCGACTGCCCGGCGTGCCGGGCGGGGTTCGCGGTCGCCACGAGCCTGTCCGGCGAGGAGCCGTCCACCGACCGTTGACCGGGTCGCCCCGTCGGGTGTCAATCGCGCGCCCTCGCTTGGCGCACCGGGATCGCGGTCGTCGGCCACGGGTGGGCGTGGGCGGCGTTCACCAGGCGAGCGTGACCTCGGCCAGCTCGCGCCAGTCCGCCGCCGCGCCCTCCCGCGTCGCCTCCGCGTACCGCACGTCGCCGAGGCGACGCCGCACGGCCGCCTCGATCCGGGCCGCGTCCGGCTGGGACCGGTCGGTCAGCCCGAGCACGCCGGCCCCCGCCCCGAGCAGCCGCGCGGCCTGCTCGTGCCGGTCGTGCCGCAGCGCCAGGTCCGCGATCCCGACCAGCACCTGCGCGGTCATCGGCACGAGTCCCGTCTCGGACACCGCGCGGTAGGCCGCGACGCGGTGGGCGCGGGCCTCGTCGAGCCCTTCGGCGAGGTAGCCGAGGAGGTCGTGGCAGACCGCGTGGGTGTACGGCTGCTCGGCGTCGCCGCCCAGCAGGGCCGTGGCGTCGGCGAGGTGCCGGCGCGCCTGCTCGGCGTCGCCGCGCCAGCGGGCCAGTTCCGCCTTCGACAGGGCGAGTTCGGCCAGCGCCTCCGGCCAGGCGACCCGTTCCGCGCCGCGCTGCGCCTCCGCCAGGGCGGAGGCGCTCCCCTCCTCGTCGCCCGACAGCCAGCGCAACTGGGCCTGCCGCGACCGCATCCGCACGACGTCCTCGGCGGCACCGACCTCGGTGACGACCGCGATCGCGTGCTCGTAGTGCGCGCACGCCCCGGCGAAGTCGCCGCGCATCGCGATCCGGTTCGCCAGCTCGGTCAGGGCGAACGACAGCCCCCACCGCTCGCCGATCGCGAGGAACTCGGCGCGCGCCCGTTCGAGGTAGTGGTCCGCCTCCGGGCCGCCGTGGCCGCGCATGATCCGCATCTTGCCCAGTTGGACCAGGGCGACGGCGCGCACCCAGGGGTCTTCGTGGGCGAGCAGCGGCTCGTACGCGGACTGGAACTCGTCCGGCGCTCTCAGCAGGCGCTCCAGCGGGACGACGAGGTGCACCGACGGGTGCGGGTCCGCCACCCGCCGGCTGATCTCGTGGACCTCGTGGATCCACTCCCGGGCCTGCTGCTCGCCGCTGCCCCGCCCGGAGGTCAGGAACGTCGTGACGAACGCGTACACCATCGCCCGGACGTCGTCGGGCACCTCGCCGGGCACGGCGGCAGCCGCCAGGACCAGTTCGCTGCCCTCGACCTTGCGCCCGGCCAGCCACCAGTACCAGCCGGCCGCCGCGGCGAGCCGCATCGCGGCCCGCGCCTCGCCGGCCGCGAGCGCGCCGCGCATCGCCGCGGCGATGTTGTCGTGCTCGGCCTCCAGCGCGGCCAGCCACCCCAGTTGCCCGGCGCGGCGCAGGTGCGGTTCGGCGGTTTCGGCCAGCTCGGTGAAGTGCGCGAGGTGCGCGAGGCGCGCCGACTCCGCTTCGCCCGCCTCCGCGAGCCGGTGCCCGGCGTACTCCCTGATCGTGCCGAGCATCCGGTAGCGCTGCTCCCCCTCGCCCGAGGTGACCACCAGCGACTTCTCCGTCAACGCGGTCAGCAGTTCGAGCACCTGCCGCGCCTCGACCGCCGCACCCGCGCAGACCCGCTCGGCCGCGTCCAGGCTCGCGCCGCCGGAGAACACCGCGAGCCGGCGCAGCACCACCCGCTCGGCCCCGGTGAGCAGCTCCCAGCTCCAGTCGATCACCGCGCGCAGCGTCCGGTGCCTCGGCAGCGCCGTGCGGCTGCCGCCGGTCAGCAGCCGGAACCGGTCGTCGAGCCGGTGGGCGAGCTGGTCCAGGGACATGGTGCGCAGCCTGGCGGCGGCGAGTTCGATGGCCAGCGGCATCCCGTCCAGCGCCCGGCACACGCGGGCCATGGTCGACAGCACGGGACCGTCGACCACGAGGTCCTTGCGCACCGCGCCGGCCCGGTCCCGCAGCAGCCGGACGGCCGGTGAGGACTCGATCCCGCCGCGATCGGCGTCCACCGCGGGCAGGGCGAGCGGCTCGACCGGCCACAGTTGTTCGCCGGTGATGCCGAGCGGTTCCCGGCTCGTCGCGAGCACCCGCAGCCGGCGGCACTCCCCGAGCACCCGGTGGGCGAACTCCGCGGCCGACTCGATCACGTGCTCGCAGTTGTCCAGGACCAGCAGCACGTCCCGCTCGCGGAGCGCGGCGACGACCCGGTCCGTCGGCTCCGCGTCCGTCGCCTCGCCGAGCAGCGCGTCCCGCAGGCCGAGCACGGCGAGCGCGGCCTGGGCCACGTCGCCGCCCGCGCCGACGGACGCGAGCTCCACCAGCCAGGCCCCGTCCGGCAGGTCGTCGAGCAGCGCGCGCGTGGTTTCCGCGGCCAGCCTGGTCTTCCCCGAGCCGCCCGGCCCGATCAGGGTGGTGAGCCGGTGCCCGAGGACGAGGTCGCGGACCGCGAGGACGTCGGCGTCCTTGCCGACGAAGGTGGTCAGCTCGGCGCGCAGGTTGGTCCGCCGGCCCTCCTCCCGCCGCCCCACCTCGCCCCGCAGCAGCGCGACGTGCAGCGCGGACAGCTCCGGCGACGGGTCGACGCCGAGCGCGTCGGCGAGGGCTTCGCGGGCGCGCTGGTAGACCACCAGCGCCTCGGTGCTCCGGCCGGCGGTGCCGAGGGCGCGCATCAGCGCCGCGACGAACCGCTCCCGCACCGGGTGCGCGGCCACCAGCCCGGTCAGCTCCGCGACCAGGTCCGCGCCGTGACCGAGGCGGACACCGGCTTCGTACCGGTCTTCCAGCGCGGCCAGCCGCAGCCCGTCGAGCCGGGTGACCGCCGCGCCGAGGGCCGCGCTGTCCGGCAGGTCGACGCCCTCCAGGGCCGCGCCGCGCCACAGGTCGAGGGCTTCGCGCAGCAGCTCCACCCGCCGCGCCTCCCCGGCACCGCGCGCCTGACCGACCAGCCGCTCGAACCGCACGGCGTCGACGGCCTCCGGTTCCACCGCGAGCCGGTAACCACCCGCCCGCCCGTCGACCACGCCGTCCGGCAGCACCCTGCGCAGCCGGGAGGCCAGCCGTTGCAGGGCGTTCGCCGCGTCGGACGGCGGGTGCCCGCCCCAGATCCAGTCGACCAGCGCCGCCTTCGGCACCACGCGACCGGGTCGCAGCGCGAGCGCGATCACCAGCGCGCGCAGCCGGGTACCCGGCACCACCGCCGGGACGCCGTCGTCCGTGTGGACCTCGAACGGCCCCAGCACCCCGATCCGCACCTCGGCCATACTGCCGCAGGCCGCTCGGGCGGCGGTGCCGATGTCGCCCCACCCGCCGGGTCCGGGGGGTCGGCCGCCCGCCCGCACTCCCCGAATGGCTCGGCCCGAGAGATGTGAACGACCGCAAAAGCGCGCATACGATCACGGGATGGCACCCGACGCGGCGCGGCGCAGCGACCGTTCGAGGCGGGCCATCCTCGCCGCCGCCCTGGAGCTGGTCGAGGCGCTGGGCTACGCGAAGTTGACGATCGAGGCCGTGGCGGCGCGGGCCGGGGTGGGCAAGCAGACGATCTACCGGTGGTGGCCGTCCAAGGGACCGCTGCTGTTCGACGCGTTCGTCGAGCTCAGGGCCGTCGGGCGGGCGGTCCGGCCGTGGGGCGACCTGGGCGAGGACCTCAAGGTCGAGTTGCGCGACGCCGTCGACGAGCTGGTCGAGCGGCGGTTCGACCAGGTGTGCCGGGCCCTCGTGCACGAGGTCCGCACGGACCTGGTCACCCTCCTGCTCACGCCCCGGCGGGTGGTCGTGGAGCAGCGCCTGGCGGCGGCGCAGCGGGCCGGGGAGATCCGCGGGGACGTGGACGTTCCCGCCGCCGCCGAGCTGCTGCTGGGGCCGGTGTACCAGCGGTGGTTGCTGCGTACGGGGCCGTTGACCGGCACGTTCTCCGACACCGTCGTGGATCTCGCGCTCCGGGCGCTGCGCGGGTGATCCTGATCGTTAAGCTCCGGCGGTCATGGGGTACGCCGTGGTCGACGTGGAGACGACCGGGTTCGCGGCAGGGCGTTCGGACCGGGTCGTGGAGATCGCCGTGGTGCTGCTGGACGACCTGGGCCGGCCCGCCGGCGAGTGGTGCACGCTGCTGAACCCCGGCCGGGACCTCGGCCCGCAGCACGTCCACCGGATCAGCGCCGCCGACGTGTGGGACGCGCCGACGTTCGCGCAGGTCGCCGGGACGCTGGCGCGGCTGCTGTCCGGCCGGGTGCTGGTGGCGCACAACCTGGCGTTCGACGCGCGGTTCCTGGCCGCCGAGTTCGGCCGGCTGGGCGTCGACCTCGCGGTGGACGGCCTGTGCACGATGCGCCTCGCGCCCCTCTTCCTGCCCGGCGTGAAGCGGTCCCTCCAGGCCTGCTGCGACGCGGCGGGCGTCGTCCTGGACGACGCGCACTCCGCCCTGCACGACGCCCGCGCCACCGGCCGGCTGCTCGCGCACTACCTGCGCGACGGGGTGCTGGACGCGCCGACCGTGCCGTGGCCCCGGCTGCCCGGCGACGACGTGGCCGAGGTCCGCCGGGGGCACGCGACCGTCGTGCGGACCGTCGAGGACGTCCCGCTGACCCGCGGTGACCTGGTGGTCTTCACCGGCCAGATGACCGAGCCCCGGGACGTCTGGATCTCCCGCGCGCAGGCCGCCGGACTGGTCAGCCGGGGCTACGTCACCCGGTCGACGCGGGTGCTGGTGGCCGCCGACCCGTTCACGCTGTCCGGCAAGGCCCGGCGCGCCCGCGCGTACCGGGTGCCGATCGTGTCGGAGGACGACTTCCAGTCGATGGTCGGGTCGTTACAGGACTGACGAAAGATCACCGGACCGGGTGGTATCGCGACTATTGAAAACGCCGCGACCTGCGGGGAGGCTCTTGACGGACAGCCTCCACCCGGCGGAAGGCACGAGTCCTATGCGCACCGTGCAGACCACGACTTCCCGTGCGGTGTGGGACGACCTCGTCGCCGGGCTCCCGTTCGGCGTGCTGCTGCTGGACGACACCGGCGCGGTGCTCGCGGGCAACCGGGTCGCGGGTTCGATGCTGGGCGTGCCGTGCGCCGCGCTGCCCGGTTCCCGCCGGTGCGAGGCGTGGGACGTCTCGGGCGCGCCGCTGCCGCCGTGCGCCGAGCTCGTCGCGCAGGTGCTGCGCACCGGGGCCCCGCTGGTCATCCCCGTCGTGCTGCCGCACGCCCGGGTGTGGGCCGAGTACCAGCCGCTCGAACTGCGCGGGCAGGTGCTGGTGGTGCTGCGGCCGGTGCAGGCGGACGTGCCGCACTCGGCGCGGATGCTCGACGCGCTGACCGGGCTGCCCGGCCGGGCGCTGCTGCTCGACCGCCTGGACCAGGCGCTGACCAGGGCCCGGACCCACGGCACGCTGGCGTCGCTGGTCCTGGTGGACGTGCACCAGCTCGCGGCGGTGAACCGGGAGCACGGCTTCCTGCGCGGCGACGAGCTGCTGTCCGTGCTCGCCGGCCGGCTGCGCGAGGGGCTGCGCGACGACTACACCGTGGCGCGCTACGGCGGGGACGAGTTCGCCGTGGTCGCGGAGCACCCGAGCGGCAGCGGCGAGGCGGTCGCGGTCAGGGTGCGCGAGCTGGCCGGGCGGGCGGTGCGGATCGCCGGCCGCCGGGTCCGGCCCGGCGTCCGGGTGTGCTGGGTGACCAGCGACGGCGACGCCCCCACCCACGCGGTCGTCGCCCACGTCGAGGAACGCCTCCGGCACTGACCCGCCCCCGGACGGGGCTGAGCCCCTGGCACGAAGTCGTGCCAGGGGCTCAGCCGCCGGTGGGGCGGGTGTCGATCAGATCCGGGGCAGGATCGCGGTGTCCTCCAGCGCGTCGAACACGGTCTGCGCGTCCAACCCGGCCAGGGCCGGCGCGTAGGCGCGCTCGGGTGCCAGCGGGTTGGGCACGCCGATGCCGTCGACCCGGTTCAGCTTCGGCTTCATCACCGACAGCGGGGGCAGGTCCGGGGTGAGCTGGCGCGGCTGGGCGAAGCCCGGCAGCGGGAGCACGAGCGGCAGGCCGGCGGGCACGGGGAGCTGCGGCGCGAGCGAGCGGCGCGGCCCCCGGGCACCGAGCGGCGGGAGGCTCGGCAGCGCCGGGGAGTTCCCGATCAGCGGCAGCGTGCCGGAGAACGAGCGCTCTTCGACCAGCGACGGCACCGGCACGCCGGACTTCAGCCGGGGGAGCTCCCTGGTCGTCGCGGCGTGCAGCATCCGGTCGGTCAGGTTGTTCACGACCTCACGGGCACCGGCGCGCTCCAGGCGGTCCAGGCGCTTGATGCCCTCCGGACCCTGGGCGTGGGCCAAGGCCTGGTCGACGCGCGCCAGGCCCTCCGGCCCGCTCAACCGGCCCAGGCCGTCCCGGCTCTGGACGCGGCCCAGGCCCTCGGGCCCCCGGGCGTGGTCGAGGCCCGGCGTGAGGTCCGCGCGGCCCAGGGCCTCCTGGCCCCGCAGGTGGTTCAGGCCGGCCTGCACGCGGCCCAGGCCCTCCGGGCCCTGGACGAGGTCCAGGCCCTGGCCGACGGCGGTGGTCGCGCGCCGCAGGCCCCGGATGTCCACCAGGTTGGAGACGTCGGGCACCCCGCCGACCTTCGGCGGGCTGGTCAGGTCGGGCAGCGCGGGCACGGCGGGCAGCGCCGGCGGCCCGGCCTTCGCGAACTCGGGGGCCGTGAACTCGGTCGTCATGGCGTCCGACGTCGCGAACCGGGTCGTGGGCAGGGCGTCGAACCGGATCGGGTCGGGGAGCCGGTTCAGCTCGGGCAGGTGCAGCGGCAGCTCGTTCAGCGGCAACTGGTCGATCGGCAGCTTCGGCAGCCGGACGGTGTCGGTCACCGAGGCCGCGGCGGGCAGCCCGCCCACCGGCAAAGCGCGCGGGTCGACGAGCTCCTGGTAGCCGCGCAGCTCGGTCAGCCTCGGGAACTGGACGGTGTCGGTCACCGAGGCCGGGTCGGCCAGGGCAGCCGGGTCGACCAGCGCGGCCGGGTCCAGGCCGCGCACCACGCCGAGGTCGGACAACCGGTCCAGGCTGCCGAACGAGCGCAGGCCGTCCAGGCTGGACAGCGTCGGCACCTCGGTCGACGCCATCAGGCTGTCGATGCTCTTGGGCAGGTCGATGCCCTGGAGCTCGGCCGCGCGGGCGGCGTTCTCGGCGTCGTCGGCACCGCTCAGCCGCGCCGCCTCGGCGAGCATGGCGGCCGTCGCGGTGTCGATCACGTCCATCGGCACGTGGTGGATCGTCGGGCGGGGCCCGGCCAGTGCGGTCAGGTCCTGCGCGGCGAGCGGGCCGTCCTCGGAGAGGTCGCCGGCGGACTCGGCCAGCCCGGTGGGTCCGGCGGTCGCCGCCGGCCCGCCCAGCGCGGCCGGCTGGAGGTGCGCGGGCACCGAGGCCAGGGCTTCGGGCGTCGTGTCGGGCAGCACGCCGGACCCGGCGGCGTCGGCCGCCACGTCCGCGAACGCCTGGAGCGGCACGGCGCGCTCGGTCCCGGGCGCGTCACCGGTCGGCAGGCTGCGGCTGCGGGTGGTCATGACGTTCCCCCCGGCCACGGACCTGAGCGCACCACCGCCGTGGTCGACGCCGGGCGTCGCGGGGGTGTGGGCCTCCGACTGCGGGACCAGGCCGCGCGGGCCCTGGTCGGCGACGGCGGGTGCGCCCGGCTGCGGGACGAACCCGCCGACCACGTCCGACACGCCGCCGGCGAGCAGCCGGGCGGTCTCGCCGGAAACCTGCCCCGGACCGGAGGTCGCGGTCTCGAAGATGTTGCCGGTCACCGGGCCGAGCCGACCGGTCGCCCCGGTCGGGTCGAGCGGGGTGCCGGGTGCCTGGCGCTCGTGCGCCCGGCGGTCGAGCGCCCGGTGGTGGAGCGCCCGGTGGTCGAACGCGCGCCGGTCGAGCGCGTGGCGGTCGACCGCCGTGGGCGCGGTGACCGCGTTGCGGTGGGCCTTGCCGATGTCGTCCCGCGTGGTGGCGGGACCGCCGGTCTTGATCACCTTGTCCTCGGAGGTGTTCGCGGACGCGTCGCCCGCGGCACCGACCTCGCCGGACTCCTCGACGGGCAGGCCCGCCAGGAGTTCGTCGAGGTCGCCGGGGACGAGGCCGTCGATGCCGGTGGTGGACTCGACGTCGATCTCGCAGCCGACGCCGGGAAGAGCTCCCTCCGTGATGCCCGTGCCGCACAGGTCGATCTTGTCCGTGTCGGGCACCCGCACGTCGTGGTCGGGCAGTACCGCCGGGGCGGCCAACGCCTCGCCGGCCAACGCCTCACCGTCGAGCGCCCCGCCGGTCAGCGTCCCGCCGGTCAGCGTCCCGCCGGTGAGGGCACCACCGGTCAGGGCACCGCCGGTCGGGGTCTGGAGGGCGCGGCCGGTCGGTGCGTCCCGGTGCCCGGTGACGCCGGGCACGGGGAGGGTCACCGGGAGGGTGGCCGCCGGGCCGCCGGCGTGCGCACCGCCCTCGGCCGGCTGGATCGCGTCCTCGTGGCCGGGCCGCACGTCGTCCGTGACGGGTGCCGCGTCGGACGCGGCGGGGGCGGTCGTGGCCTCGGCGACGGCCGCGGGGTCGAGGGGCGTGTGCAGCGGGAAGCCGGCGACGGAGCCGGACACCGCGCCCGTGCCGGGACCGCGGTCGCCGTTGGCGGTCGGCGGGGCGGACAGCGACCGCTGGTGGGCGGGCCTCCCGGACAGCGGACCGACGGGGCTCGCGGCGGGGCCGGCCTGGGCGCGCAGCTTCGCGATGGTCTCCGCGACGAAGTCGCGCGGCAGCGCCGCACCGGTGTCGGGGACGTCGACCACGTCGAAGTGCGGCGCGGTGAACTCGCGGCCCGCGATCGAGCCGGCCGGGTGCGGCGAGCCGGCCTTCCTGGTGGCCTGCTCGCAGGTGCCGGCGTCGAACGTGCCGGCGCAGAACTGGGTGGGCGGCACGGCGTCGATGTCGGCCCCGATTCCGCGGGTGGCCCGCGAGGTGTCGAGCGGGTTCACCCGGTGCTGCGCGTCGCGCACCAGGGGATTGGTCGGAGCGTGCGGTGCGCTCCGGGCACCGACCTGCTGGTCGATCTCCGGGGCGCGGTCGCCGGCCGGAGTGCCCAGGGCGTTGTCGTCGACCTTGAGGGGCATCTGGAGCAGCGCGTCCAGCGGCGGTGGCGGCGCGTCGGGGTTGACGTTCTCCTGGGCTGAAGCGATGCCCGTACCGAGCATCAGCAAACCACCCGTGACAAGTGCGGATTGGATACCGCGCTTGGCCCAGGTTTGCATGGGTTCTCCTTCTGCCAATGTCCCTTGCGGGAGGTGAAGGGTGGTCGGACGCGGGCACCGCGTCAGGAGGGCGACCACCCGGATCGGGGGGGTGGTGGCGCGGTTGCTCGACCGGTTTCAGAACCTGGGTTCAGAGGTGCGCGACAACGCGCGTCGGTCGACTACCGGGACGGCTGGTGGGCCGTCGCGGACCGCGCGCGGAGATCAGTCAGGGGTGATGCCGGGCGACTTGCCGGGCATCACGGTGTTCCGCTCGGTGGCGGGCAGCAGAGCCCGAGCCACAGCGGAATCGACGGTGTCGGCGAACAGGGCCGTGAACGGGCCGCTGTTGCCGCCTGCGGAGCCGGAACCGTCGCCGCCGCACGCACAGTGCGCCGGCACCCCAAGTGGCGGCGCGAACGGGGCGAACGGCGGTCCGGCCGGGTTTCCCGGCTGGGAGTGGTGCTGGACCTCGTCGGTCGGCACGTCGAGCGGCTGCGCCGGCGAGGACGCCCAGCTCTCGCTGAACTTGCCGAAGGGCCCCTGCACCACCGGGGTGCCGACGGAGGTCGGCACGGCGGTGGCGGCGGGGGTGGACTCGGTGCGCGGCGTGTCGATCTCCACCGGACGGCCCGCGAGGGCCTCGGTGTGGACCGGCGCGGCCGGCGCGGACAGGTGCGGGTCGAGCCAGGCACCCATCCGGTCGACCGTGTCGCGGAGGCCGTCCGCGACCTGGCCGAGGTCGGGCGGTGCCGCCTCGCCCGCCCGCTGGGTGATCGACGGGGCGTCGAGGCCCCGCACGATCTCGCCGACCGGGGCGAGGGCCTCCGGGACGGATTGGTCCGCCACGACCTGCGTGACGGCGGTGACCAGGCCGTCGGCCTCGGCCACCTGCGCGGTGGCCGGTGCGGTGGACAGCGCCCATGCGGCGGCGGTGCCGGCCAGGGTGCCGCCGGCGACCAGCAGGGCACGGGTGAGCAGCCGCTTGACGCGGCACACCCCCGACCCCGCTCGACCGGCCGACGACAACACTGGTACCTCCACCTGAATGCCCTGGGTTCATCGGCACGGATGATCGAAGGCGATCAAGCCGACGCCGTCGAGCGTGCCCCAGGCGAGGGCGGCTCGCACCCCTTCGCCGCCGGGTTCCCCGGATCGTGTGATCAACACAGCGTGTTGTCGGGTTTAACGCTGAGTAGCCATTGCTGGTCAGACCCGCTTCAGCACCCGGGCCGCGCCCGCCGCCGCCGTCGAGGCGAGGATCCAGCCGACCGCGATCAGCGCGCTCGACAGCCACTGCGAGGCCCCGCTGAACTTCCACTTGCCGTCCTGGCCCAGGTCGACGATCGGGATCAGCAGGTCCACCGCCAGCAGCCACGGGTTCCAGGTCGGCGACTCGTCCTTGTTCAGGTTCGGCATCTCGTGGCCCAGGAACCACAGCGCCCCGAGCAGCCAGAACGCCGACAGCCAGGCGATCGCCAGCCACGGCCGGTAGCCGTAGCCCACCGTCCACCGCTGGAGGAAGCCCCACACCCGGCCGGCCGGTCCGAGCTCGGAGTACCGCCGGTGCTGCTTCTCCAACTGGACGTGCTGCGCGAGCTCCTCTTCACCGCCGTCGCGGTACACGTTCGCCAACTGCTCGTAAGGCCCCGGCGCGAAGTCCGGCTGCACCTCGCGCAGCCAACGCAGCCGCGTGTGCACGTCCACGGCCGGCGAGGACGAGATGGAGCCGAAGGTGAAGTCCTCCACGTCCACGCCACCGGTCGCCGCCCACAGCCCCGGACCGTCCTGCACGGTCGTCGCGCTCACCCGCCGCAGCACGACCCGACCGACCGGGGTGGTGTCCTCCGACAAGCGCAGCACGAGTTGGCTGACGGTCAGCCCGTAGGCGTTCAACGCGATGTCGGAGCCCGGACCGCCCAGGCGCGCGCCGGTGAACGTGGCCATCTTGCCGACCTCGGCCAACCTGATCCGCACACCGCCGGCGGCGCTGAACCCGTGACTGCACAGGAGGTCCTTGCCGATCGTGGCGACGCGCGCGTCCAACGACGGCTTGACCGTGCCGTTCGCGCGCAGGCGCGGGGCCAGCAGCGACGCCCCGGAGCAGTCGAGGGTGGAGCCGATCTCCGCGTTCTGGAGCCGCAGCGAGCCCCTCGCCCGCAAATCACGCAAGAACAAGGTGCCGCCCACGCGCAGCCGGTCGGCGAACAGGACGTCGATGCCCGGCCCGTGCAGTTGGACGCCCGACAGGCTCGCGCTGCCCTTCACGTACGCGTCGACCAGGCGGACCTGCCCGTAAGCGCGCAACGCCGACTCGCGGGCCCCGTCGCCCGTGAACCCGCCGTTGACCGCGCCGCGCGCTTCGAGGTCGCCGCGCACCTGGACGCCGTCCGCGTGCAGCGCCACCGGGATGCGGTCCACGACCTCGCGGGCCTCCAGCGCGTCCACGACCTCCGGCCGGCCGATCTCCGCGCCGGAGAGCCGGAGGTAGCCGCCGATCTCCGCGCTGGGCAGCCGGACCGTGCCGCTGGAGGTGAACCCGTCGTCGAGCTCGACGTTGCCCTCCACCCGGATGCGGTCGGCGACCAGCGCGGCGGCCTCGTCGGCGGTGCCGCGCGGGATCACCAGGACCGGCCGGTCCACCACGCTCGCCCGCAGCCGCGCGCCGGAGAACACCACGTTGCCGCCGACCCGCGCGCCGTCGAGCAGGATGCGGCCCTCGGTGGTGAACCGGCCGCCCTCGGCGTCGCAGAACAGGTTGCCCGCGATGGTGACGCCGGAGCCGTCGAACGCGTTCTGGCCGGGGTTGACCAGCCGCGCGCCGCCCAGGTGCACCGAGCCGCCGATGTTCGCGCCGCGCAGCCGCACCTCGCCGCTCGCGCGCAGCGCGATGGCCTGGAGCGAACCGGACAGCCGGATGCGCGCGGCGAGCAGCGCGTGGTCGCCCTTGCTCCGCAGCACCGCGCCGGCCAGCCGGCAGGTGCCGTCGACCGAGGCGTCGGTGAGGTCCACCACGCCGTCGCTGGTGAATCCGGCCTCCAGCACCAGGTCGCTGCCCACCCGGAGGTTGCGCGCCCACAACCCGGGCACCTTGCAGCCGCGCATCCGCAAACCGACCAGGCGCGCCATCCGCAGGTCCGGCGGCTGCTCGAAGGTGCAGTCGAGGAAGTCCACCACGTGTTCGACCCGGGCCCCCTCCAGCGCGAACGGGCCGACCACGTGCGCGCCGACCAGCCGCAGCGCCGCGCCGGGGATCCGCTGCACCAGCAGCGCCGACAGCACCTCGCCGCGCACGGTCCGGTCCCGGCGGGGCGTCTTGGCGTCGAACCGGATCCGGCGGCCCGCCGCGAAGGCGGCGCGGATCAACTCCTCGGCGTCGGTCACGGTCCGATCCGATCACCCCGACGACATCCGTGACCAGCGTTTCGGGCAACTCACAACGCTGTCGGCGGTGTGTTCGACCTGCCACGGGCCCAACCGGGTTACGGTGGCCCGGTGACGGGGAGTGAGTCGGAGATCAGTGCTCGGGTGCCACGGCTGTTGAGGATCAGCGCGGCGTTGAGCTGGCGGTTCGTCGCGGTGGTCGCCGCGTTGTACGTGGTCGGCATGGTGGTGGGGTACCTGACCACGATCGTGATCCCGGCGGGGATCGCGCTGCTGCTGGCGGCGCTGCTGTCACCCGCCGTGGCGCAGTTGGTGCGGGTCGGCGTGCCCCGGGGGCTGGCCACCGGTCTGGTGCTGATCGGCGGGATCGCCGTGGTGGGCGGGGTGCTGACGTTCGTCATCACCGAGTTCTCCAACGGCCTGCCGGAACTCCAGAAGCAGGTCAACGCGAGCCTCGACACCATCAGCGACTGGCTGCACGACGACCTGCACCTGAGCGACCTCCAGGTGCAGCAGTACCTGGACAAGGCGCTCCAGACGCTGAAAGACAACCAGGCGCAGATCACGTCCAGCGCGCTGACCACGGCGGCGACCGTGGGCGAGCTGCTGACCGGGCTGATCCTCGCGCTGTTCACGCTCATCTTCTTCCTGCACGACGGCGACGGGATCTGGCGGTTCCTGGTCCGCGCGGTGCCCCGGGACGTGCGCGACCGGGCGGACGTGGCCGGGCGGCGCGGGTTCGCGTCCCTGGTGTCGTACGTGCGGGCGACCGCGCTGGTGGCGGTGGTCGACGCGGTCGGTGTCGGCATCGGCCTGTGGATCGTGGGCGTGCCGCTGGTCGTGCCGCTGTCCGCGCTGGTCTTCCTCGGCGCGTTCATCCCGATCATCGGCGCGGTGATCACCGGCGCGGTGTCGGTGCTGGTGGCCCTGGTGGCGGTCGGGCCGGTGGCGGCGCTGGTCGTGCTGGCCATCCTGATCGGCGTGATGCAGTTGGAGAGCCACGTGCTCCAACCGCTGTTGCTGGGCCGCGCGGTCAAGCTGCACCCGCTGGCCGTGGTGCTGGCGATCACCGCCGGGTTGGTCGTGGGCGGCATCGCCGGCGCGCTGCTGTCCGTGCCGCTGCTGGCGGTGCTGAACTCGGGCATCCGGTCGCTGCTGTCGGACTCGGACAGGGCGGTCGCGCCGAAGAGCGTCGACGTCCTGGAACCCCAGGAGAGCGGCCCGCCGGACACCGGCGGGGACCGCGTGGACGACCTGGGCGACGAGGACGGCGGGAAGCGGGGCTGACGCCCGGCCCGGACGACGGCTCGGCCGGCGGTCCGGGGGCGGTTCAGGCCATCTCCACCAGGTTGCGGCCGTAGCCCTTCGCGGCCAGGAGTGCGGAGTCGGCGGCGACCAGCAGGTTCGGCAGCTCGTAGCCGAACCGCTGGGTCGTCGACACGCCGATGCTCACGGTCAGGCCGGTGAGCAGGTGCTCCCGGCCGTCCGTGCCGACCGTGGTGACCGCGAGGTCCGCCACCGCGTGCCGCAGCCGCTGGGCCACGGACCGGGCGATCGCGGGTTCGGCGTCGGGCAGGAGCACGACGAACTCCTCACCGCCGAACCGCCCCACCAGGTCCCCCCGGCGGACCGTGCCGGACAGCAGCACGGCGATCGCGCTCAGCGCGGCGTCGCCCGCCAGGTGCCCGATCCGGTCGTTGACCCGCTTGAAGTGGTCCAGGTCGAGCAGCATCACGGCCACCGGCCGGCTCCGGGAGCGGGCCTTGGCCAGCTCGTACCGCGCGCGGCCGTCCCAGTGCACGGCGTTGGCCAGGCCGGTCTTCGCGTCGCGTTGCGCGGACCTGCGCCACTGCGGCAACTGCGCCGCGCGCTCCAGCAGGGCCATCGGCGCGGCGGCCATCAGGGCGTGCACGGGGGTCGTCGCGGCCACGAACCCCATCAGGCCGCCGATGCTCACCGCGACGATCCCCAGCACGGCGTCGATCGGCTCGCCGAGGACCTCCTCCGCCGTGGCGCGGGGGCTGCGCAGCTTCAGCCCGGCCGAGATCAGCGCCGCCCGCACCACCAGCAGGGCGGTCGCGCCGAGCACCACCACCCCCAGGTCCCGGGTCGGGTCGTCCCAGCCGATCAGGTACCGGGTGCCGAACACCGCGAGCGCCGTCGCGGACAGCGTGAACACCCAGCGGTGCGACTCGGGGCGCTGCGCCAGCACGCCGTGCAGCGCGGGGCCGAACAGCAGCAGGACGAGCAGGTTGCACGGCAGGACGATCACGCCGGCGGTGAGGTAGCACAGGTGCGCGGCCCAGGGGTTGTGCTCCGACTCGCCCGTCCGGTGGTTGAGGATGGAGCTGCCGATGATCACCGCACCGGCGGTGCCGGCGATCACGCCGAACCGCGCGACCTCGGCCGGGCCGGGCTGCGGGGACGCGGCGATCACGTACACGACCACCGCGAGGGCGAGGGCGTCGACGAGCAGCCAGTAGGCCAGGGTGGCGCGCTTCAGCGTCCACAGTGGCCACTCTCGCACGCTCAGCCCACCCCCCGCGTGGTAGGAGTCGAATCGCGCGGTGTTGCCGGGTGGTCACACCCGGTAGTGCTGGCCAGCCTTCCACACCCGGCGGTCGTGGAACAGACGGCCACCTGGGGGTTAGCCACGCCACCCCGGCACGGCAAACTCAGCGGTGAAGGGAGCACACCGTGCACACAAATGCCGCCCAGGCGGGTCCACCGGTGATCGAGGACCCCGTCGAGCACCTCTGGCGGGGAACCGTGGCGCTACGCATCGTGACGTTCGCGTTCGCCCTGGGCAACGTGGTCGTGCACCGCGACACCTACGCCCGGCCGTGGCTCGCGTGGACCGTGATCGGGGCGATGGCGGTCTGGTCGGTGTTCACGATCCGCGCCTACAGCCGGGAGTCCGGCCGGCGGCCCTGGGTCGTGTCCGCCGACCTGGTGGTCGCGTGCGGTCTCATGGCCCTGTCGTTGCCGATCATGACCGACACCCAGTTCCTCTACAACGTCCCGCTCATCACGACCATCTGGGCGTGCGTCCCGGCGGTGGCCGCGGGCGCGCTCGGCGGCCAGGTCCCAGGCGCGCTGGCGGGCCTGGTGGTCGGGCTGAGCACGTACCTGATCCGGCGCGAACTGACCGTGGACCTGGTGCGGGACGTGGTGCTGCTGGCGGGCGCGGGCCTGCTGGTAGGCATGGCGTCGAGCACCGCCCGGCGGGCGTCGGTGCGGCTGTCGCAGGCGTTGCGGACCGAGGCGGCGACGGCGGAGCGCGAACGCCTGGCCCGGTCCATCCACGACGGTGTGCTCCAGGTCCTGGCCCGGGTCCGCAAACGCGGTCTGGAACTGGGCGGTGAGGCCGCCGAGCTGGCCGAGCTCGCCGGCGAGCAGGAGGTGGCGCTGCGGTCGCTGGTGGCCGCCGCGCCGACCGAGTCGACAGTGGACGGTGACGCGGACCTCCGGCCGGCGCTGCAACTGCTGGCGACCCCCCGGGTGCAGGTGGCCACCCCCGCCACCCAGGTGATGCTGCCCGCCGCGACCGCGTTCGAGCTGACCGCCGTGGTGCGCGAGGCGTTGTCCAACGTGGACAAGCACGGCGACGGCGCGCGGGCCTGGGTGTTGTTGGAGGACCTGGGGGAAGAGGTGGTGCTCAGCGTGCGCGACGACGGTCCCGGCATCCCGGACGGGCGGTTGGCGTCGGCCGAGGCCGAGGGCCGGATGGGCATCGCCCAGTCGATCCGGGGCCGGGTCGAGGCGTTGCGTGGCACGCTGGAGCTGCAAACCGGCCCGGGGGAGGGCACGGAGTGGGAGGTGCGGGTCTACCGATGAGCGTTTCCGTGATGGTGGTCGACGACCACCCGCTGTGGCGCGACGGTGTCGCGCGGGACCTGGCCGAGCGCGGGTTCGAGGTGGTCGCGACGGCGGGCGACGCGGCCTCGGCCGTGCGCATCGCCCGCGCCGTGCGGCCCGACGTGGTGCTGATGGACCTCAACCTGGGCGAGCAGTCCGGGGTCGAGGCGACGACGATGATCACCGGCTCGCTGGCCGGCACCAGGGTGCTGGTGCTGTCCGCGAGCGGCGAGCACGACGACGTGCTGGAGGCGGTGAAGGCCGGCGCGTCCGGGTACCTGGTGAAGTCGGCGTCGGCGGACGAGCTGGTCGAGGCGGTCAACCGCACGGCCGCCGGCGACGCCGTGTTCACCGCCGGCCTGGCCGGGCTGGTGCTCGGCGAGTACCGGCGGATGGCGGCGACGCCGGACGAGGACAAGCCGCAGCTCACCGAGCGGGAGACCGAGGTGCTGCGGCTGGTCGCGAAGGGCCTGACGGCCCGCCAGATCGCGAACCGGCTGGTGATCTCGCACCGGACGGTGGAGAACCACGTGCAGTCCACCCTGCGCAAGCTGCAACTGCACAACCGCGTCGAGCTGGCGCGCTACGCGATCGAGCACGGGCTCGACGTCGAACCGGAGGCGACATGACCGATCCGAGGCAGTGGCGGGTGTCCGACGCCGAACGCGAGCACGTGGTGGGGGTGTTGCAGAAGGCCATCGGGCGCGGGCTGCTGACGTTGGACGAGTTCACCGAGCGGACCGACCAGGCGTTGGCGGCGCGGACCCGGGAAGACCTGAACGTCGTGCTGCTCGACCTGACCGGTGTGGTGAGCACCGAAGAGCGGCAGTTCGCGGCGGCGCACGACCTGGCGTGGGCGTCCGTGCCGGGGTCCGCGCAGGGGTCCGCGCAGGGGTCCGCGCAGGTCGAGCTGAAGTCGACGTTCTCGTCGGTGTCCCGGAAGGGGGCGTGGGTCGTACCGCGCACGCTGGTGGTGCGCAACCGGCTGGGGTCGACGGACCTGGACTTCCGCGAGGCGACCATCCCGCACGCGGTGGTGGACATCGAGCTGGACGTGCTGGCCGGGTCGGTGAAGCTGCTGCTGCCGCACGGGGCGTCGGTGGACGCGAACGACGTGCAGTTGACGGCGGGATCGGTGAAGGACAAGGTCGGCGGGACCGGCGGGCGTCCGCACTTCGTGCTGCGCGGGAACCTGACCGGCGGGTCGCTGGAGATCAAGACGAAGGGCAAGTGGTTCCGGAACGCGTGACGCGGACCGGGGACGAGGTCCGGCTCCGGGAGGTCGTCCACCCGCCGCGATCGGCGGCGGGTACCGGGCGGGTGCCGGAACGGTCGGGTGCTGGTGGAAGTCGAGGGCGGTCCAGAGTTCAGGTTTCGAGATGACGGCCACGACCGCACTCCTCCGACCGGTGTCGCCCAGCGGTTCGGCTGGTACGGCGTCGGCAAGCTCGAAGCCACCAAGCTCCACGAGTTCGCACCGGTGTGACAGGGGGAGCACCACGTGATCGGGACGCCCTTAACGTTGCTGCGCCTGAACGTCCCGGCGCACACGACCGCGTACGTGGAGGTCCAACCGACGCCGACTGCCTGGACCACCCGGGGGAGACCGACGTCTGCTCGTCGGCGTTCGACCAGCTTCGCGGGACGGCGTTGGACGACCGGACGGCTGCGAAGGTATTGGTTTGTCGGATCAGCGCACTCAAGTGGCGCACGTGGCGGACGCCGTCCCGCCCACCGTCAGGTCGTACGCGGTGACCGCCGCCTCGGGTTGGGACACCGCTTCGCGATCGCCAGGACGACCACCCGCACCACGCCTGTCGTGCGCGAACGGTCCCGCACCCCGAGGATCGGGGTATGCGTTGCCTTGTCACCGGTGCGACCGGGTACCTCGGCGGGCGGTTGGTGCCGCGCCTGTTGGCCGAGGGCCACGAAGTGCGTTGTCTGGTGCGGGAGCCCGGGAAGCTCCGGGACGTCCCCTGGGCCGGCGACGTCGAGGTGGCCCGGGGGGACGTGCTGGACGCCGCCACGCTGCCCGCCGCGATGGACGGCGTCGACGTCGTGCACTACCTCGTCCACTCGTTGAACCACGCCGACTTCGCCGACGCCGACCGGCGGGCCGCCGAGAACACCGCGCGCGCCGCCGAGGAGGCCCGCGTCAAGCGGATCGTCTACCTGGGCGGACTGCACCCGCCGGGGGTCGAGCTCTCCCCGCACCTGGCCTCGCGCAAGGAGGTCGGGGACGTCTTCCTGGCCTCCGACGTGCCAGCCGTGGTGTTCCAGGCGGCGGTGATCATCGGGTCCGGGTCGGCCAGCTTCGAGATGCTGCGCTACCTGTCCGAGCGCCTGCCGGTGATGATCGCCCCGCGCTGGGTGCACAACCGCATCCAGCCCATCGCGGTCCGGGACGTGCTGCGGTACCTGGTGGAGGCGGTGGGCCTGCCGGACGGGATCAACCGCACGTTCGACGTCGGCGGCCCGGACGTGCTGACCTACGAGGACATGATGGTGCGGTACGCGCGGGTCGCCCGCCTGCTCCCGCGCAAGGTCGTCGGGGTGCCGTTCCTGACGCCCAGGCTGTCATCACATTGGGTAAACCTCATCACGCCCGTCCCGCGTTCGATCGCCGCGCCGCTGATCGAGTCGCTGGTGCACGAGGTGGTCTGCCGCGAGGACGACATCCGCCGGCTGCTGCCCGGCCCGGTCACCGGCTACGACCGCGCGGTGGAGCTCGCGCTGGCCAAGATCATGAACGCCGACGTGGAGACCCGCTGGTCGGGCGCGTCGATCCCGGGCGCACCCTCCGACCCGCTGCCGTCCGACCCGGACTGGTCCGGCGGTTCGTCCTACGCGGACGTCCGGGAGCAGGCGACGACGGCCACCCCGGAGCAGCTCTGGGCGGTCGTGGAGGGCATCGGCGGCGAGCACGGCTGGTACTCGTTCCCGCTGGCCTGGGCCGTGCGGGGGTGGCTGGACCGGCTGGCCGGCGGGGTCGGGCTGCGGCGCGGCCGGCGGGACCCGCGCCGGCTGCACGTCGGCGAGGCGCTGGACTGGTGGCGGGTGGAGGAGATCGAGCGCGGCAAGCTCCTCCGGCTCCGGGCCGAGATGCGGGTGCCGGGGCTGGCCTGGCTGGAGCTCCAGGTGGCGGACGACGGCCACGGCGGGTCCGCCTACCGCCAGCGCGCGGTGTTCGTGCCGCGCGGGCTGGCCGGGCACCTCTACTGGTGGGCGGTCTGGCCGTTCCACGGGCTCGTGTTCGGCGGCATGGTCCGGAACATCACCAGTGAAGCGGAGCTTACAAGCGAGTTCAGAAAGTCCTGATGGACTGCACAAGCCCGACGGGAGCACACTGCCGCCATGAAGGCACTGGTCAAGGCGACCGCCGGGCCGGGACTGTCCCTCCAGGACGTTCCCGATCCCACCCCCGGCCCCGCCGAGGTGGTCGTGCGGGTGCTGCGCACCGGCATCTGCGGCACCGACCTGCACATCGACTCGTGGGACGACTGGGCCGCGCGGAACGTCCGAGCGCCCCTGGTCCTGGGCCACGAGTTCGTCGGCGAGGTGGTCGAGACCGGGCCTTCGGTCACCGGCGTCGAGGTCGGTGACCTGGTCAGCGGCGAGGGCCACCTGGTCTGCGGCACGTGCCGCAACTGCAAGGCCGGCCGCCGCCACCTCTGCGCGCACACCCGGGGCCTCGGCGTGCACAGCGACGGCGCGTTCGCCGAGTACGTCGTGCTGCCCGAGCAGAACGCCTGGGTGCACCGCACGCCCGTCGACTTGGACGTGGCCGCGATCTTCGACCCGTTCGGCAACGCCGTGCACACCGCGCTGTCCTTCCCGGTCATCGGCGAGGACGTGCTGATCACCGGCGCGGGTCCGATCGGCATCATGGCCGCCGCCGTCGCCAAGCACGCGGGCGCGCGCAACGTCGTCATCACCGACGTCAGCGCCCACCGGCTGGACATCGCCCGCAAGGTGGGCGTGGACCTCGCGCTGAACGTCGCCGAGCGCACCATCGCCGAGGCGCAGCTCGAACTGGGCATGTCCGAGGGCTTCGACGTCGGCATGGAGATGTCCGGTCAGCCGGTGGCGCTCCAGGACATGATCGGCAACATGGCCCACGGCGGCCGGATCGCGATCCTGGGCCTGCCCGCCGGCGGGTTCCCCGTGGACTGGAGCAGCGTCGTGCTGAAGATGCTGCACCTCAAGGGGATCTACGGCCGGGAGATGTTCGAGACCTGGTACTCGATGTCCGTGCTGCTCCAGCGCGACCTCGACCTGACCCCGGTGATCACGCACCGGTTCGACCACACCGAGCACGAAGAGGCGTTCGCCACCGCGCGCGAAGGCAAGTGCGGCAAGGTCATCCTCGACTGGACGGGAGCTCACTGAATGTACGGCGCGATGCGCGACGACCTGCGTACCGGCCTGGACGAGATCCGCGCGGCGGGTCTCTACAAGGCGGAACGGGTGATCGCCACCCCGCAGAGCGCGGCCGTCCGGGTCGGCGCGGGCGACGAGGTGCTGAACTTCTGCGCCAACAACTACCTGGGCCTGGCCGACCACCCGACGCTGGTCGGGGCGGCCAAGGACGCGCTGGACCGCTGGGGTTTCGGCATGGCGTCCGTGCGCTTCATCTGCGGCACGCAGGAACCGCACAAGGAGCTGGAGCGGCGGCTCTCGGAGTTCCTCGGGACCGAGGACACCATCCTCTACAGCTCGTGCTTCGACGCCAACGGCGGTCTGTTCGAGACGCTGACCGGCGCGGAGGACGCGATCATCTCCGACGAGCTCAACCACGCGTCGATCATCGACGGCGTGCGGCTGTCCAAGGCCCGCCGGCTGCGCTACGAGAACCGCGACCTGGACGACCTGGAGCGGCAGCTCAAGGACGCCGCCGACGCCCGGTACCGGCTGATCGCCACCGACGGCGTGTTCTCGATGGACGGTTACCTGGCCCCGCTGGACGGGATCTGCGAGCTGGCCGACCGCTACGACGCGCTGGTCGTGGTCGACGACTCGCACGCCGTCGGCTTCACCGGACCGACCGGGCGCGGCACGCCGGAGCTGTTCGGCGTGCAGGACCGGGTGGACGTCGTGACCGGCACGCTCGGCAAGGCGCTGGGCGGGGCGAGCGGCGGCTACACCTCCGGCCGCGCGGAGATCGTGGAGATGCTGCGCCAGCGGTCGCGGCCGTACCTGTTCTCGAACTCGCTCGCGCCGGCCATCACCGCCGCCGCGATCGCCACCCTGGACCTGCTCGACTCGTCCAGCGAGCTGCTCACCCGGTTGAGGGACAACACGGCGCTGTTCCGGGAGCGGATGACCGCCGAGGGCTTCGACCTGCTGCCCGGCGAGCACCCGATCATCCCGGTGATGATCGGCGACGCGGCCGAGGCGTCCCGGATGGCGGACCTGCTGCTGGAGCAGGGGATCTACGTCATCGGCTTCTCGTACCCGGTGGTGCCGCACGGCAAGGCGCGGATTCGCACCCAGATGTCGGCGGCGCACTCGACGGACGACGTGCACCGCGCGGTGGACGCGTTCGTCGCGGCGCGCGCGATCATGCGGGACGCGGGCTGACCGGCCTCCGAGGCCGGGCACCGGGCGGGTGATCGACCCCCGACGGCTGCGCGTGCTCCGGGCGCTGGCCGACCACGGCACGGTGACCGCCGCCGCGCGGGCGCTGCACCTGACGCCCTCGGCGGTGTCGCAACAACTGGCGGCGCTGGAGTCGGAGGTGGGCCAGGAGCTGCTGCGCCGGCGCGGCCGGCGGGTGTCGCTGACCTCGGCGGGCGAGCTGCTGGTGCGCCACGCGAACGCGGTGGCCGCCGAGCTGGAGCGCGCCCAGGCGACGTTGGCCGGGCTCGCGGGGGGCACGGCGGGCCTGGTCGAGGTGGGCAGCTTCGCGTCGGCGATCACGCTCGTCGTCGCGCCGGCGCTGGCCGTGCTGCGGGCGTCCGCGCCGGACGTGGTGGTGCGGGTCCGGGACGTGGAGGGGGACGCGTCGGTGCCGCTGCTGCTCGACGGCGAGATCGACCTGGCGATCACCGAGGAGTACCGGCCCCGGCGCGACGACGGCAGGTTGACCCGGTTCCCGCTGTACACCGAGCCGTTCGACGTGGTGCTCCCGCCCGGCCACCGGCTGGCCGACGGTGGAGCGGTCGACCTGCGGCGGCTGTCCGAGGACGACTGGGTGGCCACGCCGCCCGGCAACCCGGTGCGCGACGTGGTGGAGCTGGCCTGCGGCGAGGCCGGCTTCGCACCGCGGATCACCCAGACGTCCAACGACTTCAGCGCGATCGGCGCGCTGGTCGCCGCCGGCGCGGGCGTGGCGCTGGTGCCCCGGCACGCGCTGCGCGGCGTCCCGGTCCGGGGCACGGCCCCGCTGCGCCGGGTGTTCGCGGCGGTCCGGAAGGGCGCGGAGGACCACCCGGTGATCCGCCTGGTCTGCGAGACGCTGGCCGCCCGGTCCGGCTGACCGCGCGCCCGGCTGACCGCCCGGTCGGGTTACGTCTGGCGCTGCCGGCATAAGCACAGGTCACACGGTGGCGTGACGACCCTGGCGCGACCTCGGCGGGCCGCGCATCGTGGGAGTCGGCAGACCTACAACACGGGGAGAAAACCATGGCAGAGCACCACGCACCGACACCGGGGGACAGTGCGCGGAACGCCTCGCCGGCGCTGCAACCGGACGCGCCGACCGGGACCGAGCAGAACGAACCGCCACCCGCCGGCGGAGTGCCCACCGAACAGGTCGAGGTGGTGAAGCTCCTGAACGACGAGTGACCCCGCAGCGACGAGTGACCCGCGCGCACGTTCTCGCGCTGACCGCTCACCCACCAGCAGCGCCGCACCCAGCAGCACCGCACCACCAGGGCCGCACCAGCAGCGTGAGCCGGTACGCCGCACCCAGCAGCGCCGCACCAACGCGCCGCACCAGCAGCGTGAGCCGGTGCGGCGGTCGGGGACGGTCAGGGGAGGTCGGCTGGTCCGGAGTGGAGGGTGCGTGGTGGGTCGTGCGTGTGCGGCGTGGCTAGTGGGGTGCGCGGGCGGCGAGCTTCGCCGAGGCCGGGTCCGCCGCCGCCAGTGCGCCGCGTGCGGCGAGCTGGCACACGTCGTAGCTGGTCGTGGCCAGTTTCGCGCCGACGCCCGCCAGCGCGGTGTGGTTCATGGACAGGCTGGTCACGCCCAGCCCGGTCAGCACGCAGGCCAGCAGCGGGTCGGCCGCCGCCTCGCCGCAGACGCCGACCGGCTTGCCGAGTTCCGTGCCGGCCTCGCCGACGAGCTTGATCAGCCGGAGCAGGGCGGGCTGCCACGGGTCGTTCAGCGCGGCGACCGCGCCCACCTGGCGGTCCGCCGCGAACACGTACTGGGCCAGGTCGTTCGTGCCCAGGGACACGAAGTCGACCACGGCCAGGATCTCGCGGGCGGCCAGGGCCGCCGCCGGGATCTCGATCATCACGCCGACCCGGTCGAGGCCGGCCTTGCGGGCGCGTTCCACGAACCACGCGGCCTCGGCGGCGGTCGCGACCATCGGGGCCATCACGGACACGTCCGCGCCGCTGTCCCCGGCGGCGAGCGCGATCGCCTCCAACTGCCGGTCCAGCAGCTCGGGCCGGTCGAACGCCACGCGCAACCCGCGCACGCCCAGCGCCGGGTTCGGCTCGGGGTCGGGCTCCAGGAACGCCAGCGGCTTGTCCGCGCCCGCGTCGAGGGTGCGGACCACGACGGGCTTGCCGGCGAACGGCGCGAGCACCGCCGCGTAGGCCGTGCGCTGCTCCTCGACGGTCGGTTCGGCGGTGGCGGACAGGAAGCAGAACTCGGTGCGGAACAGGCCGACGCCCTCCGCGCCGCCGGCGGCGGCGGCCTCGGCGTCGCCCGGCGAGCCGACGTTGCCGAGCACCTTCACCCGGTGGCCGTCGCGCAGCACCCCGACACCGTTCCACTCGGCCTTCTCGCCGGTGTTCGCGGCGACGACGGTGCCGTCCGACTCCTGGACGACGCCCGTGTCGCCGTCCACGGACAGCGCGCCGGCGTCCAGCGCGAGCACGCCGCGACACGCCACGACGGCCGGGATGCCCAGCGAACGGGCCAGGATCGCGGTGTGCGAGGTGGGGCCGCCCTCCTCGGTGACCAGGGCGAGCACCTTGGCCGGGTCGAGGCCGGCGGTGTCGGCGGGCGCGAGGTCGCGAGCCACCAGGACGCTCGGGGACGACAGCTCCGGCACACCGGGGGCGGGCACGCCGAGCAGCTCGGCGACCAACCGGTCGCGCACGTCCTGCACGTCGCGGGCGCGCTCGGCCAGGTAGCCGCCGGCGGACTCCAGCGCGGTGATGAACCCGGCCGCCGCCTGGTGCACGGCGCGCGCGGCGGGCAGCGACTCGTCCGCCACCAGCTTCTCGGCCTGCGAGAGCAGCGCCGGGTCGGCGGCCATCGCGGCGGTGGTCTCCAGGACGGCCTTGGCGTCGCCGGTCACCTGGGCGGCGCGGGCGACGAGGCGCTCGACGACCAGGTCCGCCGCCGGGCGGATGCGGGCGGCCTCGGCGGCCACGTCGTCGGGGGCCGGTGTGGACGGTGGTTCACCCAGCGGTTCGGACACTCGCACCACGGGCCCGGAAGCCCTCCCGGAACTGACTCCGACACCGCTCAGCCGCGCGCTCGACATGGTCTAGACCATACCCTTCGGGTCGACGGGACGTGAACAGCCAACGCCACTTGCGGCAACTCCGCTACCGCGCGAAACCCGCCCACGACCCGTGCGCCGGGGAGCCGGCCCGCACCCGGTCGGCAGGGACGCCGCAGCGCGGCAGGACGTCGGCGTCCGGCCCGGCCTCGTCGGCGTGCCCCAGCCGGGCCGGTCCGGCGTTCGGCGCGGCGTGCCGGATGCCCGACCGCTTCACGCCAGCACCTCCTCCGGCCCGGGGTACGACGGCTGCGCGCCGGGCTTGGTCACCGACGTCGCCGCCACCCGCGCCGCGTACCGGGCCGCGTCGACGAGCGGTTCGCCCGCCGCGAGGCCCGCCGCCAGCGCGCCCGCGAACGCGTCGCCCGCGCCGGTGGTGTCGACCGGCGTCACGGCCGGCGCGGGCACCTCGACCACGCCCTCCGAAGTCACCACGGCCGCGCCGCGCGCGCCCAGCGTGACCACGACCGAGCGCGGACCGAGGTCCAGCAGGCCCTCGAACGAGTCGGCGAGCTCCAGCGCCTCGTGCTCGTTGACGATCAGCGGGTCCAGCAGCGCCAGCGTCGCCGGCGGGACGCCGGTCACCGGGGACAGGTTCAGCACCGGCCGCACCCCGCGTGAGGCCGCTACCGCGATCCCGTGCACGACGGTCGCCAACGGGACTTCCAGCGAGCACACCAGGACCGTGACGCCGTCCCAGGACAGGGCGTCCACATCGGACTCCGACACGTCCGAGTTCGCGCCCGGCGCGACGACGATCGAGTTCTCGCCGTCCGGCGTCACGGTGATGTAGGCCAGCCCGGTCGGCCGGTCCGAGGTGCGGACCAGGTCGGTCCGCACCCCCGCCGCACCGAGGGACCGCACGAGCAGCTCCCCGTACTGGTCCGGCCCCACCGCGCCGACCAGCGCGACCTCGCACCCCAGCCGGCCGGCGGCGGCGGCCGTGTTGGCCCCCTTGCCGCCGGGCAGCACCGACGTGTCGCCGCCGAGGACCGTCTCCCCGCCGCCGGGGCGGCGGGGCACCGGGACGACGAGGTCCGCGTTGGCCGAGCCCAGCACCAGTACCGTCACTTCTCGCACACCGCCGTCCTCCGGTTCGGCCACGCGCCGAGCGCCATCTCGTGGTCCGCGAACACTCCCTTGATACCGGACGGCTCGCACCTCCTCGGTTACCCGGCCGTGACCTCTTCGGTACGCGCCTTTGAGTAGAGGTACGGATTCGGACGCACCCGTTTGCGTCGAGTCTGGTCACATGACTGGACCGGACCCCCTGACGAGGCTCGCGGACGAGCTCGGCCACCTCGGTCGTCGACTGGAAGCGGTCGGCTTGGAGCTGCGGGCCGTCCGCACCCACCCGGCGGACACCACCGCGCCACCCGAGCCCGCCCCGGTCCCGTCCACCGCCGCCACCCCGACCCAGCCGCCTGCCGCGCTCGCCGGGCCGACGACGACACAGACGCCGACACCAACGCAGACGCCGCAGACGCAGACGCCGGTGTCGACGCCGACCATGGCCGCGCCCACGGTCACGCCCCCGTGGGCCGGTGCGACCGGGTCCGGCTACGGGCAGCCCGCCTACCCGCCGCCCGGCCGGCCCCACCAGGCCGCATTCCACACCGCACCCCACGCCGCGCCCTGGCCGATGCCGCAGCACGCGCCGCAGAACGCGCCGCAGCCGACGCCGCAGCACGCGCCGCCGATGCCGTGGGGCGGTCCTCCGCAACTGCCGCCGCCCCCGCCGGGCCCCACCCTGTTCGACCGGCTGAGCAAGCCCGGCGCGGGCAGCAAGCTGCTGGCCTGGGTCGGCGGTGCGGTCACCCTGCTCGGCGTGGTGATGCTGCTGGTCCTCGCCGTCCAGCGGGGCTACCTCGGCCCGGTGCCGAGGGTGGTCGGCGGCGCGCTGCTCGGCGCGGCGCTGATCGGGACCGCGCTGCGGCTGCACCGCACGGAGACCGCGCGCACCGGCGCGTTCGCGGTGGCCGCCACCGGTGTCGCGGTGCTGTACCTGGACGTCGTCGCGGCCACCTCGATCTACGAGTACCTGCCCGAGGGAGCCGGTCTGGCGGCCGGGCTGGCGGTCGCGGCCGGCGGTCTGCTGCTCGCCCTGCGGTGGAACTCGGTCGCGTTCGCGGTCGGCGTGGTCGGCGCGGGCGCGGTGTGCGCACCCGTGGTGACCCAGGGGTTCACGCCGCTGCTGGTGGCGTTCCTGCTGGTGCTGAAGGTGGCCGCGAGTCCCGTGCATCTCAAGCGGAACTGGCCGGCGCTGGCCGTCACCGCCGGCGTGCCGCCGCTGCTCGCGACCGTGCTCACCATCGGCCGGACGGACGGCCAAGCGGTCCTGGCCGGGGTGGCGCTGGCCGCCGCCGTGGTCGGCGTGGCGTCGGCGGTGCTCACCGCCCGAATCCGGCCGGACGACCGGACGGCGCTCGGCCTGGCGATCGGCTCGCCGCTGCCCGCCCTGCTGACCACGGCCGTCCTGGACCGGACCTGGGCCACCGGGCTGGCCGCGGTGATCGCCGTGCTGATGCTCGCGCTGTGGGTGTTCGGCCGGCGGTCGCTGCCCAAGCCGTTCGCCGCGGGCGTGGCGGGTGTCGGGGTGTTCGCGCTGTTCGTCACCACGACGGTGGCGCTCGACGCGAGTCCCCGCGCGGTGGTCGTGCTGGGTGAGGCGCTGGTGCTGGCGGTCGTGGCCACCCGGTTGCACTCGCGCGGGTCGCTGCTCGGTTCGGCGCTGTTCGGCGGCGTCGGGTTCGTGCTGGCGGTGGCGCACGTGGTGCCGCTGCGGCTGCTGCTCGTCCAGCAGGCCGACCTGATCGGCACCGGTCGGCTGGTCACCGGGCTGCTGACCTCGGCGGTCCTGCTGGTGCTGGCGGTCGTGCTGCCCTGGGCCGCGGTGCGGCTCGGCGTGCTCGACCGGCACCCGCTGCCGTGGATCGGGATCGGCCTGGTCGTGCTCTACGCGGCGGCCGGCGTGGTGATGTGCGGCGCGCTGTCGGTGTCGCAGACCACGACGGGCTTCCTGTTCGGCCACGCGGTCGTCACCGTGTCGTGGACCCTCGCCGCGCTGGTGCTGCTGGTCCGGGGCATCGACGTCCGGCCGCTGCGGGTCGCCGGGCTGGTCCTGGTGGGTGCCGCGGTGGCCAAGCTGCTGCTCTTCGACCTGTCCGCGCTCGACGGCATCGCCCGCGTGCTGGCGTTCATCGGGGCGGGTCTCGTCCTGCTGACGGCGGGCACCCGTTACGCCAAGCTGGTGGCAACCCGACGAATTTCGGCGATTTCGTAGCACTCGGGAGCCAAAATCCCCCACCTTGCGTCAACCTGGTGGTAGTTCTACGTCGGCGGGGGTTCAGACCACCGGTGCAGCGCACCGGCAGGAGTCCGGCGTCGGTCGTTTCGCCCCCCGAGCGACCGGCGTCGGACACACTTGTGGCGCGCTGCCGCCCGCCCCGCCGTCGCGGGCGGCAGTCGACCCGGCACGCCGGACAGATCACCCGTTCCAGCGAAGAAGCCACTCGTCCGTAGGACCACGGTGGCCGGTCCCGTCGGCCGGTGCTGCGATTCGTGCATGTCCACCAAGCGAGCGGTCCTCGGCATCGCGGTACTGCTCGTCGTCTGCTGCACGCTCGCCTACCAGACCCCCGCGCCCGTCGTGGTCCCGGTGGCCGGCGACCAGGTCCAGCGGGCGTACCTGGTCTCCCACGACGGCCTGGTCGAGGTGCTGGACACCCGGACCGGCTCGGTCCTCTCGCACGACGACACCGGCGCGTGGACGACGGGCGCGGCCGTGTCGGCGGACGGCAGGCGGGTCTTCGTGGTCAACGGCCGGGCGGGCGACATCACCGCCGTCGCGCCCGGTGCCGGTGTGGTGGGCCGCATCGACACCGGCGCGCAGTTGGCGCAGGCCGTGCTGCGGCCGGACGGGCAGCGCCTGTACGTCACCGGGGGCGACGTGGTCGCGGTGATCGAGCCGGAGCCGTTCCGGCTGGTGGCGACGATCCGGGTGGGCAGGCAGCCGCAGGGCATCGCGATCACCCCGGACGGCGAGGAGCTGTACGTGGCCAACGCGCAGGACGGCACGGTCAGCGTGGTGGACACCAAGTCCACCACGCTGATCGGCACGGTCGAGGTGGGCGGGCTGCCGCAGCACGTCGCGGTCGCGCCGGACGGCGGCGAGGTCTACGTGAGCTCGCTGCACCTGGGGGACAGGCCGGGCACGATCACCGCGATCGACGCGAAGACCCGCAAGGCGGTGTGGTCCATGCCGATCGGGCAGGGCGCGGGCAGCGTCGCGGTGACCCCGGACAGCAGGCACGTGTACGTGGCGCTGGACCGGTCCGTGGTCGTGCTCGACACCACCAAGGGGTCCACGACCACGCTGGACGTGGACGTGGACGTGGAGAGCCTGGCCATCGCGCCCGGCGACCGCCGGGTCTTCCTGGCCGGCGGCAAGACCACGACCGTGCTGGACAGCGCGGACAACTCGGTGCTGGCGACGTTCCACCTGAGCGGGCTGGACGGCGACGGTCGCGGCTTCGAGGCCGCGACCGTCGCGTTCGAGCCCTCGCCGGGCTAGACCCGGGCGGGCACCTTCTCCTCCTCGACCGGGGGCGCGTCCTCGTGGATCGCCATCCGCTCCTGGATCCGCCGCAGCGGTCCGGGGGCCCACCACGCGGCGTCGCCGAGCAGCTTCAGCACGGCGGGCACGAGGAGCATCCGCACCACCGTGGCGTCCAGCGCCAGCGCCAGGATCATGCCGACGCCGACGAACCGCATCATGGTGACCTGCGAGAACGCGAACGCCCCGGTCACCATGATCAGCAGCAGCGCGGCGGCGGTGATCACCCGACCGGTCTTCGCCAGGCCCGTCGTCACCGCCTCCTCGGTGGTCGCGCCGCGACCGCGCGCCTCGACCATGCGGGACAGCAGGAACACCTCGTAGTCCGTGGACAGGCCGAACACCATGGCCGCCATCAGCACCACGATCCCGGATTCCAGCGGGGCGGGCGTGACGCCGAGCAGCGACGCCCCGTGGCCGTCCTGGAACACCCACACCAGCACGCCGAACGTGGCCGCGAGCGACAGCGCCGACATCACGACCGCCTTGACGGGCAGCAGGATCGAGCCGAACGCCAGGAACATCAGCACGAACGTCGCGCCGACCAGGAGCAGCACCATCCACGGCAGCTTGTCCTCGATGGCGTCCAGGCTGTCGGAGACCATCGCCGTGCTCCCGCCGACGAGCACCTCGCCCGACCCCGGCGGGGCGAGCGCGCGGACGTCCCGCAACGCCCGCTTGGACTCGTCGGAGAGCTGGTCCTGCTCCAGACCGGCGTTGAGCAGCCACACGCCGTTCTCGGGCTCGGCGGCGAACCGCACGTCACCGACGCCGGGCACGTCACCGACCCGCGCGAGGAACTCCTGGGCGTCGGCCGGCGACGGGTCGCCGGTGAGGACGATCTTCATCCCGCCGGACGCCAGCCCGGCGAAGTCCCGGTTGATCGTCTCGGCGGCCACTCGCGCGGCGTTGCCCTCGGGGAGCACCTTCTCGCTGACCTCGCCGAACCGCACGCCGAGGAACGGCGCGGCGAGCGCCACCAGCACGCCGACGATGGGCAGCGCGAACAGCAACGGCCGCTTCATGACCCGGCCGGCCAACCGCCGCCAGCCCTCCTCGGACGGCGTCCTGTTCCCGCGCCACGGCACGCCCAGCTTGTCCACCCGGTGGCCGAGGACGCCGAGCAGCGCGGGCAGCAGGGTCAGCGACACCAGCGCGGCGATCGCGACCGCCGACATGCCGCCGTAGCTGAGCGACTTGAGGAACCCGTGCGGGAACAGCAGCAGCCCGGCCAGCGCGATCACCAGCAGCGTCGCCGAGAACGCCACCGTGCGGCCGGCCGACAGCACGGTCCGCTTGACGGCGGCCTCGACGCCGCGCCCGGCGGCCAGCTCCTCCCGGAACCGGCCGACCATGAACAACCCGTAGTCGATCGCCATGCCCAGCCCGAGCAGGCTGGCGACGTTGACGGCGAACGAGTTCACCTCCGTGCCGAGCGACACCGCGTGCAGCACGCCGAGCGAGGCCATGATCGTCAGGCCGCCCACCGCGACCGGCAGCGACGCGGCGACCAGGCCGCCGAAGATGATCACCAGCAGGACCAGCACGATGGGCAGCGACACGGCCTCGGCCTTGGTCAGGTCCGAGGACGACATGTCGTTGATGGCCTTCTGCGTCGGCACGAGGCCGCCGACCTGCTGCGTCACGCCGTCGACCCGGAGCTGGTCGGCGATCTGCTCGTACTGCTTGACGTGCGTGTTGGAGTCGGTGCCGCGCAACGTGATCGCGACCAGCGACTTGCCGGCCTCCGGCGACGGGAACGGCGGCTGCACCTGGAGCACCGCGTCCTGCGGCAGCTCGGCCAGTCGCGCGGAGATCCTCCCGAGGGCCGCCTCGTCCACCGTGTCGTAGACGACGATCACGTCGCCGCCCTGGCGGCCGAACGCGTCCTGGGCCACCTGGTTGGCGCGCGCCGACTCGCTGGAGGGCGCGTCGTAACCGCCCTGGCTGAGCTTGTCGAAGACGCCGAGCCCCCACACCCCGCCGGCCACCGCCAGCACCACCGTCGCGATCAGCACCACCCATCGGCGGCGGTACGCCAGCGATCCCCAGTTCGCGAACACGCGTCCTCCCAAGCTGATGCGTTACGGTGGCGTGAATGGTGTGAACTGTGTAAACACCGTTCACCGAAGTCTGGGCCGACCGTACAACCGGTGAACACCGCGGACAACCCGATGGGGTGACATATGACCGAGGCCACCCGCCGTGAACGCCTGCGCGCGGAGACGGAGCGTGACATTCGTCGGCAGGCGCGTGCCCTGCTCGTGGCACACGGCCGGGACGCCGTCACCCTCCGCGCCATCGCCCGGGAGCTCGGCATCACCGCCCCGGCGCTCTACCGGTACTACGACTCGCGCGAAGACCTGCTGCACCACCTGGCCGACGACATCTGCACCGACCTCGCCGCCGAGCTCAACGACGGCCTCGCCCGCATCCCGGACGACGACGTGACCGCGCAGGTCCACGCCGTGTGCCGGGGCTTCCGGCACTGGGCGCTGGCGCACCCGCAGGAGTTCGCGCTGGTGTTCGCGTCCACGGAGACCGCGCTCGGCGCGCGCGGTCCGGGTCCGGACGGGCGCGGGCAGGTCGGCGACCAGTTCGGCCGGGTCTTCCTGGAGGTCGCCGGGCGGCTGATCGCGAGCCACCGCGTGCCGCACGACCACGGCGAGCACGTGCCGGACTCGCTGCACTCGGACCTGGAGGTGTTCCAGCGGGTCCTGATCGACGCGGTCGGCGCGCGCGGCATCCCGGCCGACGGCGACCTGCTGCCGCTCAGCGCGGTCTACCACATCACCCAGTCCTGGGTGCGGCTCTACGGGCACGTCGCGCTGGAGGTCTTCGGGCGCTTCCCGTTCGCGGTGGCCAACCCCGAGCCGCTGTTCGACTCGATGCTCGCCCAGCTCATCGGCGAGATGGGCTTCGACAGCCGCTGACGGCCCGCCGCGCGGACCCCGCCCGGCGGCGGCGCACCGCCCGCGGTGGACGGCGCGCCGCGAGCGGGGTCACAGCACCACGTTCACCAGCCGGCCCGGCACCACGATCACCTTGCGCGGCTCGCCGGTCAGCAGCTCGGCCACCTTCGGCTCACCCAGCGCCGCCGCCCTCACCTCGTCCGCCGACGCCGACGCGGCCACCACGACCCGGGCCCGCACCTTGCCGTTGACCTGGATCGGGTACTCGACGGTGTCCTCCACCAGGTACTTCTCCTCGGCACGCGGGAACGGCCCGTGCGCCAACGACTCCGGGTGCCCCAGCTTCGCCCACAGCTCCTCGGCCACGTGCGGGCACAGCGGGGCCAGCAGCAGCACCAGCGGCTCGGCCAGCGCGCGCGGCGCGCCGCCCGGGAAGTGCTTGGTGACGAAGTTGTTCAGCTCGATCAGCTTCGCGCCCGCCGTGTTGTAGCGCAGGTTCAGGTAGTCGTCGTGCACACCCGCGATCGTCTTGTGCAGCAACCGCACCGCGTCCTCGGCCGGCACCTCGTCGGTGACCCGAGGAGCGCCGGTCTCCTCGTCGACCAGGTTGCGCCACAGGCGTTGCAGGAACCGCTGAGCGCCGACGACGTCCTTCGTCGCCCACGGGCGGGACACGTCCATCGGGCCCATGGACATCTCGTACAGCCGGAAGGTGTCCGCGCCGTACCGGTCGCACATGTCGTCCGGCGTCACGACGTTCTTCAGGCTCTTGCCCATCTTGCCGTACTCGCGCTTGACCTCCGCGCCCTCGAAGAAGTACTTTCCGCCGCGCTCCTCGACCTGCTCGGCCGGCACCGGCGCGCCCCGCTCGTCGCGGTAGGCGTAGGCCTCGATGTAGCCCTGGTTGAACAGCCGCCGGTACGGCTCGTCACCGGACACGTGGCCCAGGTCGAACAGCACCTTCTGCCAGAACCGGGCGTACAGCAGGTGCAGCACGGCGTGCTCCACGCCGCCGATGTACAGGTCGACGCCGCCCGGGTCGTCCGCGCCGTGCTCGGTCGTGCGCGGGCCCAGCCAGTAGCGCTCGTTCTCCGCGTTGACGAACCGCTCGGTCTCGGTCGGGTCCACGTACCGCAACTGGTACCAGCAGGAACCCGCCCAGTTCGGCATGGTGTTGGTCTCGCGGCGGTACTTGCGCGGCCCGTCGCCCAGGTCCAGCTCGACCTCGACCCACTCGTCCGCGCGGGACAGCGGCGGCGACGGCTCCGAGTTCGCGTCCTCCGCGTCGAACGTGCGGGGCGAGTAGTCGTCCACGTCGGGCAGCTCGATCGGGAGCATCGACTCGGGCACCGCGATCGGCGTGCCCTGCTCGTCGTAGACGATCGGGAACGGCTCGCCCCAGTACCGCTGGCGGGAGAACAGCCAGTCGCGCAGCTTGAACTGCACGGTGCCCTCGCCGCGGTCGTGCTCCTCCAGCCAGGCGATGACGGTCTTCTTGGCCTCGGCGACGTCCAGGCCGTCCAGGAAACCGCTGTTGATCGCCGGGCCGGTACCGGTGTACGCCTCGCCCTCGAAGCCCTCGGCCGGCCGCACGGTCCGGATGATCGGCAGGTCGAACGCCGTGGCGAAGTCCCAGTCCCGCTGGTCCTGGCCGGGCACCGCCATGATCGCGCCGGTGCCGTAGCCCATCAGCACGTAGTCGGCGACGTAGACCGGGATCTCCGCGCCGGTGGCCGGGTTGACCGCGTGCGCGCCGGTGAAGACGCCGGTCTTCTCCTTGTTCTCCTGGCGGTCCAGGTCGGACTTGCGGGCCACCGCGCGGCGGTACTCGGCGATCGCGTCCACCCGGTCGGGGGCGGCGATCCCGTCCACCAGCGGGTGTTCGGGGGCCAGCACCAGGTAGGTCGCGCCGAACAGCGTGTCGGGGCGGGTGGTGAACACCTCGACGTCGTGCCCGCCGACCGCGAACCGCACCCGCGCGCCGTGCGAGCGGCCGATCCAGTTGCGCTGCATGGACTTGACCTTCTCCGGCCAGTCCAGCCGGTCCAGGTCGTCGATCAGGCGGTCGGAGTAGGCGGTGATCCGCATCATCCACTGGCGCAGCGAGCGCCGGAACACCGGGAAGTTGCCGCGCTCGCTGCGGCCGTCCGCGGTGACCTCCTCGTTGGCCAGCACGGTGCCCAGGCCGGGGCACCAGTTCACCGGTGCCTCGGACAGGTACGCCAGGCGGTGGCCGCCCAGCACCTTCTGCCGCTCCGCACCGGTCAGCTCCGCCCACGGCCGGCCGTCCGGGGTGGGCCGCGCGCCGGCCGCGTACTCGGCCTCCAGCTCGGCGATCGGGCGCGCCTTCCGCACCCGGTCGTCGAACCAGGAGTTGAAGATCTGCAAGAAGATCCACTGGGTCCACTTGTAGTAGCCCGGGTCGATCGTGGAGATCCGGCGGCGCTCGTCGTGGCCCAGGCCGACCCGGCGGATCTGCCGCAGGTAGGTCCGGATGTTCTCCTCGGTGGTCTTGCGCGGGTGCTGCCCGGTCTGCACGGCGTACTGCTCGGCGGGCAGGCCGAAGGCGTCGAAACCCATCGTGTGCAGCACGTTCCGGCCGGTCATCCGGTGGTACCGGGCGTACACGTCGGTGCCGATGAAGCCCAGCGGGTGGCCGACGTGCAGGCCCGCGCCCGACGGGTAGGGGAACATGTCCTGCACGAACAGCTTGTCGGCGGGCACCTCGCCCCGGAGCGGCCCGACCGGGTTGGGCGCGTGGAACGTCCCGCGCTCCTCCCACTCCCGTTGCCACCGCTGCTCGACCTCGGCGGCCAGCTCGGCGGTGTAGCGGAACGCGGGCGTCTCGGACGCGTCGGTGCTCATCTGGGTTTCCCTTCGGTTGCCGGCCCCTGGCAAGACGAAACCCCCCAGCCCAGGACAGGCATGAGGGGTTGCCGCGCCGACCCTGGTGTGGGTCCGCGCGGCTAGCTGAGGAGCAGGCGGGCCGTGCTCATGACGTCAACGGTAGCAGTCGACGCCGAGGCCGCGCTCGTCCCGGCCCGGCCTCAGCGGACCGCCAGGGCGATGAACCGGGTGACCTCCTCGGCGGCGAAGTTGTCGTCGGCGACCAGCACGAGCGTGCGCTCACCGGAGGGCAGGCGCGGGCCCCAGGCCAGGCCCTCGACGTTGTCGATCAGCGGCAGCGGGAAGTCGTCCAGGTCGGCGACCAGCGTCTTGCGCACCGGCTTCGCGGCCGTGTCGCGCAGGCTCGCCACCCCCTTCACGTCGGTCGAACCCCACAGGTCGATCTCGTAGAGCCGCACCTTGTAATCCGATCCGGGCACCCAGCTCCGCTCCAGGGTGAAGTAGTGGCCGGGGTGGCGCGGGTCGGCCAGGATCGCGGGCACGCCGGTGTCCGGACCCCACGGGCCGGGCTCGGGTGCGGCGAAGAGCGGCTCCAGCGGGTAGGCGTGCTGGGAGAGCACGTGGCCGAACCTGGTCTGCACGGTGATCCGGGCCAGGGACCCCCGGTCGACGGTCGACTCCTCGCCGTCCTGGAGCAGCGGGCCTTCCACGATCGAGGTCACCAGCCCGCCGGCGGCGTCGAACGTGATCGCCTCCAGGGCGCGGTTGCCGCGCGGGCCCGCGTCCGGGGTGATCGCGTAGTTCGCGGGCAGCGGGAGGGTGGACCGGTGCGCGCCGGCGCGGGTGGAGCGCTGGATCGACGGCTGGACCGGCGTCGCGGCCCGGTTGCCCTCCTGGGACCACCAGTAGTCGCCGGTCAGCGGGTCGACCCGGACGTCCTCGGGGTCCACGGCGTTCGCCGGGTACGTGCCGCCGTCCGGGCCGCGCAGCGGCGTGGTGCCGGTCAGCGCCACGTCGTGCACGCCGGTCGCGTCGACGTCCAGCCGTGCGGTGTAGATCCGGACCGGGTCGATGTTCGAGCGGTCGTCGCTGATCAGGACGTACTCGCCGGTCCGGGGGTCGCGGTCGATGCCGGACAGGCCGCCGACCGTGGTGTTCTGGAACAACGACTTGTGGGGGAGCGTCGCGTGGCCGAGGTACCGGGCCTGCGGTGCGGCGGCAGCCGCCGGGGTGGTGGCGGCGACGGTGCCGACGACCAGCGCCACGGCGGCCAGCCAAGATCGAGATCTCATGGTGCCGAGCCTGCCGGTGCGGTGATCCGCGCGATAGCGTCAGTCGGGTGACACCGTTCAGCGGACCTGGTTCGCCCGGGGTCGACGCCCGCGCTTACCCTCGACGGCGTGAACATCGTGCTGCTTGTGGTGCTCGGGCTGGTCGGTGGCTCTCTCGGGGCCGTCGGCGTCCTGGGGATGCGCGGTCGGCTCCCCCGGAACAGGTTCTTCGGGGTGCGCAGCAAGGCCACGCTGCGTGACGACGAGGCGTTCACCCTCGCCAACAAGGTGGCCGCGGTACCCACCGTCGTGGCGGGCGCGATCGCCCTGGTCACGGCGGCGGTGGTCGCGGTCGACCCGTCGACCGCGCTGGTCGTCGGCCTGATCGGGCTGGTCGGCGCGCTGGTGATCGCCGGTGCCGGCGGCGTCCTGGGCCACCGCGCGGCCGAGGCCCTGCCCGAGCCCGAGACCTCCGGCTGCGGCGGCTGCGCGTGCGCCGGGGCGTGCGGCGTCCTCCAGCGCGCCTGAGCGACGTCCGCGAGCGGGCTACCGGGACGCCCCACCCGTGGCCGGGTCGGCGGCCGAGGCGAGCACGACCAGGGTGAGCGGAGTCCGGACGAGGCCGGTCACGACGACGGCCCGTTCGTCGTCGTCGGGGGAGAAGCGGGCGCGGTGCGCTAGTTGCGGCGGACGTCGGTCGGGAAGGTCGCCAGCAGGGCCGTCGGCATCCCCTGGCGGCGCAGCACCCGGCCCCACAGGTCGCTGTTCGGCGGGGACAGCACGTCGTCGGGCAGGCCGGGGACCACGATCCAGTCGCCGCGCTCGATCTCGCCCGCCAACTGGCCGTCGCCCCACCCCGAGTAGCCCGCGAACACCCGCAGCCCGCGCACCCTGGCGACCAGCGCGTCCGGGTCCGAGTCGAGGTCGATCAGCGCGACCGGGCCGTGCACGTTCACCACGCCCTCGATCGACCGGTGGTCCTCGCCGGTGCGCAGCGCCGCCAGGCACAGCGCCGTCTTCTGCTCCACGGGCCCGCCGATGTACACCGCCTGCGGCCGGGTCACGTGCGGCCCCCACGCGGGCAGCACGTCGTGCACGGCGACCTCGCTGGGCCGGTTGAGCACGACGCCCAGGGTCCCCTCGCCGCGGTGGTCGATGACGTAGACCACCGTGCGGCGGAAGTTCGAGTCGGTCAGGCTCGTTGCCGCGACCAGCAGGGAACCCGGTTCGACTTCCGCATCAGGACGCACGGGGACCATGATCCCAGACGACCCGGATCACCCCGGGAGCGGAACATCCGGGTTACCGTGGTCGTTGCACCAACCGTCGGACGCCATCGAGTCCCCCGGGCCCAACATAAACCGCCTTCGCGGAATACCGTCCGGCTGGAGCCGCGCAGCGCGACCCGCCGAGAGGCGACCGGGCGTCCGACCCGGGGAGGCCGGACCCGCACGGGTCCGGCCTTCGCGGTGGGCAAGGCTTAGAGTCGTCGGGTGACGACTGCCGGTCCCGCCACGGCGAAGCACCACCTCGGTGCCCGGAAGCTCTTGGCGAACGCGGACTTCCGCAGGCTCTTCACCACGCGGCTCGCGGGCCAGTGGGGCGACGGCGTGTTCCAGGCCGGACTGGCCGGTGCGGTCCTGTTCAACCCCGAGCGGCACGCCGACCCGCTGGCGGTGGCCGCCGGGTTCGCGGTGCTGCTGCTCCCGTACTCGGTGGTCGGCCCGTTCGCGGGCGCGCTGCTGGACCGCTGGGACCGGCGGCGCGTGCTGCTCGTGGCGAACCTCACCCGCGCGGTGTTCATCCTGGTCACGGCCGCCGCCGTCGGGGCCGGCCTGGACGGCGTGCCGCTGTACGCGGCGGCCCTGCTGGTCACCGGGGTCAGCCGGTTCGTCGGCTCCGGCCTGTCCGCGTCGCTGCCGCACGTCGTCGGACCGGACCACCTGGTCGAGGCGAACGCCTTCGTCACCACCCTCGGGTCGCTCACCACCGTGCTCGGCGCGGGGTGCGCGGTCGGCCTGCGCGGGCTGTTCGGCGAGGGTGACGGCGGTTCGGCCTGGACCACGGCGTGCGCGGTGGTCGGCCCGCTGGTCGCGGCGTTCCTGGCGGCCCGGTTCCGCCGGGGCGCGCTCGGCCCGGACGAGGTGGACGAGCCGAGCCGCACGGTGACCGCCGTCGCGATGGGCCTGCTGGACGGCGGGCGGGCCGCCTGGCGCGCGCCCGCCGTGGCCGCCTCGCTGGCCGGGCTGCTCGCCCACCGGGCCGCGTTCGGCGCGTCCCTGCTGCTCACCCTGCTGCTGATGCGCAACGGGCTGGAGGACTTCGGCCCGTTCCGGGCCGGCCTGGCGGGGCTCGGCGAGGTGGCCCTCGCCGGTGGTGCGGGCCTGCTGCTCGCGGGCCTGGTGACCGACCGGCTGGTGGCTCTGTTCGGCCGCTCCGGCGCGATCTGCGGCGCGCTCGGCCTGGCCGCCGCCGCCCAGCTCGCGCTCGGCCTGCCGATGGTGCTGCCGACCATCCTGGCGGCGTCGTTCTTCCTGACCTTCGCGGGCCAGGTGGTGAAGCTGTGCGTCGACGCGTCCGTGCAGGGCGACATCGGCGACGAGGTCCGCGGCCGGGTGTTCGCCCTCTACGACACGCTGTTCAACATCGTGCAGGTCGTGGCGATCTCGGCCGCCGCCGCCGTCGTCCCCCTGGACGGCCGCTCACCCGGCCTGATCATCGCCGCCGCGTTCACCTACCTGGTCGGCGCGGTCGCCTACCTGGCACTGGCGCGGCGGCGCTAGCCGAGCGCGCCCGGCACCGGCAGCCGGATGACCCCCGTCTCGTGGGCGAAGACCACGGCGGCCATCCGGTCGCGCAGGTTCAGCGCCCGCAGGATCTCGGTGACGACCAGTCCCACGTGCGGGTGGCTCACCGCCAGCACGCGCGCTATCTCGTGGTCGGCGAGCCCCCTCGCCAGGCAGCGCAGCACGGCCCGCTGCTGGTCGCTCAGCGCGGCCAGGCCCTGTTCCCGCGTCACGCCTTCGGTCGACAGTCCCCACGTGTTCACCCGAAACCACCCCCAGTGTGCGTCCGACGCACACAGTCATGGTCCCGCAACTGCGTGTCACTTGGCTAACGGAAAGCGGGTGATTCAGCCATCAGTCAGCCGGGTGGTTCGATTCCCTCCGACCGCGCCCACGCGTGCAGCTCGGTGATCGCCTCGTCGTGGTCCAGCGGTCCCCGGTCCAGCCGGAGCTCCTTGAGGAACTTCCACGCCCGCCCGACCTGCGGTCCCGGCGGCAGGCCGAGCAGCCGCATGATCTCGTTGCCGTCCAGGTCCGGCCGCACCCGGCGGAGGTCCTCCTCGGCGGCGATCCGGGCGATCCGGCGCTCCAGCTCGTCGTAGGTGCGCTGGAGCGCGTTGGCCTTCCGGCGGTTCCGGGTGGTCGAATCGGCCCGCACCAGCTTGTGCAGCCGGGAGAGCAGGTGGTCGGCGTCGGTCACGTACCGGCGCACCGCCGAGTCCGTCCACTCGCCCGAGCCGTAGCCGTGGAACCGCAGGTGGAGGTACACGAGCTGGGCGACGTCCTCGACGATCTCCTTCGAGTACCGCAACGCCCGCAAGCGTTTGCGGACCATCTTCGCGCCGACCACCTCGTGGTGGTGGAACGAGACGCCGCCGCCCTCCTCGAACCGCCGGGTGTCCGGCTTGCCGATGTCGTGCAGCAGCGCGGCCAGCCGCAGCACCAGGTCCGGTTCGGGGGTGTCCTCCAGGTCGATCGCCTGCTCCAGCACGACCAGCGAGTGGTGGTACACGTCCTTGTGCTGGTGGTGCTCGTCGATCTCCAGCTTCATCGCGGGCAGCTCCGGCAGCACGACGTCGGCCAGCCCGGTGGCCACCACCAGCTCGACGCCCGCGCGCGGGTGCGCGCCGGTGAGCAGCTTGGACAGCTCCACCTGCACGCGCTCCGGCGTGATCCGGGCCAGCTCGTCCGCCATCGCGGTCATCGCGTCGACCACGCGCGGCGCGGGCGTGAACCCGAGCTGCGACACGAACCGGGCGGCGCGCAGCATCCGCAGCGGGTCGTCGGAGAACGACTCCTGGGGCGTCGCCGGGGTGTCCAGCACCCGCGCGGCCAGCGCCGCCCGCCCGCCGGTCGGGTCGACCAGCTCCCGGGCCACGAGGTCGAACGCCATCGCGTTGGCGGTGAAGTCCCGGCGCACCAGGTCGCCCTCGACGGTGTCGCCGAAGGTCACCTCCGGGTTGCGGGTCACGCCGTCGTAGGCGTCCGCGCGGAACGTGGTGATCTCGACGGTCTGCCCGTGCCGGGTCGCGCCGACCGTGCCGAAGGCGATGCCGGTGTCCCAGACCGCGTCCGCCCACCCGGCCAGCAGCTTCTGCACGGCGGGCGGCCGGGCGTCGGTGGTGAAGTCCAGGTCGAACCCGCTGGAGAGCCGCCCCAGCAGGGCGTCCCGCACGCTGCCGCCGACCAGGTACAGCCGGTGGCCGGCGGCGGCGAACCGCCGGGCCAGATCGTCGGCCACGGGGAAGCCGCTCAGCAGTTCCACCACATCGGTGGACACGTTCGATTCGGACACGAAGAGCCAGCGTACTGGTACGGGGCGCACGTCCCCGCACGGATTCGGCCACGCCCCCACCGGGTCGATCACAATGCGCAACAGGGTCGCCACGCCCTGTGATCACCGCTCACCACTACCATCAGGACCATGCCCCACTCGTCCGGTCGCTCCGGCGGTCCCAAGCCGAGGCGCCGGAACCGACGCCGAGGCCGCCGCCTGAGGACGGTGGACGAGACCTCGGCGGGCGGGCTCGTGCTGGACGACCTCCACCGGGCCGCCGCGATCATCGGCCGGCTGGACCGGCGTGGCAGGCTGCTCTGGTCACTGCCCAAGGGTCACATCGAGGCCGGCGAGACGGCGGAGCAGACCGCGGTGCGCGAGGTCGCCGAGGAGACCGGTATCCATAGCAGGGTGCTCCGGCCCCTCGGCTCGATCGACTACTGGTTCGTCGCCGAGGACCGCAGGGTGCACAAGACCGTCCACCACTTCCTCCTCGAAGCGCTGGGCGGCGAGCTATCCGACGAAGACGTGGAGGTCACCGAGGTGGCGTGGGTGCCCCTTGGCGAACTGGACGAGCGACTCGCCTACGCGGACGAGCGACGTCTGGTGCGCCGGGCCGTCGAGCTGCTCGATTCAGCCCCGGCCGGGCTCGACCTGGCCGACGCCAACGTGGATGGAGCGGAGTACGCGTGAAACGGCTGCTGGCCGTGCTCGCGACGGCTGGAATCCTCGTCGTCGGCTCACCCGGGGTCGCCGGCTCGACCGCGATCGCCGCTCCGGCGGACGGCGGCCGGATTCCGGTGAAGCCCGCGCCCGCCACCCAGGTGTGGGCCACCCGCCCGGCCTCCTACCAACCCGGCAGCACGGCGCAACCGCTGCTGCGGCTGGACATCGAGGACCTGTCGCCCCGGCTGGTCACCGCCGGCACCGACTCGGTCACGATCACCGGCAAGATCGTCAACGTCGGTGACCGCGACATCGCCGACCTGGAACTCCGGCTGGAGCGCGGTGAAGCGCTGACCAGCGAGGAGGCCGTCCGGCAGGCGTTGCGGGAACCCACCGACGCGGAGTCCGTGCAACCGTGGTTCACCCGGATCGCGGACGAGCTGAAGATGGGCCAGAGCAAGCCCTTCAGCCTGACCGTGCCGGTGCGCGGCCCGGAGAACACCTCGCTGCGCATCGACCAGCCCGGCGTCTACCCGGTGCTGGCCAACATCAACGGCAGCCTGGAGCGCGGCTACCGCGCCCGGCTGGCCGCGCTGAGCACCCTGCTCCCGGTGCTCGCGGTGCCGGGCGGCGACGCCCTGCCCGTCCCGGCGAACCCCGCGAAGATCACCGTGCTGTGGCCGCTGGCCGACCGGCCCCGGATGGTGTCCGACGGCCTCGAACCGGTCCTCGCCGACGACGAGCTGGCCTCCTCGCTGGCCCTCGGCGGTCGGCTGTACGGGCTGCTCAAGGCCTACGAGTCGGCCCTGGAGGGCCCGCTGGGCGGCGGCGTGTGCCTGGCCGTCGACCCGGACCTGCTGCGCACCGTGCAGGCCATGGGCAAGGGCTACCAGGTCCAGGGTCGGGGGGCGGGCAAGGGCCGCAACGAGGCCGAGCTGTGGCTGGCCCAGCTCCGGCTGCTGGCCGGCGGCCGGTGCGTGGTGGCGCTGCCCGACGCGGACGCCGACCTGGTCGCGCTGTCCCGGGCCCGGCTGACCGACCTGGTCGCGCTGGCGGCCAAGGGCGCGGACGAGGTGCACGACGTGCTGGAGGTGCGGGCGCTGCCCGGCCTGGCGTGGCCGGAGGACGGCGTGCTGGACCAGCAGGCGCTCACCGACCTGGCCGCGCAGGGCGTCACGTCCCTGGTGGTCGACCAGTCCGCGGTCGCGGGCACGCCGGGCAGCGGCCCGGTCACCCTCGACGCGGGCGGCAAGCCGATCACCGCCGTCCGGATCGACGGCATGGTGTCCGACGCGCTGCGCGGCGCGGCGGTGCCCCGCTCCCTGGCCGGCGGCATCACCACGCCGACCGAGACCCGCCCGGTGTCGGTCCAGAACGCGCTCGCCGCGCTCGCCTACCGGACCGGCTTCCAGGCCGCCGGGCAGAACGTCGTGATCAGCCCGCCGCGCCGGTGGAACGCGCCGACCGGCGAGGTCAACACGTTCCTGCAAACCACGAAGGGCCTGGTCGCCTCCGGGTTCGCCACCCCGGTCGGGCTCCAGGCGCTGGTCGGCTCGCCGGCCGAGCAGACCGCGGCGCTGAGCTACCCGGTCGAGTCGGGCGCGCAGGAGGTGCCGCCCGCGGTGACCGCCGAGGTGGCCGAGTCCTGGCGGCAGCTCCAGGAGCTGCTCAAGGCGATGAGCCAGCAGGACCGCGAGTCCACCAAGCCGGACGAGCTGGTCGCGCCGCTGCGGCTGAGCCTGCTGCGGTCGGTGTCCGGCGCGTGGCGGGGCAACGAGACGGGCGCGCGCACCGCGCTGGCCGTCGCCGACGAGCAGCTCTCCGGCCTGCGCGGCAAGGTGTCGGTGACCGAGCCGAACAGCCTGATCCTGCTCGCGTCCGGCGACAGCCCCATCCCGGTGACCATCCGCAACCGGTTGGACGTGCGGATCACGGTCCGGATCGTGGTCGAGGAGACCCCGGGCATCGTCACCCAGCAGCTCCCGGACCAGCTGCTGCCGGCGGGCGGCGACCGGCAGCTCACCGTGCCGGTCGAGGTGCAGCGGTCCGGCCGGTTCCCGGTGCACGTCCGGTTGACCACGCCGGACGGCGTGGAGCTCGGTGACCGGGCCCGCCTGGAGGTGTCCTCCTCCGCGTACGGGACCATCACCATCGTCATCACCGTCCTCGCCGGCGCTCTGCTGGTCCTGCTGTCCGCCCGGCGCATCTACCGGCGGGCGCGGGCCTCGCGGGCCGCCGCGTCAGCGGTGCCGAACGACGCCGCCGGCGTCACGCCGGAGAAGTCGAGCACGAGTTGAGCGGAACACCCACGGTGGCCGAGCAGGCGAAGCCCCCCTCGGTGGCACGGGCCTCCGGCTCGATGGCCATCGCCACGATCGTCAGCCGCGCGTCCGGGCTGCTGTCCAAGCTGATGCTGATCACCATCATCGGCTCGGGCATGCTCAACGACTCCTACCAGGCCGCCACCACGCTGCCGACGATGATCAACGAGCTGCTCCTGGGCGGCGTGCTGACCAGCGTCGCGATCCCGCTGCTGGTGCGCGCCGAGAAGGAGGACGCGGACCGCGGCGAGTCCTACGCGCAGTGGCTGATCACCATGTCGGCGGTCCTGCTGGGCGTCGGCACGGTGATCGCGGTGGCCTGCGCGCCGCTGCTCACCGCGATGTTCACCAAGGACTCGGACCAGGCCAACCCGGAGCTGGTCACCGCGTTCGCCTACCTGGTGCTGCCCGGCATCGTGTTCTACGGCCTGTCGGCGCTGCTCGGCGCGATCCTCAACACCCGCAACGTGTTCGGCCTGCCCACCTGGGCACCCGTGCTGAACAACCTGGTGATGATCCTGACGCTGGTCGTGTACTGGCTGATGCCGGGGGAGATCACGCTCGACCCGGTGCGCATGGGCGAGCCGAAGCTGGTGGTGCTGGGCCTGGGCACGGTGCTGGGCGTGGGCGTGCAGGCGGCCGTGCTGCTGCCCGCGATGAAGCGCACCGGCTTCCGGTTCCGCTGGCGGTGGGGCTGGGACCGGCGGCTGGCCGAGTTCGGCGGCCTCGCGTTCTGGGTGCTGCTCTACGTCGGGTTCGGCATCGCCAGCATGGCGATCCTGACCCGGGTCGCGCTGAACGCCGAGGGCGCGCTGACCGCGTACAACTTCCAGTGGCTCGTCGCACAGGTGCCTTACGGCGTGCTGGGCGTCTCGCTGCTGACGGCGTTGATGCCGAAGATGGCCCGTGCCGCCGCCGCCGCCGACGTGGACGCGCTCGTGGGCGACCTGTCGTTCGGCAACCGGATGTCGGCGATCCTGCTGATGCCGTTCAGCGCGTTGATGACCGTCGCGGGCCTCCCGATCGGGCTGGCGATCTTCTCGCACGGCGCGTCCGGCATCGCCGGCGGCGAGCGGGTGGGCATGGCGCTGGCGCTGTCCGCGTTCGGCCTGGTGCCGTACGCGATCACGCTGCTCCAGCTACGGGTGTTCTACGCGTTGAAGGACGCGCGCACGCCGACGTTGATCCAGGGGATCATCGTCGTGGTCCGGATCACGCTGCTGTACGGGTTCCTGGAGTTCGCGCCGCGCGAGAAGCTCGCGGTGGGCGTGTCCATCGCGATGTCGCTGAGCTTCGTGGTCGGCTGCCTGGTCGGCCAGGTGTGGCTGCGGATCAGGTTGGGTCGGCTGCGCACGGGGTACACCGCGTGGACGATCTGCCTGACCGTGGTGGCGTCGGCGGTCGGTTTCGGAGTGGCGGCGGGCGCGGCGCGGCTCGCCGTGCACCTGCTGGGAACCGAAGGCCCGGTGGTCACCGCGTGGGTGGAGTTGGTGGTCCTCACGATCGTGGGGTTGCCGCTGAGCTTCGCGCTGCTGGCCGTGTTCCGGGTACCCGAGGTGAAACCGGTGACGAACAAGATCATCCGACTGGTGCGGCGGCGATGACCGCGCCCTTCCGACCGATTCCCGTACCCTCGGGCGCGTGAGCAGCGGCCCGATCCAGAACACCTCGCTGGTACCCGGCGGGGTGATCGGCGACGGCCGCTACCGGCTGCTCGCCCAGTCGGGTGTCGACCAGCGGTGCGCCGCGCACCTGTGGCGCGGTCGCGACGGCCAGCTCAACCGGGACGTGGCGCTGACCATCCTGGTGGGCAACCCGACCGACCACACCGCGCTGGCCCGCGCCAAGCGGACCGTCGAGCGCGCGATGCACGCCGCGAGCTTCACCCACCCGGGCGTGGCCCGGGTGATCGACGTGCTCACCCCCGGCACCGGAATCCGGTTCGACGAGGGCATCCTCGGCATGGTCGTGGCCGAGTGGACGCGCGGCACCGACCTGATGGACCTGGTCGCCGAAGGTCCGCTGCCCGCCGGCGCGGCGACCAAGCTGCTGGGGCCGCTGGGCGCGGCCATCGAGGGCGCGCACCACGCGGGCCTGGTGCTCGGCGCGGACCACCCGCAGCGCATCCGGGTGACCTCGGACGGCCGGCTGCGGCTGGCGTTCCCCGGCCCCCGGCCGGACGCGATCGCCCGGGACGACGTGAAGGGCCTGGGCGCGATCCTGTACCTGCTGCTCACCGGTCGGTGGGCGCTGCCCGGCGGTCCGGAGGACGTGCCGGTGGCCCCGACGGGACCGGACGGGGCGGTGGTCGCGCCGAGCGCGCTGCACCCGTACGTGCCGCACGAGCTGTCGTCGGTGGCGGTGCGCTCGCTGGAGGACACCAGCGTGGGCGGCATCCGCACGTCGGCGGCGATCCTCCAGGTGCTGGACCAGATCTCCGAGTCCGAGGCGCAGACCGCGCTGATCGAACCGGTGCCCGAGCCGGGCGACGACGGCGCGGTGTGGACCACCCAGCGCCCGCCGCGCGGCAAGGACCACAAGCGCAAGCTGCTGATCAGCGTGGCCGTGCTGGCCATCGCCACGCTGGCCGTGGTGGTGTGGCTGGGCTTCCAGATCGTGAACTTCTTCAGCGACGCCCCCGCCGGGAACGGCGGCCCGACCGTGGTGATCGGCCAGTCCACCCCGCCGGGTTCCGGCGAGCCGGCACCGCCGCCGCCCCCGGCACCCGCCGGGCCGGTGCAGCCGGGGTCCGTGGGCGTCTACGACGTGACGAACCAGCCGGACAACGCGAACCGGGCGAACCGGGCGGTGGACAACAACCCGACGACGGTCTGGCAGACCGAGAACTACTTCGAGCCGTTCCCGTCGCTCAAGCCGGGGATCGGGCTGATGTCGAGCTTCGCCGAGCCGGTGAAGCTGGCGTCGGTCGCGGTGACGTCGCCGAGCGAGGGGACCGTGGTGGAGATCCGGGTGGCCGCGTCGGACGGCGCGCCGCTGGAGGAGACCAAGGTCATCGCGGTGGCCACCCTGTCGGCCGGGCAGACCCAGATCCAGCTCGACGAGCAGGACGCGACCCAGCACGTGCTGGTGTGGATCACCAAGCTGGGCGGCAGCGGGCGCAACAACAGGTCCGAGATCGCCGAGCTGGTCTACACGCGGGCCCAGTAGCCCGGCCGCGAGAGGAACCCCGATGCCCCCGAAGCGCACCACCGCGCACCTGCCGCTCGCCGCGCTGCTGCTGGCGGTGTCCGTGCTGACCGTGGGCGGCGAGTCGCTGCCCTGGGTGCGGGGCGCGCTGCTGTCGCTGGCCGGCGCGGCGATCGTGGTGTGGGCGGTCGGCTACCGGCGGCTGCGGCTGCGCCGGGCCGCCGAGGCGGACGCCCCGGGGACCACCCCGGACGCCGCCCCGGAGACCACCGCGTCCGGCACTGCACTGAACGGGTGATCGGAGCAACACGGACGAGGGCCGATACCCTCTGACCTGTGACCGCCGCAGCCAGCTCGGACGCAGACCTCATCGCGGCGCATGCCGCGGGCGACCCGCACGCGTTCTCGGAGCTGGTGAAACGGCACCGAGACCGGATGTGGGCGGTCGCGCTGCGCACGCTGCGGGACCCGGAGGAGGCCGCCGACGCGTTGCAGGAGGCGTTCATCTCCGCCTTCCGGGCCGCCGCGAGCTTCCGGGCCGAGTCGCAGGTCACCACCTGGCTGCACCGAATAGTGGTCAACGCCTGCCTGGACCGGATGCGCAGACGGCAGACCCGACCCACCGTGCCGCTGCCCGAGGCCGGGCCCGGCGAGCCGGTGGCCCCGCGCGACGCGATGGCCGAGCGGGAGACCCGGCTGGTCGTGCAAGCGGCGCTCGCGGAGCTCCCGGAGGAGCAGCGCGCCCCGATCGTGCTGGTCGACGTCGAGGGCTACTCGGTGGCGGAAACGGCCCAGCTCCTGGGGATCGCGGAGGGCACCGTCAAATCGCGGTGCGCTCGCGGCCGGGCGAAGCTGGCCAAAGTTCTGGGGCACCTCCGGAACCAAAGTGCAGATGCGAACGTCCCAGTGACCGATGTGCAGGTGCAACAGGGACGTCAGTTGGAGGAACGATGACCGGCAATGTGCGGCGCTCCGGGCCGCCGTGGTCCGTCGACCTGCTGGCCGATCTGCACGCCGGGGTCCTGGACCCCGGTAGCGAAGCCGAGCTGCGGTCGGCGGTGGCCGAGGACCCCGAGGCCCAGGCGGTCCTGGCCGCGCTCGACGCCACGCTCGACGACCTGCACAACCTGCCGCCGATCCCGATGCCGCGACAGGTGGCGGACCGGATCGACGCCGCGCTGGCAGCGGAGGCCCGCCCCGTCGCGCCGGTGGTCGACCTGGCCGCCAAGCGTCGCAAGAAGCAGCTCGGCTGGGGTGCGGGGCTGCTCGCGGCGGCGGCCGTGGGCGTGGGCGTCGTGGTCGTCTCGACGCAGGGCGACACCGTCGCACCACCGCCCGGCGACCAGGTGGCGCTGCCGACCAGCCCGTCGACCAGGCCGGCCCCGGGCGACGGGGCCCCGCTCGCGGTCAAGGGCAACGACTTCGGCCCGGTGTTCGGCGACGTGCTCAAGGCGCAGAACTACGGCCCGCTGGAGAACCAGGACAAGCTCGCGGGGTGCCTCCGAGGCGGGGACATCGTCGGCTCGAAGCCGCTCGGCGTCAGCCCGATCACCCTCGACGGGCGGGACGCCGTGATGGCGATCCTCCCCGGTGGCAAGCCCGGGGCGTTCCAGATCGTGGTGCTCGACCCCGAGACGTGTGGTCCGGACAACCCCAACGGGGTGCTCGCGAAGAGCAGCATCACCCCGTAGTAGTCCACCTCACCCGTCCGATGAGGAATCAGTGCCCCCTACGATCCGTTGAAGGCAGTGCAGGCCATGCCTGTCACGACTAACGGAGGTCGAGGGTGTCGGACGTTCGGAACCTGATCGTCGTGGGATCGGGGCCCGCCGGGTACACCGCCGCGGTCTACGCGGCGCGCGCGCAGCTCGAACCACTGGTGTTCGAGGGCTCGCAGTACGGCGGCGCGCTGATGACCACGACCGAAGTCGAGAACTACCCCGGCTTCCGGGACGGCATCATGGGCCCCGACCTCATGGAGCAGATGCGGGAGCAGGCCAAGCGGTTCGGCGCGGAACTGCGCGCCGAGGACGTGGAGTCGGTGGAGCTGGCGGGCGACGTCAAGTACGTCACCGCCAACGGCACCCGCTACGCGGCCCGGACCGTGGTGCTCGCCATGGGTGCGGCGGCCCGCTACCTGCACGTCCCCGGTGAGCAGGAGCTGCTGGGCCGGGGTGTGTCGGCGTGCGCGACGTGCGACGGCTTCTTCTTCCGCGACCAGGACATCGCGGTGGTCGGCGGCGGCGACTCGGCGATGGAGGAAGCGACCTTCCTGACCCGGTTCGCCCGGTCGGTGACGATCATCCACCGCCGTGAGGAGTTCCGGTCGTCCCGGATCATGCTGGAGCGCGCGCGCAGCAACGAGAAGATCAAGTGGCTGCTCAACGCCGAGGTCACCGAGGTGGTCGGCCAGGGCACGGTGTCCGGCGTGAAGGTCAAGGACACCCGGACGGGTGAGATCAGCGAGCACCCGTTCACCGGCTTCTTCGTCGCCATCGGCCACGACCCGCGCAGCGAGCTCGTGCGCGGCCAGGTCGACGTGGACGACGCCGGCTACGTCAAGGTCGCGGGCCAGACCACGTACACCGACGTCCCCGGCGTGTTCGCCGCCGGAGACCTGGTGGACCACACGTACCGGCAGGCGATCACCGCCGCCGGCTCGGGCTGCTCCGCCGCGATCGACGCGGAGCGCTGGCTCGCCGAGCACGGCAACCCCGAGGCCGCGTTGTCCTCGGAGCACGTCGGCGGCGGCTACAGCGAGCCCGTCACCACCAGCTAGCACCCGTTCCGACAGAGGAGAGCAACATGGCAGGCGCCACCGTGCCGGTGACGAAGGACACGTTCCTGGAGAACGTGCTCCAGAGCGAGAAGCCGGTCCTGGTCGACTTCTGGGCGACCTGGTGCGGCCCGTGCAAGATGGTCGCGCCGGTGCTGGAGGAGATCGCGGCCGAGCACGCCGAGAAGATCACCGTGGCGAAGCTCGACATCGACGCCAACCCGTCGATCGCGCGGGACTACCAGATCATGTCGGTGCCGACCATGATCCTGTTCCAGGGCGGCAAGCCGGTGAAGCAGATCGTGGGTGCGAAGCCGAAGGCGGCGCTGCTCAACGACCTCTCCGACGTCCTGTCCTGAGGCAACCCGGAGCGTGACCCGTCCGTCAAACCAAAGACGGACGGGTCGCGCTTTTTCGTGGGGGCGGCCACTCCCAGTAGCCCAACGTGGGTCATCCGTTCAGGCAAGGCACAATGAGACGTCAACCGGCGCATCGACGGATGTCGGTGCCATAGCGAACGAGGGGTACATGCCGCTACTCCGCCGCGGGGATTTCGGTCCGGACGTCGCCGAGGTCAGGGCCACGCTGACCGGGCTCGGGTTGCTGTCCGATCCGCAGCCGTCGCAGGTGTTCGACCTCCCGGTCGAGCACGCCGTGCGCGCGTTCCAGCAGCAGCGGGGTCTCATCACCGACGGCATCGTCGGCCCGGCCACGTACCGCGCGCTGCGCGACGCCACGTTCCGCCTGGGCGACCGCCCACTGGCGTTCCTCATGGCCCAACCGGTGACCGGCGACGACGTGTCCGCGCTCCAGGAACGCCTGCTGGAGCTGGGTTACGACGCCGGGCGCGCGAACGGCGAGTTCGGCCAGCAGACCGAACAGGCGCTGAGGAGCTTCCAGCGCGACTACGGGCTCGTCATCGACGGGATGTGCGGTCCGGACACGGTGCGGGCGCTGCGGCAGCTCCAGCCCAAGGTGCGGGGCGGCAGGCCGGTGTTCCTGCGCGAGCAGGAGCGGGTGCGCAAGTCCGGCCCCAGGCTGTCCGGCAAGCGGATCGTCATCGACCCGGGTCACGGCGGCGAGGACCGCGGTGTCGTGGTCGACGGCGTGTCCGAGGCCGAGGTGATGTTCGACCTGGCCAGGCTGCTCGAAGGCAAGATGGCCGCGACCGGCATGGAAGCCCTGCTCACCCGGGGCCCCCACCACTGCCCGGACGAGGGCAGCCGGGCGAAGTTCGCCAACGAGGCGGGCGCGGACCTGATCCTGTCGCTGCACAGCGACGCGAACCCGTCGGCCGTGGCGGCGGGCATCGCGAGCTTCCACTTCGGCACGGGCAACGGCACGTCGTCCACGGTCGGCGAGGGCCTGGCGGGCTTCATCCAGCGCGAACTAGTGGCGCGGACGGGGATGCGCGACTGCGGCACCCACCCGAAGACGTGGGACATGCTGCGGATGACGAAGTGCACCGCCGTGCGCGTCGAGGTGGGCTACCTGACCAACCCGGGCGACCGGGCGAGGCTCGCGAACCCGTCGTTCCGCGACGTCGTGGCCGAGGGCATCCTGGTCGCGGTGAAGAGGTTGTACCTGCTCGGCAAGGACGACCAGCCGACGGGCACGTTCACCCTGGACGACCTGATGAGGCACGAGCTGACCACCGGGCAGGCCCGGTAGCCGATCGGACCGCGCCACCACAGCACGCGGTCGTGATCCGGGTGCGGAACCTCCGCACCACCCGCACCCGGATCAACCTGCGGCGGACAGGTGGTCGAAGGCGCTCGGGGGGCGGAGGTCATCCGGCCAGCCGACGCGGGAGGACCGCGACCAGGCGTTGGCCGTGCTCCGCCTGGCCGATCTCGGCGTACGAGGAGCGAAGATCCGGCTGGTGCACCGCACCGAGGACGAACGGGTGCCGTCCGCCCTGCCGCTACGGCTCCCTGCCGCAGCGGCAGCGTTAGCGCGGGACTGGTGGGATCGCCTCGGCGCGGCTTGCGCAGGGCCGTCCAGGACTCGAAGAACCCACCGCCCGGCTAGGCCAGCACCAGGAACAGGTAGAGGCCCACCAGGAGGCCGCACACCAGCACGTGCGGGATCGGCCTCCTCGCCAGGATGGCCACGAACTCGCGCAGGAACGCGCTGGGCCAGAAGTACCACGCCGTGCGCGAGCCGATGACCTCGGTCCTCATCCGCAGGCGGCGGGCGAGTACGGCGGTGCGGAACACGTGGTAGTTGTTGGTGACCGCGACCGTCCGGCCGGTGTGGCCGCGTTCTTCGAGCAGGGCCTTGCTGTACCTCAAGTTCTCCTCGGTCGTCGTGGCCCGGTCCTCCAGCACGATCACGTCGTCGGGCACCCCGCGGTCCAGCAGGTACCCGCGCATCGCCACCGCCTCGGACGTCTCCTCGTCGGCACCCCGGCCCCCGGAGACGACGATCACCGGCGCGTGCCCCGCCGTCACCTCGCGGTGGTAGACCCTGGTCGCGCGGTCGAGCCGGCCGGCCAGCAGGGGAGGCACGCGGTCGCCCATCAGGCCCGCGCCGAGCACGATCACCGCGTCGAAGCCGGTCCGGCGGCCGGTCTTGCCGTAGATGATCGAGTACAGCAGCAGGCTGACGAACAGGAACGCGACGTACGCGGCGGTGATCACCAGCGAGCCGACGACCGCGTGCACCCACGTCCGGTCGTCGGCCACGGCGAAGATGAACACCCCCGCCAGCGTGATGATCGCCAGGCCGGTGAGCAGCGACAGCAGGTTGCCCAGGGCCCGCCCCTCACGCCGCAGCATCACCACGCCGTTGATGATCAGCACGACCGGCAGCACGAGCCCGGAGCCGAGCAGCGCGATCACGAAGGCGTACCCGATGACGTGGTCCAGCCACTCCGGCAGGTCGTCCCGCGACACCAGCCAGAGCAGGGAGAACACCAGGGTCAGGCCGAGCCAGACGGCGTTGGCCACGCGACGGCGGTCACGACGCACGCCCAGGACGAATAACACGGCCGTCATCACGGCGAGGATCGCGTACAGCACGCGGTCAAGGTAATCCGATCACCGGACGGGTGTCGCACCGCGTTACCCGACCGGCACCTCCCAGGGAGGGAAGACCGGGCACCACCGCTCCCCGGCACCCACCGGACGGCACACCTCCGGCGGCCTTGGCCACCGGTTCCGACCGGGGTCACCGCGCCAGACCGCGCTGAACCAGCGCTGAATCGCCCTGGACCGGGCTGGACCGCCCTGGACCGGGCTAGACGGGGCGGAAGCTCGGCTCGGCGGTCGCGGTCGCCGTCGACACGGACACCGTGCCCAGCAGCTTCTCCAGCGCCGCCTCGACGTCTTCCTTCCACGACGACGCGGTGCGCAGCTCCAGCCGCAGCCGGGGCCACTTGGGGTGCGGGCGGACGGTCTTGAAGCCCACCTGGAGCAGGAAGTCGGCCGGTATCACGCAGGAGCGCTCGTCGTCGGACGGCTGGTTGTCCGCGAAGACCTCGACGGCCTTCACGCCGCGCCTGGTCAGGTCCTTCGCCACGGTCTGCACCAGCACGCGCCCGAGCCCGCCGCCGCGGAACTCCGGCAGCACCTCCAGCCCGGTCAGCAGCACCGCGTCGGGGCTGGCGGGGGAGGTGGGGAAGGCCAGCGACCTGGGCACGGCCGCCGGCGGCGCGTAGAACACCGAACCGGCCGGGATGCCGTCGAGGTAGATGATCCGACCGCAGGAGCCCCATTCGAGCAGGACGCTGGAGACCCAGGCCTCCTTCTCGAACTCCGTGTCGCCGTACTCCTCGGCCTGCTCCTTGAGGTGCGGCGCGAGTTCCCAGAACACACACGTCCGGCTGTGCTTGGACAGGTGCTCCAGGTTGTCCAGAGTGACGCCCACGATGCGTCGCGACACCCCGACCTCCCCAAGCCCCCGAAATGCGATCCCTACGAGGATAGGCGGATGTGACCCCGGTCTGGAAGACGGATGCCCCTAACGGGACGGCGGTTACACTCAGCCAGGAACAAACCCGCCGGTAACCACTACCTCGTCGGAGTTCCCCGTGAACCTGCCCGGACAGCCCGCCAAACAGGGTGCCAGAAGCCTCGACCCCCACCTGCGCCGGTACGCGGCGCGCACGGCGGGGATGACGGCATCGGAGATCCGGGCGCTGTTCGCGGTGGCGAGCCGACCCGAGGTGGTGTCCCTGGCGGGGGGGATGCCCCACCTGGCGGCACTTCCGCTCGACTCGCTGGCCGCCGAGGTCGGCGACCTGATCGCCCAGGACGGCCTGGTCGCGCTCCAGTACGGCTCCGCGCACGGCGTGCCCGAGCTGCGCGAGCAGATCTGCGACGTGATGGCGCTGGAGGGCATCAACGCCCACCCGGACGACGTCGTGGTCACCGTGGGTTCCCAGATGGGCCTGGACATGGTCACCCGGATCTTCTGCGACCCCGGTGACGTCGTGCTGGCCGAGGGACCCTCCTACGTCGGCGCGCTCGGGTCGTTCGCGGCCTACCAGGCACAGGTCGTGCACGTGGCGATGGACGCGGACGGCCTGGTGCCCGCCGCGCTCCAGGAGGCGGTCTTGGCGGTCGAGAAGGCCGGTCAGCGGGTCAAGTTCCTCTACACGATCCCGAACTTCCACAACCCGGCCGGCGTGACGCTGGCCGTGCAGCGCCGGGCCGAGGTGCTGGAGATCTGCCGGCGGCACGGGATTCTCGTGGTCGAGGACAACCCGTACGGGCTGCTCGGCTTCGACGGCGTCACGTACCCCGCGCTGCGGTCCACCGACCCGGACAACGTCGTGTACCTCGGGTCGTTCTCCAAGACGTTCGCGGCGGGGCTGCGGGTGGGCTGGGTGCTCGCGCCGCACGCCGTGCGCGAGAAGCTCGTCCTGGCCGCCGAGTCGGCCACGCTGTGCCCGCCGACCCTCAACCAGCTCATCGTGTCGCGCTACCTGTCGACGCACGACTGGAAGGGCCAGGTCAAGACCTACCGGGAGGCGTACCGGGAACGTCGGGACGCGGCCATCTCGGCGCTGGAGCAGCACATGCCGGTCGGTTCCACGTGGAACAAGCCGAACGGCGGGTTCTACGTGTGGCTGACCGTCCCGGAGGGGATCGACACCAAGGCGATGCTGCCCCGGGCGATCACCCAGCGCGTGGCGTACGCGTCCGGCACCGGCTTCTACGCGGACGGCCTGGGCAGCCGCCAGTTGCGCATCTCGTACTGCTACCCGACGCCGGAGCGCATCCGCGAGGGCGTGCGCCGGCTCGCGAACGTGATCAAGGACGAGCTGGAGTTGCGCGAGACGTTCGGCCCCACCGCCGCGCGTGCGGTCTCCGGGCCGCAGACCCCCTCGCCCGACACCGCCTGAGTCCGACCCGCCGAGTCCGACCCACCGAGCCTGACCCGCCGAGCCCGACGCCGCTTGAGCTCGGCACCGCCGGGCTCCACACCGCAGGAGAAGAACGTTGTCTGACCGCTGGGTCGCCGTGCTGTCCGGAGGTCTGTCGCACGAGCGCGAGGTGAGCCTCCGATCCGGTCGCCGGCTGTCCGCCGCGCTGCGCTCGACGGGTCTGGTCGTGGAGGAGTGGGACGCCGACGCCCACCTGCTGACCCGGCTGCGCGAGCACCGGCCGGACGCCGTCGTCGTCGCGCTGCACGGCGGCGAGGGCGAGAACGGGTCGGTGCAGACGATCCTGGAACTCGTCGGGGTGCCGTTCGTCGGCACGGACTCGCGGGCGTGCCGACGGGCGTGGGACAAGCCGACCGCCAAGGGCGAGATCGCGCGCGCCGGGTTGGCCACGCCGGACTGGGCGGTGCTGCCGCACGCGACCTTCCGGGAGCTCGGCGCGAAGCCGGTGCTCGACGCGATGGTCGAGCAGTTCGGCCTACCGCTGATGCTCAAGCCGGACCAGGGCGGGTCGGCGCTGGGCGCTCAGGTGGTGCACGAGGCGGCGGACCTGCCCGCCGCGATGGTCGGGTGCCTGGCGTACGGCGACACGGTGCTGGCCGAGCGGTACGTGGCGGGCGTCGAGGTGGCCGTGGCGGTCGTGGACGGGCCCGACGGACCGTACGCCCTGCCGCCGGTCGAGATCGTGCCGGAGAACGGCATCTACGACTACACCGCCCGGTACACCGCCGGCCTCACCGACTTCCACGCGCCGGCGCGGTTGGACGACAAGTCGAGCCAGGCGGTCGGCGAGCTCGCCGTGGCCGCGCACCGGCTGCTCGGTCTGCGCGACGTGTCGCGGACGGACGCGATCGTCGCGCCGGACGGCACGGTCCACTTCCTCGAAGTGAACGTCTCGCCCGGCTTGACCGAGACCTCGCTGTTGCCGATGGCGGTTGAGGCGGCCGGCGCGTCTCTGGGGGAGATCTACGCGGGGCTCGTCGAACGCGCTGTTTCACGGTAAACATTGCTCAGCAATGAGGTAACGGCCCGTATCCGATTGGATGCGGGCCGTTATCGTCACCGTGACATAAGGGCCGTGGGTGATCACACGTCCGACGTACGTGTCCGATTTGTCTCTTCTGGCGACATGAGCTGGATGATCCGCTCAAGATCGTCAACGGACCCGAATTCGACCACGATCCGGCCCTTTCGCTGACCCAACTCGACCTTCACCCGCGTGTCGAAGTTGTCGGACAGCCGCTCCGCGAGCTCCTGCAACCCCGGTGCCTGGATCGGCTTGCGCCGGGTCTGCTTCGCCTTCGCGGGCTCGGCCGACTTCGCCAGGGTCACCGCTTCCTCGGTGGCCCGCACCGACATGCCCTCGGCCACGATCCGCGTCGCCAACTCCTCCTGGACGCCCGGGTCCTCCAGGCCGAGCAGCGCCCGCGCGTGACCCGCCGACAGCACGCCCGCCGCCACCCGCCGCTGCACGGGGAGGGGGAGCTTCAGCAGCCGGATCGTGTTGGTCACGACCGGCCGGCTGCGGCCGATCCGGTCGGCGAGCTCCTCGTGCGTGACGTCGAACTCCTGCAACAACTGCTGGTACGCCGCCGCCTCTTCCAACGGGTTGAGCTGCACCCGGTGGATGTTCTCCAGCAGCGCGTCCCGCAGCATCACGTCGTCGGCGGTGTGCCGGACGATCGCCGGGATCGTCTTGAGCCCGGCCAACTGGGTGGCCCGCCAGCGGCGCTCACCCATCACCAGTTCGTACGTGTCCGGCCCGGTCGCGCGCACCACGATCGGCTGCATGAGCCCGAACTCGCGGATGGAGTGCTCCAGCTCGCGGAGCGCGTCCTCGTCGAACACCAGTCGCGGCTGCTTCGGGTTCGTGCGGATCGAGGTGACCGGCAGCTCCTGGTACACCGCGCCGGCGACCTCGCCCGACGGCGTGGCGTCGGCGGGGGAGGGCGCAGGGGTGGTGCCGTTCCCGTTCAGGGCAACCCTGGCCGGTGTCGGTGCACCAACCGGTGGACCGCTCGGGATGAGGGCCGCGAGCCCGCGGCCCAACCCACCCTTGCGCTGCTCCGTCATGCCGACCCCATCTCCGCGCCGTATTCGGCGATCTCGCGTGCCGCGTCCAAGTAGCTCATCGCGCCCCGCGACCCGGGGTCGTAGGTGAGCACCGTCTGACCGAATCCGGGTGCTTCCGACACCTTCACGCTGCGCGGAATCACCGTCCTGAGGACCGTATCGCCGAAGTGCCCGCGGACCTCGCTGGTGACCTGGTCGGCGAGTTTCGTCCTCCCGTCGTACATCGTCAGCAGGATCGTGCTGACGAGCAGCGTCGGGTTGAGGTGCGCCTGGACGAGCTCGATGTTCCGCAGGAGCTGCCCCAGGCCCTCCAGCGCGTAGTACTCGCACTGGATCGGGATGAGCACCTCCTGGGCCGCGACCATCGCGTTGACCGTGAGCAGGCCCAGCGACGGCGGGCAGTCGATGAACACGTAGTCGGGGCGGATCGGGTCCAGCGCCTCGGGGCTCAACGCCTCCTTGAGGCGCGACTCGCGGGCGACCATCGAGACGAGTTCGATCTCCGCGCCCGCCAGGTCGATCGTGGCGGGCACGCAGTAGAGGTTGGGGGAGGTGGGGCTGACCTGAGCGGCTTCGGCGACCGACATCTCACCGATCAGCACCTCGTACACGGAGGGGGTGCCGGAACGGTGCTCCACGGACAGCGCGGTGCTCGCGTTGCCCTGCGGGTCGAGGTCGATCACGAGGACCTTGAGTCCGTGGATGGCGAGCGCGGCGGCCACGTTCACCGTGCTCGTCGTCTTGCCCACGCCGCCCTTCTGGTTCGCCACGGTGAGGACGCGGCGGTGGCTGGGGCGGGGGAGTTGGGAGGAGTCGGGGTGCAGAACACGGGTAGCGCGCGCTGCTTCCTCCGCGATGGGGGTCCACACGGTGCTGTCTCCTGCGTTGTCGTCCGAGCCGTTGGAAATCGGTCCGCTGACACTCCGGGCGGTGTCGGGACGGAGCACTTCACCCGCGCCCACCGCACCCGCTGTTCCGGTTTCACGTGAAACACCAGCCGCGTGGAACACCGGGTGCAGGGGGTCGGGGTACACGGTCACCGATCCTTCCTCTTGCGACGCGCGCCGTCACGGCGGCTCGCCTGCTCGTCGCGCTCCACCAGCACGACGGTGGTCGGCAGTTCCAGGACATCACTGCCACACGTGACGACCCGGGGCCGGATGCCGCCGGCCCGCCGCACCGCCTCGGCGTCGCGGTCCACTTCCTCTGCGGCGCTCTCGCCCTTGAGAGCGACCAGCCGCCCGCCCGGCCGAACGAGCGGCAGGCACCACTGGGTGAGCCGTTCGAGCGGAGCCACGGCGCGGGCCGTCACGACGTCGCTGCCGCCCAGCCGTTCCCGCACCGCCGCCTCCTCGGCCCGTCCCCGGACCACCTCGGTCTTGAGCTCCAGCGCGTCGACCACCTCGGTCAGCCACGCCACCCGACGGGCCATGGGCTCCAAGAGCGTGAGGGTGAGGTCGGGGCGGGCAATCGCCAGGGGGATGCCCGGCAAGCCCGCGCCCGAGCCTACGTCCACCACACGACAACCTGGGGGAAGCAACTCCGCAACGACCGCCGAATTCAGGATGTGACGCTCCCAGAGGCGGTCGACCTCGCGGGGGCCGATGAGTCCGCGCTCGACCCCGTGCTCGACGAGCAGGTTCCAGAAGGCGACTGCCTTGGGGTAGTGGTCACCGAAAACCCGCTTCGCGCGGTCCTCCAGAGCTACGGCCATGTCTCCGTCGTTTCACGTGAAACCACACGGCGGTGCTGTAGCCGGTGGATTGATGGGGGCGGCCAGGGGGCGGGGAACGCCCTCGAATGTGCCGACGACACTATGACGGATCACCCCGCCGACACGCCAAATCGACGTGATCAGCACGACGGCGTTCCACGTGAAACAGGGGAGCGGTCACCCCAGGTCGGCGGGTCGGCCGTCTACCGGGCGCTTCCAGTACATCTCCAGCCCGACGTCCACCGACTCGACGTGGTCCAGATCGGGCAGCTCGGCGAGCGGCACCCAGGCCGCCTGGTCCGTCGAACCGCCGACCTCGTAGGTCAACTCGCCCCCGACCACCTTCGCCTCGTACAGGATGCGGAGGCGGTGGTAGTCCAGATCAGCGCCGTCGAGGTTGAGCGGTCCCCGCACGCTCTGGATGCCGAGCAACCGGTGTACCTCGGCCCGGTACCCGGTCTCCTCGAACACCTCGCGGATCACGGCGTCGTACGGGTCCTCCCCGTGGTCGATCCCGCCGCCGGGCAGAATCCATCGCGGGCGCTCCGGCCCGAGCCACCGGGAGAGCAGGATGCGGTCGTCCTCGATGATCACTGCGTAAGCCGCAACCCGGAGCTTCCGGACGATCTCAGTCATCCTCGGACCGTTTCACGTGAAACTCGGTGCTGGGAAGTGGTTGACCGAAGAGACACAGTCCCGCGACCCGCACCCCGGCCGGCACCGACACGACAAAGCGGCCCCCGGTTTCACGTGAAACCGGGGGCCGCTCCGCGTACCGCTTCAGGACTTGGGCAGCACCACGACTCGGCGCTGCGGCTCCTCGCCCTCGCTCTCGCTGTGCACGCCCGCCACCGTCGCGACGGCGTCGTGCACGACCTTGCGCTCGAACGGGGTCATCGGGTGCAGCCGCACCTTCTCCCCGCTGGCGACCACCTTCTCGGCGGTCGACTTGCCGAGCTCGGCCAGCTCGGCCCGACGCCCGGCGCGCCACCCCGCGACGTCCAGCATGAGCCGGCTGCGCACGCCGGTCTCCTGCTGCACGGCCAGCCGGGTGAGCTCTTGGAGCGACTCCAGCACGGTGCCGCGCGGGCCGACCAGCTTCTCCAGGTCGTCACCGCCGTCGATGCTGACGATCGCCCGACCCGCCTCGACGTCGAGGTCGATGTCACCGTCGTAGTCGAGCAGGTCGAGCAGCCGCTCCAGGTAGTCACCCGCGATGTCGCCCTCTTGGACGAGCAGGTCCTCCGAACTCCCCGACCGCGCCTGCGGGGCCTCGGCCTCGGGCACGTCCACGTCGGTCGCCTGCAACGTCTCCGACACGATGTCTCCTCTCCAGGGTCAACGACGCCTCTTGTTGCCCTGCTTCTTGCCTGGGGATCGGTCTGGGCTCAGACCGGGAATCTCGGTGGACGAGCTGCCGTTCGCGGTCGACTCCTCGACCTCGGCCGAGTCGGCCGGCGGCGTGTCCTGCTTCTTGGCGGCGGGCCGGGTACCGGCCGCCGGCTTCGCACCGGCCGGCTTCGCACCGCTCGTGGGCTTCGCACCGGCGGCGGGCTTCACGCCCGGGACGGGCTTCGCGCCGGGCTTCGGCTTCATGCCCGGCTTCGGGGCGAGCGCCTGGCGCTGCTGGGTCGCGACTTCCTTCTTCTCCGCTTCCTCGCGGTCGATGCGGTGGTACACGACGTACTGCTGCGCCAGCGTCCAGGCGTTGTTGCTCAGCCAGTAGAGCAGGATCGCGATCGGGAAGAAGAAGCCACCGACCAGGACGCCCAGCGGGAAGATGTACAGCGTCAGCTTGTTCATGATGGCGGTCTGCGGGTTCTCCGCCGCCACCTGCGTCTGCCGGGCCACCGAGTGCCGCGCGGTGAAGTGCGTGGCGATCGAGGCGACGATCATCAGCGGGACCGCGACGAACAGGACCGCGTTGCGGTCGGTCGCGAAGTTCGCGAGCTCCTCGGCCGGCATCGTGATGAACGTCGACAGGTTCGCGCCGAACAGCTTCGCGTTGACGAACGACTCGACGCCCTGGGCGTCGAAGAAGTACACCTCGCCCCAGCCGGGCTTGAACGAGCGCAGCACGTGGAACAGACCGATGAACACCGGGATCTGCACGAGCATCGGCAGGCAGCCGCCGAGCGGGTTGACCCCGTGCTCGGACTGGAGCTTCTGCATCTCCTGCGCCTGGCGCTGGCGGTCGTTCGCGTACTTCTTCTTGATCTTCTGGAGCTCGGGGGCGAACTCCTGCATCTTGCGCATCGACCGCACCTGGCCGACGAACGGCTTGAAGAGCAGCGCACGCAGCGTGAAGACGAGGAACACCACGGACAGCGCCCATGCGAACCCGCTCGCCTCGCCGAAGACGTGGCCGAACACCCAGTGCCAACACCACAGGATGAAGGACACCGGGTAGTAGATGAAGTTGAGCACTGGCTACTCCTCGGCAGGAAGGTCGGGGACCGTGGTCCGCCTCGGCGGAACGGGGTCCAGGCCACCAGGGTGCCAGGGTCCGCAGCGGCCCAGCCGGCGGATGGCCAGCCAGGAGCCGCGCAACGGTCCGTGGACGGTCAGCGCTTCCACCGCGTAGGTGCTGCAACTCGGGTGGAAACGGCAAGTCGGGGGCAACGCGGGGGAGATGAACCGCCGGTAGAACTGGATCGGCAGCAGCAGCACCCGGGTCACGGGGCCCACCCGGTCGGTCATCGCAGCAGCCTGCGCAGCGCGGCGTCGAGGTCGTCGCCGAGTTCCGCGCTGCTCGCCTCGGCGGCCGGCGCGAGCGCGCGCACGACCAGGGACGAACCCGGGGGCAGACCGGCCAGCCGGTCCCGCACCAGGTGCCGCAGCTTGCGGCTCACCCGGTGCCGGACGACGGAGTTGCCCACGGCCTTGCTCACGACGAAGCCCACCTTGGACTGGTCCAAGGTGGGCTGCGCCGAGGTACCCGGTCGCGCCCCGAGGTCGCCGGAGTCCTGGACTCCGGGCATCAGGGCGTGCAGAACCAGCCGGGGCCGGCCGGCCCGGCGGCCTCGGCGGACCACCAGGCCGAAGTCCTGGCTGCGGGTCAGCCGATTGGCCGCGGGAAGCACGGCTCTGCGGCGATCAGGCGGAGAGCTGCTGGCGGCCCTTGCCGCGGCGCGCCGCCAGGATGGCGCGACCGGCGCGGGTGCGCATACGCAGCCGGAAGCCGTGCGTCTTCGCGCGGCGGCGGTTGTTGGGCTGGAAAGTGCGCTTACCCTTGCTCACGGTCGGACTCCCGGGTGCTTAACGTCTGTGGTCGTCCCCAGCGGGTCCATGGGCGCGCGCAAAGAGCACGCCTCGCAAGCGGAGACGGTTCCAGGGTACGCAGCCCCGGGTGCGGGACTCAAACCGGGGTCCCCGGTAGGGTGTGCGCAGCCACGGTCCGCGACGTGCCGGGCACGTAAAACAGTCGCGACGACCAACGTCTTGTGGTACCGCTCGCGCCTTGTTAGCGTGCTGCCTTCGCAGGCGGACGTGGGCCGACGGGACGTCGTGACACGCACCGCAGGGTGTTCGGAGAGCAACGGGACCCGCTGCCACCGACGCGCGTTCGTGCACAGTTGTGGATAACTCTGTGGATGCCTCTATTCTCCGTGTCCACGTCGTGTCGGCCCCCGGGGACCGGCACGGCCGCAGGGCAGTCACACCGAGGGGAGGGGGCGCGGAGGTGTCCGACCACCAGGCCGATCTGGGTCGCGTGTGGGAACAGGTCGTGCTGGAGCTCGCTGCCAGCACGTTGTCCCCGCAGCAGCGCGCGTGGATGCGCGTGACCCGTCCCATCGGCCTGCTCGACGGGACCGCGCTGCTGGCCGCGCCTTCCGACTTCGCGAAAGAGGCGATCGAGCGGGCGTTGCGCGAGCCGATCACGGCCGCGCTGTCCCGCCGGCTGGGCCGTCCGGTGTCACTCGCGGTGAAGGTCGATTCACCCGAGCCGGTGAACAGCCCCCCGACCACGCCGATCCCCGTGCCCGGCGTCAAGCCGATGCCGATGCCGATGCCCGTGCCGGGTCCGCCGACCAACGGCCTCGGGCAGGCCGAGCTGCCGCTCGGGACCGAGGACTCCGAGACCGACGAAGAGGTGGACGAGGAGGGCGACGCGCTCGCCGCCGTCACCGAGATCTGGCCGACGTTCAGCGGCGGTGCGCCGAGCGGCACGCCGTTCACCCGGCCCGCGAACCCGGCCTCGTCGCAGACCCGGCTGAACGAGAAGTACAACTTCGACACCTTCGTGATCGGCGCGTCCAACCGGTTCGCCCACGCGGCGGCGGTGGCGGTCGCCGAGGCACCCGCCCGCGCGTACAACCCGCTGTTCATCTGGGGCGAGTCCGGGCTGGGCAAGACCCACCTGCTGCACGCCGTCGGGCACTACGCCCAGCGGCTGTTCCCCGGCATGCGGGTGCGGTACGTGTCGACCGAGGAGTTCACGAACGACTTCATCAACTCGCTGCGCGACGACCGGAAGGTCGCGTTCCAGCGGCGGTACCGGGACATCGACGTGCTGCTGGTGGACGACATCCAGTTCCTGGAGGGCAAGGAAGGCACCCAGGAGGAGTTCTTCCACACCTTCAACACGCTGCACAACTCGAACAAGCAGATCGTGGTGTCCTCCGACCGGCCGCCCAAGCGGCTGGAGACGCTGGAGGACCGCCTGCGCACGCGGTTCGAGTGGGGTCTGATCACCGACATCCAGCCGCCCGAGCTGGAGACCCGGATCGCGATCCTGCGCAAGAAGGCCGCCCAGGACCGCCTGGCCGCGCCCGCCGACGTGCTGGAGTTCATCGCGTCGCGGGTCGAGCGCAACATCCGCGAGCTGGAGGGCGCGCTCATCCGGGTCACCGCGTTCGCCTCGCTGAACCGGCAGCCGGTGGACATCCAGCTCGCCGAGATAGTGCTCCGCGACCTCATCCCGGACTCGCACGCCCCGGAGATCACCGCGCCGACCATCATGGCCGTCACGGCGGAGTTCTTCAGCGTGAGCATGGACGACCTGTGCGGGCCCGGTAAGACGAAGGTGCTGGCCCAGGCCCGGCAGATCTCGATGTACCTGTGCCGCGAGCTGACCGACCTGTCGCTGCCGAAGATCGGGCAGACGTTCGGCGGTCGCGACCACACGACGGTCATGCACGCGGACAAGAAGATCCGCAAGGAGATGGCCGAGCGCCGCCGGGTCTACGAGCAGGTGCAGGAACTGACGTCGCGCATCAAGCAGCGCGCCCGCCACGCCCCCTGAGCGGACCCCTGAGCGGACCCCGGGACCGACCCGTCCACACGCGAACGCGGCAGCACCCCTTGCCGGGGCGCTGCCGCGTTCTGCCGTGGGACGGGGTCAGGCCGGGTCGAACGCACCGCGCTTGACCGCGTCGCGGAACGCCGCCGCGCCGGCCGGGTCGAGTGCCAGCACCGGGCTCGCCCCGCCCAGCTTGCTGTCCCGCACCGCGACCCCGCCGTCCCGGAGGGAGGCCAGTTCGACGCAGTTCGACTGCGACTCCGATCGGGCCGACTTCCGCCACACCAGCGCAGGTAGCCGCATCAATCACACACCCACTTCGTCTCGCAGACCGACAATCCGACGCAGGGACAGTGTCGCACTGAGCGCGACTTCCCCGAGTCGCCCGGCGCGACGGAGATAGGGGGTGGTGAACGCCTCCTCGTCCAGGAACGCGCCCGACCGGGCCATCTCGACGTGCACCACGGTCGACGGCGGGATGTCGAGGACCATGAAGGCACCGACGCGGCCGAGTCGCGGCATCGACCGGGTCGGCACCACCCGGATCGTCACGTTCGGGCGTTCGGCGGCGACCGCCAGGGCCGCCAACTGGTCGCGGTGGATGTCGTCGTTGCCGATCAACGCCGGCTCGCCGAGCAGCGCGGTGTAGTGGACGTCGTCGCGGTCCAGGCGCTCTTGGCGGCGCATCCGCGCGCCGAGCCGCGATTCGACCTCGCTGGAGGTGAGCCCGTCGTCCAGCATGAACGCGCGGGCGTAGTCGGGGGTCTGGAGCAGACCCGGCACGAGCAGCGGCGACCAGTCGGTGATGTGCGCGGCGCGCTCCTCGTAGTCGGCCAGGGTCGCGGACTCCTGGGTCAGGCCGGGCGCGTTCAGCTCCCACCAACCGGGGTCGTCCAGCGTGCGCGCCATGGTGAGCAGTTGCTCGCGGCGCGGGCCGGTGACGCCGTACAGGCCGAGCAGTCCGGCGACCTCGTCCGGGACGATGTTCCGCTGGCCGGTCTCCAGCCGGGACAGCACCTGCTTCGACAGGCCGATCGCCGCTGCCGCCTGTTCGAGCGTGACGCGGGCGTCCTTGCGCAGGACGCGCAGCTCGCTGCCCAGACCCTTCGCCTTCGGCCCCGGCGACTTCCTCGGCATCCGTACTCCGTCCCGGTGACTCGTGTTGCCATTATTCCGGGATCATGTGATGTTTTCCCGGAAACAGTGTGCCTGTCACCGGAATCTTCCCATGGCGGGCGATCTGGCCGTAGACCGCAGGGCCATTCGGCGGTACCCGCGCTCCCGAGAGGACGAACCCGATGAACACCCAGGAAGCCCACACGACCGTGGTCCTGTGCCCCCACGCCGACGTCCGCGTCCGACTGCGCGGCAGCGTGGAGGGCACCCTGCTCCTGGCGATCGGCAGCACGGCGGAGATCACCCTGCACGAAGCCCAGGTCCGGGCGCTGCACGCCGACATCGCGACCGCGCTGCACGACGTCGAGCTCATCGCCGCCGCCGGCCGGATCGCCGGGAAGTCGTTCGACGCCGGCGCGCAGGCGCGGCGCGCGGCGGCCCTCGCCGGGGAACGGGCCGACGCGGCCGACCGCCTCGGGCACGCCGACCTCGCACGGCGGTTGCGCCGCGAAGCCGGCGCGGCGATCGAGGCCGCCGAGGAGGCGCAGGAGGCGGCCGAGGCGGTGGCCCGGACGATCGACGCCGCCGAGAGCGCGACGGACCGGCTCGACCGGGTGCTCCGCGAGGGCACCGACCTCCACGAGCACTCGTCGCGATCGGCCGGTTGACGCCGGAGGGCTCGCGCCCGCCCGCACCCGGGTGCGGGCCCGAGCCGCACCGCCCGCACCCGGGTGCGGGCGGGCGCACCCGGGTGCGCACCCGGGTGTCGGACGGCTCGGGCGCGGTCGCCGGAGGGGGTCGCGAAGTGGCCGCGAAGGGTCCGCGAGGGGGTCGAGAGGGGGTTGCGGGAGCGGTTTTCGGGACCCGACGCGACCCTTCGGAGGCCCTGGAACGGGGTGCGCGGCGGCCCGAACCCGGGGCGGAACACCGGGGACGACGGGCGTTCTGCGGGTGAACCGGCGGTTCCGAGTTGTCCACAGGCCCGCAAAAAGCGCTGATCGGGCGAGATCCAGGCCACGATCACCCTGTGCAGCACCCGGGTACAACTCGGCCCACACCCGGGGATACACCCGGGGACAACTCGGCCAACCTGTGGACCGATCGGACCACCGCCGGAGTTCTCCCCGGGTGCGCCGATCTGTCCCCGGGTGGCAACCCTTACTCGTCCACAGCCCCTCAGGGGTGGCGAGCTGCGAGAACGCCTGTTATCCACACAATCCACAGCCCCTACTGCTGTTGCTGTTGTCTTCCCTTGAAGAGAAGAACAAAGAAAAAACAGCGGGGGTCGAACCCGGGGACAACGCGCCGCCCCCGGGGGAACCCGGGTGTGGCCCCGAGGTGACGAACCGCTCCCCGACGCTCTACGGTTGAGCTTCCGCGCCGAGGGTCGGAACCGATCCGGCGAGGGACGCGGCTCCCCGAACCCCCACCGCAACGTTCGTTGTTGCCGTGGACCACGCCGACTTGAGGACTTTGAGAGAGGACGCCTCATGAAGATCCGCGTCGAGCGCGACGGCCTGGCCGACGCCGTCGCCTGGGTCGCGCGCAGCCTGCCGTCGAGGCCGCCGGTCCCGGTGCTCGGTGGTGTTCTGCTCGACGCCGGGGCGGAGGACGGATCAGGCGAGGCGCTCACCGTCTCCGGGTTCGACTACGAGGTCTCGGCGCAGTGCGGCGTGCCGGCCACGATCGCGGACGGCGGCAAGGCGCTGGTCTCCGGCCGGCTGCTCGCGGACATCACCAAGGCGCTGCCGAACCACCCGGTGGAGATCGCGGTGGACGGCTCGCGGATGACGATAAGCTGCGGCTCGGCGCGCTTCTCGCTGCCGACCATGCCGGTCGAGGACTACCCCCAGCTACCGTCCATGCCGCAGCTCGCGGGCCGGCTGCCCGGTGAGGTGTTCGGCGAAGCGGTGTCCCAGGTCGCCATCGCGGCGGGCAAGGACGACACGCTCCCGATGCTGACCGGCGTGCGGCTGGAGATCGGCGAGGGCAGGCTGACCCTGGTCGCGACCGACCGCTTCCGGCTCGCGATGCGCGAGTTCGACTGGCAGCCCGACGACTCGCTCGGCGAGGTCGCGGTGCTCGTCCCGGCCAAGACGCTCAACGACGCCGCGAAGACGCTCGGCGCGTCCGGCGCGACGATCGAGCTCTCGCTCGCCGCCAACGACGGCCTGCTGGGCCTGTCCGGCACCGGCCGGCGCACCACCACCCGCCTGCTCGACGCGGACTTCCCGAAGTACCGCCAGCTACTGCCCACCGAGCACTCGGCCGCCGCGGTGATCGAGGTCGACTCGCTGGTGCAGGCGATCAAGCGCGTGTCGCTGGTCGCCGAGCGCGGCACCCAGGTCCGGCTGGAGTTCGCCGACTCGTCGCTGAAGCTCTCGGCCGGCGGTGACGACGAGGGCAGCGCCGAAGAGGAGCTGCCGGTCGACTACACCGGTGACGCGGTGACCATCGCGTTCAACCCGACGTACCTGCACGAGGGCCTCCAGGCCGTGCGGACCCCCAAGGCGCACCTGTCGTTCACCACCCCGAGCCGCCCGGCGCTGCTCAAGCCGGTGGACGAGGATGGGAACGTGGCACCGGGCTACCTCTACCTGCTCATGCCCGTGCGCCTGCCCGGCTGATCAACCACGAACCCAGGGGAGAACACGACCGTGCAGCTCGGACTCGTCGGCCTCGGCAAGATGGGCTTCAACATGCGCGAGCGGATCCGCCGCGCCGGTCACGAGGTGGTGGGCTACGACCGGAACCCGGACGTGACCGACGCCGACTCGCTGGCCGACCTGGTGGGCAGGCTCGCCGCACCCCGCGTGGTCTGGGTGATGGTGCCCGCCGGTGACATCACCCGGCAGACCATCGCCGAGCTCGGCGAGCTGCTCGCGCCCGGCGACCTCGTGATCGACGGCGGCAACTCGCGCTTCACCGACGACTCGAAGAACGCCGAGGCGCTGGACGCCAAGGGCGTCGCGTACGTCGACGCCGGCGTGTCCGGCGGCGTGTGGGGCCTGGAGAACGGCTACGGCCTGATGGTCGGCGGCGAGGCCGAGCACGTCGAGCGGGCGATGCCGATCTTCGACGCGCTGCGCCCGGAGGGTCCGCGCGAGGAGGGCTTCGCGCACGCCGGCAAGGTCGGCGCGGGCCACTTCGCGAAGATGGTGCACAACGGCATCGAGTACGGCCTGATGCAGGCCTACGCCGAGGGCTTCGAGCTGCTGGAGGCGTCGAAGCTGGTCGAGGACGTGCCCGCCACGATCAAGGCGTGGCAGCGCGGCACCGTGGTCCGCTCCTGGCTGCTGGACCTGCTGGTCCGCGCGCTGGACTCGGACCCGGAGCTGGACGACCTGCGCGGCCACGTGGAGGACTCGGGCGAGGGCCGGTGGACCGTCGAGGAGGCGATCAACCACGCGGTGCCCGCGCCGGTGATCTCCGCGGCGTTGTTCGCCCGGTTCGCCTCCCGCCAGGACGACTCGCCCGCCATGCGCGCGGTCGCCGCGCTGCGCAACCAGTTCGGCGGGCACGCCGTGCAGACCGCCGGTCCGTCTTCCGGTTCCGGCAGCACGCAGAGCTGAGCCTTGTACGTCCGACACCTGCAAGTCGCGGACTTCAGATCGTGGGAGCAGGCGGACCTGGCCTTCGAGCCGGGGGTGACCGTGCTCGTCGGGCGCAACGGCCAGGGCAAGACGAACCTGGTCGAGGCGCTCGGCTACGTCGCCACCCTCGGCTCGCACCGCGTCGCGACGGACGCGCCGCTGATCCGGCACGGTGCCGCCCGCGCGGTGGTGCGCGCGGCGGTGGTCAACGAGGGCCGGGAGCTGCTGGTCGAGCTGGAGATCACCGCGGGCAAGGCGAACCGGGCGCGGATCAACCGCGGCCCGGTGCCGCGACCGCGGGACGTGCTGGGCATCCTGCGGACGGTGCTGTTCGCGCCGGAGGACCTGGCGCTGGTGCGCGGCGACCCCGGCGAGCGCCGGCGCTTCCTGGACGAGTTGCTCACCTCGCGGTCCCCCCGTTACGCGGGGGTGCGCGGCGACTACGAGCGGGTGCTCAAGCAGCGCGGCGCGCTGCTCAAGAGCATCCGCTCGGTGCGGTCGTCGGACGCGGGCACGCTGGACGTGTGGGACGGGCACCTGGCCCGGCACGGCGCGGAGCTGTTGGCGGGCCGGCTCGACCTGGTGGCCGACATCGCTCCGCACGTGGCGCGGTCGTACGCGGAGGTCGCGCCGGAGTCGCGGCCGGCGGTGATCGGGTACCGGTCGAGCCTGGGCGCGGCGTTCCCGGGAACGCCCGACCGGGCGGCGCTGGAGGAGGCGTTGCTGGAGGAGCTGCGCCGGGTTCGCGGGCAGGAGATCGACCGGGGCGTGTGCCTGGTCGGACCGCACCGCGACGACCTGGAGCTGGCGCTCGGCGAGCTGCCGGCCAAGGGCTACGCCAGTCACGGGGAGTCATGGTCCTTCGCCTTGGCCCTCCGGCTCGGCGGGTACGGGATGCTGCGCGCCGACGGCGCGGAGCCGGTGCTCGTGCTGGACGACGTATTCGCCGAACTCGACCGGGACCGGCGGCGGCAGTTGGCGAAGGTGGCCGCTGCGGCGGAGCAGGTGTTGATCACCGCGGCCGTCGCCGAGGACGTGCCGGAGGAGCTCGAAGGCGCGCGTTTCGAGGTTCGCCACGGGGAGGTGCACCGTGCCTGAGGAGTTCACCCAATCGGGTGAGACTGGACCCACATCTGGGGACAACCCTGTGGATGGTGTGGATAACTCGGCCACAGAAGGGCACCTGTCCACACCTGAAGTCGCTGAAGAGGGTGGATTGACGGGGTCGGACCTCGCCCGCGCCGCGCTGGAGGCGGCACGGGCGTCGGCCAGGGAGCGCGGATCGCGGGTCGTCCGCCGGGGTGCCGCGGGTGCCTCGGGCGGTGCGGCGCGGCGTCGCCGGCGGCGCTGGTCCGGCGCGGGACCGGACGACCGCGACCCCCAGCCGCTGGGCAGGCTGGCGTCCCGGATCGCCGCCGACCGGGGGTGGACCGAGCGGCTCGCGGGCGGCCAGGTGTTCGCGCGGTGGCCGAAGCTGGTCGGCGAGGACGTGGCCGAGCACGCCCAGCCCGTCGCTCTCAGTGACGGTGAGCTGACCGTCCAGGCCGACTCCACGGCGTGGGCCACCCAGTTGCGGCTGTTGCAGCGCGAGCTGCTCAAGCGGATCGCGGCCGGGGTCGGCGACGGCGTGGTGCGGAAGCTGAAGGTGCAGGGACCGGCGGCACCCAGTTGGCGCTACGGTCCCAGGCACGCCCCCGGTCGCGGACCCCGTGACACCTACGGGTGAGTCGCGCCAGGGCGTCAGCGGCGATTCTACGGCGCGGTGAGCGCTCAGCAGCCGTTTCGCAGCCCGGCAACCGCAGCGCGGACCCTTCGGTCTTCACTTCCGGCCCTCTGTGAGCAAACCAGGGGTGTCCTCGGTGTGTTTCTGGACCGGTTGCCCAGTAGAATCGAGGGGTACAGCGTGACCGCAGCGTCGCACCCTCCGGTGGCGAGTCGCTTGACGTCCGAGGAGACACCAGGCCCGTGGCAGCCAAGAATGAGTACAGCGCGTCTTCGATCACCGTCCTAGAGGGTCTGGAGGCGGTCCGCAAGCGGCCCGGCATGTACATCGGGTCGACCGGCGAGCGCGGCTTGCACCACCTCATCCAGGAGGTCGTGGACAACTCGGTCGACGAGGCCATGGCCGGGTACGCGACCCTGGTCGACGTCACCCTGCTGGCCAACGGCGGCGTCCGGGTGATCGACGACGGCCGGGGCATCCCGGTCGGCATGCACCCCGTGGAGAAGAAGCCCACCCTTGAGGTGGTGCTGACCAAGCTGCACGCGGGCGGCAAGTTCGACAGCGACTCCTACGCGGTGTCCGGCGGCCTGCACGGCGTCGGCATCTCCGTGGTGAACGCGTTGTCGACCGCGATCGACGTGGAGATCAAGACCGACGGTTTCACGTGGAACCAGCGCTACGAGGGCACCAAGCCCGCGCACGAGCTGCGCAAGGGCGAGCCCACCGAGGAGACCGGCACGTCCATCACGTACTGGGCGGACGCCGAGATCTTCGAGACCACCGAGTACAACATCGAGACGATCTCGCGCCGGTTGCAGGAGATGGCCTTCCTCAACAAGGGCCTCACCATCATCCTGCGCGACGAGCGCGTGCAGGACACCGACGTGGAGGCCGACGCCGAGGGTCACGTGGCGGCGGTGCGCGAGCGCAGGTTCCAGTACCCCGGTGGCCTGGAGGACTTCGTCCGCCACATCAACCACACCCGCGAGGCCGTGCACGAGAAGGTCATCTCGTTCGAGGCCAAGGGGGAGGACCTCGAAGTCGAGGTCGCGATGCAGTGGAACACCGGGTACACGCCGTCGGTGTACACCTTCGCCAACACGATCAACACGCACGAGGGCGGCACCCACGAGGAGGGCTTCCGCGCCGCGCTGACCCGCGTGGTCAACGAGTACGCGCGCGAGAAGAAGCTGCTCAAGGAGAAGGACACCAACCTCACCGGCGACGACATCCGCGAGGGTCTCGCCGCGATCATCTCGGTGAAGCTCAAAGAGCCCCAGTTCGAGGGGCAGACGAAGACCAAGCTGGGCAACAGCGAGGCCAAGTCGTTCGTGCAGAAGTCCACGAACGAGCACCTGGCCGACTGGTTCGAGCGCCACCCGAACGAGACCAAGGTCATCGTCACCAAGGCGGTCTCCTCCGCGCAGGCCCGGATGGCCGCGCGCAAGGCCCGGGAGCTGGTGCGCCGCAAGGGCGCGCTGGACATCGGCGGCCTGCCCGGCAAGCTCAAGGACTGCCGCTCCACCAACCCGGAGGAGTGCGAGATCTACGTCGTGGAGGGCGACTCCGCGGGCGGGTCGGCCAAGGAGGGCCGCGACTCCATGTTCCAGGCGATCCTGCCGATCCGCGGCAAGATCATCAACGTGGAGAAGGCGCGCATCGACCGCGTGCTGAAGAACAACGAGGTCCAGTCGCTGATCACCGCGCTGGGCACCGGCATCCACGACGAGTTCGACCTGAGCAAGCTGCGGTACCACAAGATCGTGCTGATGGCCGACGCCGACGTCGACGGCCAGCACATCCGCACCCTGCTGCTCACCCTGCTGTTCCGCTTCATGCGCCCGCTGCTCGAAACCGGTCACGTGTACCTCGCGCAGCCGCCGCTGTACAAGATCAAGTGGCAGCGCCAAGAGCCGGAGTTCGCCTACTCCGACCGCGAGCGCGACGGCCTGATCCAGCAGGGCCTGGCCGCGGGCAAGAAGATCGGCAAGGACGACAACATCCAGCGCTACAAGGGTCTTGGCGAGATGAACGCCGACGAGCTGTGGGAGACCACGATGGACCCGGCCCACCGGGTGCTGCTCCAGGTGACCATGGACGACGCGGCGACCGCCGACGAGCTGTTCAGCGTGCTGATGGGCGAGGACGTCGAGGCGCGCCGATCGTTCATCACCCGCAACGCCAAGGGCGTGCGGTTCCTGGACGTCTGAGCGTCCCGTTTAGTCCTCCCCGGCCGGCGAACAGGAAAGAAGAACCGTGACTGAGACGACGCTGCCTCCTAGTGGCGGTGACCGCACCGAGCCGCGCGATCTCCAGCAGGAGATGCAGAACTCGTACATCGACTACGCCATGAGCGTGATCGTGGGACGAGCGCTGCCCGACGTGCGCGACGGCCTCAAGCCCGTGCACGTCCGCGTCCTGTACTCGATGTACGACTCGGGCTTCCGCCCGGACCGCAGCTACAACAAGTGCGCCCGCGTGGTCGGCGACGTGATGGGCAACTACCACCCGCACGGCGACTCGGCGATCTACGACGCGCTGGTCCGCCTCGCCCAGCCGTGGGCCCTGCGCTACCCGCTGATCGACGGCCAGGGCAACTTCGGCTCCCAGGGCAACGACCCGGCCGCCGCGATGCGCTACACCGAGTGCCGCCTCACGCCGCTGGCCATGCAGATGCTGGCCGACATCGAAGAGGACGCGGTCGACTTCCGGGACAACTACGACGGTCGCATCCAGGAGCCGGTCGTCCTGCCGTCCCGCATTCCGAACCTGCTGATCAACGGCTCGTCCGGGATCGCGGTCGGCATGGCCACCAACATCCCGCCGCACAACCTGCGCGAGGTCGCGGACGGCGTGGTGTGGGCGCTGGACAACCCGGAGGCTCCCGACGAGGAGACCCTGGAGGCGATGATCGCCCGGATCAAGGGGCCGGACTTCCCGACCCACGGGCAGATCCTCGGCACCTCGGGCATCGAGGACGCCTACCGCACCGGTCGCGGCTCGGTGAAGATGCGCGCGGTCGTGGAGATCGACGAGGACAGCAAGGGGCGGACCATCCTGGTCGTCACCGAGCTGCCCTACCAGGTGAACCCGGACAACCTGGTGGAGAACATCGCGAACCTGGTGCGCGACCAGAAGCTCACCGGCATCGCGAACATCGCCGACGAGTCGAACAAGCGCATCGGCATGCGGATCGTGGTCACGCTCAAGCGGGACGCGGTCGCCAAGGTGGTGCTGAACAACCTCTACAAGCACACCCAGCTCCAGTACTCGTTCGGCGTGAACATGCTGTCGCTGGTCGACGGGGTGCCGCGCACGCTGCGCCTGGACCAGATGATCCGGCACTACGTGAAGCACCAGATCGAGGTCATCGTCCGGCGCACCCGCTTCCGGCTGCGCAAGGCCGAGGAGCGCGCCCACGTCCTGCGCGGCCTGGTCAAGGCGCTCGACCACCTCGACGAGGTCATCGCGCTGATCCGCCGGTCGCAGACGCCGGACGCCGCGCGCACCGGCCTGATCGAGCTGCTCGACGTCGACGAGGTCCAGGCCAACGCGATCCTGGAGATGCAGCTCCGCCGGCTGGCGGCCCTGGAGCGGCAGAAGATCATCGACCAGCTCGCCGAGATCGAGGTCGAGATCGCGGACCTCAAGGACATCCTGGACAAGCCGGAGCGGCAGCGCGCGATCGTGCGCGAGGAGCTGCTGGCGATCGTGGACAAGTACGGCGACGACCGGCGCACGAAGATCGTGCCGTTCGACGGCGACGTGTCGATGGAAGACCTGATCGCGGTCGAGGACGTCGTCGTCACGATCACCCGCACGGGCTACGCGAAGCGCACCAAGACCGACCTGTACCGCTCGCAGCGGCGCGGCGGCAAGGGCGTCCAGGGCGCGCAGCTCAAGCAGGACGACATCGTGCAGCACTTCTTCGTGTGCTCCACGCACGACTGGATCCTGTTCTTCACCAACAAGGGCCGGGTGTACCGGGCCAAGGCGTACGAGCTGCCCGAGGCGAACCGGAACGCCCGGGGCCAGCACGTGGCGAACCTGCTGGCGTTCCAGCCGGACGAGGAGATCGCCCAGGTCATCCAGATCAAGAACTACGGCGTCTCGCCGTACCTGGTGCTGGCCACCAAGAAGGGGTTGGTGAAGAAGTCGAAGCTGTCCGACTTCGATTCCAACCGATCGGGTGGTCTTATCGGCATCAACCTGCGCGATGACGACGAACTCGTGGGCGCGGTCCTCTGCTCGGCCGACGACGACCTGCTGCTGGTGTCGGCGGACGGCCAGTCCATCCGGTTCCACGCCGGGGACGAGGCGCTGCGGCCGATGGGACGAGCCACCTCGGGCGTCCTGGGGATGCGCTTCAACTCCGGGGACGAGCTGCTGTCCATGGGCGTCGTCCAAGAGGGCCTGTTTGTTTTGGTGGCCACCGATGGTGGGTACGCCAAGCGCACGCCGATCGAGGACTACCCCGTGCAGGGCCGTGGCGGCAAGGGCGTGCTGACCATCCAGCACGACCGCAGGCGTGGGAGGCTTGTCGGCGCGCTCATCGTCGACGTCGACGACGAGCTCTACGCCATCACCTCCTCCGGCGGGGTCATCCGGACCAGCGCCGTGGAGGTGCGCAAAGCGGGCAGGCAGACGAAGGGCGTCCGGTTGATGAACCTCGGCGAGGGGACCACTCTCATCGCGGTGGCACGCAACGCGGACGAGGCCGGAGACGTCCCCAGTGGTGACGACGGGGAACCGGTCGACGGGGAACCCGCCAACTAGCGCGCGAACGAGAGGTTGAGGACTGCTCGTGAGTTCACCCGAGAAGCCAGAGGACAAGACCGCGGTGATCACCCGGCCCGGTGCCGAGTCGACACCTGAACAGCCGCCGGTGCAGGCCTCATCGGGTGCGTCCGCCGCGCCGACCGCCGCCACACCCGCCCCGCCGGCCACCCCGGCGGGCGGGAGCCCGGCGGCGGAACCCCCGGCGACCGAGCAGGAGTCGTCCGCCGCGCCGCCGCCCTGGCAGCGCGTGACCAGCGACGCGCGGTACGGCGAGGCGCAGCAGGTCGGACCGGGCGACGTCACCCCCGAGCAGCCCACGGCGGAGGCCGGGTCGCCGCCCGCGTACCCGGCCTCCGACCCGGACACGGTGGCGGTGGCCCGCCCGAAGCCGGCCGACTCGGCCGGGTCGCCGGGCGGCCTGCTCGGCGGTTCGGGCCGGACGTCGGTGAACCTCGGCGCGGCCAACGGCAGGCCGGCGCAGTCCGGGCCGGCCACCCGCCGTCCCGGCCGGGGTCCGCGCCGGGCGAGCCTCCAGGTCAAGCGGGTCGACCCGTGGTCGGTGCTGAAGCTGGCGCTGGTGCTGAGCGTGGCGCTGTTCTTCGTCTGGCTGGTCGCGGTCGGCGTGCTCTACGGCGTGCTGAACGGCATGGGCGTCTGGGACAAGATCAACAACACCGCGAACGACCTGCTCCAGGGCAACGAGACCTCGGGTGACCCGTTGATCAGCGCGGGGCGGGTGTTCGGCGTGGCGGCGATCGTCGGCGCGGTCAACATCGTGCTGTTCACGGCCCTGGCCACGGTCGGCGCGTTCGTCTACAACGTGTCGGCGGATCTCGCGGGTGGACTGGAAGTGACCTTGTCCGAACGCGAGTGACCCCGGATTTGGGGCCACGACAGTGGATCGTGTACTGTTGCGGTCGTTGCCCCGAGGGCCTATAGCTCAGGCGGTTAGAGCGCTTCACTGATAATGAAGAGGTCGGAGGTTCAAGTCCTCCTAGGCCCACCGGAAGTTTCGCAGGATTGCAGAGGGGAAATGCTGTGAAGAAGATCATCGCACTTGTCGCCGTCGCCGGTGCGGTCCTGTTCTTCGTCAAGCGCAACCGCTCGGCCAAGGCCGACGCGGACCTGTGGCGCGAGGCCACTGCTCCGACCGACTGAACCTGCGAAGGGCGGAGATCTGCCGCTCCTCGCAAGGGGACGTAGCTCAATTGGCAGAGCACCGCCTTTGCAAGGCGGGGGTTAGGGGTTCGATTCCCCTCGTCTCCACGTACTCAAGGCTCGCGGTCACCGCGGGCCTTTTGTCGTTCGTGCCCGCCGTCGTGCCCACCCCGTGTCGTGGTACCCGACGTAGTGCGCATCCCGTGTCGTTGGTATCCGGCGTCTTGCGCGCCTGACATCGGGTCATCCCCGGATCGGGTGAGCGGTTGTCCGCCGCACTCGGGGCACTTCGAACATCACCGGGTGGAGAAGTAGGAAAGCGGACGTCGCACCGTTGCGACGTCCGCTTCGTCATTCGCTCGATCAGGCGTTGGCCAGACTCGACGAGGTGTTGTGCTGCCGGCGTGCGGCGATCACCTTGTCCAACGCCCACGAGCCGGGGCCGGTGAACACCAGGAGCAGGAACACCCACGCGTACACGGCGGCGAGCTCGCCGTTGTTCTGGATCGGCAGCAGGCCGGCGGGCTGGTGCACCACGAAGTAGGCGTACGCCATCGCACCGGACGAGATCAGCGCCGCGACGCGCGTCCCCAGTCCCAGCACGATCAGCGCACCGCCGACGAGTTCGATCAGTCCGGCCGGACCGGACGGCCAGGAGGTGGGGGACACGGCTTCCTCCGCGCCCAGCACTCCGAACAACTTCTGTGCCCCGTGACACACGAACAACACGCCGACGACGATCCGGAACAGCGCTAGGGCGTGATCACGACCGCGGTCAAAGACGTTCATCAGGGTCAGTCCTCACATTGCAGGGCGGCCTGGCAGGGTAAGGACAAGCTAACCCCCTTAACGATGCGTGCCTAGGTCGTCACCCTGTCGATTCGCTGTTGGGATTCTGATTGACTGGCAGCCCTATGAACCGAGCGCTGCGCATTGCCCTGCCATCCCTGCTGGTCCTCGGCGCGCTGACCGCCTGCGGGACGGCGGAACCGGCCGAGTCCGGCCCGCCCACCGCGTCGGCGGCGTCGAGCACGCCCTCCTCCGCACCCGGGCCGGCGGGCCCGCCGCCGGTGCCGGAGCCGGTCGCCGAGGGGACGTGCCCGTACCTGGAGCCGGGGGTCGTCGCCGAGGCCAACGGCCAGCTCGTGCGGAAGGTCCGGCTGTCCGCCGACCAGCCCCGACCGGCCTGCTTCTTCTACGCGAACGGGACCGACGTCCAACTGTCGGTCTGGGTGTTCCAGGGCGTGGAGAGAACCGCGAAGGCGGTGGTCGACCGGGCCGCGCCGGTCGCCGACTCCAGCCCCGCGTCCGCACCCGCCGGCTGGGCGGGCGGCTCGCTGGTCGGCGACACCGGCGCGGTCTACGCGGTCGCCAAGGGCGGCGCGGCCGTGGTCGTGACCAGCAACCAGCAGCAGACCATCAAGGCGAAGCGGATCGCCGAGACGGTGATCGGGAACCTGGGCCTCTAGCCGACGCGCGCGACCGCGCCGCCCGCCTCGGGGGAGGTGGTCGGCGCGGTGCGGGTCGGAACCGCGGTGTCGACCGCCTCAGCGGCGGTCGGTCACGCTCTGGTCCGCCGGGCGGCCGTTGCGGGCGGCGTTCTCGGCGGTGGTGCGGTTCACCGGGGGCGGCGACTCGACCTGCTCGTCGACCTCCTCCAGGTGGACTTCCTCCGGGCGGCGGGTCAGCGCCACGTAGCCGGCCACGCCCAGGGCGACGACCAGGCCCAGCAGCCACGGCCACTTGCGGCTCTTCTTCGGCTGCTGCGCGGCGGCGAAGTCCTTGCGGGCCTGCTTGGCGGCCTTGCTCACATCCTTGGCGCGCGAGCGGGTCTCCTTGCGGGCCCGCTCGGCGGCCTTGGCCACGTCCTTACGGACGCCCTTGGCCCGCTTCGCCAGTTGTTTGCGGGTCTTGCGGGTCGACTTCTCGACCTGCTCGGCCTTCTCCACCAGCGCGCCGGCGCGGTCCGCGACCACCCCGCGCACGTGGTCGGCCGTGACCCCGCGTTCGGCGAGTTTGCCCTCCGCGAGCTCCGCCCACGTCACCGCGACGTCGGCACCGGCGTGACCAGCGCGGACGGCGCTGCGGCGGACGGCGCGCAGACCCGTGCCGACCGCCTTGCCCACCGATTCACCGGCTCGGGCCATTGCGTCCACCTCGTCCATGTCGCGCTCCACAAGCTGTCGGTCAGTCACCCCCCGGCAATACCCATCCTGCCCCTTGCCGAACCTTCCCGCTCCCGGATGGCACGATGGTGTGCGTGGCAGACAGCAACGACTCGCTCGTCGGTACCAAGGTGACGGCCACCCTGCACACCTCGCAGGGTGACATCCGCATCCACCTCCACCCCGACCACGCGCCCAAGACGGTGGCCAACTTCGTCGGCCTGGCCGAGGGGACCAAGTCCTACTCCGAGGCCAACGCCCGGGGGGAGAACTCCGGGCCGTTCTACGACGGTTCGATCTTCCACCGCGTCATCGCGGGCTTCATGCTCCAGGGCGGCGACCCGACCGGGACCGGTCGCGGCGGCCCCGGCTACAAGTTCGCCGACGAGTTCCACCCCGAACTCCAGTTCAACAAGCCCTACCTGCTGGCCATGGCCAACTCCGGGCCCAACTCCAACGGCTCCCAGTTCTTCATCACCGTCGCGCCGACGACGTGGCTCAACTACAAGCACACGATCTTCGGCGAGGTGGCAGACCAGGAGTCGATCAACGTCGTGGACGCGATCGGCACCGGGCCGACCGGTGCCGGCGACCGCCCGGTCACCGACGTGGTGATCGAGAAGGTCTCGATCGAGCGCGCCTGAACGATGACTTCGCCCGCTTCCCCCGGTGACCCGGCCGGTGCCGCCGTCTGCGCGTGGCACCCGGACCGGGCCACCGGGTTGCGGTGCACCCGGTGCGGGCGGCCCGCCTGCCCGGAGTGCCTCCGCGAGGCCTCGGTCGGCCACCACTGCGTCGACTGCGTCGCCGAGGCCCGGAGCACGGTCCGGAGCAAGAGGACGCTGGTCGGTGCCGAGCTCTCGCAGAAGCTGATCGCCACGCCGGCGCTCATCGCGCTGAACGTGCTGGCCTACGTCGTGACCGCGATCCAGGCCGGCAGCATCGCGAACAACGAGCGGTCGCCCCTGTTCGCGGAGTTCTTCCTGTGGCCGGCGGGCGTCTGGGCCGGGGAGTGGTGGCGGCTGCTCACGTCCGGGTTCCTGCACTTCGGGTTCGCGCACCTGGGGCTGAACATGATCGCCCTGTACGTGCTGGGGCGGGACCTGGAGCCGGCCTTCGGCAAGGTCCGCTTCCTGGCCGTGTACCTGGTGTCGCTGCTCGGCGGCGGGGTCGCGGTCTACCTGTTCGGCGGGGTGAACACGCCCGTGGCCGGCGCGTCCGGCGCGGTCTACGGCCTGATGGGCGCGCTGCTGGTGGCCGTGCTGCGGCTCAAGCTCAACCCCGGCTCGGCGCTCGGCGTGATCGGCCTGAACCTGGTGCTCAGCTTCACGCTGCCGGGCATCTCGCTGCTCGGCCACCTGGGCGGGCTGGTCGTCGGCGCGGCGGTGGCCGCCGGGCTGATCTACGCGCCGGCCGCGCACCGCGACCGGTACCAGGTCGCGGCGGTGGCGGGCGCGGTCGTCCTGCTGGTGGTGATGGCGTTCGTGCGGACCGGTCAGCTCGGCTGACCGGTCCCGGTGGACGTCCCGGTGCCGGTGCCCGCCACCGGCCTCACGGCCTGAGCGCGTGCAGCACGTCGGCCACGTCGCGCGGGTCCGCGCCCAGGTCGGTGACGGTCAGCACGTAGAGCTGCTCGTCCTCGCCGCGCTCCCAGTCCAGCTCCAGCGTGGTCACCTCGCGGCCGAGCCGCCGGGTGTGCGCGAGTTTGACCTTGACCTCGTGCCAGGGCAGGTGGCGCGGCCCGGTGACGGTCCGGAGGGTCAGCCCGGTGTCGTCGGCGGCCAGCCGGGGCCGCAGGACGGTGCCGTACGCGGCCAGGGCGGCCAGGAAGGCGGTCGCGGTGCCCAACAGCAGTCGGGTGGTGTTCTCGGCGCTCAGCGCGGCTCCCAGGAGCACGATCGCGGCCAGTGCCCACGTGAGGCCGACGGCGACGGGCCTGGGGGACCAGGAGGGGTGTTCGGTCACCCCTCCGAGTGTTCCCCATGTGGACAACTGGAGGGTTCTACCGGCGCTTGTGCAAATTGGCGCAAAGTTGTCCACAGGAGTTGTCCCCATTGGGGATGAGTTACACCGCTGTGCTTCGGTGACCCCCCGGTGAACCGGGTGGACGACCGGTGGACGCGCGACGGCCCGGACGCGTGACACGTCCGGGCCGTCCGCCACGTGGCGTAGCGCGTGGTCAGCGCCACCGCATGGTCATCAGCAGTCCGACGATCATCAGGGCGAACCCGATGCCGAAGTTCCAGCTCCCGAGGTCCATCATCACCGGGACCTTCTCGCCCGCGATGTAGTTGACCACCAGCCACGCCAGGCCGAGCAGCATCAGACCGAGCATCACCGCGATGTAGACCGGGTGGGACGGACCGGCCGCCTTCACCTTCACCGGGGTGCGGCGATCGGACGGTGCCGTGTACACGGCCTTCTTGCGGACCTTGGACTTGGGCATTCTGTCCTCGCCTGACGGGGGTGGATGAGCTCCCAGTGGCGCGAGTTTACGTCCACTGCTGGATGAACACGTTAACGTAGCCGAGCAGGTCACTGAAGAGCACAGCGCAGTTCTGGAACGTTCGGACCGGGAGGATTTCGGTGAGCCACGACCCGCCCCCGCCGCGAGGCGGCCCGTCGGGCCTGCCGCCGGGACGGCCACCTCGCCCCAGGCCAGGGGACCGCCGACCCGTCACACCACCGCCGTTCGAGCCGGAGGAGGTCACCCAGATCTCGTCGGGGACCTGGGACGAGCCTTCGGTCCGCAGGCCGCCGACCCCCCCGGCGGGGCAGCCCCGGGCGGTCGCGCCGCGCGGTCCGGAACCCGGCGCGGACACCCCGTCGCTGAGCGGTCGGCTCACCGGGGACGACCGCCCCTTCCAGGGCCGGGCGGTGCCGCACCGGCGCGCACCCCGCCCCGGACCGATGCCGGCCGAGGCCACCCGGTACACCAACGCGTTCTCCGGCAGCCTCCCGCCGCCGCCCGGCCCGAACCCGCCGCGACCGGGTCCGCCGCCGGGTCCGCCGCCCGGCGTGCGGCCCGCACCACCGCCCCGGCCCCGGCCCGACGACCCGCCCACCGAGGTCATCGCCCCGGTCCGGGACGCCTACGACGACGCCTACGACGACGAGTTCGACGACGAGCACCGCGACGAGGACGACCGCGCGGAGCCCCCGCCGCCGCCCCAGGACAGCGCCGGCCGCAAGACCGTCCGCGCGGTGGGCGAGCTGCTGATCACGGCCGGTCTGGTGATCCTGCTGTTCGTGGTCTACGAGGTGTACGTCACCGACCTCATCTCGGCCGGCAAGCAGGACGACGCCACGCACGCCCTGGACGACGAGTGGGGCGCGAACACGGTCGAACCGACCGACGAGCAGCGGCAGGCGAAGCACGACCTGATCGCGGGCCAGGCGTTCGCCAAGATGTACATCCCGGTGTTCGGCCCCGACTACAAGTTCTCCGTGGTCGAGGGCACCACCGACAAGGACCTGGAGATCGGCCCCGGGCACTACCCGAACACCGCGCTGCCCGGGAGTCCGGGCAACTTCGCGGTCGCCGGGCACCGGGTCGGCAAGGGCGCGCCGTTCAACGACCTGGACCTGCTGAACTCGTGCGACGCGGTGGTCGTCGAGACCCGGACCGACTGGTTCGTCTACCGGATGCTGCCCAAGTCGTCCGAGGTCGCCGGGTGGGCGCAGACCGAGAAGTCGACGTCGCCGAGGTGCGCGGAGGTCGCGCCGCTGGGCGGGTCCTACGACAAGACGGTCGGCCAGGAGATCGTGCTGCCCAGCCAGGGCGAGGTGATCAACGCGGTGCCGCACTTCGCCGGGACCGCGCCCGAGGCGCAGCAGGCGGCCCTGATGACGCTCACCACCTGCCACCCCCGGTTCTCCGACAAGCAGCGGCTGATCGTGCACGCGGTGCTGACCCAGGCGTACCCCAAGGCCCCCGGGTTCGTGCCTGAAGAGCTCAAGGAGCAGTGATGTACGGCTGGATCTGGCGGCACCTCCCGGGCCCGCTACCGGTGCGCGTGCTGGAGGCCCTGGTCCTGGTGGCCGGGGTGGTGGCGCTGCTGATGTTCGTGGTGTTCCCGTGGGCGGAGCCGAAGTTGCCGTTCAACAACGTGACGACCCAGTAGCGACGACGGCCGGAGCCCGCGGTGCGGGCTCCGGCCGGGTCGTGCCGACGGGGGTCGGGCGGAGTCAGGCGCGGGAGACGTCCGTCATGGTCCCGCGATCCACGACCTTGACCCGGTCGCGGCCCCGTTCCACGCCCAGCGCGATCTCGTGCGCGTCGAGCTTGCGCCAGCCGTCGACGGTCGTGAACGGCACCGCGCGCTGCTCCAGGAACCGGACCACGGCGTCCGGGTCGTGGACCGGGGCCTCGGGCAGGTTCGGCGCGTCGGCGAGCAGGCTCGTCACCGTCTCCAGCGCGTCGCCCTTGGTGTGGCCGATGAGCCCGATCGGGCCGCGCTTGATCCAGCCGGTGACGTAGACCCCGGTGATGGCCTGGTCGTCCAGGTCCAGCACGCGGCCCGCCTGGTGCGGCACGGTGCCCGAGGTGTGGTCGAACGGCAGGTCGGCGAGGTGCGAGGACAGGTAGCCGACCGCCCGGTAGACCGCCTGCACGGGCCAGTCGGTGATCTCGCCGGTGCCCTCGACGCCGCCGTCGCCGGTCAGCCGCATCCGCTCGGTGCGCAGGCCGGTGACCGAGCCGTCCGCGCCGAGCACCTCGACCGGGGCCTCCAGGAAGTGCAGGTGCAGCCGCCGAGGACGGGTGCCGACGTCGCGGATCGCCCACTCCTGGAGGGTCTTGACCACCATCTCGACCTGCTTGTTCGACCGGATGGACGCCATGCTGGCGGCGCAGAAGTCGATGCCCTCCGGGTGCACGATGACCTCGACGTTCGGCGAGTGGTCGAGTTCGCGCAGCTCCAGCGGGGTGAACTTGGCCTGGGCGGGCCCGCGCCGGCCGAACACGTGCACGTCGGTGACCGGGCTGGCCTTCAGCCCCTCGTAGACGTTGTCCGGGATCTCGGTGGTCAGCAGCTCGTCGGCGGTCTTGGCGAGGATGCGGGCGACGTCCAGCGCGACGTTGCCGACGCCGAGCACGGCGACCTGGGACGCGGTCAGCGGCCAGGTGCGCGGCACGTCCGGGTGGCCGTCGTACCAGGACACGAAGTCGGCCGCGCCGTAGGAGCCGGCCAGGTCGATGCCGGGCAGGTCGAGGGCCCGGTCCTTCTCCGCGCCGGTGGAGAAGATCACCGCGTCGTAGAACTGGCGCAGGTCGTCGAGCTTGAGGTCCACGCCGTACTCGACGTTGCCGAAGAAGCGGATCTCCGGCCGGTCGAGCACCCGCTGGAGGGCGGTCACGATGCCCTTGATGCGCGGGTGGTCCGGGGCGACGCCGTACCTGATCAAGCCGTACGGGGCGGGCATCCGCTCGAACAGGTCGATCGAGACGTCCGCGTCCGACTTGGTCAGGATGTCGGCGGCGTAGATGCCCGCTGGGCCCGCGCCGACGACGGCGACGCGCAGAGAACGTGTCATGAGTATAGGTTAGGTGAGCCTAAGCTGACTTCAGGCGAGAGGTTGGTCACGGCTACGCTGGCGGCCATGCGCGTGCTCGTGGTCGACAACTACGACAGCTTCGTCTACAACCTCGTCCAGTACCTGGCCCAGCTCGGGGTCGAGTGCGTGGTGCGGCGCAACGACGCCGTGGAGCTCGACGAGATCGCCGAGGTCGGTGGCGTGCTGGTCAGCCCCGGCCCCAGCACCCCGGACAAGGCGGGCCGGAGCATGGACGTCATCCGCCACTGCGCGGATCGCGGCGTCCCGGTGTTCGGCGTGTGCCTCGGCCACCAGGCCATCGGCGCGGTGTGGGGCGGCACCGTCGACCTCGCCCCGGAACTCCTGCACGGCAAGACCTCCGTCGTGCACCACGACGGCGCGGGCGTGCTGGCCGGCGTGCCCAGCCCGTTCACCGCGACCCGGTACCACTCGCTGACCGTGCTCCCGGACACCATCCCGGCCGAGTTCGAGGTCACCGGCCGCACCGACACCGGTGTGGTGATGGCCATGCGGCACCGGGAACTGCCGGTGGAGGGCGTCCAGTTCCACCCGGAGTCCGTGCTCACCGAGGGCGGCCACCGGATGCTCGCCAACTGGCTCGGCGTGTGCGGCTTCGAGGTCCCGGAGGGGACCGTGGTCGAGCTGGAGAACGGGATGCGCGACCTGGCGGCGGCGGCCCGCCAGGTCTGACCCGACGACGAAGGCCCCCGGCTCCTCGGAGCCGGGGGCCTTTCCACGTTCACGACTACCGGGTCGTCGTGGTCACGACCCTGAAGTCGAACACCTTGACGTTGATCCGGGCGTTCTTGCCCACCGGCTGGTCGGTCTTGATCTCGGTCTCGGAGATCTTCTTGTCCTGGCCCAGCTCGGTGGTCGGGACCCGCTCCGAGATGTTCAGGTCGCCGGTCCAGCCGAGCTGGCCCAGCTTCGCGCGCGCCTGGCCCTCGGTCAGCCCCGTCAGGTCCGGCATCAGGAACTGGTTGCCCTTCGACACGCTCAGCGTGACGATCGAGCCCTTCTCGGCGCGACCGGGTGCCGGGTTCTGGGCCACGACCTCGCCCTGGTCCCGGGGGCTGTCCGCGTCCTTGGTCTGCACCTTGAACCCGTTGCCCTCCAGCGTCTCGCGGGCCCGCTGGAGCGTCTGGCCGGTGACGTCGGGGACCTGCACGTGGTCCGGGCCCTTGCCCATGGTCAGCGTGATCGTGCTGCCCTTGGGTGCCTTGGTGCCGGGGGCGGGGCTCTGGTCGGCGACCTTGCCGACCAGGTTCGGGTCCTCGACCTCGGTGGTCTCGGTGGCCTGCTTGAAGACCCAGTTGCCCTCTTCGAGCTTCTTCTGGGCGTCGGTGGGCGCGAGCCCCCGCACGTCGGGGACCTCGACGGCCTCGGGGGGCGCGCCGACCACCAGGTTGATCTTGGAGTACTTGTCGACCTCGCGGCCGGACGGCGGGTCGGTCTCCAGCACCTGGCCGACCTGCTCCGGGGTGCAGGTCGGTGCCCCGCCGGGCTGGGGCTGGCACGGCTTGTTCACCAGCACCGGCTCCAGGCCGAGCCGGCGCAGCTCGTCGGACGCGGACGCGGCGGTCTGGCCCTTCAGCTCCGGGATCGGCACCTTGTTCGAGGCGGCGTTGTCGGGCTTGTCCAGCAGCGAGGTGGTGATCCAGACGGCGAGCCCCAGCACGGCGACGCAGAGCAGGACGACCAGCGTGATCATGATCGTCCTCTTGCGCCGGGCCTTGCGCTCTTCCTCCTCCTCGGCCACCGGGTCGTAGTCGTCCGGCTCCTCGCGCAGCGCGGACGGGCGGTGCCGCCCGCCGGAGGCCACCTCGGTGCGCGGCGACTGGTTCATCACCGCGGTGCGGTCCTCGGGCGTCATCACCGCGGGCGCGGACGGGCGCTGGCCGGACAGCACGCGCACCAGGTCCGCGCGCATCTCGGCGGCCGACTGGTAGCGGTTCGCCGGGCCCTTCGCCATCGCCTTGAGCACGATCGCGTCCAGCGCGGGCGTCACCTTCGGGTTCAGCGTCGACGGCGGCTTCGGGTCCTCCCGCACGTGCTGGTAGGCCACCGCCACCGGTGAGTCGCCGGTGAACGGCGGTTCGCCGGTCAGCAGCTCGAACAGCACGCAGCCCGACGCGTACACGTCGGACCGGGCGTCCACCGCCTCGCCGCGCGCCTGCTCGGGGGAGAGGTACTGCGCGGTGCCGATCACCGCGGCCGTCTGGGTCACCGCGGCCTGGCCGTCGTGCACGGCGCGCGCGATGCCGAAGTCCATCACCTTCACCGCGCCGGCCCTGGTGATCATCACGTTGGCGGGCTTCACGTCCCGGTGCACGATCCCGTGCCGGTGGCTGAAGTCCAGCGCCGCCGACACGTCGGCCATGATCTCCATGGCGCGCTTGCCGGTCAGCGGGCCCTGCGTCTTCACCATGTCGCGCAGCGTCCGGCCGTCGACGAACTCCATGACGATGTAGGGCAGCGGACCGTACTCGGTGTTCGTCTCACCGGTGTCGTAGACGGCGACGATGGCGGGGTGGTTCAGCGCCGCGGAGTTCTGGGCTTCCCGCCGGAACCGCTCCTGGAACTGGGTGTCGCGGGCGAGGTCGGCACGGAGCACCTTGATCGCCACGTCCCGGCCGAGCCGCACGTCGCGGCCCTTGTGGACCTCCGACATACCGCCGTAGCCGAGGGTCTCACCCAGTTCGTAGCGGTTGGAGAGCAGTCGCGGAGTGCTCATCAGTGCTTCGTCCCGCTCCTCGTCAACGGTCCTGCCATCGCTTCCGTCCGCCTTAGTACCGTTCGGCCGTTACGTCGGTACACACGTCACCGTCACCCGTGAGCCGATCGCAACTTCACCGGTCGGGCTCACATCCGACACCAGGCACGTCCGCTGGTCCCGTGGCACGTCACCCCGGTCGGCGCGCACCTCCGGCTCCAGGCCGTACCCGGAGAGCTCCTTCGCGACCTCGTCGGCCGGGCGGTCGACGAAATCGGCCTGCGCGATCGTGGCCGTCCGCTTGCCGGGGAGACGATCGGTGGAGTCCTGCGGGGACGGGTGGGCACTCGTGGTGCCCTGCTGGCTCGTCCCACCGGGCCCCTCGTCGTCCTCGCCCAACCCGCGCAGGATGACCACGCCGAGTACCAGCAGCACGGCCACCAGCACAGCGACCATAACCCACAGCAGGGCGCGATTGCGCCCCGGTGGCCGTGGCGGCGGTGGCAACGGTCCGAAAGCGCCCGTGCGCGGAGTGTTCACCTGCGGCGGTACCGGCTGCATCCCGGGACGGGAGCCCGGATGGGTCAACGGCATCGACGGGTGGGCCGGTTGTCCCATCGGTTGTCCCATCGGCTGGGACACCGCCTGCGGTGGCGGAGGGGGTGCCGGCTGCGGCGGCAGTTGCTGCGGGCCCGGCTGCGGGACCGGGGTCGGGGCCGACCCGACCACCATGGCCAGGCCGGTCGGCGCGGGCAGCGGCTGGCCGGCGCGGACCGCGCCCACCGCCGCCGCGAACTCGCCGCCGTTGCGGTAGCGCTGGCGCGGGTCCTTCACCAGGGTCGCCTCGATCAGCGCGCGGGGGCCCGGCGGCACGTCCGGCGGCAGCGGGGGCGCGATGTCCCTGATGTGCATCATCGCCACGGTCACCGCGTTCTCGGACAGGAACGGGCGGTGGCCGGTGAGGCACTCGTACCCGCACACGGCCAGCGCGTACACGTCGCTCGCGGGCTCGGCCGCGTGCCCCAGCGCCTGCTCCGGCGCGATGTAGTGGGCGGTGCCCATGACCATGCCGGTGTGCGTCACGGGTGCCGCGTCGGCCGCCTTCGCGATGCCGAAGTCGGTGATCTTCACCGTGCCGGTCGGCGTCACCAGGATGTTGCCCGGCTTCACGTCCCGGTGCACCAGGCCGCGCTCGTGCGCCGCCTGCAACGCGTTGCCCGCCTGCTCCAGCACGTCGAGCGTGCGGTCCGCGCCCAGCCGGCCGCGCGCGATGACCGCCGCCAGCGGTTCGCCCTCGACCAGCTCCATCACCAGGTACGCGGTGTCCTCCGGCCCGTCCGGCACCGACGCCGTCTCGCCGTAGTCGTGCACCGCGGCGATCCCGGGGTGGTTCAGCGACGCCGTCGTGCGCGCCTCGATCCGGAACCGGTTGAGGAACTCCGCGTCACCGGACAGCTCCGCCTTGAGCACCTTCACCGCGACCTTGCGGTCCAGCCGGGTGTCGGCGGCCTCCCAGACCTCGCCCATGCCGCCCACCGCGATCCGCTTCGACAGGCGGTACCGCTCGGCGAGCAACTGGCCGGAGGTCAGCATCATCGGCTCCCGAGGTACGCGCCGATGACCGAGCGGCCGATCGGCGCGGCGACCCGACCGCCGGTGGCGGCCAGGCCCACGTCACCACCGTTCTCCACGATGACCGCGATCGCGATCTCCGGCTTCTCGGCCGGCGCGAACGCCACGTACCAGGCGTTCGGCTTGGTGGCCTTCACGTCCTCGCCGCGCTCGGCGGTGCCGGTCTTCGACGCGATCGTCACCCCGGACAGGCGTCCGCCCTGGAAGGTGTTCTTCTCCGACTCGACCATCATGTCGCGCAGCGCGCGGGCGTGCTCGACCTCCATCGCGTCGGCGAGGTCGTCGCCCTTGTCCTCGCTGATCACCTGGAGGTCGGGCGCGAGGACCTTGTGGATCAGGTGCGGGCGCATCCGCACCCCGCCGTTCGCGATGGTCGCCGCGATCACCGCGTTCTCCAGCGGCGTGACCAGCACGTCCCGCTGGCCGATGCCGGTCTGGTAGATCGAGGGCCGGTCCTTCATGGGACCCAGCGTGGACGTCTCCACCGAGAGCGGCACCTTCAGGTCCGAGTCGTCGAACCCGAACTTGGCCGCCTGCTTGGTCAGCTTGTCCTTGCCGAGCTGGTCGGCCAGCACCGCGAACGCGGTGTTGCACGACTTCGCCAACGCCTCCTGGAGGCTGGCGGTCACGCCGTTGCCGCAGTTGGAGTCGTTGAAGTTCGGCAGCGTGGTGTCGGTACCCGGCAGGGTGATCACCGGGCGGCCGTCGACCTCGCTGTCCTTGGTCTTGCCCTCGGCCAGCGCCGCCGCCGCCACCACCAGCTTGAACGTCGAACCGGGCGCGTAGAGGCCCGCGACCGAGCGGTTGAGCAGCGGCAGGCCGGCGTCCTCGGCGGTCAGCCCCTTCCACGCGGTCTGCTGCTCGTCCACGTCGTGGCTGGCCAGCGAGTTCGGGTCGAACGACGGGGTGGACGCCATGGCGATGATCTCGCCGGTCTGCGGCCGGATCGCCACCACCGCGCCGGTCACGCCCTGGAGGCTGTCGAAGGCGGCCTGCTGGAGCGCCGCGTCCACGGTGAGCTGGAGGCTGCCGCCCTTCGGGTCCCGGCCGGTGATCAGGTCCGACACCCGGCGGGTGAACAGCCGGTCGTCCGAGCCGTTGAGCAGGTCGTCCTCGGCCCGCTCCAGGCCGCCCGCGCCGTAGACGGTGGAGAAGTAGCCGGTCACCGGCGCGAACGCGGGCCCCGCGTACTTGCGCAGGTAGCGCAGCCGGTCGGTGGTCTTCTCCACGGTCGCCAGCGGCTCGCCGCCCGCCGCGATGATCTGGCCGCGCTCGCGGGAGTACTGGTCGAGCACCACCCGCCGGTTCAGCGGGTCCTTGCGGTAGTCGTCGGCCTTGATGACCTGCACGTAGGTGGCGTTGGCCAGCAACAGCAGCATCATGACCATCATGGCCACGCCGACGCGACGGAGCGGTGTGTTCATTTGGGACGCTCCACCATGACTGTGAACTGGTCGGCGATCGCGGGCTGCTGGGGCCGGGGCTTGGGCGTGGCCTTCGGCGAGCGCGCCGCGTCGGAGATCCGCAGCAGCAGCGCCACCAGGATGTAGTTCGCCAGCAGCGACGACCCGCCGTAGGACAGGAACGGCGCGGTGATGCCGGTCATCGGGATCAGCTTGGTGACCCCGCCGATGACGATGAAGATCTGGAACGCCACCGCGAACGCCAGACCACCGCCCAGCAGCTTGCCGAACGTGTCGCGCACGGCCAGCGCGCCGCGCATCCCGCGCATCGCGAACACGGTGTAGATCAGCAGCACCGCCGCCAGGCCCACGAAGCCCAGCTCCTCGCCGATCACCGCCGTGATGAAGTCGGTGTTCGCCTCCGGGATCTGGTCCGGCCGGCCGCCGCCCAGACCCGCGCCGAACAGGCCGCCGGTGCCGAGCCCGAACAGCGACTGGACGATCTGGTAGCCCTTGTTCGTCGCGTCCGCGAACGGGTCGAGCCAGTTCGCCACCCGGATCTGGACGTGGCCGAACATCTTCCACGCGATGACCGCGCCGACGCAGAACAGCACCACGCCGATCACCACCCACGCCGCGCGCTCGGTCGCCACGTAGAGGAGCACGAGCACGATGCCGAAGAAGAGCAGCGACGAGCCCAGGTCCTTCTGGAAGACCATGATGCCGACGCCGATCAGCCACGCGCCGATCAGCGGGCCCAGGTCGCGCGCGCGCGGCAGGTCCAGCCCCAGGAAGCGGCGGCCCGCCGTGGTGAACAGCTCGCGCTTGGACACCAGGAACGCGGCGAAGTAGACCATCAGCAGGATCTTCGCGAACTCGCCCGGCTGGATGGAGAACGCGCCGAAGCTGAGCCAGATCTTCGCGCCGTTGATCTCCGGCGCGATGAAGCTCGGCAGCACGCCTGGCAGGACCAGCGCGATCAGGCCGACGAAACCGAACGTGTAGCCGTAGCGGGCCAGCGTGCGGTGGTCGGACAGCACCTTGAGCACGGTGCAGAACAGCACCAGCGCGATCGCCGTCCAGAGCACCTGCTTGGGCGCGGCCGGCGACCACACCCCGTTGTTCGGCAGCTTCACGTCGGCCATCGCCAGGTCGATCCGGTGGATCATCACCAGGCCCAGGCCGTTGAGCATCGCCACGCACGGCAGGATCACCGGGTCGGCGTAGGGGGCCCACCAGCGCACCGCGAGGTGCGCGACGGTGAGCAGGCCCATGTAGGCGAGGCCGAGCCACACGATGTTCATCGTGAGCTCCTGCTCCTGGTTCGCCTCCACCAGGATCAGCGCGATCGTCACCAGGCCGGCGGCGAACGCGAGCAGGAACAGTTCCGTGGAGCGCTTCGTGGGCGGCTTCAACCCCGGCGAGGTGCTTGCCGCGAGCGGGGTGCCGCCTCCCGCAGTCGCGGGCGGCCTGCCCTCCGCGCCGGGGACCGGCGAACCCATAAGTCTACTGACCCTTCCGGCAATCCGTGCCCGGCTTCTGCACGGGCGAGGGCAGCGGGGTGCCCTCCAAGGTGGTGGACGCGGTCGGCGTGGTGGTGGTCGCCGACGGGTCCACCGGGGTGGTCGTGGTCGTGGGGGCGGTGCCGGTCGTCTGCTCCTTCGGGCAGAACGGCAGCGTCTGCTCGGTGCGCAGCCGGCGGATGGCCTCCCGGGCACCCTCCTGGCCGTCCACGTCGGTGATGCCGTTGCGCACCACGTCCCGCGTGGAGACCTTCAGGTCGTCCACCTTGATCGGCTCGCACGCCTGCGCCCCGGGCGGGCACGAGCCCTCCACCAGCGTGTGCAGGTCGAAGCCCAGCACGCTGCCCGGAACGCCCCGGAACACCGACACCTGGCCGTCCGGCCCCGCGCCCACGTAGTACTGGCGCAGCACGTACCAGCGGGTGCCCAGACCCGCCGCCACCAGCAGCAGGAGCAGGAACACCACCAGGGCCAGCGCCTTGATCCGGTTGCCGCGCGCGCGGCGCGGGTCCACCGGCGGCGGCGGCTCGACCCTCGGCGGGACCGGCCGGGGTCCCGTTATCGAACTCGCCCGCGAGGCGGGCGAGTCGGGGGGAGGTGGGTCTTCGCTGCCGTCGCCGGCCGCGCCGCCCACTATCGGGACGTCCTCCCCGAAGTCGACGTCGACCACGTCGGCGATCACGACCGTCACGTTGTCCGGTCCGCCGCCCTTGAGCGCCAGTTCGATCATCCGGTCCGCGCAGGCCTGCGGGTCCGGGATGCGGATGGCCTCCTCCAGCGTCTCCAGGCTCACCACGCCGGACAGGCCGTCGGAGCACAGGAGGTAGCGGTCGCCGGGGCGGGCCTCGCGCACCATCAGGCGCGGTTCCACCTCGTGGCCGGTCAGCGCGCGCAGCAGCAGCGACCGCTGCGGGTGCGTCGCCGCCTCCTCCTCGGTGATCCGGCCCTCGTCGATCAGCGACTGGACGAACGTGTCGTCGTGCGTGATCTGGGTGAACGTGCCGTTGCGGGCCATGTAGGCGCGCGAGTCGCCGATGTGCACCATGCCCAGCCGGGAGCCCGCGAACAGCACGGCGGTGAGCGTCGTGCCCATGCCGTCCAGGTCGGGGTCGGACTGCACCAGCTCGGAGATCGCGCCGTTGCCGGCGATCACCGCCTCGCGCAGTTGGCCGAGCAGGTCGTCACCGGGCTCGTCGTCGTCGAGCGGGGCCAGGGCGGCGATGACCACCTTGCTGGCCACCTCGCCCGCGGCGTGTCCGCCCATGCCGTCGGCGAGCGCGAGCAGTCGGGGGCCGGCGTACACGGAGTCCTGGTTGTTGGAACGAACCAGGCCCCGGTCGCTGCGGGCCGCGTATCGAAGGACGAGGGTCATGATCGCAGCTCGATCACCGTTTTGCCGATCCGGATCGGGGAGCCGAGCGGGACCCGGAGTGGGGCCGTGACCTTCGCCCGGTCGAGATAGGTGCCGTTCGTGGAGCCGAGGTCCTCCACGTACCAGTCGGTACCGCGCATGGACAGCCGCGCGTGCCTGGTCGACGCGAAGTCGTCGTCCAGCACGAGCGTGGAGTCGTCCGCGCGGCCGATCATGATCGGCCTGCCGTCCAGGGAGATGCGGGTACCCGCCAGCGCGCCGTGCGTCACGACGAGTTGACGTGGTGCTTTGTTCCCCTTGGCGGCCTTCTTGGCACCTCTACGCAGTACTCCGGGCGTCGGAACGCGTTGCCCCGACGCCGCGTACAGGTCGGACCGGACCACCCTCAGCGCAGCCAACACGAACAACCAGAGCAGGACGAGGAAGCCCGCTCTGGTCAGCTGCATCACCAGCTCTGGCACCGGTTGTAACCGCTCCTGCCTTGAGTGCCGTCACGCCTTCGCCCGTCTCGACCACTAGCCCTGGGTGCGGAAGACCAGCGAGGAGTGGCCGATGCGGACGACGTCGCCTTCCGCGAGCTGCCAAGTCTGCACCGGAGTGCCGTTCACCGTGGTCCCGTTTGTCGAACCGAGATCAGCGAGCATGGCACTGTGCCCGTCCCAGGTGATCTCCAGGTGCCTCCTGGACACCCCGGTGTCGGGCAGCCGGAAGTCCGCCTCCTGGCCGCGGCCCACCACGTTGCCGCCCTGCTTCAGGTTGTAGGTCCGGTTCGAGCCGTCGTCCAGGTGCAGGGTCGCGGCCAGTTGGCGCGCGCCGGACTGGACCGCCGGCGGGGCGTAGCCCTGCGCCGGGTCCTGGTAGCCGGGCTGGCCGTAGCCCTGGTCGTACCCCTGCTGGCCGTAGCCCGGCTGCTGGGCGTAACCCTGGTCGTAGCCCGGCTGCTGGCCGTAGCCCTGGTCGTAACCGGGCTGCTGCTGCTGGCCGTAGCCCTGGTCGTAACCCTGCTGCTGCTGGCCGTAGCCCTGGTCGTAACCGGGCTGCTGGCCGTAGCCCTGGTCGTAACCCGGCTGGCCGTAGCCCGGCTGCTGCTGCTGTTGGCCGTAGCCCTGGTCGTAACCGGGCTGCTGGGCGTAACCCTGGTCGTAGCCCGGCTGCTGCTGGCCGTAGCCCTGCTGCTGGTCATAACCCTGCTGTTGGCCGTAGCCGCCCTGCGCGTAGGGGTCGTAGCCGGGTTGGCCCTGTCCTTGTCCGTAGCCGGGAGGCTGGCTCATGGATCCGTCTCCTGTGCGAGGTGGTGCTGACCGTCGGCTGGAAACTTTCACATCGGGGTCGACGGACGAGCTGGTTCGGAACTGTCCGGTGTGCAGCGCGTCGGAGCGCTCCAGGGAGACTACGACGTCACCATAGGTGTCCCATCCGCTCTCCTCCAGGTGCTCCCGGACGGAGTCCCCGAGGAGCTGGGTGATGCGTAGTTCATCCTGGCCGTCACCGGCAAGCCGGTCGTGGTCCTGGGGGCCCAGGAAAACCTGGTAGTGGTTCGGGGCCAGCAGCCTGCCACCCGCCAGTTCGCGGACGTTGAGCTCCGCCTCCCGCTCCAGGGCCTGGGCCACTTCCTGCGGGACGACGTTGCCGCCGAACACGCGCGCGAAGGTGTTGCCGACGATGCCTTCGAGACGACGCTCGAAGCGCTGTACGCGGCCCACGGCAACCCTCCCGACCCGGTCGACTTCTCCGGACCGATCGTATCCGGGGTGACGTGGCGGTACACGGGGCAATTGGTAACCCGGACGAGGGCCGTGCTAAGGTTCTCCTCGTCGCTCCGGGCGAGTGGCGGAATGGCAGACGCGCACGGTTCAGGTCCGTGTGTCCGAAAGGACGTGGGGGTTCAACTCCCCCCTCGCCCACTCAGAACCAGGAATCACTCCCTGGCTTCGAGAGTAGAAGTAAGCGAAGAGGCCCCGCAAGTGCGGGGCCTCTTCGCTTTTCCCGGACCTTCGCGCACGCGGGTCCCTGTGGCGTAGACCACTCGTTCGGGCTAGTCGGGGGAGTAGTCCGTTCGCGTCGATCCGCTGTCTCGATTGGTGATGTGCGTCACGCAGCGGCGCGGGCGGGTGGCCGGCCCGGAGTCCGTGCCGGTGGCGTCGGCCCGCGATCGGGTGGTGATCTTCATCGCACGGGCGCGCACGCGGGCGGTAGCCGGAGGAATGGGCCCGACAGCGGTCCGTGCGAAATCCGCCGCGAATGCGACCGGGGGAGTACCCGTCCTCAAAAGGACGCCGAACAGGCCGATAGCCGGGAACCCCGGAATCCGTCGCGCTCGCGACCGCGGGGGTGACCGCGTCGGCCGATCGACGCGGATTTCCCGCGGTGAACGGGCGGGCGGGGGGCGGTCGGTCGGTTTGAGGCGGTGAACGGTCGGTCGACCGGGGGTGCTTGTGGTGGCGCGCGTCACTTCCGTGGCCGGCGCGTGGCTGGGGTGGGCACGCTGAGCACCTTTTTCCAGGGTCGGGGGCCGGGCACGTCACCCGGACGGCAGCATGGCCGGGCAGAACTCCCGTCAGGCGGTATCGACCGGTTACCGATGCGTCCCCGCCGCCGATCGCAGGGGCCCGGTGAGCCGGGGGCGGTGGAGTTGACGGGTGGTAGGTCTTATGCAGAGCACGAGTCGAAACGCGGCGGGGCCCACCGCCGTGGTTGCCGAGGAGGCCCTGGCGTGAGCAGCACACCAGCACGGATCGCGGACACCGGCGACGCACGGGCGCTGTCGTCCATCGCGATCCCGGTTCCGGAACTGCCCGGCTCCGCGGAGGAGCTGGCCGCCGCCGCCGCGATGCGGCTCGGCTGGCACGGTGTGGTGCTCCCCGAGATGGTGCTGATGGGCCGCAAGGTCATCGTCGTCGCCGAGCTGCTCGCCGACGCGCACGCCGAGCGCGTCTGCCTGGGCACGGGCCCCGAGTCCGACCGCACCGCCGTGTCCACCTGGGTGTGGCCCGAGATGGACGGCCGGGTGCCACCGGCCGCCGTGCGGATCATCGGGGTGCTGGCGGTCGCCCGCCACTGGCGGACCGCGCTCGCGTCGGCGGTGCCCTTCGCCCGGTTCGGGAACGCGGCGGCCGTGCTGCCCTCCTCGGTCGCGTTCACCCACGACTACCTCGGCAACTGCCTGCCGCGAGTCCGCCGCTACGGCGTCTCGGTGCTGCTGGCCGACGAGGCGTGCGAGCTGTCCACGGACGTGGCCGGGCGCAACGAGACCGTGCCGGTCGAGGACACCGCGACCACCCGATGGGTGAATGAACTGGTCTACGAACAACTGCTGACCACCGCTTCCTGATCTACCGTCGGTCCCATGCGTCTGGTGATCGCGGGTGGGCACGGGAAGATCGCACTGCTGACGACCGGGCTGCTGGCCCGGCGGGGTGATCAGGTGGTCTCGCTGGTGCGCGACCCGGACCACTTCGACGACGTGCGCGCGGCCGGCGGTTCGCCGGTGCTGTGCGACCTGGAGCGCACCACCGAGGACGAACTCGCCCGCGTGCTGGGCGGCGCGGACGCCGCGCTGTTCGCCGCCGGGGCGGGCCCCGGCAGTGGCGTGGCCCGCAAGGACGCCGTGGACCGCGAGGCGGCGCGACTGTTCGCGGCGGCGGCCGTGGCGGCCGAGGTGTCCCGGTACGTGCAGATCAGCACCACCGGCATCGGCCGGGTGACCGGCGACGAGGTGTTCGACGCCTACCTGCGGGCCAAGGCCGCGGCCGATGACGCGCTGCGCGCGCTGCCGCTGGCGTGGACGATCCTGCGGCCCGGCCGGTTGACCGACGAGCCGGGTACCGGGCTGGTCGAGGTGTCCGAGCGGGAGCTGCGCGGGCAGGTGCCGCGCGCGGACGTGGCCGCCGTGGTCGTGGAGTCGTTGGCGCGGCCGGAGACCGCGCGGCACGTCTACGAGGTGGTCTCCGGGTCGACGCCGGTCGCCGAGGCGTTCCCGAGCACCCGGTCGAGGTAGTCGTTGGTGAACTTGCCGCCCGGGTCGAGTTCGGCGCGCAGCCGCCGGAAGTCCGCGAAGCGCGGGTAGACCGGGGCCAGGTCGGCGGCGCGGCGGGTGTGCACCTTGCCCCAGTGCGGCCGGCCGCCGACCGCGACGGCGATCTTCTCGAACGCGTCGAAGTACCGCCGGTAGGGCATCCCGAGGTACTGGTGGACGGCGATGTAGGCGCTGTCGCGGCCGTGCGCGGTGGACAGCCAGATGTCGTCGCCCCGCGCCACCCGCACCTCGACCGGCACGATCACGCCGTGGTCCAGCTTCGCGACCGCCCGCCGCAGCTCGGCGAGCACCGCGTGCAGTTCGCCGCGCGGCACCGCGTACTCGGACTCCACGAACCGGACCCGGCGCGGGGTGACGAACACGCGGTGCGAGACGTCGCGGTAGACGCGCTCGGAGATCAGCTTGCCGCACAGCCGGTTCAGGCCCCGGGTGGTGGCCGGGAAGGTCTTCGCGACCCGGCAGACCAGGCCGAAAGCGCCGTTCTCCACCAGTTCGTACTCGTAGAAGCGGCGGAGCGCGGACAGCGGGGCCGGGGGCTCGTCGACCCGGTTGTCGCGCTTCACGATCACGTCGTCGCTGTGCGGGAACCAGTGGAACTCGACGTGGTCCTCCACGGCCGTGAGGTGGTCGAACTCCTCCAGGACGGCGTCGAGCCGGCCGGGCGTCTCCCGGGCGTGCAGCACGAAGGCGGGCACGCAGCGCAGGGTGATCGTGCTGATCACGCCGAGCGCGCCGAGGCCGACCCGGGCGGCGGCGAACAGGTCGGGGCGCTCGGTGGCCGAGCAGCGGACCTGCTCGCCGTTCGCCAGGACCAGGTCCAGCGCGGTGATCCGGGTGGCCAGGCCGCCGAACTCCGCGCCGGTGCCGTGGGTGCCGGTGGCGGTCGCGCCCGCGATGGTCTGGGCGTCGATGTCGCCGAGGTTGGGCAGGGCCAGGCCCAGGACGTCGAGCAGGGCGTTGAGCTGCCGGAGCGTGGTGCCGGCGCGGACCGTGACGAGGGTGCCGGAGACGTCGGTGACCCCGGTCCAGCGGTCGAGGTCGAGGGCGGTGCCGGGGGCGACGGCGATGTCGGTGAAGGAGTGCCCGCTCCCGCGCGGGCGCACGCGGGAGGCCGAGGCGACGGCGGTGCTCAGCTCGTCGGCGCTCGCCGGGTGCTCCACCCGGTGCGGGTTCGCGGTCGCGGTGCGCGCCCAGTTGGTCCACGGCGTGCCCATGACCACCACCTCCGGTGTGCTTCGGTCCACGAACCGTAGGTGAAAACATTTCACCTTTCAAGTATCGTAGGCCCATGCAACCCCGAAGCCGCCTGGACGGCGCGACGAAGGAGCTCGACCCTCCGTTCGCGACCGTCGACCTGGGCGCGTTCGACCACAACGCGGCCGACCTGGTGCGCCGTGCGGGCGGTCGGCCCGTGCGGGTGGCCAGCAAGTCCGTGCGGGTCCGCTGGTTGCTCGAACGAGTGCTCGCCCGGCCGGGATACGCCGGGGTGATGTGCTACTCACTGGCCGAGGCGCTCTGGCTGTCGTCGCTGGACGTCGCCGAGGACCTGCTGGTGGCCTACCCGACGGCGGACCGGTGTGCGCTGCGCGAGCTCGCGCGGGACGAGCGGGCCCGCCGCCGGGTCACGATCGTGGTCGACTCGACCGCCCACCTCGACCTGGTCACCGCCGCGCTCGGGCCCGGTCACCCGGAGCTCCGGGTGTGCCTGGAGTTCGACGTGTCCTGGCGGCCCGTGCCCGGACTGCACGTCGGCCCGCGCCGCTCGCCCGTGCACACCGCGCGCGACGCCGGGGTGCTGGCCGGGCGGATCGCCGACCGGCCGGGGTTCCGGCTGGTGGGCGTGATGGCGTACGAGGGGCAGATCGCCGGGCTCGGCGACGCGCCGCCCGGGAGACCGCTGCTCGGGCGCGCGCTGCGGTGGATGCAGAAGCGGTCGGCGGCGGAACTCCTCGACCGGCGCGCCGAGGCCGTGGCGGCGGTGCGCCGGGTGGCGGACCTGGACTTCGTCAACGGCGGCGGCACCGGGAGCCTGGAGCTGACCGGGGCGGACGAGTCGGTGACCGAGCTGGCCGCCGGGTCCGGGTTGATCGGGCCGACCCTGTTCGACGGGTACACCGGCTTCCGGCCCCGGCCGGCCGTGCTGTTCGCGCTGCCCGTGGTGCGGCGGCCCGGGAAGCACGTGGCCACGCTGTTCTCCGGCGGGTACGTCGCGTCCGGCCCGGCCGGACCCGACCGCCGGCCGACGCCGCACCTGCCGGCGGGGCTGAGGCTGCTGCCGCTGGAGGGCGCGGGCGAGGTGCAGACGCCCGTGGTCGGCCGGGCGGCCGACGCCCTGGCCCCCGGGGACCGGGTGTGGCTGCGGCACGCCAAGGCCGGCGAGCTCGCCGAGCGGTTCACGCACTACCACGTCGTGGACGGGGACGTGGTGGTGCGGACCGTGCCGACCTACCGGGGTGAAGGGCGGTCGTTCGGCTGAGCGGTTTGGCCGGGCGTCGGGTCAGCTCGGCAGGCGGGTGGACAGGTAGCCGCGCACCAGGGCCTTGGCCTCGTCCAGGATGCGCTGGTCACCGCCCTGGTCGCGGCGGAACGCCAGGTTCAGCACGCCGTCCGCCGCCTCCACCGCGATCGAGATGGGGAGCTGGAGCTCGGCCAGCGGGATGTCGAACTTGGTCGAGATCATCTCCGCGATCCGGTCGGAGATGACGGTGTTGTTGTCCCGCCGGTCGTCCAGCAGGCGCATGTCGACCACGTCGCCGAAGTGCAGCTTGCTGAACGCGGGCACCTCGCGGTGCATCGTGACGTAGACGTCGAAGATCGAGTCGACGGCGTCCCACCAGTGCTCCAGCGTGGTCGAGGTGAAGCGGCCGTCCACGGTCTCGATGAACTTCTCCAGGTTGCGCAGGGTCAGCGACTGCACGACGGCCCGCTTGTCGGGGAAGAACTGGTAGAGCGAGCCGACCGCGACCCCGGCCCGTTCCGCGATGAGCGTCGTTGTCACGCCGTCGTAGCCGACCTCCTCGATGAGCGAGGCACAGGCTTCGAGCATCCGCTCGACGCGCTTGGCGCTGCGCTGCTGCACCGGTTGCCGGCGCAGTGGGGTCGAACTCGTCACGGCGACTCCTGGTAGGTGGTGTGCGGGGTTCCATAGTGCCGGTTCCCCGGCCGCCGCACTTCCGGTTGGGGCGCAACACGCCTACAATGCGAATTACTTTCATATTTGGAGGCGGACCGTGCCGAACGGCGACACCGGTGAGGTCGCGCGCGACCACGACCACCGTCGGCGGGCACGCGCCGGGACGGACCCTGCTCCACGACGCGCTGCCGGTCGTCCACCACCTCAACCTCGCACACGGGCTCGCGGTGCGCGCGTTGCGGGCGAGTGGCGCACGGGCCGTGAGCACCACCTCCTGCGCCAACCCGCACAACTGGCTGTTCACCGACCCGTCGCCGGCCGGTGACTACCCGGTGGAGTCGGCCGACCGCTTGCCGCTGCTGGACGGCGACTTGGCGATCACCGCCGCGCGCGCCGTCCCGTGTGGACGACCGGGCCGGAGCTCCTCTTCGGACCACGCCGCGCTACCCGTTCGCCCAGGAGGATTCGTGCAGTTGTCAGGTCGGACCGTGGTGGTCACCGGGCGTCGCAGGGCATCGGCGCGGCGGCGGCGGAGGCGTTCGCCCGGCGCGGGGCGCTCGTCGTGCTGGTCGCTCGCGGCGTCGAGGCGCTCGACGCGGTCGTCGAGCGGATCTCCGGGTTCGGCGGTCGTGCCGTCGCGATCCCCGCCGACCTCGCGGACGTCGACCGGGTCCGCGCGCTCGCCGAGCAGGTCGTCGCCGCGCACGGCGTGCCGGACGTGCTGGTCAACAACGCGGGCGCGGGGCGGTGGCTGTTCCTGGACGAGACGCCGACCGCCGAGCTCGTCGCGATGACCGCGCTGCCGTTCACCGCGGCGCTGCACCTCACCCGGGAGTTCCTGCCGGGGATGCGGCAGCGCGGGAGCGGGCGGATCGTCACCGTGAACTCGCCGGCGTCGCGGTTGCCGTGGCCCGGCGCGACCGGTTACGCCGCGTCCCGCTACGCGCTGCGCGGGCTGACCGCCGCCCTGCGGCTCGACCTGCGGGGGACCGGCGTCGGGGTGAGCGAAGTCGTGCCCGGCAAGGTGAGCAGCCGGTACTTCGCGAACAACCCCGGCTCCGAGGACCGCATCCCGGCCATCGCCCGGCTGATCCCGACGGTGACCCCGCGCCGGGTGGCGACCGAGATCGTCCGGGTGGTGGAGCGCGACCGCGCCGAGCGGGTGTTCCCGTGGCAGTTGAAGGGTTTCGAGCTCGTCGGCCGGGTGCTGCCCGGCGTCGCCGGCTACCTGACCTGGCGCACCGGCACCCGGCGCTGACCCGGCTCCGCGCCCGACCGATGTCGGGACCCGGGCCGAACGTGGAACCGGCCCCGAATGTCTGCGCGGGAGGGGCAGACATTCGGGGCCGACGTGGTGCCCGCGGACCAGTGCCGGTCGGGGAGGGAGGTGCACAACACCGGCCCGCGGATGATTGTGGAGTTGTGGCCGGCCGGCGGTCCGTTCGTCGCGGTCGGGGGTTCGCACGTCCCGGACCGCCGGCCAGTAGGCGGGTGCTCGACCGTGTCGCGTCGGGGGAACGACAGGTCGGGGCCGCCCGTCAGTGGGCTCGGGCCACCGCCGCACGTCGCGACCGGGTGACCGGAGGGGTCACCGGCGCGGAGCGCAGGTGCCGAGCCGGGCGCGGGGCCAAACCGCCCGCGACCAGGTGTTCGTACGCGGCGCGCCACACCGAGCAGGGGCTCTTCTGCTGCCGCCACCGACCGGAGCACTCGGGGCAGTTGCCCTTCTCGTCCGGTTCGTGCGAGGCCAGCAGCGCCCGCCACCCCTCGGTCAGCCGGGGGAGCTCGGAGCGGGCCACCGAGAGCAGGGACGGGGCGTCGGCCTCGTTGGCCAGCTCGTTGAGCAGGTCCAACCTCTCCCACACCGCGTTGCGAAGAACTTGTCCGAGGATCTCGTCCACCGAAACGTCACCGTCACCTTTCCGCCTGCTCGGCGGCTTCGCGTAGCGCGGCCCTGAGCTGTACGAGTTGATCGGCCGAGAGCACCGCGGTCTCACCCGGCGGGCCGACCAGGACCACGCGGCCCCGGTCGACCAACACGGTGAGGCAGCGCTCCCGGTCCACCACGTCGCTGCAACGAATCCGCCACCAGCGACGCTGCCCGGTCGAGCCGCGCCATCCGGAGTCGAGGTCGGTCGACTCCCGGACAGTCGGGGAAACCGGAGAAGGGGTGGCCGTGGCGACGGCGCGCGCTGCCGACCCACCTGAGGTGGTCACCGCCCGCTCGATCAGGTCCACAGCCGAGTTCCTCTCCGTACTCACTCGCTTACCGGAACTCAGATTGCGATGATTCAACCCGGATCGGGACGTCACAGCGCTGGCCGGTGGTCGTTCCACGGTAAGCGGTCGGTGGAGTTCGGCAGGGCCGATCAGCCTCGCCGATCAGCACTTCCTGCACTTGGGGGAGTGCCCCTACTCTGCCGATGACGCCCAAAGGACTGTGAGGGGGCGCAATTGAACACCATCGGTTCGCAAAGCTCTCCTGTTACGCCGGATGTCTGGGACCAGCAGGAGATGCGGGACGCGCTGGCCAGACGCGAGATCAGTTCGGTGTACCGGCTGCTCCGACGGCACGGCGTGTCCCAGCGCCAGATCGCGGCGCTGACGGGCCAGTCGCAGTCCGAGGTCTCGGAGATCCTCAAGGGTCGTCAGGTCATGGCCTACGACGTCCTGGCCCGGATCGCCCAGGGCCTGGGTGTCCCCAGGGGGTACATGGGTCTCGCCTACGACGAGGCCACAGCAGTGCGGGTGGCCGCGACCGCGGAGCCACCCCAGTCTGAGGAGGACGAGTCGGTGAAGCGAAGGAAGTTCCTCGCGCACGCCGCCGCCATCACCGTGGGCGCGGCCGTGTTCGGTACGGACTCCGGGTCTTGGGCATCGTCGCCCGCGCAGACACCGGCCCCCGGGCGGATCGGCATGACCGACGTCCGACAGGTGGAAGCGGCCACCAGGGCGCTGCGCACCCTGGACTACCAGTACGGCGGCGGCTCGTGCCGCGACGCCGTCGTCGCCCAGCTCTCCTGGGGACAGCAGATGCTCGGCGCGAACGCCACCGACCTGGTGAAGGAGCGGCTCTACGTCGCCCTCGCCGACCTGCACAACCTGGCCGGCTGGACGTCGTTCGACACCGGCCTGTACGACTCCGCGCGCAACCACTTCGGCCAGGCGCTCGGCCTCGCGAAGCAGGGTCGCAAGGAGGAGCTGGTCGCGAACATCCTGTACCGGATGGGCCGCGTCTACCTGCACCAGAACGCCCCCGACGACGCGCTGAAGGTGTTCCAGCTCGGTCAGCTCGCGGCGCAGAACTCCGGTTCGGAGCTCGCGGTCGGCATCCTGTGCGCCAACGAGGCGTGGGCCTACGCCAAGATGGGCTCCGACGACCAGGCGCTGAAGCTGCTCGGCCGGGCCCGCGACGAGTTCGCGCGCGCCAACATCGGCGAAGCGCCCGCGTGGGCGAAGTTCTTCGACTCCAACGACCTCTCGGCGATGATCGGCACCGTGCACACCGAGCTCGCGCTCACCGTCGACGCGAAGAAGTACACCCGCATCGCGATCCCGGCCCTGTCCAAGGCCATCAACGGGTTCGGCGAGGAGATGAGCCGCAGCCGGTCGTTCAACCTGACCTCGCTGTCGATCAACCACCTGCTGGAGGGCGACATCGACCACGGCGCGCGGATCGGCAAGCAGGCGATCGACCTGTCCGAGGGCCTGAAGTCGGTGCGCACCAAGGACCGCATGCTCCCGTTGCAGGTCGAGGCGGAGAAGCGCCGCAACAACCCCGACGCACGTGAACTGGCCGACCGGGTCGCCAAGTTCACCGGCACCGACAGCGCGGCCTGATCCTGGGCGTCGGGCTGAACGGCAGGTTCACCCCTGCCACGCTGACCACCGTGCTGGAGCGGATCTGCGCCGACCTCGGGTTGGCGCACCGGGACGCCCGCTTGGTGAAGTTCACCTCCAACGCCGTGTTCGACCTCCCCGCCGACCGGGTGGTGGTGCGGATCGTCGGGTCGATGGCGCTGCGGCACCGGGCCGCGAAGGTCGTGCGGGTGGCCCGCTGGCTGGCCTCGCACGACGTGCCCGCGGTGCGGCTGGTCGAGGAGTTCCCGCAGCCCCTGACCGTGGGCGAGCACCAGGCGACGATCTGGCACACCGTGCCGTCCGGCGGTCCGCCCGTCGACGGCCGCGACCTGGGAAACCTGTTGCGCCGACTGCACTCGCTGCCCGCGCCCCCGTTCGCGCTGCCGCGCTGGACACCGTTGGACGACGTGCGCGGGCGCATCGCGGATGCCGAGGAGCTGTCGACGCCGGACCGCGATTTCCTGGAGGAGCGGGTGGCCGCGCTGGAGGAGCGCCTGGCCGGCCTGACGACCGCGCTGCCGGAGGGCGTCGTGCACGGCGACGCGCACCCCGGGAACCTCATCCCCAGCCCGCACGGGCCGGTGCTCTGCGACTTCGACTCCACCAGCCACGGGCCGAGGGAGTGGGACCTGAGCACCCTGCCGATCGGCGTGGCCCGGTTCGGCCACCCCGCGCGGTGGTACCGGCAGATGGCCGGGGTGTACGGGTTCGACGTGACCCGGTGGGCGGGTTTCCCGGTGCTGCGGGAAGTCCGGGAGCTCAAGCTCACCACCAGCGTGCTGCCGATCCTGCGCAGTCACCCCGATGTGCGGGACGAGCTGCGCCGACGCCTGACCGCGCTGCGGCTGGGCGATACCACGACGCCGTGGTCGCCCTACCGCTGACGCGCGCGCGTGGGGGAACGAACCGGTAACGCCCGGACCGCCGATTCCGACTCACGCAGCGACGGGGCTGCGTGACTGCGGTGAGGTGCACGTGTTCGGACATGTGGTGGGTGCTCGGCGCAGGCGCACGAAGCGCGCGCTGGAGGCGGCGCGGATGCTGGACGAGGTCGTGGACACCCAGTTGCCGCTGCTCGCGTCGTTCGACGAGGAACGGCGTCGCCGGTCCGCCGACTACCTCGCCGAGCTGGTCGCGCTCGCCCAGGACTACCGCTACTTCGCGCAGGGCTGGATCGACGCGAAGGAGCTCGACCGGCGCGGTCACCGGACCGTGGCGGCGTTGGGCAGGCTGCGCGAGGACCCGACCGCGCGGCTGGTCAGCGACTAGACCGCTCGGCGCAGCTCACCGCGCCGAACGGTCCACTCACCGCACGACCCCCCACACCCGCGTGGCGTAGTCGGCGAAGTCGATCGGCGTCCGCCCGGTGACCGCCGCGACGGCATCGGTGGTCGTCGCGGGCCGGACGCGCGCGAAGGCGGCGATCTCGGCCTCGGTCTGCCCGGCGGGCGCGCCCAGGTGCTCCTGCTGGGCCCGGTAGCCCTCGGGGGAGCCGTCGAACACGAGCTCGCGGCCCGAGGCCGCGCCGATCAGCGCGAACGCCTCGGCGAAGGTCAGCGCGCGCGGGCCGGTCAGCTCGTAGGTGCGCCCCTCGTGGCCGGGCGCGGTCAGCGCGGTGGCGGCGACGGCCGCGATGTCCTCGGCGTCCACGAACCCCTGCGGGGTGTCGCCGAGGGGGACGGCGAGCCGGCCCGCGTCCACGGCGGGGCGGAAGAAGCCCTCGTCGAAGTTCTGGGCGAACCAGTCCGGGCGGACGATCGTCCAGTCGGTGCCCGAGGCCCGGACCTCCTCCTCGGCGGCGAGCAGCCGTTCGTCGCCCATCTCCTCGACGCCCCGGCTGGAGAGCAGCACGACCCGGCGCACGCCCTGCTCGACGGCCTCGTGCAGGAAGGCCGGGTCGACGGGCAGCTCGTGCGGGGCCATCAGGTAGAGGCCGTGCGCCCCGGCCAGGGCCGGCCGCCACGTGTCGCGGTCGGTCCAGTCGAACGGGACGTCGCCGCGCCGCGACGCCCTGCGGACGGGGTGCCCGCGCGCGCCGAGCCGGGCAGCCACCCGCCGTCCGGTCGAACCGGTCGCTCCCAGTACCAGGGTGAGTCGATCCACGGGCCGAGTAGATCAGGTGGGTACGACATTCCCGCGCGGCGGACGTCGTCGGGCCGGAACGACGCGGGGCGTCGCTAAGCCACCGGGGCGCGGGACAGCACGACGGCCAGGCCGAAGGCCACGCCCATCACCGTCAGCTCGAACGCCGCCCAGCCCACGATCGCCGTCGTCCTGTGCCGCGCGATGTGCGGCAGCATCCGCCACCGGATGTTCGCCCCCAGCACCGCCAGCACCGCCGCGCACGCGATCTTCCCGACCAGGATCAGCCCGTACGAGGTGGTGAACAACGACCCGGGCAGCGTGTTCACCGGGTTCAGCGCCAGTTCCAGCAGCCCGTTGAACAGCCCCGTCACCGACACCACGACCAGGCTCACCGTGGCCAGCTTCGAGAACTTCGGCAGCGCTTCCGCCAGCAACCCCCGCCGGTGCGCCACCAGCACGACCAGCGCGCCCAGCCCGCCGGTCCACGCCGCCGCGCCCAGCACGTGCAGCTCCATCGAGATCATGGAGTAGTCGTGGTACTTCCAGTTCGACGCGTGCCCCGTCACCGGCAGCGGCAGCAGCCCGAACATGGCGACCAGGATGCGCAGCTCGGCCGGTACCGACTCGCCCCTGCGCACCGCCAGGACGCCGATCCACAGGTAGACCGCCGCGCACACCGCGCTGAACAGCAGCCCCTGCCCCGCGCCGACCCGCTGCACGTAGTCGACGACCGAGTCCATGGTCACGGCCACGTCCGGCCGGGTCTCGTGGGCCCGGACGACGATCGACACCAGCGCGGTGAACACCCACACCGCCGCACCGACCACGGCGGCCGGGCGGGCGACGCGCATGACCGGTTCGGTGAGGTTCGGCCGGGAGAAGCCGAGCAGCTTCGGCAGCAGGCTCAGCCCCACGACGACCGTCGCGGCCAGGTCGAGCAGGGTCCGCACCAGCGGTTGGCCGAACTGGACCACCACCCCCGGCTCGGCGATGCCGACGTCCACGGGGGTCGTCGACAGGCCCAGGCCCAGGAACGCGCCGACGGCACCGCCGCCGAGCAGGCCGCCCAGCACCCAGTACCGGTTGGCGGGGGTGGTGGTCCGGTTCGTCGTCATCGCCGCGCGGACTCCCCCGGACCACCCGAGCCGCCGCGCAGGGCGAAGAACACGCCGCCGCCGAGCAGCACCACCGCGCCGACGATCCACACCCAGATGGGCACGCCGCCGTCCTCCTCGGACGACCGCGCGGACGACTCGGCCGTCTCGGTCGCCGCGTTCGGCGTGCCGGGACCGGCCTTGGTGGTGGTGAACTTCAGGTTCCCGGACACCGGGTGCCCGTCCGCGGACAGGATGCGGTAGCCCACCTGGTACTCGGCCGCCGGGCCGAGCGGGCGGACCTTGAAGACCACCGAGTTGTTCCGGATGACCGGCTCGCCGCCGTCCTCCCACCGGGAGTCCTCGGGACCCTTGACGGTGATGGTGTTGAACTTGTCACCGCCCTGCACCGGCTGGTCGAACACCAGGGTGATCTCCGCCGGTCCGGCCTCCAGCGACTGGCCGTCCTTCGGGTCGCTGCTGATCAGCACGTTGTGCGCGAGCGCGGTGCCGGAGCCGAGCAGCGCCAGCCCGCCCGCGAGGAGCGCGACCAGGGTCAGCAAGAGCGCCCGCCTCATGCGGTCGGCTTGCCCGCGCGCCGCGACCGCAGCACGGCCCCGGTGCCGAAGCCCAGGCCCAGCGCGCCCACGGCCAGGCCCGCGCCGCCCAGCCAGCGGGCGGTGGTGTCCTGGCCCGGCGTGCCGGCGGCGTGGTCGTCGGACCCGGCCGTCGCGGTGGCCTCGCCGTGGTGGTCGGCACCCTCGGCCTTCTTCACCAGGTTGAGCACCGGCGCGGGCTTCTCCGGCTCCTCGCCGCCCTCGGCGGGCGGCGGGGTGTTCCAGTCGACGACCTCGCCGTTGTCGTAGGTCTGCTTGGTCGGCATGACCAGCTTGTCGGTGTTGTCCGGCAGCGGGCCGATGGACAGGTCGAACTCGTTGAACTGGCCCGGCTCGATCCGGACACCGGGGTCGGCGGTCCAGACGACCGTGCGGACCGCTTCGGTGACCTCCGCGCCGTGGGCCTTCACCGGCTTGTCGAGCGTGGCCTTGACCGCCTCGACCTTCCAGCCGGCGGTGGGCCTGGTGCTGACCGACGCCAGCGGGTACTCGGCGGGCAGCGTGAGCTCCAGCTTCACGGTGCCGTTGGCCGGGCGCTCGTTCGGCACCCGGATGGTGACCTTGGTGTAGCCGCCCTGGACGGCGTCCTTCGGGGTGGACGCGGTCACGTGCGCCGAGGCCGGGCCCGCCGTGCCCAGCGCGAGGAAGGCGGTCGCCGCGAGCACGGCACCGCCCTTGGCGAACGTGCGCGCGCCAAATCGATGTGCAGACATGAAGGTGCTTCTCCTGATTACCAGAGGGGGGGTCAGCCGAGTCGGGTGATCAGGAGTGCGGGTGGGCCCCTGCGGCCGTTCACGCGCCGCAGCACCACGGCGGTCAACGTGTCCGGCGTCGGGGACGACGGCAGCGGGCACGTCCGGTGCTCGACGGGGGCGAACGAGAGCAGGACCGGGGCCAGCCGGGACACCGCCCACGCGAGCGCGGACAGCGCGCTGTCCGCCCTGGCCAGCAGCAGCCCGGTGAGCAGGGCGGCCACCGCGTGCGCGGCGGTCATGGCGAGCGGGTCGAAGCCCGTGCCGGGTCCCTCGGGGACGTGGTGGCCCAGGTTGAGCAGGGCGTGCTGGCCGACCTGCGCCACGCCGAGCGTGGCCAGGATCGTCCACGGGCTGCGCCCGCGCTCGGCCAGCGCCGTGCCCGCGAGGGCGATCAGCGCGGTCAGCGGCAGCGCGGGCGCGAACTCGGTCAGGTCGCCCCCGGCCGCCCCGTGCGCGGCCACGCTGAGTGCGGCGGACGTCACGGCCAGGAGAACGGCCCGCGCGAAGCGGGTCGAGGCCGGACGTCTGGTCATGCGCAGAGCGTAGGAGACCAGCGCTCGAAGGTGTGAGCCGCTCTGGTGGTCGGGGGGTTCGGGTTGCGCCGGACGGCGGTAAGGGCTACCCGTGAAAGCCGTGCCCGAACCCGTCGAACAGTCGCTGCCCGGCGAGCCGGGGGCCCGACGCCCCGGCCGCGTCGACCCGCTCGTCTTCGGCGTGGCCGCCGCCGTGGCGGTCGCCTTCCTGGTGTGGGGTGTCCTCGGCACCGAGTCCCTCGCGGCGGCGTCGAGAGCCGCCCTGGACTGGGTCATCCGCCACCTGGGCTGGGCGTTCGTGCTGTTCGCGTCGGGTTTCGTGCTCTTCGCGCTGTGGCTCGCGGTCAGCCGGTACGGCCGGATACCGCTCGGTCGGACCGACGAGCGGCCCGAGTTCAGGACGGTCTCGTGGATCGCGATGATGTTCAGCGCGGGCATGGGCATCGGCCTGATGTTCTACGGGGTCAACGAACCGCTGTCCCACTTCGTGAAACCGCCGCCGGGCACGGTCCCCGCCGGCAGCGACGCGGCCCTCCAGAACGCGATGGCGACCACCCTGTTCCACTGGACCGTCCACCCGTGGGCGATCTACGCCGTGGTCGGCCTGGCCATCGCCTACGGCAGCTTCCGGCGCGGTCGCAGCCAGCTCATCAGCGCCGCCTTCGCCCCGCTGCTCGGGCCGCGCCGCGCGGCCGGCCCGGCCGGCCGCGCGATCGACGTGCTGGCCATCTTCGCCACCCTGTTCGGCTCGGCCGCCTCCCTGGGCCTGGGCGCGCTCCAGATCGGCAGCGGCCTCACCACGGCCGGCTGGGAGGTCGGCAACGCCGTCCTGGTGGGTGTCATCGCGGTGCTGACCGCGGTGTTCGTCGCGTCGGCGGTGTCCGGGGTGGCCAGGGGCATCCAGTGGCTGTCGAACACCAACATGGTGCTGGCCGTGGTGCTGGCGGTGTTCGTGTTCGTGGTCGGGCCCTCGGTGTTCGTGCTGAACCTGATCCCGACCGCGATCGGCGACTACTTCCGCGAGCTGGCCGACATGGCGGGCCGCACCGCGGCGTCCGGCGGCGACGCCACCGAGGCGTGGCTGGCCGGCTGGACGATCTTCTACTGGGCGTGGTGGATCTCGTGGACGCCGTTCGTCGGCATGTTCATCGCCCGGATCAGCCGGGGGCGGACCATCCGGCAGTTCGTGGCCGGCGTGATCGGCGTGCCCAGCGCGGTCAGCCTGGTGTGGTTCTGCGTGTTCGGGGGGACCGCGATCCACCTCCAGCGCACCGGCACCGACCTGGCCGGCGAAGCCTCCGCGGAGAGCCAGTTGTTCGCGATGCTCGGCCGCTTCCCGCTGGCGAGCGTCGCGGTCGTGCTGGTGATCATCCTGGTGGCCATCTTCTTCGTGTCCGGCGCGGACGCCGCGTCGGTGGTGATGGGTACGCTCTCGGAGCGCGGCTCGATCGCGCCGTCGAAGGGCGTCGTGGTGTTCTGGGGCGTGCTGACCGGCGCGGTCGCCGCGGTGATGCTGCTGGTCGGCGGCTCGAACGCACTGACCGGGCTGCAAAACCTGACGATCATCGCCGCGCTGCCGTTCGCGGTGGTCATGGTCGGGCTGTGCGTGGCGCTGGCCCGCGACCTGCGCACCGACCCGCTCATCCGCCGGGAGGAACGCGTCGCCGAGGTCATGGACGAGGTGGTCCACGGGTCGGAGGGGGCCGCGTCGCGCACCGTGGAGCAGATCGTCAGGACACGCCGAGACGCTTGAGCAGCTCGGCTTCCAGCGCGTCGAGGTCGGTGCCCACGGCGCGGTGGGCGGCTTTGCGGCGTGGCGAGGGCATCCGCTCGGCCGCCCGCACGGCGGCCGTGAGCTGGGTCAGGCGCGCCTCGGTGGACTCCACGTAGTCGCGGTCCTGGGCGCGCACCGCCTCCAGCGCCTGCGCGAAACCGGCGATCCGGGCGTGCAGCCGCGCGCCGTGCCCCGAGTACCGGGTCACCTCGTCCACCGGCACGCCCAGCTTGCGGGCGCGGTACCGGTCGTAGCGGTCGCCCACCGCCGCCGCCGCGCGGGCCGCCAGCGGCGCGACCACGGGGATCAGCGCGGGGGCGACGACCTTGGCCACGCCGACCAGGTTCCTCGCCCGGCCGGGGGTGAAACCCTTGCTCCGTTCGCGTGCCATCGCCGCACCTCCTGACCGGAACAGTAGAGGTCGGGCCGCTGTCCCGCACGGAAGATCGAGTCCGGTCCATCAGGTTGCCGGTACAAGCGTCGGCGCGGCGGCATACCCTGCTTGCCGTGACTTCCCAGGTGCAGTTGGACGCCGGCGTGGTCACTCGTTGCCGGCGGCGGGTGCACCTCGAACACGATCCGGCGATGCGCGACGCGCCCACAGCGCCCCCGGACCCCACCGGCCTGCTCCGCAAGGCCGACGCGACCGAGCACCGGCGGGTCGTCGCCGAGGCGCTCGGCCGGGTCGTGGGTTCCGACCTGATGGAGATCCCGCAGGACGTGCCCGGTGCCGACCGCGAACGCGTCACCGAAGCCGCCCTGCGGGCCGGCGTGCGGTTCATCTGGGGCGCGGCGCTGCCCCGCGACCCGCGCGGCGGCCGGCGCGGCGGCATCGACCTGCTGGTCAAGGACACCACCGGGTACGTGCCGGTGCTCGTCGTGCGGCACAAGGTCACCGACCCGGGCACCGGCGCGCGCACCTCGCCGCTGTCCCACCCGCTGCCCGGCGGCGCGCGCGTCGACCCGCTGCGCAAGATCCGCCCGCAGCCCCGTGACCAGCTCCGACTCGCCCACGCCCAGCGCCAGCTCCAGGCGTCCGGGTTCGCCGCCGCCGGCCGCTCCTACGGCGGCGTGGTCGGCATGGACGGCGACGTCGTGGTGTGGCACGACCTGGACGCGCCCACCTGGCCCGGCGGCCGGACCGCGCTGGCCGAGTACGACTCCCGGTTCTCCGACCGGCTGTCCGTGGCCTCCGCCGCCGCGACCGGCGCGCAGCCGCTCGCGCGGCCGTCGCGGATCGTGGAGTGCCGGTCGTGCCCGTGGTGGCCGGTGTGCGAAGTCGACCTGCGGACCGCGCGGGACGTGAGCCTGGTCGTGCGCGGCGAGGACGCCGTGGCGCTGCGCAAGACCGGTGTGTCCACGGTGGACGACCTGGCCGCCCTCGACCCGGGGGTGGAGCCGGTCACCCCGCTGGTCGGGATGCTCTACCCGGACGCGGTGGTCTTGGCGCGGGCGTGGCTGCGCGACCTGACCGTCGTGCGTCGGGTGCCGACCATGGACGTGCCGCGCGCGGACGTCGAGGTGGACGTCGACATGGAGAGCTTCGGCGACCTCGGCGCGTACCTGTGGGGCTGCCTGCTGTCCGGCGCGGACGTCGGCGAGGAGCCCGGCTACCGCGCGTTCGCCACCTGGGACCCGCTGCCGTGCGACGACGAGGCCAGGTCGTTCGCCGAGTTCTGGGGCTGGCTGACCGGGGTGCGGCTGCGCGCCCGCGCCCGCGGCCTGACCTTCCGCGCGTACTGCTACAACGAGCTCGCCGAGAACCGCTGGCTGCTCGGCTCGGCCGAGCGGTTCAAGGGGCGGCCCGGCATCCCGACCGCAGCCCAGGTGCGCGAGTTCATCACGTCCGACTCGTGGGTCGACCTGTTCGGCATCGTCCAGCGGCAGTTCCTGTGCGCCCACGGCAAGGGCCTCAAGACGATCGCCCCGGTCGCCGGGTTCTCCTGGCGCGACCCGGAGGCGGGCGGCGAGAACTCCATGCGCTGGTACCGCGACGCCGTCGGCGTGGACGGCCCGCCACCCGACCCGGACCAGCGGCGGCGGCTGCTGGAGTACAACGAGGACGACGTCCGGGCCACCCACGCGCTGCGCGAGTGGATGACCTCGGACGCGATGGACGACCTCCCGTTCGCCGGCGACCTCTGACCGACCAGCGGGGGGTGCGGAGAACGCCGTCACCGGGGGCACATCGACCCCGGAGAGGCCGCGCGGACTCGCGGTACAGGCGGGGCCTGTGGCGAAGACCCCTGCGGAGGGGATGTCCTGACGAAGTGCAGGCTGCTTACGGGTGCGGTCCGATCGTCACGATCGTGATCTGATCTTCCTCAAGGCCGTAGATCCACCACATCCGCCAAGCTGAGGGAGTCTTGTTCTCGACGTAGGACTCCCACAGCTGAGTGCCGTTCGGCCCTGGCACTGACTGGTACTGGTGCGAGCGCAATGCCGGGTAGCGCGGGCCCGACTTCTCCAGTTGGGCCAGCGCCTTCCGGATCTTCTTGAGCTTCTTGGCGTACTGCTGCTTCCCTCGAAGATCCTCTAGAACTGCTGAAGCCTCGGCGGTGTACCGGAGTTCGTAGGGTGGAGCGCTCACTCGTCCTCTTCGTCGATCTCGACGTCAGCGGTGACCCAGTCGAGCTTCTGCACCTTGCCCTCTGCGGCGTCTGCCAGGCCGCGGAATAGCGATGCCCTCAGCTCGTCGTTCTCCCAGACCATCAACTCCCGCTTCGGGATGCTGGCCAGCGGGGTGAGCAGGATAGCGCCTTCATCGTTGATCGACACGGCGTAGCGGTCGTCCTTGTGGACTCCTGCCTTGCCGAATGCGATGCGCGAGCGCTCGTCGGCGGCTACTTCGGTGATGGGGCGGAATCCTTCGAGTGTCGTCATGGTGAGCCCCTCGATCAGGTTGCGAGCTGGGCCGAGCAAGCCGTCACTGTTGCGGCAGTGACGCGCTCGTGAAGCCCGGGATGCTCCGCGACACGGTGTCTGGCCAGTCCTCGTCAAGGACGGGGGCGTCGCAGTGTCGGTGGTGGCTAGTTGGTGTCGGCGGCTGTCTCCAGGCTAGTGATGTGTGGGTAAATGGGCAATACCCCATCCTGTTGACTGCCACACAACGCTGAGGGGTGGCGGATGGTTCCCGACGGAGCCGTTGACCTTGTGGGGGGCGCTTCGTCGAGGTCGGATCAGGCGCAGGTGCCGTCTGCACGGGTTGGCGAACAGCCGTCCCGATCCGTGCTGCCGGCCCCGGCGCGGGAAGCGGGTTTGCCCAGTACAGACTGGCCGCGCCGACTACCGGGGTGCCATGCGGAGAGCGCCGTCCATCCGGATGACCTCGCCGTTCAGGTAGTCGTGCTCCACGATCGACACGGCCAGTTGCGCGTACTCCTCGGGCAGCGCCAGCCGCTTCGGGAACGGCACGCCCGCCGCCAGGCCCGCCCGGAACTCCTCGGAGACGGTGGCCAGCATCGGGGTGTCCACGATGCCCGGCGCGATCGTCATCACCCGCACGCCCACGGACGACAGGTCGCGCGCGGCCGGCAGCGTCATCCCCACCACGGCGGCCTTGGACGACGCGTAGGCGACCTGGCCGATCTGGCCGTCGTAGGCCGCGATGGACGCCGTGTTGATCACGATGCCGCGCTGGCCGTGCTCCAGCGGCTCGGTTCCGCCCATCGCCGCCGCCGCGAGCCGCAGCACGTTGAACGTGCCGACCAGGTTGACGTCGATGACCTTGCGGTACAGGTCCAGCGGGTGGGGGCCGGACTTGCCGACGGTGCGGGTGGACGGGCCGATGCCCGCGCAGTTCACCACCACGCGCAGCGGGACGCCGGAGCCGGCGGCGGTGTCCACGGCCGCCCGCACGTCCTCCTCGGAGGTCACGTCGGCGGCCAGGTAGGTGACGCCCTCGACGGGTTCCGCGTCGTCCACCCGGATGTCCAGGGCGAACACGCTCGCGCCCTTCGCGGCCAGCGCCCGCGCGGTCGCGTTGCCCAGCCCGGACGCCCCGCCGGTGACGATCGCCGCGGTTCCCTCGATCTTCATGCCGCCCACCCTCCGTCGCCCCGCCGCTCTGCCGGGACTGGAGGTTAACGCCCGTTCAGCGACCGGTGGTCGGAGAGGTGCAGCAGTGCGACCAGGGGCACGGCCGCGAGCAGTGCCAGGCCCGCGAAGAGCAGGGTGATCAGCAGCAGTTCCATACCTGAACGATGCACGTCCGGGGCGTGGTCCCGCGTCCGCCGCCAGGGCTGTTCCGCGTACCCCCAGAGGACTACTCACCTCACTCTCCGCATCCGACTTGCGTTCGACCCGCGTCCGACTTCGGCCGCGAACCTCCCGCTGCGGGCCGTGGAGGGCGCTCACCTGGTGGTTCGGGATGCCGATGCGGTGGTGTTGCTCACGGAGCGGCCCGGGTTCCGGGGGTCGCCCGGCCGGGTCGGCGGGCGGTGCCGCCGTCCTCGCCGCCCGCGACCACCCCGACGTGGATGCCTTGCGCCGCGCGGGTTTGCCGGCCCGGGTGCCCGGCCGCGAGCAGCCCGCCGAGGCCGGGCCGGACGGGGTCGCGCGCCAGGACACGATTTAGTTCGCGAGGGTAACCAAACGGTGGGATGTCCACGTAGGTTGTCCGCGTGTTCACAACCCGCCCGGAACTCGTCGGCACCCACGGCATGGTCGCGTCCACGCACTGGCTCGCCTCCAGCGCGGGCATGGCGGTGCTGGAGGACGGCGGCAACGCGTTCGACGCGGCCGTCACCGCCGGCTTCGTGCTGCAAGTCGTCGAACCGCACCTCAACGGTCCCGGCGGCGAGGTGCCCGTGGTGTTCACCACGGCTGGTGACGGCACGCCGAAGGTGCTGTGCGGCCAGGGCGTCGCCCCCGCCGGTGCCACCCCCGACCACTACCGCGGGCTCGGCCTGGACCTGGTGCCGGGCAGCGGGTTGCTCGCGGCCACCGTGCCGGGCGCGTGGGACGGCTGGCTCACCCTGCTGCGGGACCACGGGACCAGGTCGCTGCGGGACGTGCTCGGGTACGCCATCGGGTACGCGCGCGACGGGTTCCCGCTGCTGGAGCGGGTGTCGGCGACCATCGAGACGGTCTCGGACCTCTTCCGCGAGCACTGGACGTCCTCGGCCGGCCTGTGGCTGGCGGGCGGCGCGCCGCCCCGGCCGGGAGCGCGGTTCCGCAACCCGAAGCTGGCCGACACGTGGGAGTGGCTGCTCGCGGCCGGCGAGGCCGCCGGGAGCGACCGGGAGGCGCAGATCGAGGCGGCGCGGCGGGCGTGGTCGCAGGGCTTCGTGGCGGCGCAGGTCGAGGAGTTCTGCCGGACCGCGTTCCGCGACGACTCGGGCGCGGACCACGCCGGCGTGCTGACCGGTCAGGACATGGCGTCGTGGCAGGCGACCTACGAGGACGCGGTGACCGCGGACTTCGGTGAGTGGACGGTCGCGAAGATCGGCGCGTGGTCGCAGGGACCCGTGCTGTTGCAGCAGTTGCGGCTGCTGGAGCCGTTCGCGGACCGGTTGTCCTACGTGGACGGTGTGCCGACCGAGGAGACCGTCCACCTGGCGGTGGAGTGCGCCAAGCTGGCGTTCGCGGACCGCGAAGCCTGGTACGGCGACAGCGGCGACGTGCCGCTGGAAGCCCTGCTGTCGAAGGACTACGCCCAGGCCAGGAGCGCGCTGGTGGGCGAGACGGCGTCCCTGGAGCTGCGCCCGGGGTCCCCCGGCGGGCGGACGCCGGTGTTCCCGGCGCACGTGCTCGCCGGCAGTTCCGTCGCCGTGCGGGACGGCGGCGGCGCACTCGGCGAGCCCACCGTCTCGCGGACGGGTGCGGTTCGCGGCGACACGGTGCACATCGACGTGGTGGACCGCTGGGGCAACCTGGTGTCGGCGACCCCGTCCGGCGGCTGGCTCCAGTCGTCCCCGACGATCCCGTCGCTCGGGTTCTGCCTGGGCACCCGCGCGCAGATGTTCTGGCTGGACGAGGGCCTGCCCAACTCCCTGGCCCCGGGCAAGCGCCCCCGCATCACGCTGTCCCCGTCGCTGGCGCTGCGCGACGGTTCGCCATACGCCGCGTTCGGCACGCCGGGCGGCGACCAGCAGGACCAGTGGCAGCTCGGTTTCTGGCTGGCGCACGTGGTCGGCGGCCTGAACCTCCAGGAGGCCATCGACTCGCCGATGTGGCACAGCAACGCGTTCCCGAGCTCGTTCTACCCGCGCGCGTGGACGCCCGGTGAGCTGGTGGTCGAGTCGCGCCTGGGCGCGGCGGCGCTGGAAGCGCTGCGGGAACGGGGCCACGCGGTCGTCGACGCGGGCCCGTGGGCCCTCGGCCGGATGTCCGCCGCGGCCCGCGACCCGCAGGGCGGCCTGCTCCGCGGCGCGGCCAACGCGCGCGGCAACCAGGGCTACGCCGTCGGTCGCTGACCCGACCCGATCGCCCCCGCCCGACCGGATCGCCGTGCGGTGACGGGGGTTGGAACGGCCCCGGCCCGAGGGGGAGGGGGCCGGGACCGTTCCGGCTCTGGTGGGTGTCGGTCAGCCGACGCCCGGGTCCGCGTTCGCGGTGGGAGGGCGTGGGTCCGCCTCCGGTGCGTGCGCGGTTCCGCCCAGGAAGGCCACGGCGGCGGCACCGGTACCGCCGAGGACGGCGGCCGTTCCCGTGGTGGCGCTCCTGAGGTTCATGGCCGGAAAATTTCGCAGTTCGGCCCCTCGGATCAAGCTCGCTACCTCCTCCGAGTGGAGTTCTTCACCCGGAGTGGTGGCCGGAGAGCACAACCCGGCCGTCGGCTGCCGGACCGACGACATCGCCGGGCACCTGGTCATCGGTCCGGCCACTTCGCGGACTCGTCCGGAGTCGGGTGGTGGGAAACCGGTGCGCGGGGATCGGGCACCACCGGTCGCGCTCGCCCGTGAATCGGGTTTGGTGCGTCCCGGAGGCCATAACCCGACAGTATGAGGAATTGTTATACCTCCGGTAACCCACGGTATAGGCGTATTGGGCGCACATTCCCGGAGGGCTTCGACAAGGGTGCATATTCCCGTCACGGAAGGCGAGCGCACTCCGGATAAAATGCACGGAGGGTGACCAACTCGAACAGCCCCGCGTTCTCCACGCGGGGCTGGGTGCGGTGCGGTGTCAGGCGATCGCGCCCGGCGGCAGCTTCAGCTTGAACGGCAGCGTCGTCACCACGGCCAGGTCCGACGCGGTCCGCTTCATCAGCGTGGGCGCGTTGCGGGAACCCGGCTCGGGCAGGTCGAGCAGCCGGTCGACGGCCTCGACCAGCGGGCCCTCGTAGATCCAGACCGCCTGCGCGGCCCGCGTGCTGTCCCGAACCGCAGGTAGGCGGCCTGCGCGCGCCTCGGTCTCGGACCAGAACAGGATGGAGTCGATGAAGCCCCTGCGTTGCTTGAACGCCATGATGCGATCGAGCTGTCCGCCCTCGTCCCGGAGGTGGAGGAACTGGAAGCCGCTCTCGCGCAGCTCGATGACCTTGCCCAGTGCGAGATCCATGGCGCACCTACCTCTGTATCCGAGGTCCCCTAGCAGGTACAGGTCTGCTGACCTGAAAAGGATCGTACGGCAAGCGCACAATCGGCCATAGGGCCTAGGTGGACGTTGTGGTCTCAATGCGAGGACGATCCCGGTCTGTTTTCGAGACGCACCGCAGCGTCCAAACCGTGCGCGCGAAAAATGTAACCGCTCCCAAAGTGACCAGGCTCACAGCAAACCACATCCGCGTCTCCGGGTCACTCGGGGGAAGTCGTCACCAGAACAGACGTCGCACATGTCGGGTGGGTTGCCTGCCGCCCGGACGGCCAACCCCCGCCCCGCCGGTCTTCCCGGATCGGGTGAAGGGGAGGGCACGCCCACGGCTATCCTTGCGCGGTGGCGCGTGCATTGATCACCGGCATCACCGGTCAGGACGGCCGATATCTCGCCGAGCTCCTGCACGGCAAGGGGTACGAGGTCTTCGGGCTGGTCAAGGGCCAGAGCAACCCGCGCGCCGAGATGGTGCAGCAGGAACTGCCCTTCGTGGAGGTGGTCTCGGCCGACCTCCAGGACCTGACCAGCCTCATCTCCGCCGTCGAGCAGACCCAGCCGGACGAGGTCTACAACCTCGCGGCCATCTCGTTCGTCGCGCTCAGCTTCAAGCAGGCCGAGCTGACCTCGAACGTCACCGGTCTGGGTGTCCTCCGGATGCTGGAGGCCATCCGCATGGCGGGCGGCAGCACCAACAACCCGATCCGCTTCTACCAGGCGTCCAGCTCCGAGATGTTCGGCAAGGTGCGGGAGACGCCGCAGCGCGAGACCACCCCGTTCTACCCCCGGTCCCCGTACGGCGTGGCCAAGGTCTTCGGCCACGACATCACCGTCAACTACCGCGACAGCTACGGCCTCTACGCCTGCTCCGGCATCCTGTTCAACCACGAGTCGCCCCGGCGCGGCCTGGAGTTCGTCACCCGCAAGATCACCAACGCGGTGGCCCGGATCAAGCTCGGCCTCCAGGACAGCCTGGTGCTGGGCGACCTGGAGCCGCGCCGCGACTGGGGTTTCGCGGGCGACTACGTGCAGGCCATGTGGCAGATGCTCCAGCAGGACGGGCCCGACGACTACGTGATCGCCACCGGCCGCACGCACCGGGTGCGCGACTTCGTCAGCGCCGCGTTCGCCCACGCGGGCATCGACGACTGGGAGCGGCACGTGACCCAGGACCCGCGCTTCTTCCGCCCGGCCGAAGTGGACCTGCTGGTCGGCGACGCCGCCAAGGCCCACGAGAAGCTCGGCTGGAAGCCCGAGGTCGAGTTCGCCGAGCTGGTCGCGATGATGGTCGACCACGACCTGGACGTGGAAGCGCGCAAGGCGGGCCGGCGGTGATCTCGTACGCGCAGAACGGCGAGGACGTCGTGCTCGCCCGGCTGTTCCACGGGCGCGGCACCGGCCGGTACGTCGACGTCGGCGCGGCCGACGCGGTCCAGGACTCGGTGACCAAGCACTTCTACGACCTCGGCTGGCGCGGCCTCAACATCGAGCCGATCCCGGCCCAGGCCGACCGGCTGCGCGAAGCCCGGCCGGAGGACGTCACGCTGGCCGTCGCGATCGGCGCGTCCCCGGGCACCGCGACCCTGCACGTCGTCGCGGACCGCTCCGGCTGGTCCACCCTGGACGCCGACCTGGCCACCGGCTACCGCGCCGAGCTGCGGGTCGACGAGGTCGAGGTGCCGGTGCGCACGCTCGCCGACGTGCTGGACGAGTTCCCCGGCCCGGTGGACTTCCTCAAGATCGACGTCGAGGGCGCGGAGCAGGCCGTCATCGAGGGCGCGGACTGGACCCGGCACGCGCCGAGGGTGGTCCTGGTCGAGGCGACCGAGCCCGGCTCGCCGACGCCCAGCCACGCGGGCTGGGAGCCGCTGATGCTCGCGGCCGGCTACGCGTTCGTGCTCTTCGACGGGCTCAACCGGTTCTACGCGCGGGAGTCCGACACCGAGGCGCGGACCGTGCTGTCCGCGCCGGCGAACGTGTTCGACCAGTACGTGCGGGCCGAGCACGCCGGGCAGCGCGCCGCGCGGGTGGCCGAGATCGGCTACATCCGCCGGATGGAGAGCACCGTGCGCGAGGCGCAGGAGGCCCGGGTCAAGGACGCCGCGCACATCGAGGAGCTGCGGACCGCGCTGCGCGAGGCCGAGCTCCGGCTCGGGAGGTCGAACCGGCGGCTGGCGGCGCTGGAAGCGCGGCTGGTGGAGCTGGAGAACCGCTGACCCGACCCGCGCGAGCGGGCCGGGCCGGCGGTGGGCTCACCTCCGGTGCACGCCGCCGAGGTGCCTGCCCTCGTGGTAGATGCGCCTGATCCGGTCGCGCATGACCGCACCGACGGCGTCCGCGCCGCTGTGCTCCCGGATCGCCTGCCGCGCCCGTTCGCCCGTGCGCGCCCGCAGCGCCGGGCTGTCGGCGAACCGCCGCAGCCACTGGCCGGCCTGCGCCACGTCCGGTTCCGCCCAGAGCTGCCCGGGGCGGTACCAGTCGGCGAACCGGTTGTCGTAGCGGTGGTCCTTGGCGGTGATCGGGCGGATGCCGTAGCCGACGGTGGCCGCCGCGCCCGGCGGCATGAAGTCGGTGTTGCCGCCGTAGCCGGTGGCCACGACCGGTTTGCCGAGCATCATCGCTTCCGCCATGCCCAGCCCGTAGCCCTCGGAGCGGTGCAGCGACGCGTACACGTCGCACGACGCGAGCAGCGCGTCCATCTCGGCGCGGCTCAGGTCGTCGGAGATCAACGTCCCGCCCACGCCCGCCACGGCGTCGGCCAGCGCCGCCGCCATCAGCGGGAAGATGTCCAGGTCGACCGCCTTGACCACCAGGTGCGCCCGGGTGCCGCGCTCGTGCGCCGGGAACGCCCGGCGGAACGCGTCGATCACGCCCCACGGGTTCTTGCGGGCGTCGCTGGACGACGCGCTGAACGTGAACAGGACCACGAACGCGTCGTCGGCCAGGCCGAACCGGGCCCGGTCCGGTTCCGCCGACACCTCCGGGATCACGTTGGGCACCACCGTGATCGGGATGTCGGTGACGGTGCGGAACGCGTCGCCGACGAACGACGACACCACCCACAGCTCGTCCACCCGGGGTAGCTGGACCAGCGTGTAGTCCAGGATCTCCGGCAGCTCCCACGCCCACAGCGCGATCGTGTAGCGGTCCAGCGCCGAGTCCGGGATGAGCTGGAACTCGTTGAGGTTCACCATCCACAGGTCGACCGGGTAGTCCTTGCCGCCGCGCAGCTCGGACATCTCGCGCGGCACCGCGACCGTCCGGACCGGGGCGCGCGAGTTGAACTCGGTGTAGGTCAGGCCGACGTCGGTGTCGCGCAGCGCCGCCCCGGCCCGCCGGAACGACTCGGACAGCCCGGTCGTGGCCCGCATGTCCGCGAACAGGTTCACGCCCGGCACCGCGATCTCCAGCGGCGCGGTCACGTCGGCGGGTACCGCCGCCCGCGCGACCTGCGGCGCGTGGTCGACCGACGCCTCCAGCGCCTCCCGGTACTGGCGCGCGACCGCCGGCCACGACGCCGCCGACGCGACCCAGTCCCGGGCGAGCCCGCCCGCCGCCCGCACCTCGCCGGGCTCGACGATCATCCGCTCCATCAGCGCGGCCAGCGCCTCGGCCTCGGCCTGCGGCTCCAGCGGCACCCGGAAGCAGAACTCCTCGTCGTAGTGCCGGTTCTGCGGCAGGTCGCTGGTGATCACCGCCCGGCCCGCGCCGAACGCCCGCATCATCACCGCGCTGGTCTCGCCGGCCGTGGGCCAGCGCAGGTTCACCACGGCGTCGGTCGCGCCGATCAGCCGCTCGAAGTCGTCCTTGGCCGGGCTTAGCTCCAGGTGCACCGAGTGCGCCAGCCCGTACTGCTCCAGGGCCCGCACCACGTCGGCGTGCACGTCGGGGTAGTCCACGTGCCCGGCGATCAGCAGCCGGGCGTGCGGCCACCGCCGGCGCGCCTGCGCGAACGCCAGCACCACCACCAGAATCCGCTTGATCCGGTTGAAGCCGCCGAACACGCCGAACACCACGTTGTCGTCGTCCCACCCGAACCGGGCCCGCACGGCCGCGCGCTCGGCGTCGTCGCGCACCGGCGCGCCGGAGTTCACCACGGACACCGGCAGCGCCGGGTACCGCTCGCGCAGCCGGGACGCGGTGTACGGGTCGTGCACGATGACGCCCCTGCTCGCGGCCAGCAGCCGCCGCTCCATGGTCATCGTCATGGCGTCCAGGTAGCGGGTCCCGTCCGCCTCGACCGCCGGCCACCCGTGCAGCAGCGCCGGGTCCCCCGGGTCGCCCCAGATCGGGCCGTGCGCGTAGACGAGTTCGTCGCGGAACGCGCGCGTGCCCAGACCGCCGTGGAAACCCTGGTGGAAGTCCAGCAGGGACGTGTCGTGCAGCACCACCACCCCCGGCTCGGCCAGCGCCCGCCGGTAGATCCACGAGTGCACGCCCGCGTGGTTGCCCATCTGGTAGACCGGCAGCCCGGTCGCCTCGGCGGGCGACACCACCGGCACCGGCGAGGACGCGCCGGCGGACCGCGCCACGGCGGTCAGCGACACCTCCCCGCCCAGCGGGCCGAGCAGCTCGTAGGTGTAGTCCGCGATCCCGCTGCGCTCGGGCGGCAGCGGGCTCCACATGCCGACCCGCATGGTCACATCCACGCGAGCAGGCAGTACCGGCCGGGCCGGGCCGCGTCGGTCGCCGCCTCGGGCCACCCGTCCAGCGGTCCGCTGTCGGGGTAGCGCACCTCGATCTTGTAGAACCCGGCGACCTCCGCCAGGAACCGCAGGAACGTCGGGTGCACCGGCCGCCGCGCGAACGGGTCGACGTGGAAGTCGGCCAGGGCCGGCCCCTCCGGGTCGGGCGTCTCCAGCACCAGCACGCCGCCGGCCTGGAGCGCCCGCGCGGCCAGGTCGAAGAACCGGGCCAGCACCGCCGGGTCCTGCCGCTCGGCGAACCGGAACGCGGTGACCGCGCCCAGCGACCGCTTCCCGGCCCGCGCCAGCGCGTCCAGCGGGTCGACCTCCGCCACCGGCAGGCCGAGTTCGGCGCAGTGCTTGACCACGAACGGGTTGGCCGACGCGCCGGAGGCGGGCACGTCCGCCGAGCGCAGCACCTCCAGCCACTCGCCGCGGCTCGGCGACACGTCCAGCACCGGGCCGCCGGCCGCGCGGACCACCGGGAGGTAGGTCTCGCGGGCGGCCCGGACGCGCTCCTCGGGGCCGTCGAGCAGGTTCGCCACCGGGATCTCCAGACCGGCCGCCCGGTCCGGCACGGCGGTCACCTCGACGTCGGGCGCGGTGGCCCGCGCCCGGTCCAGGAACAGGTCGAGCTGGGCGTGCCGCAGCCGGGTGTCCAGCGCCGCCGAGTCCAGCTCGGCCAGCCGCCGTTCGATCCGGTCCAGCCGGGCGGCGACCTCGTCGGTCGCGGTCTCCCGGTCGACCAGCCGCAGCCGCAGGTCGGTGACCTCGGTGCGGACGCCGCCGATCGCCGCGTACAGCCGCTGGTTGAGGCCGGCCATGATGTTCTGGTCGGCGGCGCGCAGCTTCTCCAGCTCCTCCTCGGAGGCCGCGCCGCTCGTGCCACCCGCGCCGCTCGCGCCGCCGCCCTGGCTCAGGGCGGCGACCGCGTCGCGGACCGCGAGGTTGAAGTCCACCTGCCACTTGAGCTGGCGCTTCCACAGCAGGCGCAACAGGAATCTGCCGAACAGGTCCCGGGAGCGCAGCGGCAGGTGAAGGTTCCGGTGCTGATCCAGGCGGACGATGGCGTCCGCCAGGCGTGCTTGCGACATGGACCGTCCAACGGAAGATTGCGGGCGAAGTCGCCGAGAGCGGCTGGGTCCAGTCTAGGCCAGGTGCCCCGCCCGGATGGGCGCAACCGGGTCAGCGGACCGGCTTCGCCTTCAGCTCGCGCACCAGGCTGTCCACGACGACCGGGTTCAGCAGGCTCAGCGTGCCGCCCGCGAGGCTCCGCTCGGCGACCTCGACCACGACCGCGCCGGTGTCCGCGAGCATCTTCCCGGCGGCCTCGCCGCGATCCGCCGCGAGCTGGCCGTGGTGCATGATCGTCAGGTCGGCGAACGCGCTGCCCAGGTACTTGGTGGTGCGGATGGTGAACGAGTCGCCGAGCATGCCGACCCGCGCGCCGAACGTGCCGGGACCGGAGGTCGTGGCGAGCCGCAGCGGCTTGCCCAGGTCGCGGGGCGTGTCGTCACGGGTGCGCGAGGTCTTGCCGTCCGGCAGGATCCGGTAGGACAGGCCGGTGGTGGTGCCGGTGCGGCCGATCAGCGGCGGCAGGTCGGCGGCGGACTGCCACGCCGGGCCCTCGTCCACCCGCCACGTCGAGGTGAGGCCGGGCCGCAGCTTCTCGGCGAGCCGGCGGGCGACCACCACGCCGCCCTCCTCGCCCCAGTGCGCGTCGACCGGGCCGTAGACCGGCGAGCCGAGCCGCTCGCCCCAGTCCTTCAGGTCCTCCCGCACGTCCAGCACGTAGTCCTCTTTGGACACCGCCGCCCAGAACTCGTCCACGACCTCGCGGTGGCACTCCCGGCCGGGCAGGTCCGCCGGCAGGTTCTGCGGGTAGAGCGTCGCCTTGTCCGGCGCGACGACCACGACGAACTTCCGGCCGGTCGCCGTCACGCCGTCGCGCAGCGCCCGCAGCCGGCGGACGATCTCGTCCGTGCCGAGGGACTGCGCGCAGTGGCTGGCCAGCTCGTTGCCCAGGTACAGCCAGCCGTTCGTGCCCTCCACGACGTCCGGGAAGGTCACCGGTGGCCGCTCCGGCTTGGCGGGCTTGCTGGTCTCGGTCGGGATGACCGCGCCGCCCTGGTCGGACTTGGGCCGCGCGGGCGGTTCGCCGAACACGCCCCGGCTGATCGCGTCGTAGAAGCCGATCGCCTGCTCGCGCAGCGGCAGGTGGTCGCTCGCCCACGGCTGGAGCCGGTCGATCTCGGTGATGCCGGGGAACCCGGTCAGCGCCCGGTTCTCGAACTCGCGCGGGTGCGCGCCCAGCACGAACGCCACGGCGGGCAGCGCGAGGAACACCACCGCGCAGATCAACGACGTCCGCTGGGTGGCGCTGTGCCGGGGGCGGTGCAGGGCGTGTTCGGTCGGCAGCAGCGATTCGTGCACCGGCGGCAGCACGGTCCCGGCGTTCGGATCGGCCTCTTCGTGAACGGTCATCGCCGACCCAGTATGGCTTCCACCCGGCCCAGCGCGTGGCGGATCGGGCCGGCCGCCGGTCCGAGCACCCGGCGCGCGGCGCGCACCAGCGGCGGTCGCGGCGGTGGCGGCGGTGGCGGTGCGGTCCGGGCGAGCCACGTCCGGTGCGCGTCGTCCAGGTGGGCGCGCAGCCACGCGGCGGCGGCGTCGGACGACCGGGTGCGGACCAGGTGCTCCCGGGCGGCCAGGCCGCGCCGGTGCGCCTCCTCCGGGTCGTCGGCGATCTCGCGCAGGGCGCGCGCGGCGGCGTCCAGGTCGGGCTCGGCCCAGCGCGCGCCCGGCTGGTACGGCGACCAGCCCGGCCCGACGGCCGTCATGCCGTGCGGGATCGGCCAGCCGACCGAGGCGTCCACGAACTCGGTCGTGCCGCCGTAGTCGGTGGCCACGACGGCGAGGCCGCGCATCATCGCCTCGGCGACGGTCAGCCCGAAGCCCTCGCTGCGGTGCAGCGACACGTAGGCGTGGCTGGCCGCGTACAGGTCGGCCAGCTCGTCCGCGCTCAGGTACCGCTCGACCAGGGTGATCCGCGGGTCGCCGGCGACGTGCAGCCGCAGCCGTTCCGCCGCGCGCGGGTGGAGGTGGGCATTGGTCGACTTGACGACCAGGCGCACGTCCGCGCGGTCGGGGAAGGCCCGCTGGAACGCCGTCACCACGCCCCACGGGTTCTTGCGCTGCGCGGTGCTGTTGAAGTCGAACGCGAACAGGAAACCCGTGGTCTCACCGGGACGGCGCGGCTCGGCGCGCACCAGGGCGCGCTCCACCACCGGCACCGGCACGGTCCGCACCGGGACCGGCGAGTGCGGCTCGATCGCCCGACGGACGAAGTCGCTGACCGTCCACACCTCGTCGACCAGTCCGAAGTGGTGCATGTTCGGCGGGAACTCCTCCAGCTCCCACGCCCACAGCCCGATCCGGTACCGGCCGTGCCCCACCTCGGGGTCGGCCTCCAGCAGCGGGCGGGTGAAGTCGCCGTTGACCGTGATCAGGCTCACCGGGTAGCGGGGCCGGCCCACCGAGTCCGGCGCGGCCACACCGGTGCGCACGGTGCCCCGCACCGACTGCTCGTCCACCACGGACACGTGCGGGATGCCGGCGGCGGCCACGACGTCCAGGATCACCCGGCCCATCTCGCCGATGCCCAGCTCCGCCGTGTGGTAGCCGGCGACGTTCACGCCGAACGCCGTCGTCGGCGGGGCCGGCTCGACCGGGGGCGTCGGCAGCGCCCACACCGGCACGCCCTCGTGCACGCCGTGCCGCGCGCACCAGTCGCGGAAACCGGTGTCCCGGACGTCCAGCGGGTGCGGGAACGCGACCCGCAGGTCGACCCGGGACCGCCACGCGCCGTGCAGCAGCCGGTTCATGCCGGCCACGCGCTGCGCCGGCGTCGCGGGTGAGGTGAGCCAGTCCCGGAAGGCGGTGCCGTCGAACGCGTGCGGCGGCGGGACCGGGGGGCTGTCGTCCCACGGGTCCGGCTCGACCCGCAGCGCCTCCTTGAACACCGTGCGCATCACGTCGGTGATCGGCTCGCCGTCGGGGAACGCGTCGAACGCGGAAGGGGTCGCGGCGCGGGACGCGGTCGGGGTGTGCCGGTCGTAGAGCCGCCGCCAGCCCGGGTGCGCGGACAGCAGCACGCGGTCGTGGCCCGGCGCGACCAGCCACGGGTCCTCGTGGCCGGTGAAGTCGACCACGAGGACCCGGGACGGCTCGCGCTCGTGCAGGTTCCAGGCGGCGACGCCCAGCCCGGGGTCGCGCGCCACGTGGTGCGGGAAGAGGGCGGCGGCGTCCGAGGCCCACCCGCTCGGGGTGTCCGCGACCAGGTCGGCGCGGGCGCGGTCGACCCAGAAGTCCGCGAACGCCGTCGCGTCGCGGCCCACCGCCACGAAGTTCTCGGTGAACCCGCCGACCCGCCGGGGGTGCCGGCCGTCGTCGGGCAGCGGCGCGAGCAGCGCCGGCACCAGCGTCAGGCCGGTCGGGAAGTCCGGCAGCCGGCCCAGCACCAGCGAGTCCGGCACGAGGTGCACGACCAGGTCGTACCGGTCGAGCAGTCGCCGGACCAGCAGCGGCGCGGCGAACCGGACCAGCTCGGCCGACGTGGCGCAGGTCGCCGCCCGCAGGTACTCGTCCCGGGGGACGCCCAGGTCGCGCGCCGCGAGCACGGTGCCGCCGGGCAGTTCCCCGGCGTCCTCCCACGCGTCGGCGACCAGCACCACGAAGTCGTGGTCCGGGTGGTGCTCCCGGTAGGAGCGGGCCAGGTCGCTCGCCGCGGCCGGCCCGCCGACGACCACCGCGCTGCCGGCGACCCGCCGATCAGGCATCCACGGCCAGTTGTTCGAGCTGCGCCTCCAGCAACTCGTCGAACGCCTTGGTGACCTGCGCGAAGTCCTTGCCGGTCACCTGGACGCGGACCACGACGTCCTTGGAGATGTAGTGCGCGCGCACCACGCCGAGGGTGTTGCCCGCCGGCGCGGCCTGGAAGGCCGTGACGCCCGTGGGCAGCGTGCCGGTGTAGGGCTGCAACGCGTACTTCGCCTGGAGCACGCCCAGCGCGTCGCGGGCGGTCTTCGCCTCGGTCGCGCCGTTCGTCCGCACGGTCAGCACCTGCGTGTACAGCGTGCCGCCGGACACCACCGAGCCGCCCAGCCGGGACCGGCCCGCGCCGGACGCCTGCAACGCCTCGTTCTCCTCGGCGGTGAGCAGCTTGCCGGACACCACGTCGGCGAAGTTCTTCACGCCGGACTGGTCCTGGCTCACGCCGGGCAGCTTCGCGATCTCCAGGCCGTCCTTCGGCTTGGTCGTGGTCGTGGTCGGGGGAGCGGTGGTCTGCGTGGTCTCGCCGCCGGCCGTCGTGCCGCCGTCGCGGGTGGTGAAGAACCAGATGCCGCCGCCGACCAGCGCCAGCACCAGCACCACGCCGACGATCGCCAGCCACTTCTTGCCGCCGCCACCGCTGCTCTCGTCGAACACCTCGGGGCCCTGCGCGATCCAGCTCGGCGTCTGCTCGCCGACCACGCCGAAGCCCTGGTCGTTGCCCCACGGCGGGGTGTTCGGCGGAGCACCGCCGCCCCAACCGCCCTGCGGGGGCTGCTGCTGTTGCTGTTGCTGCTGCGGGGGCAACTGGTTCGGCGGGGGCGCGACCGGTCGCACGTACTGGGTGCGCTCCGCGTCCGGCGGTCGTGGACTGCTGACCACCTGCGTGGCGTCCGGGTTCGGCGGCGGCACCGGCGGCTGGCCGGGTGTCACCACCTGGGTCGCGTCCGGGTTCGGGCCGCCCTGGGGAGGCTGCGAGGCCTCCCAGCGGAAGGGCGCGCCGAACGGGCCGTTGCCCTGCGGGGGTTGTTGCGGCGCCGCGCCCGAGGCGGAAGCCAGGAGCTCGTCACGACGCCTGCGGTAGTCGTCGGCGCTGATCCGACCCTCCGCCAACGTCCTGTCCAGCTCCGCCAGGTCCTCTTGCCAGGCCATCCGCCCCTCCAAAGTCGCCGCGCGGTCGTCATTGTGACCTATGGGCCGACGGGGCCTTCGGGCATCCGTCACTTGTGATGCTGTCGTTGCCGTAGATGAGCCGTACGCGCGTGGGAGTGACGTCGACACCCACATCGCTCTAGTCCGAATGACGTATTCATTACTGGACTATATGGAGTAACACCCGCATTTTTGGGGTGACCGTGAGGGGACGTTGATCACCACCGCGAGATCCGCCGGGTTTCCGCTGACCCGTCCCCGTGCGCCGGAAGGCGGCCCCGCCACGGCGGGGCCGCCGCTCAGTTGCGCCTGGTCAGGAGGGTCGGTCCGACGATCCGCCGCGCGAGCCGCTTCAGCGCGCTCTTCGACCCGCCCTGCGCCGACCCGGACGCCTCGGCGTCCTCGCCCTGCGCCGCCGTGACCGCCGTGACCGCCTTCGGTGCCGGTGCCGGTGCCGGTGCCGGGGTGGGTGCCGGTGCCGGTGCCGGGGTGGGTGCCGGCTTGGCGACGGGTGCGAACACGACCGTCGCGGCCTGCGCGGTCGAGCTCGGCGGCGCGGGCTTCTCGACGGGCTTCGCCACGACCGCCGCCTGGGTGGAGATCGCCGCCTGGATGCCGGCGACCGGTTGCGCCACGACGGACTGGGGCTTGGGCGCGACGACCGGCTGTGCCCCATTGACCGGCTTGGGCGCGACGACCGGCTTGGGCGCGGCGGTGGGCGTGGGTGCGGCGGGTGTCGGCGCGGTGGGTGTCGGCGCGGTGGGCGGTGCCGCCGGCGCTTCGACCGCCGCGCCCGCGTCCACGGGCGCACCCGCGATCGGGATCGCGGGCGTGAACAAGCCGCGCGCCGATCGCTCCACGGCGGTCTCGGCCGCCGGCGACAGGACACCCGCCATCGGGGCGGGTGTCGCCGCGTCCGCGATCTCGCTCCTCGGCGCGCCCGCCACGGCCTCCACCGGGGGGCCGGCCGGCGCGGGTGCGGCCGGTGCGGCCTTCGGGACCGCCGGGGGCGCTGCCTTGGCCACGGCGGGGGCGGGTGCGGACTTCGGGGTGCTCGGCCGTGAGGCCGGGGCCGGGATGGTGGCCCGCGCTCCGGCTGTGGACGTCCGTTCCACCGTCGCGACCGTCGAGGCGGAGGACGCCCTCGCGGTCGTCGCGAGCCGGTTCTGGGTGGCGACGGGCGGCATGCGGAGGGTCGGCGCGTCGTTGCTCGGCTGGAACTTGTTCTGCGGGGACTGGTCAGGCTCCTGGCTGAACGTCACGCCGGGATCTTGCCAAATCACCCGGAGCGGGCCACCGGCAGGTTGAATCAGCAGAAGATCAATCCACACGGCCTGGTGGTCGTGGTGGTGGTCTCGGACGTCGTGGTGGTGGGCCGCGTCGTCGTGGTCGTCGGCCGGGTGGTCGTCGTCGTCGCGGCGGTGGTCGCGGCCGTGGTCGACGTGGTGCCCGCCGTGGTCGTGGTGGTCGTCGTCGTGGTGGTCGTGGTGGTGCTCGGCCGGGTGCCGGCGGTGGTCGTGGCGGTGGTCGTGGTGGTTCGGCCGGGCGGTGGGCTGCTGGTCACCACGACGACCTGCGCCTCGCCCACCGGCTGGACCGCCTGGGGCGCGTCGGCCGGCGTGCGGTGCGCGAACAGGGCGGCGAGGACGACACCGGCCAGCGCGCCGATGGCGAGTCGCGTCGGACCCCCCGCTGCGGTGAGCATTGACCCTGAGTACCGGCATCCTCACCGCGGGTCAAATCGCTCCCGGGGTGTCGGGCACCGGCCCGGCGCGCGTGGCGTCGGGCCGGTGCCTGGATCACTCCGCGAGTTCGGCGGTCAGCGTGATCGTGGTGCCCGCCAGCGCCTGGCTGACCGGGCAGTTCTGCTTGGCGGTCTCGGCGGCCCCGGCGAACTCGTCGGCGCTCAGACCCGGCACGGACGCCACGACCGTCAGGTGGATGCCGGTGATGCCGGTGCCGGGCTGGAAGGTCACCTCGGCCGAGGTGTCGACCCGCGTGGGCGGGGTGCCCGCCTGCGCCAGGCCGTGCGAGAGCGCCATCGAGTAGCAGGACGAGTGGGCCGCCGCGATCAGCTCCTCGGGGCTGGTCTTGCCGTTCGCCTCTTCGGCGCGCGACGGCCAGGACACCGCGTAGGAGCCGATGGCGGACGACTCCAGGGTCACGGTGCCGCTGCCGTTGAGCAGGTCGCCTTCCCAGTGGGTGGTCGCCTTGCGCGTGGTGGCCATGGTGGTGGACTCCATCTCCGGAACGTCGGAAGAACCTTCGCCGCCAAACCTAATGGCGATCACCCGCCGACGCCGGTCCCGCGCGGGCCAGATCACCGCCCGGACATGCGAAAAGGGGCCCCGCGACACACCGGGGCCCCTTTTCGGGAGAGCGGATGACGAGACTCGAACTCGCGACCCTCACCTTGGCAAGGTGATGCGCTACCAACTGCGCTACATCCGCCTGACACGAAGAACTATAGACCACGCCTCACACCGCGTTGCGACCGGGGGGTGGGCTCGCGCCCAGCAGCCGGTCCACCTCGGACAACCTCTCGGCGGGCCAGCGCCACTCCCACAGCGGTCGCACCCGGTCCACGACCTCCGCCGGCAACCAGGGCGCGACGTCGTCCCGCAACTCCCACTCGTCGAACACGTGCTCGTAGAAGCTGACCACCGACGCGTTGGACAGGAACTGCTCGGGCTGGTGGAAGCACCAGTGCGCGAACCCGTAGACGCGGCGCAGCACGTCGTCGTCGCCGGCCCGGTGCGCCTCGGCCGCGAGCTGCCACAGCTCCGACAGGAACACGTGGCAGGACCACGACTCGCGCTCGACGACGGCGCTCAACTCGGGGAGGAGGGCCGAAGCCCTCGTGCGCCAATCGCCCACGAGGCGGGACCCTACCGGTCGAACGGCCCAGCGCGAGGGGGCCGCGCACCACCTGACGCCTACCCGTAACCGGCCCGTCACCGAGTGCGAGCAGTGCGCACGGGGGCACCCAGCGTGGTCCACTGCGCCGAACGGCCCACGACGAGTGTCGGGTCTTCGGTATCGGGTCGCTATCACTTCGGGGCGCTCCCGGCCGGCTGTGGCATCTTGACCTCGGACCACAGTGCGGGCGGGAGGTGCCGGGCGGGATGGCCGGAGATGCCGATTTCGACCGGGAACTGCTCGCCAGGGTCAGGTCCGGCGACGACTCGGCGTTCGGGGAGCTGTTCTCCAGGCACGCGGAGGCGGTGCGCAGGTTCGCGCTCCGGCACGTCCGTGAACACGCCGAGGCCGACGACCTGACCGCCGAGGCGTTCTTCCGCGTCCTCCAGGCGATCCGCCGGGGCACCGGGCCGACCGACCACGTGCGCACCTACCTGCTGACCGTCGCCCGCCGCGTCGCGTGGGAGTGGAGCGGACGGCGGCGCGACGTGCCGGTGGAGGACGAGGAGCTGTCCCGCCGGGTCGAGCCGTTCCCGGACGCCACCGCGTCGCGGCCCGAGCACGCGCTGATCTCGCGGGCGTTCACCAGCCTCCCGGAGCGCTGGCGGACCGTGCTGTGGCAGGTCGAGGTGGAGGGCGAGCGGCCCGCCGCCGTCGCGCCCAGCTTCGGCCTGAGCGCCAACGCGATGGCCGCCCTGGCCCGCCGGGCCCGCGAGGGGCTGCGCGCCGCGTACCTCCAGGCGCACCTGGCCGAGGACGTCGGGCCGCGCGCGTGCAACTCCGTGGTCGCGAAGCTCGGCAACTACACCGCCGGCGGCGTCCAGGGCGCGGAGCACCGGCGCATCCGCAAGCACCTCCAGACCTGCTCGTCCTGCAACTCCCTGCACGCCGAGCTCACCGAGGTGTGCTCGACGCTGCGGGCGCACGCGGCGGGCATCGCCGTCCCGGTGGCCGCGACCGCCCTGCTCGGACCCGCCGTGCTGGGCAAGGCCGCGTGGCTCGCCGGCCGGGTCAAGCTGGTGCTCGCGGCGTCCGCGTCGGTCGTCGCGGTGGGGTTCTTCGGCGTGCTGGCGGGCTCGTTCACCGGAGCGCCCGGCCCGGCGCTGGTGAACGCCGGCCCGGACACCCCGAACGGCCACGACGTGCTGGAGCTGCGCTCCGCCCAGCCGACCGTCACCGGTGTGCCGACCAGCGAGACGTCCCCGCCACCGCCGCCCGTGCGGACCGTCGAGCGCACCCGGGAGCGGACCGCGGTGACCACCCCGCCGGCCAGGACCGCCCCCGCGTCCACGCCGGTGCCCGCACCGGGTGCGTCGACCGGCGTGACCACGACGACCGACGACTTCCGGCTCTTCCAGGACCCCGCGGGCGACCCGGTGTCGTCCGAACCGACCACCTCGGAACCGCCGACCGCGCTGGTGGGCACCACGACCACCACGGCCACGCCCACCGTCACCCCCACGACGGTGACGCTGCACCCGACGCCGGCACCCCTGAGACCGGCCTGATCACGGCCCGCGACCGCCCGGGTTCACCCACTGGTCGTAGCCGTTTGCCGGTAGCGTTGAGGCCGCTGAGTGATCGTTCGACGCCTGAGGAGCACGGTGATGACGCGGCTGGTGCGCGGTGCGGACGGCCGGATGTGGACGGTGCGCAGCCAGATCGAGTGGCGCAACCCGTCCGCCGACGCCGACTTCGAGCACGACGTGAGCGGCGGCCACGGGCCGGGCGTGCTCATGCTGACGTTCGTGGTGGTGATGGGCGTGATCCTGATCGCCTGGACACCCCAGGACGTGGTCGTGCCGGCGTGGCTCATCTTCGCCCTGGTGCTGGTGTTCCTGTTCTTCCCCGTCCGGTGGGCGGTGCGCCGGCCGTGGCTGGTCGCGGCCGAGGCGAAGAAGACCGACGAGCTGCCGCCGGAGCGCTGGGTGGGGTCCGTGCGCGGGTTCCTGACCGTGCGCAACGAGGTCTCCAACGTGGCCCGCAAGATCGAGATGTACTCGCTGCCGGACCTGGACGGACCGTTGCAGCCGGTCGACTGAGGCCGGCCGAGGTCGACTGATCGGGTTTCGCGGGTGACACTGGTCGGGTGCCGGAACTACCCGAGGTCGAGGCGCTGGCCGACCACCTGCGCGACCACGCCGTGGGCCGCGTCGTGCACCGCGTCGACGTGGCGTCGTTGCAGGTCTTGAAGACGGCCACGCCGCCGTGGACCGACCTCCGGGGTCGTCCGGTGACCGGGGCGGGGCGGTACGGCAAGCACCTGGACCTGGACTGCGACGGGCTGCACCTGGTCGTGCACCTGGCGCGGGCCGGGTGGCTGAGGTGGTCGGACACGATGTCCGCCGCGCCGCTCAAGCCCGGCAAGGGGCCGCTGGCGCTGCGCGTCCACCTGGGTCCGCCGGGGGAGGGGCCGGGGTTCGACCTGACCGAGGCGGGCACCAGGAAGGGTCTCGCGGCGTGGGTGACCGCCGATCCCCGGACCGTGCCGGGCATCGCCCGGTTGGGACCGGACGCGCTGTCCGTGTCGCGGGTGGAGCTGGGGGAGTTGTTCGCCGGGCGCACCGAGCGGTTGAAGACGGCGCTGACGGACCAGACGCTCATGGCCGGGGTGGGGAACGCCTACTCGGACGAGATCCTGCACACGGCCCGGCTGTCGCCCTACGCGACCGCGGGGAAGTTGGACGCCGAGGCGCTGGACCGGTTGCACGAGGCGTTGACCGGGGTGCTGACGGACGCCGTGGCGCGGTCCGCGGGGCAGTCGGCGGCGCGGTTGAAGGGCGAGAAGCGGTCGGGGCTGCGGGTGCACGCGCGGAACGGGCTGCCGTGCCCGGTCTGCGGGGACACGGTGCGCGAGGTGTCGTTCGCGGACAAGGCATTCCAGTACTGCCCCACCTGCCAGACCGGCGGCAAGTCCCTGGCCGACCGCCGCATGTCACGCCTGCTCAAGTAGCGCTCCCGCTTCGGGGGTGTCGATTCGTGACCGAAGATCGCCCGATCCGGTGGTGACCCGCCCGACCGGGGAGATGCGCACCCCGCCGCTGACGCAACGTGCAGGTGATCGTCGGTCGGCGGGCCGAGCGGCGCGGCCGGGAGAGGCCACCTGTCGAAGGTGAATTCACCGGATGTCGACCCGTTCCGGCGGCCACCCCCTTGCTTCGAGGCCACTCCACGGCACAGCATGGACGCCGTGCGTGACCTCCTGACCGAGCGCGCGGTGCTCGGTGTCATCGCGACCCTCGCCGTGCTGGGCCTCTTCGTGATGCTGTGCCGTGCCCGACGGGTGAGCACGTCGGTCGAAGACGCCGTGATGGACATGCTGCACCGGATGTCCAAGGCGTCCGCCGACCTGCGAGAAGGGCTCACCCAGGACGCGGCCGACAAGGCCACGCCGCACCTGCGCGAGATGCTGCGGTGCGTCGCGGTCGGCATCACCGACCACGAGGGCACGTTGCTGTCGTGGGACGGCGGTGCCAACGACCACTACGAATTCCTGCGGAGCTACATCGAGCGGGCCATCGGCGAGTGCCACAAGGAGCACGTCGAACACCGCAAGCTCGACTGCGAGCTGCCCGGCCCGTGCTCGCTGCACTCGGCGGTGATCGTGCCGCTGATCGTCGAGTCCGAGGTCGCCGGGACGCTGATCGTGGTCAGCGGGGTGGCCAACAAGCGGCAGATCCGGATGGCGGAGGAGACGGCCAGGTTCGTCTCGACGCAACTGGAGCTGGAGGTGTTGCAGAAGTCCCGGCAGGCGCTGGCGCAGGCCGAGGTCCGGGCGCTGCGGGCGCAGATCTCGCCGCACTTCGTGTACAACGCGCTCAACACGATCTCGTCCCTGATCCGGACCGACCCGGCGCACGCGCGGGAGCTGTTGCAGGAGTTCGCCGAGTTCACCAGGTACTCCTTCCGGACCGACGGGTTCTTCACCACGCTGGCCGACGAGCTGACCAACATCCACCGCTACCTGACGATCGAGCAGGCGCGGTACGGCCCGAGGCTCAACGTGCGGCTGAAGATCGCCCCCGAGGTGCTCCAGGTGGTGCTGCCGTTCCTGGTCCTCCAACCGCTGGTGGAGAACGCGGTCCGGCACGGCCTGGCGAAGAAGCCGGGCGGCGGCCTGCTGACGATCATCGCCGAGGACAACGGCGCGGAAGCCCTGATCTCGGTCGAGGACGACGGCCTGGGCATGGACCCGGACCGCCTCTTCGAAGACCTGAAGGACGCCCACCAGACCGGCGCGCACGTGGGCCTGGGCAACATCAACCACCGGATGCGCGCGGTCTTCGGCGACGACTACGCCCTGGTGGTCGAGACGGCACCGGACGCCGGCATGAAGATCATCCTCAAGGTGCCCAAGTACTCGCCGGGCGTCCGCACCAACCTCCCGCTGGTGCCGCACAACCTGGAGGAGACGGCGGAACAGCCCGTGGTCCGCGCCTGATCACGTCACCGGCGCGGGGGTCCGGGGGTCAGGACGCGGCGACGGCCAGGGTGGTCACCAGCACCACCGCGCACACCGACCAGATGATCCACATCCAGTAGATGTGCATGGAGGTCGGGCCGTCCGCGTTCTGCCGGCCCCGGTCGTCCCACCACTCGACGTACCGCTCCAGCCACCGGATCGGGTTGAACGTCATCGGCCGATGTTAGCTCCGCCACCCCCGTCCGCCGGTGCCGACGTAAGGTCGTCGCATGAGCGTGACGGACAAGATCGCGGCCCGGCTGCCCAAAATCGTCAGCGACCGCACCGAGCGCGGCCCGGTGGTCGCCGCCGTGCGGTTGCACGGGGTGATCACGCCCACCCCGACCCCCATGGCCCGCAACACGATCAGCCTCCAGACCGTCGAGAGCGCCCTCACCCGCGCCTTCGGCCACGACCGCCTGGTCGCCGTCGCCCTGCTGATCAACTCGCCGGGCGGCGCGCCGACCCAGTCCGCGCTGGTCGCCGAGCGCATCCGGGAGCTCGCGAACAAGAAGAAGGTCCCCGTCCTCGCGTTCTGCGAGGACCTCGCCGCGTCCGGCGGCTACTGGCTGGCCTGCGCGGGTGACGAGATCTTCGCCCACGGCACCTCGCTCGTCGGCTCGATCGGCGTGGTCAGCGCCGGGTTCGGGCTCGACGGGCTGCTGGAGCGCCACGGCATCCAGCGCCGCGTCTTCACCTCGGGGGAGCACAAGGTCCGGCTCGACCCGTTCCAGCCGGTCAAGCCCGAGGACGTCGAGTGGCTCAAGGGCCTGCACGTCGACCTGCACGAGCAGTTCACCGCGTGGGTGCGGGAGCGGCGCGGGCCGAAGCTCACCGCTTCCGACGACGAGCTGTTCACCGGTGAGGTGTGGACCGGTGCGAAGGCCCGGGACCTGGGACTCGTGGACGGGCTGGGCACGTTGCGCTCGGTCGTCGCCAAGCGCTACCCGGACGCCGAGATCGCCGTCGCCGAGCCCCGCCGGCCGCTGCTCGCCCGTCTCGGGCTCGCCGGCAGCACCACCCGATCGGGGGACTTCGTGCCGGCCGCGCTGGCCGCGCTGGAGGAGCGGGCGCGCTGGTCGCGATTCGGGTTGTGACGTGACCGGAGGTCACGGTCCCGTCCCCTCCCCCCACCCCACGTAGACACAGACCGGCGTAAATGGGCAAGATGCGCGGCACAGTGAGCACCCACGACAACACCGGCCTCCTCGTTCTGGCGGTGGACGACGAGGCACCCGGTCTGAGCGAGATCAAGTACCTGCTGGAGAGCAGCCCGCACATTCGGCGCGTCCTCACCGCCTTCGACGCGGCCGAGGCCCTGCGCATCCTCCGGGGTGACTACGACCCCGAGGTGATGGACCGCACCCGGGCCGGCCTGCCGCCGGTCGACGCGGTGTTCGCGGACATCAACATGCCCGGCCTCAGCGGCACGGACCTGGCGCGCGTGCTGGGCGCGTTCCGCGCGCCGCCGGCGCTGGTGTTCGTCACCGGCGTGGAGCACTCCGAGGCGGTGGTGGCGTTCGAGGTGGGCGCGCTGGACTTCGTGACCAAGCCGATCAACGAGGACCGCATCAACAAGGCGATCTCGCGGGTGGTGGAGCGGGTGGCGGTGACCCCGGCCGTCACGCCGGAGCCGGCCGCGCAGGAGCCCACCGACGACGAGGTGATCCCGGTCGAGCTGGGCGGCACGATCAAGCTCGTGCCCCGCGCCACCGTCCGCTACGTCGAAGCGCAGGGCGACTACGCGCGCCTGCACACCAACGACGGCCAGAGCCACCTGGTCCGCATCCCGCTCGCCCAGTTGGAGGAGCGCTGGGAGAACGCGGGGTTCGTGCGCATCCACCGCTCCTTCCTGGTGGCGCTGCCGCTGGTGACCGAGCTGCGGATGACCTCGAACGGCTACGCGGTGGTCATCGGCGCGGGCGAGGGCGCGAAGGAGCTGCCGGTGAGCCGGCGGCACACCCGTGAGCTCAAGGAGCGGATCGTCCGGCCCCCCAAGAGCAGTTGGGGATGAGCAGGCACTCCGGCCCGCCGGGGCAGCCCGACCAACCGCAGCCGGGTGAGCGGGATGCCTGGCTGTCGGTCGCGGCGCGCAAGAACCGCCGCCGGCGGGTGGTGCTGGCCGACCCGCGCGGCCGGGGCCGGGTGCTGCGCACGATCATCGAGCTGGAGGAGCAGACCAGCGTCGGGGAGAAGCTGGTCCGCGACCTGATCCGGCAGCAGCTCAAGACCGCGTTCCTGCTCGGCGGCGGCACGTTGACGCTGCTGGCCCTGCTGCCGCTGCTGTTCTTCTTCGTACCCGCCCTGTCGGACGTCGAGCTGGCGGGCGTGCGGCTGCCGTGGCTGATGCTGGGCGTGCTGCCGTTCCCGCTCTGCTACGGGGTGGGCTACGCGTACCGAAGACTCGCCGAACGCCACGAGCACGACTTCGTGAGCTCGGTGGACCGGTGATCCAGAACCTGTGGAGCCTGGTGCTGGTCGTGCTCGTCGCGGCGATCACGTTCCTGCTGGGCTACGTGGGTTCGCGGCGGGCCAACACGACGCCGGACTTCCTGGTGGCGCGCCGGGCGATCCCGGCGACCCGCAACGCGGCGGCGATCTCCGGCGAGTACCTGTCGGCGGCGTCGTTCCTCGGCGTGGCCGGCCTGGTGCTCAAGGACGGCATCGACGCGCTCTGGTACCCCATCGGGTTCACCGCCGGCTACCTGGCGATGATGCTGTTCGTCGCGGCACCGCTGCGCCGCTCGGGCGCGTACACGCTGCCGGACTTCGCCGAGGCGCGGCTGGGTTCGACGAACCTGCGCCGGGTGTGCACGTTCTTCGTGATCTGCATCGGCGTGCTGTACCTGGTGCCGCAGTTGCAGTCGGCCGGGCTGACGTTGAACACGATCACCGGCCTGCCCGCGTGGCTGGGCGGCGCGGTGGTGACGGTGATCGTCGTGGTGAACGTGCTGGGCGGCGGGATGCGGGCGATCACGCTGGTCCAGGCGTTCCAGTACTGGGGCAAGCTGTTCGCGATCGCCGCGCCGACGTTCGTGCTGTTCGCGGTGTTCCTGGGCGGTCCGGGCAACGGGGCGAAGTCGGTGGACGAGGGGGGCGTGCTGCGCTTCCACGAAGCCGTCACGGTCACCACCGCCGACCCGGTGCGCGTGCAGGTCGTGGTGCCGATGCGGCTGTCGGCGACCGGTGAGGTCAACGGCGGGCGCGCGGACGGCGAGGTGTACTGGCAGCCCGGCGAGTACGGCATCGGCAAGGGCACGGTGCTGCGGTTCGAGCAGGGCTCGCCGGTGCCGGTGGTGGACGATTCGCCGACCGGCAACGAGAACTGGCTGAAACCGCAGACCGGTGGGCTGGGCGGGCTGTTCGAGACCTACTCGCTGATCTTCGCGACGTTCCTGGGCACGATGGGCCTGCCGCACGTCCTGGTGCGCTTCTACACGAACCCGGACGGCAAGGCGGCCCGCCGGACCGCGCTGCACGTGCTGTACCTGCTGGGCCTGTTCTACCTGTTCCCGACGGTGCTGGGGGTCATCTCCCGCCAGTACCTGCCGCAACTGCTGGTGACCGGCAAGACGGACGCGGCGGTGCTGCTGCTGCCGACCACGATGCAGCCGAACGTGCTGGGCCAGGTGTTGGGCGCGATCGTGGCGGCGGGCGCGTTCGCGGCGTTCCTGTCCACGTCGTCGGGCCTGGTGGTGAGCGTGGCGGGGGTGGTGTCGACGGACATCCTGCCGGGCAAGGTGCGGGACTTCCGGTGGGCGACGGTGCTGACCGGCACGGTGGCGATCGGGTTGGCGCTGCTGCTGCCGCGCGCGGACGCGTCGTTGACGGTGGCGATGTCGTTCGCGCTCGCGGCGTCGACGTTCTGCCCGCTGCTGGTGCTGGGGATCTGGTGGCGCGGCCTGACGTGGGTGGGCGCGATCGCCGGCCTGGTGGTCGGCGGCGGGCTGGTGATCGGGTCGCAGGTGGTGACCGTGGTGAGCTCCTACACGGGCGGCTGGGTGCCGTCGGTGTTCTCGATGCCGGCGCTGGTGACGGTGCCGGTGTCGTTCCTGACGATGGTGATGATCAGCCGGCTGACCAGTCGGCGCGTACCGGAGGACGTGAGCCAGATCCTGCTGCGGTTCCACGCGCCGGACCCGCTGGGGTTCATGCGCGACCGGGACGTGCAGCGGTTCGGCACACCACCGGAGGAGAGGGCGCGGGGCGGCGGGCACCAGGACCCGCCGACCCGGTCGAATTAGCGCGGGTTGGCGCGGCGGTCCTCCGCGCCCGGCGGACCGCCGCACCGCTCCCGAACACGGCGAGTGGTCCGCCGGTCGGTGGCCGATAACCCGTGGTACGCCTCCTGCCAGGCGAAACGTGTCAGTTGCCGGTTAGTCGGGAATGCCCCGCCCGCCGTTAGCCGGATTTCCGGAAACCGACCCGCACGGCCTGTTTATCACTCGATGGAATGACGTCCGGCTTTGTCGGGCCCACCGTGGGCGGGTCTGGGGACCGGGCTCGGGGCCGGGGCCCGGCGACGTGGTCCCCGGTGGTGTGCTCTTCGCCACGGGAGTGTCGGTGTCGTGCGTGGGACGCCCGGGGAACGGGTGACCCCGGCGGGTGGTGGCGCAGCGGACGGGCACCACCCGTTCAGCCCTGCGGTGTGACCGCACCGAGTAATCGCGTTTCACGGCCAGGTGAATCTCAAACCCTCGATCCGGTGACGGGCGAGGGGGCAGACGGCACAGGTTGTTCGTCTCAGCATTCCTACCGCTCATCGCATCACCCGACTGTTGAGCGCAAGTCCACGGACGGGGTCTTTCAGACGTGACCCACGTCTCCCTACGGTGCAGCCGGTATCGGAACGCACCGGGAGGGTCACGTGCCGTTCACACCGTCGACAAGCGCGAGGAGGGGATCATGAGCACCACCGAGAACACCTCGGACGGCACGACCCCCGCGGGGGCGGCCCCCGACTGGGTCGAAGTGCAGTCCCGCCCCGAATTCGTCGAACTCCGCCGCAGGCTCCGCGGGTTCGTGTTCCCCATGGCCGGGCTCTTCCTGGCCTGGTACCTCGCCTACGTCCTGCTCGCCGACTACGCGCACGACTTCATGTCGACCAAGGTGTTCGGCAACGTCAACGTCGGCCTGATCTTCGGCCTGCTCCAGTTCGTGTCCACGTTCGCCATCACCACCCTCTACGTGCGGCACGCCACCAAGAACCTCGACCCCCGCGCGGAGGCCCTCCGCGACGAGCTCGAAGGGGGTCGGGCGTGAACAGCAACGCCGTCCTCAACATCGGCATCTTCGCGGCGTTCGTCGCCGCCACCCTGTTCGTGGTGATCCGGGCCAGCCGCAACACCAAGACCGCCGCCGACTACCTGGCCGCCGGCCGCGCGTTCACCGGTCCGCAGAACGGCATCGCCATCGCCGGCGACTACCTCTCCGCGGCCTCGTTCCTCGGCATCGCCGGCGCGATCGCGGTCAACGGCTACGACGGCTTCCTGTACTCGATCGGCTTCCTGGTGGCGTGGCTGATCGCCCTGCTGCTGGTGGCCGAGCTGCTCCGCAACACCGGCAAGTTCACGATGGGCGACGTGCTGAGCTTCCGGATGCGGCAGCGCCCGGTCCGCGCGGCGGCGGCCACGTCCACCATGGTCGTGTCGTTCTTCTACCTGCTCGCGCAGATGGCCGGCGCGGGCGGCCTGGTCGCGCTGCTGCTCGGCGTCGAGGGCCGGCTGGGCCAGGCCGTCGTGGTCGCCGTCGTCGGCGCGCTGATGATCGTGTACGTGCTGATCGGCGGCATGAAGGGCACCACGTGGGTGCAGATCATCAAGGCCGTGCTGCTGATCCTCGGCGCGGGCGTGATGACCCTGTGGGTGCTGGCCAAGTTCGGGTTCGACATCTCCGGCCTGCTCGGCGAGGCCGTGCGGAACGCACCCGACGCCGGCGAGAAGCTGCTCGGCCCCGGCCTCCAGTTCGGCAAGTCCGCGATCACCCGGTTGGACTTCCTGTCCCTGGCGCTCGCCCTGGTGCTGGGCACGGCGGGCCTGCCGCACATCCTGATGCGCTTCTACACCGTGCCCACCGCCAAGGAGGCCCGCCGCTCGGTGGTCTGGGCGATCTGGCTGATCGGCGTCTTCTACCTGTTCACGCTGGTGCTCGGCTACGGCGCGGCGGCGCTGGTCGGCCCGGAGAAGATCAACGCGGCACCCAGCGGCCCGAACTCGGCGGCCCCGCTGCTCGCCGAGGCCCTCGGCGGCCCGGTGCTGCTCGGCCTCATCGCGGCGGTCGCCTTCGCGACCATCCTCGCCGTGGTGGCGGGCCTGACGATCACCGCGTCGGCGTCGTTCGCGCACGACATCTACGTCAACATCATCAAGAAGGGCGTGGTCGAGGACAAGAAGGCCGAGGTCAGGGTGGCGCGGCGGACGGCGATCGTGATCGGCCTCGTGTCCATCGTCGGCGGCATCGCGGTCGGCAGCCAGAACATCGCGTTCCTGGTGGCGCTGGCGTTCGCGGTCGCCGCGTCGGCGAACCTGCCGACCATCCTGTACTCGCTGTTCTGGAAGCGGTTCAACACCGCCGGCGCGCTGTGGTCGATCTACGGCGGGCTCGTGGTGACGATCACGCTGATCGTCCTGTCGCCCGTGGTCTCCGGCAACGCGAAGGCGATCTTCCCCGACGCGGACTTCGACCTGTTCCCGCTCTCCAACCCCGGCATCGTCTCGATCCCGGTCGCGTTCTTCCTCGGCTGGTTGGGCGCGGTGCTGTCGAAGGAGAACGACAAGGAGAAGTACGCCGAGATGGAGGTGCGCGCGCTGACCGGCGTGGGTGCCGAGAAGGCCGCCGAGCACTAGCCCGGTGATCCGCGCGCCCCGCCGGACGGCCGGTGGGGCGCGCGGCGGGTGTCCGGCCGGGCGGGCGGGGGCGCAGCGCCGCCTTATCCCACGCTTACCGGGGCGCATGGCAGCATGACCCCGTGACCGTTCCCAGCGTTGAAGTGTCGTCGGTGCCCGCCGAGCTGCCCGACGGCAAAGTGCTGCTCGACGTGCGCGAGGCCGACGAGTGGGTGGCCGGCCACGCGCCGGGTGCGCTGCACATCCCGATGAGCGAGCTCGCCCAGCGGCTCGGCGACCTGCCCGGCGACAGCGAGTTCTACGTGGTGTGCCGCGTCGGCGGCCGGTCCGCGAAGGTCACGCAGTACCTCAACGCCAACGGCTGGGACGCCACCAACGTCGACGGCGGGATGCAGGGGTGGGCGGCGGCCGGCCGGCCGCTCGTCGGCGAGGTCGACGGCGCGGAGCCCGAGGTCATCTGACATGGGGCTCCAGCCGATGCGCGTGGACTGGGTGGCGAGCCCGCCGCCCGGGGCGTACCCGCGCCGTCAGCCGGCCCCGCCGCCGCGCCCGTACGGCGGCCCCCCGTCCTACCCGGTGCCGCCCCGGTGGGGTTTCCCGCTGCTGGCGTGGCGCTGGCCGACGTCCGTCGCCACGGCCGCCGGGCCCGTCGACTCGGTGGACCAGGTGCAGCGCCTGGCGCGGACCGCGTCGCACGTCCTCGTGCTGGCCGGGGTCGCCGCGCTGTGGGCGGCGGGCAGCGAGGTCTGGCGGTACGCGCTGCTGCTGCTCAGCCGGCACGGCGCGCTGGCCGCCGAGACCGTCGACGTGTCCGACGCGATGGTCGGGGCCTCGTCCGTCGTCGCGGTCGCGGCGGCGGTGGCCGGTCTCGTCCTCACCCTGCTGTGGCTGCGCCGGGCCCGGAACGCGGCGGCCTCGGCCGCCGGCTACGGGCCGTCGCGGTCGGACGGCGAAGTGCTCGCCGGCGTGCTCGTCCCCGGCCTGAACCTGGTGGTGCCCGGCTCGGTCGCGGCGGAGCTGGAGCACGCCGCGCTGCGCCTGCCCGCCGACGCCCGCCCCCGGCCGTCCCGGCTGGTCCGCTGGTGGTGGGGGCTGTGGGCGGGCGCGGCGCTGTTCGCCGCCGGGACCTTCGCGTGGTCGTTCCGGTCGGGGGTGGAGGCGTTGGCGGACGGGGTGCTGCTGCACGCGATCACCGACCTGCTGGCCGCTGCCGTGGCGGTCCTGACGGCCGTGCTGGTGCGGCGGATCACCGGGCTGCTGCTGCCGGTGCCGACCAACGCGTTGCGGCGGATGCGCGTGGTGGACGTGAAAGACGCCCCGGAGCCCCTGTTGCGCTCGGTGCGGGCGTCCGGCTCACCGCGTTAGGGAGAGCGGAACCGGGTCGGCGGGGCGGCTCAACCGCGTTCCGCCGCACCGGTGGCCTGGAACGCGGTGTCGTCCTCGAACTCCCACACCAGCCGCAGCGGGACCAGCCGGCCCCAGCGGTGCAGCGCGGCTTCCGCCGAGGTGTGCCGGGCGACCATGCCGCGCCCGGTGCCCGGGTCCCGGCGGTACAGGACGGCCTCGGTGCGGTCGTCGTCCACGATCTCCATGCCCCAGGCGAAGACCAGGGTCGGATCGGACGCGGGCACCAACGAGAACAGGTTCGCTTCCATGGGGACCACTGTGCTGGCGGGACGAACACTCTTTGAGGTGAACACTTCCGGGAATCCCGAAATCGATCTTTTCGCCGGCATACTCGATGTCGTGAGCACCCAACCACCGTTCCGTCGACGCCGCCTCGGCAGGAAGCTCGCCCGGATGCGGACTTCCGCCAACATGACGCTCGACGTCGCCGCCCAGGCCTTGTTCAAGACCAGGTCCGCCCTGCACCGGATAGAGAAGGGGGAGACCCTGGTCGACGTCCACCTGGTCAAGTCGATGATGGATCTCTACGATTGTTTCGACCCCGACCTGGTCGGGGAAACCGTCCAAGCCCGCGAACGCGGCTGGTGGATCGCACTGGGCGTCGAGAGCCTGGGTTACATAGACGTGGAAGCGGAAGCGAGCGAGATCCGCGAAGTCAGCGTCGTAGTGGTGCCTGGCCTGTTGCAGACGTCCGAGTACGCCCGCGCGCTGTTCGAAGCACACCCCTTGCGGCGTACCAAACGCGCGCGGGAGACCGATGTCCGGGCGCGTCGGATCAGGCAGCAGCGGCTGACCGATGCGCAGAACCTGTTGCGGCTCGACGCGATCATCGACGAGTCCGCGCTGCGCAAGGCGGTCGGCGGGGCGGAGGTCATGCGCGAGCAGGTGGTGCACATCCACCGCATGGCCGAGCTGCGGAACGTGACCGTTCGCGTCCTGCTCGATGAGCGAGGTGCGCACGGCTCGATGAACGGCGGCTTCACCCTGTTGAACTTCCCCGATCCCGCCGACCCCGCCGTGCTCTACGTGGAACACCCCTTCGGTTCACTGCACATGGAAAAAGAGAAGCTGGCCATCGAGGCTAAGGTGGCCTTCGGGCACTTGGCCAACCAGGCGTTGAGCCCGGAGGAGTCGGTCGCCCTGCTGGAGCGGATGCTGGCCGAGTGAAAGAGGCGATGTCTTTGTCCACTGTGGACTTCACTGGTGTGGTGTGGCGCAAGAGTGGTCGCAGCGGGCAGGGAAGCGGAGGGAATTGCGTCGAGGTGGCGTTCGCGGGGGCGGCGGTCGGTGTGCGGGACTCCAAGAGCCCCGCCGCCGACGTCCTCGCGTTCTCCGCTGTTCAGTGGGCGTTCTTCCTGCGGGGCTTGGGTTCCTGACCCCCGCCGTGCCACGGTGGCCTGATGCGGGTACTCGCGGTGGTTGTCGTGGTGGTGGGGGCCCTGCTGCCCGGCGTGGCCGACGCGCACCCCCGGCGGCACTTCGACCTCCAGGCCCACCGGGGCGGGATCGGGCTGACCGTGGAGAGCACGCTCGCCGCGTTCGCCAAGGCCCTCGAAACCGGGGTGACCACGCTCGAACTCGACGTTCAGATCACCGAGGACGGCCGCGAGGTCATCACCCACGACCGCCGGACCGACCCGGTCAAGTGCGCCGACACCGCGCCCGCCACGCCGGACGACCCCGACTTCCCCTACGTCGGCGAGTACGTCAAGGACCTCACCTTCGCGCAGGTCCGCACGCTCGACTGCGGTTCCCGCCCGCACCCGGACTTCCCCGGTCAGGCCACCTCGCCGGGCGCGTCGATGCCGACCCTGGCCGAACTCTTCGCCCTCGTCCGGGAGTACCGCGCCTGGCACGTCCGGTTCACCATCGAGACCAAGGTGGAGGCCGCCGCCCCGCACGAGACCGCGCCGCGCGAACGGTTCGTGGAGGTGGTGTCCCGCGAGATCCGCGAGTCCGGTTTCCACCGCAACGTGACCATCCAGTCCTTCGACTGGGGCACCCTGATGTTGTGGCGCGCGAAGGACCCGCACCTCCCGCTGGTCGCGCTCACCCAGCCGGAGTTCCTGCGTCCCGGCTCGCCGTGGACCGGCGGTCTGGACCTCGCGGACTTCGGCGGCAGCGTCGTCGAGGCGGTGCGGAGCTTCGGCGCGTCCGCGCTCTCCCCGGTGCACGGCAACCCGCAGAACGGCGCGGTCGGCGATCCCGGCTACGTCCCGTTCACCACGAAAGCCCTGGTGGACGAGGCGCACCGGCACCACCTCAAGGTCATCCCGTGGACGGTGGACGACACCGCCACGATGGGCAAGCTGATCGACGACGGTGTCGACGGGATCATCACCGACTACCCGGACCGGCTCCGCGCGGTGCTCGACGACCGGGGCTTCGCGCTCCCGCGCCGCTACTGGCCGTCGCCCAGCGGCAGTTCGTGCAACCCCCGGATGACGAACTCGGCCCGGCGGCGCGGCTCGGCCGCCGGCACCGCCCCGGGCATCTTGCGGCTCAGCGACGACAGCGCCGCCCGCACCTCGATCCGCGCCAGCGGTGCGCCCAGGCAGTAGTGGATGCCCATCCCGAACCCCAGGTGGGCGTTCGGCGTGCGGCTCACGTCCAGCACGTCCGGGTGGTCGAACACCTTCGGGTCCCGCGCCGCCGCGCCCAGCAGCGCCGCGATCTTCCGACCCTCCTCGACGACGAACCCGCCGATCTCCACCCGTTCGGTGGCGGTCCGCTCGAAGAGCTGGAGGGGCGAGTCGTAGCGGATCAGTTCCTCGACCGCCGTGGAGAGGAGGGACTGATCCGCTACCACCCTTTCCCACTGGTCGCGGTGGGCCAGGAGGGCGTGCACGCCGTTGCCGATGACGTTGACGGTGGCCTCGTGGCCCGCCATGAGCAGCAGGACGGCCGTGGCGACGAGTTCGTCCTCGGTGAGCTTCGCGCCGTCCGCGTCGGTGACCGCGACGAGGTCGGACACGAGGTCGTCGCCGGGCGAGGCGCGCCGCCGGGCGACGAGGTCACGCAGGTAGGCCGTGAACTCGCCGGCGGCCCGCTCGGCCGCCGCCTTCTTGTCCGGGGCCAGGTCGAACTCGTACATCTTCACGATCGCGTTGGACCACGGCTGGAGCAGCGCGCGGTCGACGGCGGGCACGCCCAGCAGCTCGGCGATGACCTCGACCGGCAGCGGTGCGGCGACGTGCGAGAGCAGGTCGGCCTGGCCCTCCGCGCGCACCTCCGCGACCAGTCCGTCCACCAGGCGGTCGGCCAGCTCGGTGATCCACGGGCGCAGCCGCTCGACGTGGCCGCGACCGAACGCGGCGGCGACGAGCCGGCGCAGCCGGGTGTGCGTGGGGGGCTCGTTCTCCAGCAGCGAGTTGCGGTGCAGCAGGTTGAAGGCGGCGAACTCCGCGACGGGCCGCGCGTCGGTCCACAGCCGGCCCAGGCCGCGGTGGCGCAGCACGGCGGACGCGGACGCGTGCGACACCGCCAGGGCGACGCCCATCCCTTCGTGCCAGTGGACCTCGGCCCGCGCGCGCAGGGCGGCGAACACCGGGTACGGATCGGCGATGAAGGCCGCATCATGTTGGTCGAAGGGAGCCACGGTCACGGACGGTAGGTCTTGAGCTCGGCTCGCGTCCATCGGTGAGTGGTTGTTCTGTCAAATATTCAGCGGCCCGTGACCAGAAGGGGGCGAGTTGACCCGTTCGGTACTCCACCAGGAGCATTCCCCACCGTGCCGCCCGAACTGATCGCCCACCGCGGGGCGTCCGCCCTCCGGCCCGAGCACACCCTCGCCGCGTACGAGCTGGCCGTCGCCCAGGGCGCGGACGGCGTCGAGTGCGACGTCCGGCTGACCCGCGACGGGCACCTGGTGTGCGTCCACGACCGCACCATCGACCGCACCAGCGACGGGCGCGGCGTGGTGAGCGCGATGACCCTCGACGAGCTGCGCCGGCACGACTTCGGCGTGCGGCTCGGCGGGGAGCCCGCGCCCGTGCTGACCCTGGTGGACCTGCTGGAGCTGGTCGCGGACAGCGGCGTGCGGCTGTTCGTGGAGACCAAGCACCCGGTGCGCTACCGGGGCGAGGTGGAGCGCGCGCTCGCCGAACTGCTGACCGGCCACCGGGTCGACACCCTGATGATGTCGTTCTCGCCGGCCGCCGTCCGCCGGTTCAAGGCGCTCGCGCCCGCCGTGCCGACCGTGCTGCTGTTCGGGCGGTACTGGCCGCAGCGGCTGCCGTCCTTCGCCGACCTCGCCGGGCCGGGCGTCGAGCTGCTCAAGCGCCACCCCGGGCGGGGTGCCGGCGCGTACTGCTGGACGGTGGACGAGCCCGCCGACATCGCGTTGTGCGTCGAGCGCGGCGTGCGGTTCCTGGCGACCGACAACCCGGCGCAGACGCGCGGCGTGCTAGCGGCTAACTTGACGCCGGACCAGCCCTGACGGGCACGACCTGAAGGAGGCGGCGGTGGCGAAGCGGACGGCCGTGAAGAACCAGTCGGCGGACGGCGTCAACCCGCGCCAACCCTGTCCGTGTGGCTCCGGCAAGCGCTACAAGGCCTGCCACGGCGGGGCCGGCGGTGGGGCGGACGTCATCGTGTCCCGGCCGTTCGAGGGGCTGGCGGCGGAGACCGAGCTGATCGCGCTGCGGGAGTTCGTGCCGTCGGCGACGGCGAAGCTGCCCCTCCGGGACGCCGAGCGGGAGGTCACGCTGGCGTCGGTGCTGCCGATGGCCGCCGCCGCGCTGATCCGCGCCGACGGCACCGCGTTCGTCGGCCTCCAGGTCCAGACGCGTTCGGGTGATCTGAGCCGCGACCTGGCCCGCGCCGTGCAGTGGGTGCTGTCCGCCGAGACCGGTGACGCCCTCCCGGTGGTCGGCCCGGACGACGGCACGAACCCCGGCCGGCTCCAGGACCTCCTGGACGCGGACGTGAACCTCACGCCCGAGCTGCACACCGACTTCGCGTGGTGGATGCCGCCGGACAACGAGCCGACCGGCGACGTGGCGCTGTCCCTGGAGCGCGCCAACGCGGCGATCCTGCCGACCGAGCGGCTGGACGCGCCGGGCGTGCACGCGGCGTACTGGGTGGACGCGGGCGACAAGGCGCACCTGCGCTGGGTGCGCCCGGAGCCCGAGGAGCAGCTCCTGGCGGCGCTGGCCCGGCTGTCCGGGCGCGGCGAGCTGGACCTGGGCGAGGGTTCCCGGTACGCGGGGTCGTTCCGGGCGCACGGCCTGCTGGTGCCGGTGTGGGACCTGGACCGGGAGATGCACTCCAGCGAGTGGGCGTCCCCGGCCGAGGGGTTGGGCAAGCGTTTGCAGGAGGCGCTGACCAGCCTGGACAGCGAGCCGCTGACCGAGGCCGAGCGGCGGTCGCGGGACGGGCTGCGGGGGCGGCAGATCACCCTGCGGTGAGTTGTCCACAGACGTTTCCCCAGTTGTCCACAGGGGCTGGGGACAAAGTTGTGGACAGGGTCAGGGGAGGTGTGGACGGATGCTGCTGAGGATCTCTTCACGGACCGAGTGGGCGCGCGACCGGGAGGCCGGCGCGATCCCGCTCGACCCGGACGGGTTCGTGCACTGCTCGGACCCGGGCACGGTCCACCTGCCGGCGAACCGGCTGTACTCCGGCCGGCACGACCTGGTGCTGCTGGTGGTCGACCCCGAGGGTCTGCCGGTGCTGTGGGAGCCGGGCGACGGCGACGAGTCGGGACCGTGGTTCCCGCACGTCTACGGCCCGGTCCCGGCGGACGCCGTGGTGGCCGTGCAGGAGTTCACGCCCGACACCGACGGGGTGTTCCGACCGCTGCCGGTGCTCTGAGCCGATCCGGTCGGCGCGCGGGAGTTCCCCCGGGTGGCCGTGGGAATTCCCGCCGGCGTGACCGGGACCACTCGCCGCGCATTGTTCCGCGCTGCGGTGGTGGTGTCGCGAGGGTGTTCGGAAATGGTCGGCCGGACGGCCGCCGCCCATTCCCCGGACGCGCGGCGCGCGCCGCCCGTTCGGTTGAACGGACGGCGCGCGGGGGGCCTCGTGCGGGGTTCTTACAGAGCGCCGCCGGCCACCGGCGGGGCGGTCGGGTCGGAGCCCTCGTCGCTCGCCTCGCGGACCAGGAAGTTCTCGACGTGGAACAGGTTGCCGTCGGCGCGGTCGATCACGGTGAGCAACGTGGTCATCGACGCGACCTCCTCCACCTGCTCCTTGAGGAACCACTGGAGGAACTGCTCGCCCAGGTAGTCGCCCTCGTCGCGGGCGGTCCGGGCGAGCGCCACGATCTGGTCGGTCACCGTCCGCTCCTGCTGGAGGGCCAGCTCGACCGGCTCGCGCGCGCTGGCGAAGTCGTTGCGGACCTCGGCCACACCGGGGATGCCGACCTTGAGCTCGATGTCCATCAGGTACTGCACGATCATCATCGCGTGGTTGCGCTCTTCGACGGCCTGCGCGTAGAAGTGCGCGGCGAGGCGCGGCAGGTCCTGGTTGTCGTACCAGACCGCGATCGCGGTGTACTGCTGCGACGCGGCGAACTCGTGCCGCACCTGCTCCTGCAACAGGTCGTGGAACCGGGAGGTCCGGGCCGGAATCTGCTTCACGTTGGAGGCCATGTCCTGGACATTAGCCGAAAGAGTGAAACAATGCATTGCAGGCAAGGCTAATAATGGTATGGAGAGGTTTGCCTCACCAAGGCTGGCCTTACTGAGGTTTGCCTGACTTCAGTTAAGTGAGGCATACCTTCCCGCTATTACCGGGCGAGCGCCGCGCGGTCGATCGGGCAGGACATGCAGCGCGGCCCGCCCCGGCCCGAGCCCAGTTCCGAGCCGCTGATCCGGAGCACCTCGACACCCGCGTCCTCCAACCGGGCGTTGGTCTCGACGTTCCGCTCGTAGGCCACGACCAGGCCCGGTCCCACCGCGAGCGTGTTGTTGCCGTCGTCCCACTGCTCGCGCTCGGCGGTCACCGGGTCCAGGCCGGTGTCGATGACCCGCAGCTTCGCGATGCCCATGGCGTCGGCGGCGGCCTCCAGGAACGGCGCGCGGTCCTCGACCACGACACCGCCGTCGCCGTCCGACCGGACCGGGTAGGCGAACAGGTTGTCGCGCACCGCCGGGTACATCACCACGGCGTCCCGGTCGACCATCGTGCACACGGTGTCCAGGTGCATGGTCGCGCGCTCCTGGGTGATCGGCACGGCCAGCACGGTGTGCGCGAGGCCGTCGCTGAGCGCGGACCGGGCGAACGACTCCGCGCCCGCCGGCGTGGTGCGCTCCCCGACGCCGATCGCCAGCACGCCCGGGGAGAGCAGCAGCACGTCGCCGCCCTCCACGGGCGCGGAGTGCGCCCCGTAGGCGCGGCCGGTCTTGCGGAACCTCGGGTGGTAGGCGTAGATCAGGTCGGTCAGCGCGGTCTCCCGCTCTCGCGCGGGCAGCGCCAGGGACGTGATGGCCACCCGGTCGCCCACCCACACCGACGAGTCGCGGGTGAACAGCAGGTTCGGCAGCGGGTCGACCGCGAAGTCGATCGGGTGGTGCATCTTGCGCACCAGCGACACGCCCTCGGCGGCCGGCAGCTCCTCGAACGTCATGCCGGTCATCAGCGCGGTGGCCAACTGGTCCGGCGTCACCGACTCCAGGTGGGAGCGCAGCGCGTCGGCCAGGTCGATGCCGAGCCGGCGCTCGTCGACCGCGCTGTGGATGCCCGCGATCCGCGCCCGGTCGTCGTGCAGCGCGGCGACCAGCAGGTCGGACAGCAGCAGCACTTCCACGCCCCGGCCGCGCAGCACCTCGGCGAACGCGTCGTGCTCCTCCTGGGCGCGGTCCACCCACGGCACACCGTCGAACAGCAGTTGGTCGTTGTTGCGCGGGGTCAGGCGCTTGAGCTCCGCGCCGGGCCGGTGCAGCAGCACCGTGCGCAGTGGACCGACCTCGCTGTCGACCCTCGGCACGGGGGAGGGCGAGCCGTGGTCGAGTTCCGTCCGGGAGATGTGCGCAGTCACGTGGTCGAGGGTAACTCGGCAGCGGCGAAGTATGCAGCTCTGAGTGGCCTAGCCTGGCGAAACTCGATCGTATGAACGGCTGAATGCAGCGATTCGTTAAGTGTGAGGAGGTTTCGGAGGTTTAAACGTTGCGTTGTGACGTGGACTGCCTCGCCGGCCCCGGCTCCTGGGATGATCGTGCACCTACGGGGAGGGGATCGCCTTGTTCCACTTGACGGTCGACGCGCCGGGGAGCGCGGCGTCGGCGACGAACATGCTGTTGGACGAGCTGCTGCGGGGTGCCCGGGTGGACGTCCGGCACGCGCCCGCGACACTGCCCGACGGCGCGAAGTCCGGCCCCGGCCTGGCCCTGACGGAACTCCTGCTCAACGGCGCGGTGCCGGCCGCCGTGGCCGCCGCCGTCGCGTCCGTCGTGACGGCGTTCGTGCAGCGCGGCAGCGCGCGCAAGATCGTGATCAAGAAGGGCCAGGAGTCCATCACCGTCCACGGCGGCGACGCGCGCACCCAGAAGGCCCTCGTCGAGCAGTGGCTCAAGGAGCAGTCGCAGCCGGAGGACGAGGGCTGAGGTGGGGCGCTACGCGCTGCTCGTCGCGACCGGGGAGTACCAGGACGTCGGGCTGAGCCGGCTGCGCGCGCCCGCCCAGGACGTGGAGCGCCTCGCGGCGCTGCTGGAGGACCCCGACGTGGGTGGGTTCACCGAGGTCCGGGTGCTGCGGGACGCGGCCGACGACGAGATCCGGCGGGGCGTCGAGGACGTGCTGGCCGCGCGGTCCCCGGACGACCTGGTGCTGGTGTACTTCTCCTGCCACGGCCTGACCACGCCCACCCGGCGGCTCTACTTCGCCGCCGCGAACACCGTGCGGGACCGGCCGGCGGGCAGCGCCGTGCCCCGGTCGTTCGTGCACGAGCAGTTGGAGGACTGCCGGGCCGCCGGGCGGGTCCTGGTGCTCGACTGCTGCTTCAGCGGCGCGTTCGTGGAGGGGTTCAAGGCCGGTGACGCGCCCGTGCTCGACGCGTCCACCGGGTACGTGGTGCTGACCGCCTCGAACGCCTACGAGTACGCGTTCGAGGAGGACACCCTGTCGCTGGAAGCCCCGCGCGCGTCGCTGTTCACCGACGTGCTGATCGAGGGCTTGTCGAGCGGGGCGGCGGACCTGGACGGCGACGGGTGGGTGGACGTCAACGAGCTGTTCTCCTACGCGTCGCGCGAGGTGCGCCGGCGGCGTCCGGACCAGACACCGCAGTTCTTCGCGCAGACCTCCGGCGCGGCGCTGCGGGTCGCGCGGGCGGGCGGCGTGCCGGTCGCGGTGCGCCGGTCGGCGTCGTACACGTCCGGGCAGTTGTTGGTGGCGCGGGGTTTCCGGGCGGCGGCCGAGCCGGTGTGCCGGACGCTGGGCCCGCTGGGACGGCGGGCCGTGGTGTTCGTGGACGGCCGGCCGGTGGAGCTGGGCGACGCGGCGGCCATCGCGACCGCCTTCCGCCCGGACGACCCCCGGGACTCGCTGGGTGCCTCCTACGTGCGGGAGCTGGTCACCGCCGTGCACCGGGAGTGCGGGGACGGCGGCGCGACGGCGGTGGCCGTGGCGCGGGGCGCGCTGACCCGGCTCGTCGAGGCCATGCGCGACGGGCACAACCCGGTGCGGCTGCTGCGCGGCGTGCGGGAGGCCGCCGAGGTGGCCGACCGGCTGGTCCGCACCTCGAAGCAGCCGCTGGAACTCGCCGACCTGGGCCGGGTGGCCGCTTCGGCGGCCTGCGACGACGCGATCGGCAAGCTGGTGGAGGACGTGGTCTCGATGACCGGGCGGCGCGGCGCGGTGCTGGTCGAGGAGAGCAACCGGCCCGGGATGTCCTACGAGACCGCCCGGGGCCTGAGGTTCACCGGCGGGTACGCGTCGGCGCAGTTCGTCACGGCCCCCGCGCGGCAGGAGGCCGTGCTGACCGACGCCCTGGTCGTGCTGTTCGCCGAGCCGCTGCCCGCGCGGGTGCTCGCGCTCGTGGGCAGGTTGGAAACCCGGAACGACCTGCTCGTGGTGTGCGAGGAGCTGTCCGACGGGCTGCTGGCGGACCTGGTGCGCCTGTCGGAACCGGACCGCCGGGTGGTCGTGGTGACGGCGGAACCCGGGATGGTCCGCCGGTTGCCGGCCGTCGTGGGCGGGCTGGTGCTGGACGCCGACCTGGTCGCGGCGGCCGACGGGAAGGCGCTCGGCCGGGCGGCCGGCGTGGTGGCCACGGACCGGGACACCATCGTGATGGGCGGCCCGCTCGGTGCGTCGTCCGGCGCGGTCTTCGCGGTGGTCGACACGGGCGCGTACATCCGGGCCTGCGCGGCGGACGTCGGACGGGTCGAGCGGACCGTGCGCGCGGTCCGCAGCGCCGCGCACGACGGCGTGCTGCCCGGTGGTGGCACCGGGTTGGCCCGGATCGGCGAACGGCTCGCGCACCTGGCCACCGGGGACGCCGCGCACGTGGCCGGGTGGCGCGCGCTGGCCGGTGCGCTCGGGGAGCCCCGGCGGTGGATCGCGGAGAACTCGGCGGTGCCGCCGGAGGAGTTCGACCCGGCGCTGGTCGACTCCGCCGGCACCGCGCGGACGGTGCTCGCCGCCGCCGCGCGCACCGCCGAGAGGTTCCTCCTGGTCGCCTAGGACCTGGTCGACGTCCGCGCCGAGCAGCGGGGCCGCCCCGGGGGACCGGTCAGGTCATGGTCGACGGGATGATCACCGCGACCATCACGGCGGTGAGGGCCGCCTGGACCTCCTCGACGGCCTTGCGGATGGCGTCCGCCGCCCACTCGCCCCCGGAGATCTCCTTCAGCCGCGCCTTCACCCGGTCCCGGGGCTGGGCGGCGAAGACCTTCCGGTCGAACTGGACGGCCTTGATGATCGAGCACAGCGCCGCCGTGCGCGGGTCCACCGGGCCGTCGGACCCGATCGCCGCCGCGAGCCGGCGGCGCACCTCGGTCTCCACCGGCGGCTCCACCCCGCCGGGCGAGGGGAACCTGGTGCGCGGGAACACCCACAGCACCTTGTCCTGCTGACGGCGCAGCACCTCCTGGTCGGCCAGCCCGTCCAGCACGTCGTCGGTGAGGCCCTTGGCGAGCTTCTCCACCCACTCCTTGGGCTTGCGCAGCTTGTCGTCGGCGATGGTGCTCAGCGCCGCGTCCAGGACCGGGTGGCCCAGGGGTGCCGTGCTCAGCGCCGCGACCCGCTTGTCCACCACGTCGACGCGCCCCGCGACGGCCAGCTCCACCAGCACCGCGCCGGCCAGGCCGTAGCCCAGGGAGGGCTGGCCCAGCCGGCACGAGCCGTCGTCGTCGTAGGCCAGCAGGGCCAGCTCGTCGGCGAGAGTCAACATGGGTCCACCCTAGGCGGACCGCAGGTCAGGCGATGAACCTCGTGTCGGGGTGGCGCGCCGGGCCGGCCGGGCCGAACAGCCGGCCCTCGCGGCGCTTGAGGTGGTGGTCGAAGAACCCGCCGAAGTACTCGTGCTGCGCGTCGAGCGACCGGGTGGCGTCGATCGCGCCGACCAGCTCCTCCTTCTTGCCGGGCTTGAGCACCCGGGCGAGCTGCGGCGCGACGATCTGGAGGTCGGTGAAGCTGTAGTGGGTGCTCCGGTCGAAGTGCAGGTCCCGCTTCCAGCCCCGCTGCTTCGGCCAGAACGCCGCCCACGTCGGGTCCAGGGCGGTGTCGACGTGCGAGTGCTCGACCACCCGGCCCGTCGCCGGGTCCAGGAAGTCACCGCCCACCAGCAGGAAGGGCCGGTTCAGGCCGTGCTCGACGACCTCGCCGTCCTCTCCCCAGCCCATCGCGCCGTCGATGTTGATGCCCGCGTCGAACCGGCGGTCGTGGTACATCGTCTCGCCGGCGGTGTAGCCGCCGTAGGAGTGGCCGTAGATGCCGACCTTCGACAGGTCCAGCGAACCGGCCAGGCCGCGCGGCAGCGGGTCCCGCTCGGCGTCCGGGTTGTCGCCCCGGTCCAGCCTGGTGAGCTGGTCGAGCACGAACCGGCTGTCGGCGACGCGGGCGTCGATCGCCGCCTTGCGGGACGGCGCGTCCTCCTGGTCGACGGTGCCCGGGACGACCCGGCCGTCCGGGAACTCCACGGCCGCCGCCTCGCCGGTGTGCGAGAGGGACGCCACGACGTAACCCCGGCTCGCCAGGTCGTCGGTCAGGCCCGCGTTGAGCTCCTTGGTGCTGCCGAACCCGTGGGAGAACAGCACCACGGGCCAGTCGCCGCGCGTGCGCTCGGCGGTCGCGCCGGTGCGCGCCCGCCTCTTGGAGCCGCTCCAGTCGACGGTGTCGGCGGGCACGTCGAGCAGGTACGGGCTGGTCGCGACCTCGCCGACCGCGCGTGCCACGCCCGGCGTCATCCAGTCGGCGCGCTGCCCGGTGCGCTGCGCCGGGTAGGTGACGGTGATCATCAGCTCGCGCTCGTCGGCGGGCCGCCACGGGTCCTGCCGGGCGTGGTCCACCAGGTGCAGGTCGGTGGTGCCGACCGGGTACCGCCCGCTGAGCGCGGGCAGGTCGATCCTGATACCGGTCGGGCCGGTCGTCGTGGTCTCGGCGAGCGCGGTCGGCGCGAGGAGCAGGGTGCTCGTCACGGCGAGGCCGGCGGCCAGCGCCAGAACGCGGTGGTGCGGTGTCGACACTTCGGATCGTCCCCTCGTCTGCCGGAGTTCGGCCGTGCCGGCAAGGGGGCTCCCCGAGCGCGCGTCACCCCGCCGGTCGTGCCGGGGCGCGCCGCGAGGCCGGTGTGCCTAGGGGAGCCAGGAGACCTTGCCGCGCAACAAGGTGTAGCCGAGAAAGGCGACCACGTCGAGCAGGGTGTGCGCGAGGATCAGGACCCACAGCCGGTTCGTGCGCTGCCAGACCCGGCCGAACACCAGGCCCATCACCACGTTCCCGACGAACCCGCCGAAGCCCTGGTACAGGTGGTAGCTGCCGCGCAGGACCGAACTGGCCAGCAGCGCCGTGCCGTCGCGCCAACCGAGCTGCTTGAGCCGGGTGATCAGGAAACCGACGACCAGGACCTCCTCGGCCCAGGCGTTGCCGAACGCGGACAGCACCAGCGCGCCGCTCATCCACCACGAGTCGTCCAGGGTGGACGGTTGCACGGCGAGGTTCAGACCAAGCTTCCACGCCGCGAAGTACAGGACGAGGCCGGGGATGCCGATGACCGCCGCCAGGCCGAGGCTGCCCAGGGCGTCCGGGCCGATCCGGGTGCGGTCCAGGCCCAGCACCTTGAGCTTCGTGCCGCCGCGCCACAGCAGGTAGAGGCCGAGCCCGCCCCACGCGGCCAGTTGGCCGAAGTAGAGCAACTGCGCGACGAGGTCCAGCAGCCCGAACCGGGCCTGCGGCGCGTTGACCGCCACCGACTGCTGGTTCAACGGCGTCGTCTGGAGCAGGCTGTCCACGAGCCTGACCAGGCTGCGCAACCCCGAGAGGCCCAGCGTCACCGCGAACACCAGGACGATCTCGATCCGGTACGCGCGGTGGTCGGCGGGGTGGGTCGCGGGGTGCTCCTCGATCACCTGCGCAGGTTAGCCCCGCTGCGCCAGGAACGGGCAGCCCATCAGCCTGCGCAGCTCCACCGCCAGTTCGCCCGCCGTCGACACCGGCCGGGAGAACGCGATCCGGATGTCGTGGTCCTCCTCGGAGGTCTCCACCCGCAGCCGCAGCCCGAACCGGTCCAGGCCGAGCGGGCGGACGTGACCGCCGCGCAACTGCTCGGGCAGGTGCCCGGCGAGCAGGCTCACGACGTCCCGGTGCGACAGCTCCAGGTGCCGCAGCCAGTGGTCCTCCTGCTGGTGGAACGGGTCGGGGTCGGCCTGCGCGAACAAGTCGGGGCGCAGCGACGTCGTGCCCTCCGCGTCCGCCACGACCAGCGACGCCGGGCTCAGCCGGAGCACGGACGCGCCGTGGCCGACGTCGAGCAGGCGCGGGTCCGGGCGTTCGTCGGCCACGGCGAGGCACGCGGCGCGCGCCTCCTGCGGGTCGAGCGCGCGCAGCCAGCCGGTGATCCACAGCAGGCCGCGCACCGGCTCCCGCAACTGCACGGCCGCGTGGTCGGCGATCTCCAGCATCGCGGTGATCTCGGTGCCGCGCGCCGCCCTGGTGAGCGGGTGCTCGTCCGGCAGCAGGAGCGTGGCGTCGCCGCAGGCGTGCACGTGGTGCAGCACCGGGGCCACCCGGTTCTCCGTGCCGTCCGACGGCAACAGGGCCGCGCGCCCACCCCGGGCGGCGATGGTGCGCGCGCGCTCCGCCGGGTGCGGGGCGGGCGGTCGACGGTTCTCGGTCACCGCTCACCTCCCAACTTAGGGCAGCCTAACTTGGAGGCGGCCGTGCGCGGTAGTCCCACTATCGGCGGATCACTTCGTGGTTGCCCGCTGACGCGGCGGGGGTGGTGGCCCTAGCCTGGGCACCGCCTTGGCGGAGGTGGTCGTTGGTCGTGCCGAAGGAGCCGTCCACCGAGGGGGCGGCGCTCGATGACCAGTGGACCCGGCACTGCCTGGAGATCGCAAGTCGACGGGCGTTCGCGTGGGTCGTCCTCGGCGTGCTCGCGTTCGGCGGGCAGTTGGCGCTGGTGCTCGTCGCGGACGTGCGGTCCGACCTGCCGGTGGTGCTGCTCGGGTTCGCGGTGCTGGTGGTGGTGGTCGCGGCCACCCGGCGACGGCCGTCGGCGCGCCTGCCGGCCGACCGCGAGTGGCGGTACGCGCGGGTGCACTGGCGCAACGGGCTGCTCGTCGTGCACGGCGAGCGGTCGCTCGTGCTGGACGTGAGCGCCGGACCGGTGGTGCGCGGGCGGATCGGCCGGCACCGGCGGGCGTGGCTCGTCGCGCCCGACCGGGAGGGGAACACGGTGCTCACCTTCCGGGGCGTGCCCCGCCTGTTCCCGGCCCGCGTGCGGCGGCGCTGACCCCGCCGGGTGCGGCACCGCACGGGCCGGCGGTCGGGTGCGGCGGGTTGCTGAGAGCTATGTCTCCACGCGTTTTGATGATCATTTTTCCGGCTACACCGGTCGGTGGGGACATTATCTGGTTTCGTGGGAGTGGTGGTGGGCGAGGAGTGGACGCGGCGGTGCCTGACCCGGGCGGATCGCCGTGCGGTCGGTTTCGTCGCGCTGTCGCTGCTGTCGTTCCTCGCGCTGTGGCTGGTGTCGGTGTGGATCGGGTCGCGGTGGGTGCTGGTGCTGATCCCGCTGTGCGTCGAGTTCGCGGTGCCGGGGCTGCGGCACTTCTTCAGCCGGCGGGTGATGCGGCGGCTCGTGGACGCGTTCCCGTGGCACCAGCAGGCGGTGTCGTTCGTGCCCGGACGCGCCCGCGTCGGCCGGCAGGCGTACCTGGAGACCGCCGGGTCGGACCGGACGTTCCTCCGGCTGCCGGAAATGCCCGAGCGGGTGCGGGAACAGGTGCGGCGCACCGGCCGGCTGTGGATCGCCGGCCCCGATGAGCGCGGTCGCACCGCCGTGCTGACTCGCGGCACGCCGTTCGTGACCCTCGGCCGCGTCGTGATCCGCTAGCCCACCGGGGGTTCAGCGGCCGACCGGGATGTCGTTCCGCTCCGCCCAGGCCGCCACGTCCTCCTTGCGCAGCGCCGTCGCCAGCAGGTCCGGGAAGCGGTCCGGCGTGCAGGCGAACGAGGGCGCGCCGAGGTCGGACAATTTCGCCGCCAACTCGTGGTCGTAGGCGGGGGTCCCGCTGTCCGACAACGCCAGCAGCACCACGACCGTGACCCCGCTCCGCACCAGCTCGCGGACCCGGCGTTGCAGCTCGCGCGCCACGCCGCCCTCGTAGAGGTCGCTGATCAGGACCATGACCGTGTCGCTCGGCCGGCGGACCAGCGACTGCCCGTACGCGACCGCCCGGTTGATGTCCGTGCCACCGCCGAGCTGCGTGGCGAACAGCAGGTCGACCGGGTCCTTGAGCTCCTCGGTCAGGTCGACCACCTCGGTGTCGAACACGACCAGCTTCGTGTCCACCGCCTTGAGCGAGGCCAGGCTCGCGCCCATCACCGCCGAGTAGACGACGGACTCGGCCATCGAGCCCGACTGGTCCACCAGCAGGATCACGTCCTTGAGCGCCGACGACCGGCTCCGGCGGGTGTTGCCGACCAGGGTCTGGACCACCACCGTGCGCTGTTCCAGTTGGTAGTGCTTGAGGTTGGCGCGGATCGTGCGCGACCAGTCGACGTCGGCCAGGCGCGGGCGGCTCGTGCGTTTGGAGTGGTCGATCGCGCCGTGGACGGCGGCCAGCAGGCGGTCCGCGAGACGGCGTTCGATCTCCTCCACGACCTTGCGGACCACGGCGCGGGCGGTCTCCCGGGTGCGGGACGGGATCGCGGAGGACAGCGAGAGGAGCGTGCCCACCAGGTTCACGTCCGGCTCCACGGCGGACAGCAGTTCGGGTTCGAGGAGGAGCTGGCGCAGCCCGAGGCGGTCGACGGCGTCGCGCTGCATGACCTGGACGACGGAGGACGGGAAGTACGTGCGGATGTCGCCCAACCACCGGTGCAGGACCGGGGACGACCCGCCGAGCCCCGCGCTGCGCTTGCCGTCGGCATCCGGGGCGTCCCCACCCCCGCCGCCGTAGAGGCCGGTCAGGGCCGAGTCGCGGCGGCGGTCGTCTTCGGCGAGGGCGGACAGCTCGCCGGCCGCCCCGCCGAGCAGCAGTCGCCAGCGGCGCAGGCGTTCGTCGGTCATGCGGACTCCTCGGCGCGTCGGGCCGGTGGCCCCGGTTGGCGGTGGTTCGACGGGTGGTGGTGGTTCGGCGGTGGGTGGGGCCTGTCCTCGTCGGTCACGGGGCGGCGAGGAGGGACCGGATGTGGGTGGCGAGCCTGGTGGCCAGGGCTTCGTCCCAGTCCGCGCTGCCGCTGGTGGTCGTGGTGGTGCCCTTGACCCGGTCGCCCAGCATGCGGCGCTCGGCGGGGGTGAAGTCGGTGATGGCCCGGCGCAGCAGGGGGAGCGCCGCCTCGAAGTCGGCACCGGCCAGGCCGGACAGCCACTCGTCCACCACGCCGAACAGCCTCGGGTCGGCGGTGAGCAGGGCCGCCGAACCGCGCAGGAAGCCCGCGACGAAGGCCGTCGCGCCCGCTGTCAGCGAGACCGCCCGGTGCAGGCGCGCGGCCACCGCGTCCGAGTCCAGAGCGCCCGCCTCCCACAGGAGCCTGGTCGCCCGGCCGGTGGGCAGGCCGTGCGCCTCGGGCATGGCCACCAGGGCTTCCAGCGCGCGCCGCCAGGTCACCCGGTGGTCCTCGTCGGCGGCCAGCCGCACGGCGTCGTCGGCTCCGTCCACCGCCGTCACGGCGCGTTCCGCCGTGTCGTCGTCCACCGAGCGGCACGCCAGCGGCAGGCCGACCGCGCCTCGGGTCAGCAGGCCGTGCAGCGCCACCCGCAGGAGCTCGGGATCGGTGCCGCGCACCGAGCCGTAGCGGACCGTGGTGGCCAGGCCCGGCAGGGCCGCCAGCAGTTCCAGGGCGTCGGTCGCGGCTGCCGCGCAGCGGTCCAGGGCCGTCCGGGCGGCTGTCACCGCGCCGTCGATCTCGCAGCCGACGGCCTGGCCGAGGGTGTCGGCGGCGTCGACGACCCGGGTGGTCCCCGCCGCGCGCCGGGTGAGCACCTGCCGGGCCGCCGCCTCCACGGTGGTGCCGTGGCGGGCCGCGGTCGCCAGGGCGACCGCGAACTCCGGCTTCCAGTGCAGTTGCCACGCCTCGGCGAACGTGCCCAGCGTCCGGGTGGTGTCCGGGCTGCCCCACGGGACGCCGAGGACCTCCAGCCTGCGCAGCAGTTTCGAGCGTTCCCGGTCGGTGTCCTTGCGCAGGTCGAGGCGGATCGGTCCCGGGGTCGCGTTGAACGGCAGGCGCAGGCGTCTGGTCAGCCGGTTCAGGTCCGCCGCCAGCGGCGAGGTCGGGACGTCCTCGCCCACCTCGCCGAGTCGCTCGCCGACGACCAGCCTGGCGTGCACCAGGTCCAGCGGCACCTGTTCGCCGTGGCAGAGCACGGCTCTCGCGGCCTCCAGGACCTCCGACAGGCCCGGTGACGGACGACCCCGCATGGCCGCCAGCGTGTCGGCCAACCGGACCGCCTCCACGGCGCTCGCCGTCGAGGCGGGGAGGTCTTCGGCGCGCAGGACGGCACTGGCGCGGGAGAACCAGCGCGCGATCGTGTCGCCCTTCGGGGCGCACTCCCACAGGTGGGCGTACCACCCCGGTGAGTCGATGCCCGCGCCGTAGCCGGACGCGGTGGCCAGCTTCCCGTGGCTCCACGGGACCCACGTGCCGGAGACCTTCTTGCGCGGCAGGCCCTTCAGGACGGCCGCGTCGGCGGTCGCGGGAGGGAGCCCGGTCAGCGCGGGGACGTGCCACGCGCCGCACACGACGGCGATGCCGCCCTCGGTGTCCTTCAGCGCCCGGCGCAGGTTCTGCCGCATCGCCGCCTCCCGGCGCAGGGTCCGGGCGTCGACCTCGTCGGCGAACTCCTCGCGCAGCGCGGTCATCGCCTCGGTCACCGCCTCGGCCAGGTCCGCCGGGTCGGTGTGGTGCTCGACCACGTCCTCCCACCAGCGTTCCGGGTCGTCGAAGCCCGCCGCCTCGGCGAGCACGCCCAACGGGTCGAGGGCGGTCGGGGTGGTCGCGGGCGGGTCGGTGGAGGGTGGTGGGTCGGCCGCCGGGGCGTCGGGCGGGGTGGGGGTGTCGGCCAGGGACGCGGCGGCCGGGAGGTCGAAGAAGCGGACCTCCACGTCGTTCGCGTGGGCCCACACCACGGCCCGCCACTCCGGGGAGAACTCGGCGAACGGCCAGAACGCGGCGCTCGACGGCTCGGCCTCGTCGTGCAGCAGCAGGGCGACCGGCGGCACCAGGTCCGGCAGGTGCCTGAGCAGCGCGTCACCCTCCGGCGGGCCCTCGATCAGGACCAGCTCGGGTGTCGTGCGCTCCAGCGCCGCCTCGACCATGCGGGCCGAGCCGGGGCCGTGGTGGCGGATGCCGAGCAGGGTCACCCGGTCCGGGAGTCCACGGGCCATCAGCGGTCCTGGCACGCTCGGTAGAGGTCGCGCCACTCGGCGCGCTCCTTGACCACGGCCTCCAGGTACTCCCGCCACGCGGCGGTGTCCGAGACGCGGTCCTTCACCACCGCGCCCAGCAGGCCCGACGCCAGCTCGTCGGCGGTGATCGTGCCGTCGCCGAAGTGGCCGGCCAGGGCCATGCCGCTGGTGATCACCGAGATCGCCTCGGCGGTGGACAGGCTGCCGCTGGGCTTCTTGAGCTGGGTGCGACCGTCCACAGTGGACCCGTTGCGCAGCTCGCGGAAGATCCGGACCACCCGGCGCACCTCCTCCAGCGCGGGCGGTTCGGCCGGCAGCTCCAGCGCCCGCCCGAGCTGCGCCGCGCGGGCGGACACGATCCGCACCTCGTCGTCCTCGGTGGCGGGCGGCGGCAGCACGACGGTGTTGAAGCGGCGGGCCAGGGCCGACGACATCTGGTTCACGCCCCGGTCGCGGTCGTTCGCGGTCGCGATCACCGTGAAGCCGGGCACGGCCTGGACCTGGATGCCGAGCTCCGGCACCGGGAGCGACTTCTCCGACAGGATGGTGATGAACGAGTCCTGCACCTCGGCGGGCATCCGGCTGAGCTCCTCGATCCGGGCCACCGCGCCCTCGCGCATCGCCGACATCACCGGGCTCGGCACGATCGCCGCCTCGCTCGGCCCCTCGGCGATCAGCCGGGCGTAGTTCCAGCCGTAGCGGACCGAGTCCTCCCCGGTGCCCGCCGTGCCCTGCACGACCCGGGTCGAATCGCCGCTCACCGCCGCCGCGATGTGCTCGGACAGCCACGACTTCGCGGTGCCCGGCACGCCCACCAGCAGCAGCGCCCGGTCCGTCACCAGGGTGCCCACGGCGATCTCCACCAACCGGCGGTCACCGACGTACTTCGGGCTGATCACCGTCCCGTCCGACAGCGTGCCGCCCAGCACGTACCGCACGACGGCCTGCGGCGACATCCGCCAGCGCGGCGGGCGGGCCCGGTCGTCCGTGCGCGCCAGGGCGTCGAGCTCGGCGGCGTACTGCTGCTCCGCGGACGGGCGCAGCACGGTTTCGGTGGTCACGGGGAGAGTCCTTCCGGTGGGGTGGCGAAGGCGTCGCGGAGCTGCATCCGCAGGCGGAGCACGTCGAGGTCGGCGGTCTGCTCGGGCCACCGCGCGGTGATCCGGGCCCAGTGCGCGCCGAGCACCTCGGCGTCGCCCCGGGTGAGCAGCACGGCCGGCGGGCGGCCCGCCCGCCAGCGCGGGTCGCGCAGGTCGGCGTAGCGCGCCAGCAGGTCTTCGGTCGCGGCCGGCGACCACGGCGCGGGCAGTTGCGAGCAGGCGTGGTCCAGCAGGTCGTAGTTCCAGTTCCGGGACACCTCGGCGATGGTCCGGGCGGCCAGTTCGGCGGGCAGCGTCGCCAGCATCTCCAGTTGCTCCATGCCGGTCAGCGTCCGGGTCGCGGCGACCGACCACGGGCCGGCGTCCACCGCGAGCCGCAGCCGCTGGGCCACGCCGCGCAGCAGCGCCGCCGCCCACGGGCCGCGTTCCAGCTCGGCGGCGGCACCCGCGTCGTCGGTGCCCAGCCGGTTCGTCCAGTGCGCCGGCGGCACGCTCGCCGCGGCACCCCGCAACCGGCCCGCGACGCCCGTTTCCGAACCGTCCCGCAGCAGGTCGCGGGCCTCCTCCGGCTCCGGCTCGCGGTCCGCCCACAGCTCGTCGCCCTGCACGTCGAACCCGTCCGCGGTCAACCACAGGCCGCGGTGCAGGCGTTCCGCGACCCGCTCGGCCAGCCGGGAACCGGGGAGGCCGCGCAGCAGCCGGAGCGCCTCGTCGTGCACGCCGATCGCGCGGTCGTCCAGCGCCCGCTCCAGCAGCGGCTCGTCCGCCGCCGACAGGCCGGTCTCCAGCGCGGCGACCAGGGCCTGCCGGTCCGTCGCCCGGCGCTGCACGGCGAACTGCGCGGTCAGGAACTCCCGGGTGCCGGCCGGATCGGCGGCGCGGGCCCGGCGCAGCGCCGAGGTCCGGGCGGTGCCGGGCAGGTCCAGCGCCGACTCCAGGTCGATCCCGTCGGCCGACCCGTCGACGGCCCACGCCCAGGCCGGGCGCACGGTGGCCAGCCACCGCCCGCGCCCGCCGAGCACCTTGCCGACCGCCTGGCGCAGACCGGGGTGGGCGGTGGCCAGGCCGAGCAGCGCGGGCAGCTCACGGGGGTGCGCCACGATCCCGCGCGCGGCGGCCAGACCGCACCACTCGGTGAGCAGGATCTGGTCGTCCAGGGCGAGGACCTGCGCCAGCACGGACCGCGCCGCCCGGTCGGCGCGCCGGTCGGCGGACGCGGGCGCGGCGGCCAGCGGCGGCACGTCGAGCACGGCCGGCAACCGGGCCGCGTGCGCCGCCACGCCCAGCGCGGCACAGCGGTCGAGCAGCTCGGCCGGCTCCACGCCGGCCCGGTGCGCGCCGACCAGCAGCGCCTGCACGGTGTCGTCCCACTCGGCTTCCAGGCTCATCGGACGACCTCCGGCGCGTGGCCGGACCCGGCCCGCGCGCTCGACCGCCGCGCGCGGCGGCGGGGATCGGCGGGGGAGCGGACCCCGGGACCCGGCCGCTCGGCGGTGATCCGGTCCGGCCGCCGGGGTGCGGTCGGGCGGGAGCGGGCTCCCGCGCGCGGCCCCCGCTCGCCGGGGTGCGGTGCGCGGCCGGTCGGGTCGGTGGCGCGGGGTGCGGTCGTCGGGTCCGGGAAGCCCGGGGTCGTGGTGCGGTTCATCCGACGACCTCCGGCGCGCGGCCGGGTTCGGCCACCGCGCCCAGGCGCAGCTCTCGGCCGTTCCACAGGCCCCACGCGTCGAACGGCTCGCCCGCCGTCAGCGCCACCGCCTGGTCCAGCGCCGGGTCGTCGCGCACCGGCAGGCCACGGCCCGCCGCGTCGAGCAGATGCCGCGTGTCGGCCGTCAGCCGGACCCCCGCGCAGCCCAGCGGGTGCAGCCGGAGCCACGGATCGGCCGCCAGGCCGTCCGCCAGGTCCGCCAGCGCCTCCCGCCAGCCCGGCGGCGCGGTCAGCGGGCCCGCCGCCTCCTCGCCCACCACGTCGCCCACCGCGACCCGGGGCGTGGCCGGACCGCCCAGCCCGCCCGCCGGGTACGGGTGCAGCACGCCCCGCACCTCGACGCCGTGCGCCAGCGGCGGGAGCGGGCGCGGGCCGCCGCCCGCGTGCCGGACGGCGACCACCCAGCCGTGCTCGCGACCCCACAGCCACTGCCGGATCGAGCGCACCAGGCCGTCGTCGGTCTCCAGCTTCAGCAGCGGCAGCCAGCGGTCGGACCACGCCGCGCCGGCCCGCACCTCCTCCTCGGCGACCGAGAAGCCCAGCCGGCGGCGCACCACGTCGTGGTCCGCGTCGGCCAGCCGCACCAGCAGGTGCAGCCCGCCCAGCCGGTCCGCCGCCTCGTGCGCCCAGGTCGGGTGACCCGCCGCGACCACCGAGCGGACCTCCTCCAGCGCGGTGGCCAGGCCCTTCGCCTGCGCGTCCACCATCCGCGCGCCGATCGCGTGCCACCAGGCCGCGTCCCGCGCGGGCAGGCCGGCGATGCCCGCGCCGACCACGTCGGTCAGCCAGTCGGCCAGCCCGGCCACGCCGCCGCGCACCGCCTCGGCCCGGTTGCGCGCGGTCTTCTCCTTCGCGCGGGCCCGGCGCTCCTCGGCCTCGGGCGAGGTGTCGACCGGCGCGGCGACCTGCTGCCGCCGGTCCAGCCACTCCACCACCCAGTCCGGCGCGTCACCGACCGCCAGCGGTTCGCGGGCGTGCCGCAGTTGCAGCGCGAGGCCGTGCTTGCAGGGGAACTTCCGGGACGGGCACGAGCACTTCGCGGCCCGGTCGGACAGGTCGACGCACACCCGGTAGGGCGTCCGGCCGCTGCCCTTGCACAGCCCCCACAGCGCCTCGGCGCTGCGACCCGACCCGGACCAGCCCGACGACCCGGCCAGCCGGGTGGCGCTGCTGGCCACCTGGCCGTCGGGTGCCAGGGCCAGAACCGCTTGTGCGTCCATGACCGCCGAAGGTAGCGGCGACCACCGACAAAAAGACGATCACCCCAGGTCGGGCCCCCGGCGGGCCCACGTCCAGGCGTACCCCGGGTCCTCGGCGGCCAGCGCCGCCTCGCCGAGCTCCAGCGGCCGGAACGTGTCGACCATGACGGCGGTCTCGTCGAAGAAGTCCGCGCCCAGCGACGCCTCCACCGCGCCCGGCTGCGGGCCGTGCGTGCAGCCCGAGGGGTGCAGCGACAGCGAGCCGACGCCGATGCCGGAGCCCTTGCGGGCCTCGTAGTTGCCGCCGACGTAGAACATCAGCTCGTCCGAGTCGACGTTCGCGTGGTTGTACGGCACGGGGACCGCGAGGGGGTGGTAGTCGACCTTGCGCGGCATGAACGAGCACACCACGAAGTTCGGGCCCTCGAACGTCTGGTGCACGGGCGGCGGCTGGTGCACGCGGCCCGTGATCGGCTCGAAGTCGCGGATGTGGAACACCCACGGGTACAGGCAGCCGTCCCACCCCACGACGTCGAACGGGTGGTTCGCGTAGGTGAACTTCGTGAGGCCCGCACGGTGGCGCACGATCACCTCGACGTCCTCGCCGTCGACCAGGAGCGGCTCGACCGGGCCGCGGAGGTCGCGCTCGCAGTACGGCGAGTGCTCCAGGAACTGCCCCTTGGCCGACAGGTAGCGCTTCGGCGGTCCGATGTGACCGGTCGCCTCCAGCACGAGGATGTTCATCGGGCTGTCGGGCACCACGCGGTACGTGCACGACGTCGGCAACACGACGTAATCGCCCTCGCCCACCGCGAGAGCGCCGTAGATGGTCTCGACGACGCCGTCGCCGGACTGGACGTACAGGAGCTCGTCGCCGGCCGCGTTGCGGTACAGCGGGCTCGGGGCGTTCGCGGTGACGAAGCCGATCGTCACGTCCGCGTTGCCGAACAGACGACGTCGGCCGGTGACCGCGTCCACGTCCCCCGACCAGGTCAGATCCTGGGTTTTGAACGCGCGCGGCTTCAGCGGCAGGTTCGGCGCGAGCGGGCCCCGGTGCTCCTCGACGGTCTCCGCGTTCACGATCGCCGTCGGCAGGTGGCGGTGGTAGAGCAAGGCCGAGTCGGCCGAGAATCCCTCGACGCCCATCAGCTCTTCCGCGTACAGCCCGCCCTCCGGTGTGCGGAACTGCGTGTGGCGCTTTCGGGGGATCTCACCCACCTGGCGGTAGTACGCCATCGTTCACTCCGGGCGTTCGATAGTCGGACATCTTTGTTCATTGACCGGTACGCCACTAGCGTGTCAGCCGTGTCAAGCGCCTTCGAACTCCGTGCGCCCGGTCCACGCGGCACTCCGCCCCTGCTCGCGCGGCTCGTCGACGACGCCGCGCTGTTCCCGCCGGGCAACGCGACCATGCCCGACGCCGTCCGCGGTCACCTCGACGCGCGAGTCGGCGAATGGGCAGGCGCGGTGGGACTTTTCCTGTGTCCCGCGTCTCGTCTGGCCGAGCTGATCACCGAACTGATCAAGGTCAAGCCGGTGAAACCCGTCGCCCTGTCCTTGATCATCGACACCGGGTTGGGCGGCGTGCCCAAGGCCGTGTCGATCGTCGAATCGCGCAGCGAGCTCCTCGCGCTGCGCATGGTCGAGATGCCCGCCCCGTCCGACGTGGACGAGGTGTGGCTGGAACGCGTCTCCGAGTTCGTCCCGGAGGACGTGATCCGCGTGGTGGAACCCCGCCGGGGTGCCCCCGAGTGGCTCGACGGCGTGCGCCGCGTCATCGAGCACGGGAGCTGGCCCAAGCTGCGCTGCGGAGGTCTCTCCCGGGAGAACTTCCCCGGCGTGGACGAGGTCGCCGACTTCCTGTCGGTGGTCGCGGCGGGCGGCGTCGCGTTCAAGGCCACCGCCGGGCTGCACCACGCCGTCCGGTACACCGACGAGAAGACCGGGTTCACCCACCACGGGTTCCTGAACCTGCTCGTCGCGACCGCGCGCGCACTGTCGGGCGGTGACGTCCGGGAAGCCCTGTCGTCGTCGGACGCCGGGGCGCTCGCGGCGGAGGCCGGCGGGCTGTCCGACCAGGCCGCGCACGCCGTGCGCGGGGTATTCGCCTCCTACGGCTCGTGCTCCCTCGCCGAGCCCATCACCGACCTCGAAGAACTGGGCCTCTTGTGACCTGGATCGAAGACCCGGCGTTCGTCGCCGACGCGCCCTTCGGGCCGCAGACCCTGCCTTACGGCGTGCTGGGCGATGACGGCATCGCCGTGCGCGTGGGCGACCAGGCGTTGCCCCTGCGGCCCATCGCCGACCGCTTCGGGGTGCTGGCCCCGCTGGTGTCGGCGGGCGATCTGACCCCGCTGCTGGCGGCGGGGCGGCCCGCGTGGAGCGAACTGCGGGCGCGGCTCCTGGAACTCGTCACGGCCGCCTCAGCGCCGCGTGGGGCCGTCCTGGCGGCCCTGGGCGGCGAGGTCCTGCCGTTCCAGGTCGCCGACTACGTCGACTTCTACTCGTCGCGGCACCACGCCGAGAACGTCGGCCGGATCTTCCGGCCCGACGGTGACGCGCTGCTGCCGAACTGGACGCACATCCCCATCGGCTACCACGGGCGGGCCGGGACGGTCGTCGTCTCCGGCACGCCGGTCGTGCGCCCGCACGGGCAGCGCAAGACGCCCGAGGGGCCGGTGTTCGGACCGTCCCAGCGGCTCGACATCGAAGCCGAGGTCGGGTTCGTGTGCGGCGGGCCGGTGGCGTCGCGGTTGACGCCGTCGCAGGCCGTCGACCACGTGTTCGGCGTGGCCCTGGTCAACGACTGGTCCGCCCGCGACATCCAGGCGTGGGAGTACCAGCCGCTCGGCCCGTTCCTGGGCAAGTCGTTCGCGACGTCCGTCTCGGCGTGGATCACGCCGCTGGAGGCGTTCGCGGTCGCCCGCGTGACGCCGCCGCCGCTGGGCAACGACGTGCTGCCCTACCTGGCCGAAGAGCGCCCGTGGGGGCTGGACGTCCGGCTGGAGGTCGAGTGGAACGGGACGCTGGTCTCGAAGCCGCCGTTCCGCGAGATGTCGTGGACGTTCGCGCAGCAGCTCGCGCACCTGTCGGCGAACGGCGCTACCGTTCGGCCGGGCGACTTGATCGCGTCGGGCACCGTCTCCGGTCCCTCCCGTGACGAGCGCGGCTCCTTCCTGGAGCTGAGCTGGGGCGGGCAGGAGCAGGTCGACGTCGACGGCGGCCGGACGTTCCTGGAGGACGGCGACACGGTGCGGATCACCGCGACCGCCCCCGGCGAACACGGCTCGCTGGTCGGTCTGGCCGAGGTGGTCGGCACGATCGCGCCCGCCGACACGGAAAGGTAGGGGCGTCCGGTGGTCAGACCCGACCCGCGCGGCCGACTACCGGTGCCCGCCGGGTCCAAGGAGAGTTCGTTGACCCTGGAGCGGGGCCTGGCCCTGCTCCAGGCGGTGGCCGACGCCGAGTCGGAAGCCCCCTCGATCAGCGAGCTGGCCGCCGCCATCGGCGCGTCCCGCGCGGCGGTGTACCGGCTGCTGGTGCCGCTCCAGTCGCGCGGGCTGGTGCGGCGCGAGGGCTCGAAGGTGCGGCTCGGGCTGGGCGTGCTGCGGTTGGCGTCCAACGTGCTGCCGCAGTTGCGGCTGGCGGCCCAGCCCGCCCTGCGGACGCTGGCCGAGCACGTGGGTGCCACCTCCCACCTGACGGTGGCGGACGGGACCGAGGCCCAGGCGGTCGCGGTGGTCGAGCCGTCCTGGACGGCCTACCACGTGGCCTACCGGGTCGGCTCCCGCCACCCCGTGCACCGGGGCGCGGCGGGCAAGGCGATCGGGCTGTCGGTGGAGGGTCGGCCGTGGGTCCACTCCACCGGCGAGTTGCAGCCCGGCGCGTTCGGGGTGGCCGCGCCGGTGCGCGGGGTGCCCGGCCTGCGGGCCAGCGTCGGCGTGGTGGCCCTGGAGAAGCTGGACGGGGACGTCGTGGGGCCCCAGGTGGTGCGCGCGGCCCAGGAGGTCGCGGAAGCGCTGCGGTGACGGCCGCGCCGTCCGCCGGACGGCCTCGGGGGCCGTGGTGCCCGCAGGACCGCCGGACTGGTGGACGACCGGCCGGTGGACGACCGGCCGGTGGTGCGGCGGGCCGCTCCGCTCAGCCGGCGATCGCCTGCCACGCCGCGACCACGGCGAACACCGCGAAGATCGACCCGCTGACCCGCTGGATCAGGTGGGTCGGGATGCGCCCGGCGATCTTGCGCCCGACGAGCACCGCGATCCCCGCCACCACGACCAGCGCCAGGAACGCGCCCACCCCCACGAACACCGGAGCGCCGTAGCGCGCCGACAGCGCCGCCGTGGCGAGCTGCGAGGCGTCGCCCCACTCCGCCGCGAACAGCACGCCGAACGACGTCAGCGCCGCGCGCCAGAACGTCACCGACCCGCCGTTGCCGGACTCGGCCGACTCGTCGTCGTCGCCGGCGAAGCTCTCCTTGAGCAGCAGGAACGCGCCGATGCCGAACAGCGCCGCCACCACGCCGGCCACCAGCCGGTCCGGCAGCAGCGTCAGCACACCGCCGAACGTCGCCGCCACCACGCACTGGACGGCGAACGCGGCGGTGACCCCGACGAACACGGGCCAGGCCCGGTACCGGGTGGTGAGCACGAGGGTGGCGACCATCGTCTTGTCCGGCAGTTCGGCGAGGAAGATGACGCCGAACGCCGTAGCGAGCGCGAGGAGTTCCGGTGCCACGAGTACCTCCACGTCCGGTGGGACCCGGACGGAGGCAGCACGACCCCGACCGGGCGTGGTGCACTGCCCGGCCGGAGGTCTCGTTCGCCCGTCGTGAAGACGGGTGAGGGACCGGATCCGTTCGAAGACGGACCAGTATGTCGATCACCTCGCCGGACCGCTCGGCGCAGACGCGGTCGCGGGAACTACTCCCCTCTGGCACCACCCAGCGTAGTCCACGCATCCGCGCAGGTCGACGTGACGCCGACCGCACCCGGGGGACCTTGGTCCCGGTCCGCACGGGACCGTCGTACCTGAGCGGGAGCCGCCTGCCGACCTACCGTCGTGCCGTGGACGTTCTCGACCTGGCGCGGTGGCAGTTCGGCATCACCACCGTCTACCACTTCCTGATGGTGCCGTTGACGATCGGCCTGTCGCTGCTGGTCGCCGGGATGCAGACGGCCTGGGTGCGCACGGGGGACCGCAAGTACCTCGCGATGACCAAGTTCTGGGGCAAGCTGCTGCTGATCAACTTCGCCATGGGCGTGGTGACCGGCATCGTGCAGGAGTTCCAGTTCGGCATGACCTGGAGCGCCTACTCGCGGTTCGTCGGCGACGTGTTCGGCGCGCCGCTGGCGATGGAGGGCCTGGTCGCGTTCTTCGTCGAGTCGACGTTCCTCGGCCTGTGGATCTTCGGCTGGGACCGCCTGCCGCGCCGGGCGCACCTCGCCTGCGTGTGGGCGTTCTCGCTGGCCTCGATCGCCTCGGCCTACTTCATCCTGGCCGCGAACTCGTGGATGCAGCACCCGGTGGGCGCGGAGCTGGTCGACGGCCGGGCCCGGCTGACCTCGATCTGGGCGGTGCTGGGCAACAACACCGTGCTCGCGGCCTTCCCGCACACGGTCTTCGGCGCGTTCGCGGTGGCCGGCGCGTTCCTGGTCGGCATCGCCGCGTGGCACCTGTGGCGCAGGTCGGCCGACGGGCCGGTGTGGCGGTCGTCGGTGAAGCTCGGCACGTGGGTCGGCGTGGTGGCGTTCGCCGGGCTGGCGGTCAGCGGCGACTTCCAGGGCAAGCTGATGTTCGAGCAGCAGCCGATGAAGATGGCCGCCGCCGAGGCCCTGTGCCACACCGAGTCGCCGGCCTCGTTCTCGGTGTTCGCGGTCGGCGACGTGACCCGGCCGGACTGCGAGAACGTCAAGAGCATCACCGTGCCCGCGCTGTTGTCGTTCCTGGCGCACAACGACTTCACCACCGAGGTCCAGGGTGTCGAGGACCTCCTCCCGCAGTACCGGGAGAAGTACGGGACCAACTACCCGGTGGACGAGCGGTTGGGCGAGCTGTCGGGCGAGCCGATCGACTACGTGCCCAACCTGGTGGTCACCTACTGGGGCTTCCGGCTGATGATCGGGTTCGGCGCGATCGGCGCGGGCGTCGGCCTGCTGGTGCTGTGGCTGACCCGGGGCGGTCGCACGCCGGGCGGGCGCTGGTTCGCGTGGCTGGCGCTGGGTGGCATCGCGACGCCGTTCCTGGGCAACAGCTTCGGCTGGATCTTCACCGAGATGGGCCGCCAGCCGTTCGTGGTGGTGCCGAACCCGAGCGGCGTGGACGGCGTGTGGATGTTCACCGCGCGGGCGGTCTCGAACTCGACCGTCGGCGAGGTGCTGACCTCGTTGATCGCGCTGACGACGGTCTACGGCGTGCTGGCCTGCGTCGAGGTGTTCCTGATCCGCAAGTACGTGCGCGGCGGGGTCGCGGGCGTGCTGCCGGACGGGAAACCCGACCAGCCGGACGAGAAGAGCGACGACGACGTCCTGTCGTTCGCGTACTGAGGGGGAGCCGTGGAGACGTTCTGGTTCTGCGTGATCGCCCTGCTGTGGCTGGGCTACCTGTTCCTGGAGGGCTTCGACTTCGGCGTCGGCATGCTGCTGCCGGTGCTCGGCCGGGACGAGACCGAGCGCCGGGTGCTGATCAACACGATCGGTCCGGTCTGGGACGGCAACGAGGTGTGGTTGCTGGTGGCGGGCGGCGCGACGTTCGCCGCGTTCCCCGGCTGGTACGCCTCGCTGTTCAGCGCGACCTACCTCCCGCTGGTGCTGTTCCTGCTGGCGCTGATCGGGCGCGGGGTGGCGTTCGAGTACCGCGGCAAGGTCGACTCGGCGCGCTGGCGGAAGAACTGGGACCGGGTGATCTTCGCCGGCTCGTGGATCGCTCCGCTGGGCGTCGGCCTGGTGCTGTCGGCCAGCGTGTTCGGCCTGCCGCTGGACGCCGCCGGCGACCGGGTGGGCTCGCCGTTCGCCGCGATCACCTGGGAGACCGTGCTGGGTGCCCTGGCGGTCGCCGGGTACGCCCTCGTGCACGGTGCGGTGTTCCTGACCCTCAAGACCGAGGGCGAGGTGCGGGAACGGGCCCGCGCGATCGCGCTTCGGATCGCGCCGGTGGCGTTGCTGCCGCTGGTGGTCCTGCTGCTGGTGGTGCAGGTCCGGTTCGGCACGGTGTGGACCTGCGCGGCGTCGATCGGTGTGGCGCTGGCCGCGTCCGGGGCGGTGGCGCGGCTGTACCTGCGGCGCGAGGGCCAGGCGTTCGCGCTGATGGGCGTCGCGGTGGCGGGCGCGGTGGTGGCGCTGTTCGGCGCGCTCTACCCGAACGTCCTGCCGTCCACCCTGGACCCCGCGTACACGTTGACGGTGGCGAACACCGCGTCGAGCCCGTACACGCTGACCGTGATGACGTGGGTGGCCGCGTTCGGCACCCCGGCCGTGCTGGTCTACCAGGGCTGGACGTACTGGGTGTTCCGCAAGCGGATCGGCACCCGGCACATCCCGAAGGTGCACGTGCCCTAGTGCCCGTCCTCGCAGCGGTACCCGGCCTTGAACGGCGGGACGTCCGGTCCGGCCAGGGCCGGAGCGGCGCTGAGCAGCCGCTCCCGCGCACCGGTCCGCCGGAAACCCCCGGTCGGCGCAGCGCGGGACGGGACCTAGGTCCCGCGCGGGACGGGACCGTCGTACCTGCGAGGGGCGGGCACCCGGCGATTACGGTCGTGCTGTGAACGTCCCCGGAGCCCCTTCCGCCAAGAAGCCGGGGAAGGGCCCGCTCGGCGCGCTGCCGTCCCTTTCGCCGTCGGCGCGCCGGGCGCTGGCCTGGTGCGGCGGGTTGGCGGCGCTGTCGGCCGGCGCACTGGTGTGGCAGGCCGTCGCCCTGGCGTCCGCGCTGGTCGCGGGCGGATCACTGGTGTCGTTGGCGTTCGCGGTGTGCGTGCGGGCCGGCCTGGCCTGGGCCACCGAGACCGTCGCGGCGCGGGCCGCCGCCGGCGCGAAGGAAGAGCTCCGCGCGGCCGTGCTGGACCGGGCGCTGGGGCTGGGACCCGCGTGGATCACCGCGCGCGGCCCGGCCGAGCTGGCGGTGCTCGCCACCAGGGGCCTGGACGCCCTGGACGCCTACTTCACCCGGTACCTGCCCGCGCTGGTGACCACCGCCGTCGTGCCGGTCCTGGTGGGCGCGTGGGTGCTGGCCACCGACCCGACCTCGGCCGTGCTGATCGCGGTGACTCTGCCGCTGATCCCGGTCTTCGCGATCCTGATCGGCCGGTTCACGTCGGCGCGGGTCGCGGCGGCGGCCTCGGCGCTGGAACGGCTCTCCGGCCGGCTCGCGGAACTCGTGCGGGCGCTGCCCGTGCTCAGCGCGTTCGGGCGGGCCCAGGCGCAGGCGGCGGCGGTGCGGGCGGTCGGCGAGCGGTACCGCAAGGCCACCATGGGGACGCTGCGGGTCGCGTTCCTCTCGGCGCTGGTGCTGGAGATCGTCGCCTCGCTGTCGGTCGCGCTGATCGCGGTCGGCATCGGGCTGCGGCTGGTGTCCGGCGAACTGACCCTGCTCACCGGGCTGGTCGTGCTGATCCTCGCGCCCGAGTGCTACCTCCCGCTGCGCGCGGCCGGTGCCGCCCACCACGCGTCGGAGGACGGCGTGGAGGCGGTGCGGCGGGTGGCCGAGGTGCCGGTGCCCGCGCCGCGCCGGCCGGCCGGACCGCGCACGCTCGGCCGGCTCACCGTGGCGACGCGGGCGGGCGCGTGCCCCGGCAGGGGCCCGGCGACGGCCGACGGGCAGGTCGCCGGCATCGAGGTGCGCAACCTGCGGGTGCGGCGGCGCGACCGGTTCGCGCCGGACGGGATCAGCCTGACCGTGCGGCCGGGCGAGGTGCACCGGCTGGACGCGCCCAGCGGGGCGGGCAAGTCGACGCTGTTCGCGGTGCTGCTCGGGTTCGTGCCGCCGGACGGCGGTGAGGTGCTGGTCGACCGGGACGCGATCGCCTGGGTGCCGCAGCGACCCGCGTTCGCCGGGCGGACCGTCGCCGACGAGCTGGAGCTGACCACCGGCCGGGTCGACGTCGACGTGCTGGCCGAGGTCGCCGCCGACCACCTGCTGCACCGCCCGCTCGTCGAGCTCTCGACCGGGGAGCGCCACCGGGTCGCGATCGCCCGCGCGCTGACCCGCGTCGCGGACGGCGCGACGGTGCTGCTGCTGGACGAGCCGACCGCGCACCTCGACGCCGCGACCGCCGCGCTGGTCATGGCCGCCGTGCGGCGGGCCGCCGACCGGGGCGCGGCGGTGCTGCTGGCCACCCACCGGGTGGTCGCGACCACCGACGCGGCGGTGACCACCGTCCTGGTCGGGCACGCGGCCGGTCCGCCGGCGCGTCCCCGCACGCCTCGGCCGACCGCCCGGGTGCTGGCCGGGGCGGCGCTGGGGGTCGCCGCCTCGGCCAGCGGGGTCGCGCTGACCGCGCTGGCCGCGTACCTGATCGCGAAGGCCGCCACCCAGCCGCCGATCCTCACGCTGTCCGTGCTGGTCGTGGGCGTGCGGACGTTCGCGCTGGCCAAGGGTGCGCTGCGGTACCTGGAACGGCTCGTGTCGCACGACGCGGCCTTCCGGTTCGCCGAGCACCTGCGGGTGCGGCTGTGGCGGGGGCTGCGGCCGGGGCGCGCGGAGCTGACCCGGCTGGTGGACGACGTGGACGCGGTCCGCGACCTGGTGCCGAGGGTGGTGCAGCCGCCGCTGGTCGCGGCAGGGGTGGGAGCGGCGGCGGTGGTGCTGTTCGCGCTGGTCTCGCCGTGGGCCGGGCTGGCGCTGGCGGTGGCGCTCGTCGTCGGGGGGACGCTGGCACCCGTGGTCGCGGTGGCCGTGGAACGGCGGGCGAGCGCGGTGCTGGCGCGCGGTCGGCGGCGGGTGTCCGAAGACGTGCTGACCCTGCTGACCGCCGCGCCGGACCTGATCGCGTTCGGCGCGGACCGGAAGGCGCGGGCGGCGTTGGCCGACCACGACGCCGAACTGGCCGGGCTGGCGCGGCGGCAGGCGTTCGGCGCGGGTGCCGCGACGGGGGTCGTGCACCTGGCGCTGGGATTCGCGGTGGTGGCGTGCACGGCGTTGGCGTCGGGGGTCGACCCGCTGCTCGTGCCGCTGTTGGGACTGGTGCCGCTGGCGCTGGCCGAGGTGCTCGGGGCGTTGCCGCCGGCGGCTCAGCACCTGGCGTCGTTGCGGGAGTCCTACGGGAGGATCGTCGAACGATCATCCGGGCACCTCCCGGTCCAGTCGGAGCAGGAGCCACCGATCGTGCCGCGCGCCGGGGACGTGGGGGACGTCCCGGCCGCTGCGGAGCGGGTCGGTCCGCTGGTGCCACAGCGGACCGACCCGCGGGCCGACGGCGACGTCGTGGTGCTGGAGCACGTGACGGTCGGGTGGCCGGGGAGGGCGGAGCCCGTGCTGGAGGACGTGAGCTGCCGGATTCCGCGCGGGGCGAAGGTGGCCGTGGTGGGCCCGTCAGGGGCCGGGAAGTCGACGCTGTTCGCGGTGCTGCTCGGGTTCGCGGACGCGTCCGCCGGGGTCGTGCGGCGGCCCGAGCGCGTCGCCTGGTGCCCGCAGGAGCCCGTGCTGGTGACCACGTCCGTGCGGGACAACCTGCGCATCGGCGACCCCGCCGCGTCCGACGACCGGCTGCGGGAGGTGCTGGCGCGGGTCGGCCTGCGGATCGACCTGGACACCGCGATCGGGCCCGCGCTGCTGTCCGGCGGCGAGGCCCAGCGGGTGGCGCTGGCCCGCGCGCTGCTGTTCGACGCCGACGTCCTGCTGCTCGACGAACCCACCGCGCACCTGGACGAGCGGTCCGCGCGCGACCTGCTCGACCTGGTCGACGGGCTCGACCGGACCGTCCTGCACATCACCCACCGGCCCGACGAGGCGGCGCGGGCGGACCTCGTGGTGGAGGTGTCCCGGGGGAGGGTCGGGGTCGGGGCCTACCGTTGACGGCCGTGGACCCCGCCCTGGTGCTCGCCGCGTCGACCGAGATCACCACCGCCGCGCTGGCCGGCGACGACCCGGACGCCGTGCTGCCGCTGGTCGTGCGGCGCGCCGTCGAACTCGCCGAGGCCGACCTCGGCCTGGCCATGGTGACCGGCCCCGACGGCACGCTCACCGTCGAAGCGTCCTCCGGCGACGACGACCCGGTCGGGATCGTGCTGTCCGACCGGTCCTCCGCCGCGCGCGCCGCGCGCACCGGCGTCGCCGTGGTCTCCGCGGACTTCACCACCGACCCGCGCACCGCGCCGTTCGTGCCGAGGCCGTTGCGCGGCTACGGGCCGTTCGCGGTCGCACCGTTCGGGACCAGGGAACGCCGGATCGGGGCGCTCGCCGTGTACCGGCGGAAGGGCGCGGCACCGTTCAGCGCGGACACCGTCGACGTGCTGACCGCGTTCGCCGCCCAGGCCGGGCTCGCCGTCGTGCTCGCCGAGGGGTTCACCGCGCGCCAGCGGGTGGCGGTCTACCAGGAGCGCGAGCGGATCGCGCGGGACCTGCACGACGTGATCATCCAGCGGCTGTACGCGACCGGCGTGCAGCTCGACCTGCTCGACCGGCGGCTGAAGCTGGAGGGGCGCGAGGCCCGGCGGCTCGCGGACTGCGTGGACCAGCTCGACCAGACCATGGCCGAGGTGCGGGCCACCGTGCGCGCCCTGCGCAGCGCCGACCCCGGCCGGCCCGGCGACGCCGACCTGCGCGGCTCGGTGCTGGCCGAGGCGCACACGGCGGGGGAGCTGCTCGGCTTCGAGCCCGAGGTGCGGATCGAGGGCGAACTCGGCTCCGTGCCGCCGGAACTCGCCGACCACGCACGGGCGGCGTTGCGGGAGGCGCTGTCGAACGTGGTGCGGCACTCCGGGGCGCGGCACGTCCGGATCGGGCTCGCGAAGAGCGCCGCGCGGCTCGTGCTGCGGGTGGCCGACGACGGGTGCGGCATCCCGCCCGGGGTGGCCCGGCGCGGGCTGCGGCACCTGGAGGAACGCGCACTCGCGGCGGGCGGCGGCTGCGAGGTCTCGTCGTCCCCGCGCACCGGCACCACCATCACCTGGCACGTGCCCCTGACCCACGGCTGACCCCTCGCCCGCACGCGGCCGGCGGGTCCGGTCGCGGGTCGGCGGGAGCGGCGGGGTCGGCGGGGTCAGCGGGAGCGGCGGGCGACCCAGGCGGCGGCCTGCGTGCGGCGTTCCATGCCGAGCTTCGCGAGCACCGAGGTGACGTAGTTCTTGACCGTCTTCTCGGCCAGGAAGAGGCGCTCCGCGATCTGCCGGTTCGTCATGCCCTCGCCGATCAGGTCCAGCACCCGCCGCTCCTGCTCGGTCAGCGCGTCGAGCACGTCCACCTCCGGCGGTCGGCGCATCCGCTCCAGCACCCGCGCCGTGGTCTGCGAGTCCAGCAGCGACCGGCCCGCCGCGACCTCCCGCACCGCCACCACCAGGTCCTGGCCCCGCACCTGTTTGAGCAGGTAGCCCGACGCGCCCGCCATGATCGCGCCGACCAGCGCCTCCTCGTCGTCGAACGCGGTCAGCACCAGGCAGCGCACGCCCACGTCGCGCAGCCGGCGGCACAGCTCGACCCCGGTCCCGTCGGGCAGCCGGACGTCCACCACGGCCACGTCGGGACTCGTCGCCGTCGCGCGCACGAAGGCCTCGTCCACCCCGCCCGCCTCGGCGACCACGGTGATGTCGTCCTCGTCGTCCAGCAGTTCGCGCAGTCCCCTGCGCACCACTTCGTGGTCGTCTACCAGCAACACGCGCACGGGCACGAACCCACCATAGGTCGAATGCCGGTACCGGCCGCACACGGACGCCAAGACAGTGCAAGGCATGCTCGTACGCGTGATCGAGGAAGCCGACCGGATCGTCGTCGGCCGACTGGTTCTGGAACTGTGGGGCGCGCACACCGCCGTGGCCCACGGGCAGGTCTTCTTCCCCGCCAGCCTGCCCGGGTTCCTGGTGGAACACCAGGAACAGGTGGTCGGACTGCTGACCTACGCCTCGTCGGACGGCCTGATGGAGATCGTCACCATCGACGCGCTGCGAAGAGGCAGGGGGGTCGGCAGCTCGCTGGTCGACGCCGCCGTGCAGCGGGCCAGGCAGCTCGGCTGCTCGCGAATCCGGCTCACCACCACCAACGACAACCTCGACGCGCTGCGGTTCTACCAGCGCCGGGGGTTCCGACTCACCGCACTGCGCCCCGACGCCGTCCGCGAGTCCCGCCGGCTCAAGCCCGAGATCCGGTCGGTCGGGGACTACGGCATCCCCATCACCGATGAGCTGGACCTGGAGAGATGGGTGGCACCACGGTAGTTGTCCACAGGGCGTGCACATGTTGTCCACAGACCTGTGCACAACCAGTGTGATCTGGACTACACCGGCCTCACGTCCTGGGCAGCGCGCTGAAGACCTCGTCCCAGGCGGCGGCGACCTGCCGCGCGCACGTCTTCGGCGCGACCCCGCCCACCCCCGTGCCCAGACCGGGCATGGCGATCGTCCGCACCACGTCCCGCAGGGGGCGGCCGTCCTCCAGCCGGCCGTCCCGCCACGACCGCAGCACCGCGCGCGCCGCCAGGTACGGGTGCACGGTGTCGGCCGGCAGGTGCTCGCCCGGCCGGCGCACGGTGGGCGCGCTGATCAGCCACTCCGGCTGGGTCTCGCCGGTGGGCACCACCAACGCCTCGCCCACCGGCAGCTCGCCGCCGTGCAGGGCCAGGACGCCGCTGCGCACGTGCGCCTCGACCAGGGGGAACGCTCGGGCGTACACGGCGTCGATCCCGCCGCGCATCCACCCCGAGGAGTTCGCCGGGCTCACCACGGCCTCGGCCACGATGTCGAGCACCGAACCCCGGTGCACCTCGACCCCGTCGCGGCCCTCGGCGACACCCGACCACGCGGTCGCGAGCGGCTCGTCGACAGCGCAGAGCACCAGACGGGGAACAGCTACCGGAGCGGTGATCTCACTCTCCGTATCGGCGGACACAGCCGCAAGCATTCCAGGACTCGGGGGTCGGGTGGAACAGGGGCGGGCCCCCGCCTGGCGGGTGATCCTCGACTCAGCGGTGATCACGTGCCGTGGTGCTCGTATCGTTGCGCCGTGCTCGCCTACTTCGGACCGCAGGGAACCTTCACCGAGCAGGCCGCGCGCGCCTTCTCCGCCGACGACGAACTCGTGCCCTTCGACACCGTGCCCGCCGCTCTCGCCGCCGCCCGGCGCGGCGAGGTGGACGCGGCCTGCGTGCCGGTGGAGAACTCGGTGGAGGGCGCGGTGCCCGCCACCATGGACGCGCTGGCCGAGGGCGACCCCCTCGTCGCGACCGCCGAGACGGTGCTGGACGTGCGCTTCAGCGTGCTCGTGCGGCCCGGCGGCGGCGAGCCCAGGACCATCGCCAGCCACCCGCACGCCCTGGCCCAGGTGCGGCACTGGATCGCCGAGAACCTGCCGACCGCGACCGCCGTCGCGACCACGTCCACCGCCGCCGCCGCGCGGTCCGTGCTGGCGGGCGAGTTCGACGCCGCGGTGAGCGCGCCGGTGGCCGTCCGGCACTACCCGCTGGAGGTGCTGGCGACGGACGTGGCCGACGTGCGCGACGCGAAGACCAGGTTCCTCCTGCTGCGCCGCCCCGGCCGCCTCCCGGAGCCCACCGGCCACGACCGGACGTCGGTCGTGGTGACCGCGACGGACCGGGTGGGCGCGCTGTCGGACCTGCTGGCGGAACTGGCGCTGCGGCGGATCAACCTGACCAGGATCGAGTCCAGGCCCACGAAGGGCAGGCTCGGCGAGTACCGGTTCTACATCGACCTCGACGGGCACGCGGCCGAGCCGGGGGTGGGCGACGCGCTGGCCGCGCTGCGCAGGCACTGCCCGGACACCCGCTTCCTCGGCTCGTACCCGAAGGCCGAGCCGGGCGGGGCACCGGCGGGCACCGGGGACTTCGTGGCGGCGGCCGAGTGGGTCGCGTCGCTGCGGGAGGGGCGGGGGGCGTGAAACTCATCCTGGTGAGGCACGGCGAAACCGCGTCGAACCTGAAGATGGCGCTCGACACGCTCCCGCCGGGCCCGCCGCTCACCGAGGCGGGCGTGGTGCAGGCGAACGCGCTGGCGTCGTCGCTGGCGACCGAGCGGGTGGCGGCGGTCTACGCCAGCACGGCGGTGCGGGCCCAGCAGACCGCCGCGCCCGTGGCCGCCGCCTTCGGCCTGGCGGTGCAGGTGGTGGACGGCGTCCAGGAGATCTTCTGCGGCGACCTGGAGGGCCGCCACGACAAGGAGGCGTTCGAGCTCTTCCTGGCGGCGGTCCACCAGTGGGCGGAGGGCAACCTCGACGCGGCCATCCCCGGCGGCGAGAGTGGCCGCCAGGTCCTCGACCGCTTCCTGACCGCCGTGGACGAGCTGGCGGCGCGGCACGCGGCAGAGGACACGTTCGTCCTGGTCAGCCACGGCGGCGCGGTGCGGATGGCGGCCCTGGCGCTGGCCACCAACGTGCGACCGGCCCTGGCCGAGGCGGGCCTGCTCCCCAACACCGGCCGGGTGATCCTGGAGAACACCGGCAACGGCTGGACCTGCACCTCGTGGACCGGCGTCGACACGATCACCTGAGCGGTGAACTGGGCTGCGGCCGGCCCTTCGAAGAGGTGCGCAACGCGATAGCGGCAACTCCACCTCTGACGGGCAGGCCTGGCAACGTATTTGACGACAGTCAGTTTGTCCCGGCGAAACCTTTCATGGTTGATGGTTGCAGGCCGTCTGCTGTCGAGTCACACCTCGGCGGTCAGCGGGGGCGGCATCAGTGATTCGGCGATTTCCCGGATCGGCCTCCCGAAGACGCCGACCCGCAACACTTCGAGTTCGGGGAGTGGTTCACCCGAGCCCGCTGCGCGGAGAAGTGCGTGAACCTCCTCGACAGCTTCTCCCGACAAGTTTTCCAGCGCTTGTCCGAACCACTGCCGGGCAGAGTCGACGTCACCTGTTGCGTAGGCCAGCCGTCCGGAGAGCACCTGGCATTCCGCCCGTTCCTGTGCCACTGCGGGGTCGTGGGCTTCGTCGTCGTAGATCCGCTGAGCGGAGTGGAACTTCTTGGCCGCGTTGTCCCAGTCGCCTGCCAGAAGCGCCAGCGCGCCCAGTTCGCGCAGAGCCCAGGCGAACCCCACGTCGTTGCCCGAGGTGAAATGCCACTCGGCCAGTTCGACGAGCAGTCCCCGGACCGCAGCGGACATCCCCCGGGCCTGGTAGGTGCCGGCCACGGTGTCCAGCGCGTGGGCATGGTGGCAGAGGGTATCCGCAGTCGGTTTTCGCTGACACCGGGCGCGCCAGACCGAGAGCATTCGTTCAGCGGTACCGGTGGCGGCGAGGAAGGCACCTGCCTTCGCGTAGGCCACGGTGGCGCAGTACATGAGGTTCGAGGTGGAATCCTCCAGTGGGAACCGGTCGGCCAGTTCGACACTGGTGCTCTTCAGTTCGTCCAGATAAGGCGGGTCCGCGCCGTCGGGAAGCGTCAGCCACAGGTGCGTCAATAGTTTTTCCGCGTCCACCACTGCGCCTTCGGTCATCGCGATCCGGGCGGCCGAGAGGATTCTCTCAGGAATTTGGTCGGTCATTTTCTGCCTTCAGGGGTTTGCGCGACAGGCCTGCCGGTGGGCTGTGCCGTGTGGCAGCGGGAAGGATGCACAAAACCTGGACAGCTCTGGTGTCGGTGGGGTTCTGTGCGAAGCGAGAGACGGATTTGCGCAATGGAGCACCACGTTGTGCGCCCACTGCTGGGACTGCCACGTACGGCCGGCGAACGGCTGTTCTGGCGCAGTGCGGGCACCTGCTGCAACGACGAACAGTTCATCTGGCGTCACCTCCCGGAATCGGAATATGACGCTAGAGGGAGCCTTGATCGGCTGTTTAACCGGTTGTGAAACAGGTCGGACGATCACCCGTTCGGGGCGATGCCCATCCTCCAGGCGAGGGCGCGCAGATCCGCCCCACCGGCTTCGCGCTTCGCCCGTCGCAAGAGATCCGACACGGCCTCACGGGCGAACGGGTTGATCCGGACCTGCTGAGGTGTAAGCGCCTCGGCCTGGAGGATCGCCTTCAGTCCGCGCTCGCGGGTCTTCTTGTCCTGGAGCAGTCCTCGTCCCAGGTCCATCCAGAAGGCACCCTGCCTCGAAACCGGCATCACCTGCCACTCGACAGTTCGTGCGATCTCGCCGACCTTCCCTCCGTCGCCGAGTTCGGTTCCGATCGCGACCCGCCATGTGCCGACATTCGCTGAGCTGAAATTGTGAAGGCCCCGACCCCAGTCCGGGTCGATTCCAGGCCGGGTGGCGATCTCCGCCGCAGCGTCCAAGTGGGCGCGGGCGGTGTCGGCATCGGATTGTGAGGCGGCGGCGAGCGCGGCGGTCAGATGTCCCATTCCACGGGTTTCCAGGCGTGCGCCTGGGAATTCGGCCACCGCGATCGACAGGCTGTACTGGCGCGGGCGCGAGACTGCGGACAGGAGGTGCGCGCGTATCCACGCGGCAGCCGCCCGCCATTCGGGCTGACCATCGAGTTCTGCGCTGACCAGCGCTCGTTCGCCGGCCACAAAAGCCAGTGCGTTTCTGCCGAGGCGTGCCGACACGTTTCCGGCGGCCAAGTACGCTTCGATCAAGCCGCTGAGCGCGCTTTGCCGGTGCTCGCCGTGGGCATGGATCAGCAGGTCGCGGATCAAGGGAGGAAGTATCTCGCCTTGACCTGCGTAGTCGGACCGGCGTCGCAGCGCCGTCAACCGGTCCATGTCGGACTCGACCTGCGTCCACGGGCGTGCCGGGCCACTGTCGGGAACTTCGCCGGGAAGCCACTCCGCCAAGGCGGTCTCGATGTCGTCCAAGGCCGAGTGCGCCGCGTTGCCCACCGGATCGTCTGGCCGGTACGGGGCACCGGTCAGGTCCGTGGGGGAAACGCGCAACGCCTGTGCCAGTGCCTCCAGCAGAGACCTCTTGGTCACCGGTCGCAGACCTCGTTCGATCATCGACAGGTAGCCGGGGCTGATCCCCGCCAACCCTGCGGCGACGCTCAGGTTCATCTGCCGCCAGGAGCGGACTTCTCGTACTCGCCTGCCGATTTGGGCGTCGTCGATGTCCATGCACACCGTCCCGGCTGTCGGGTGGACCGGCCCACTGTTCGTGGTGCCTTGATCGCTGGTGCGGGTGCCGCGCCACGGTGGGGTGGTGGTGCCAGGCTACCGGCACGGCTCGGAGCCGCCGCCCGCCGCGCGGAACAACGTCGTGGTGCTCCCCGGAGCCGAACCCGCCGTGGAGACCACTGGACTTCCGGAGCCCCGACCAGGTGGCCCTCGCTTCGGCAGCTCCGAGCGGTGGTCGGTCGGGCGGTCAGCCCCAGCCCAGCTCGTGGAGCTTGGCGTCGTCGATGCCGAAGTGGTGGGCGATCTCGTGGACCACGGTGATCGCCACCTCCTCGACCACGTCGTCCTCCGTCTCGCAGATGTCCAGGATCGCCTCCCGGTAGATCGTCACCCGGTCCGGCAGGACGCCCGCGTAGTCCGAGGTCCGCAGGGTCAACGCGATCCCGTGGTAGAGCCCCAGCAGCCCGGGGTCCTCCGGGTGCCGGTCCTCGACCAGGACGACCACGTTGTTCATCGCCGCCGCGAACTCCGGCGGGATCAGGTCGAGGGCTTCGGCCACCAGCTCCTCGAACCGCTGTCGGGACATCTCCGCCGGCACGGTGTCACCTCGTCGGTTCGGTCGTGGTGGTGCTCGTCGTGGTGGGCTTCGCGGACGTGGACGCGGACGTCGTCGCCGAGGTCGTGCCGGTGCCCGACTTGGACTCCGAGTGCAGCGGCGCGCCGGTCGGCTCGTCCTGCTGCACCGCCGTCGTCTGGGGCGGGTTCGCGGTGGTCAGCGGCGGGGCGTCGGGGTTGCGGACGCTCTTCTCCCACGCCGTCAGGCCCTTGTTGTCCGGTGCCGGGGTCGCGCCGACCTTGCAGTTCACCCGGAACGAACCCGCCGCCCAGCTCTCCTGCGCCCTGGTGTCCCAGGTCACGATGAGGCCCTTGGCCTTGAAGTCCACGCCGCCGCTGTAGTCGGCCGCGAGCCGGGGGCACTCGCCGGACAGGAACTCGTCCTGCTTGTCCAGCGCCGGGAAGTCGCCCGCCGGCAGCGCCACCACGCCGACGATCTCGAACGTGTGCGGGTCGGCGCAGTCCACCGGGTCGCCCACGCCGAGCGCCTCGGTGATCCCCAGGCACACGCCCGGGTCGTAGACCGCCGACTGGTCCTGGGTCTTCGCCGACCCGTACGCGGGCAGCAGGCCGCCCGCCGGGCCCGCGACCTGGAGCCCGCAGTGCAGCGTCCGCTGCCCGGACTGCCACAGGCGCTCGCCGGGGTTCAGCGGGCCGACCGAGTACTTCCCGGCCGGGTCGAACCTGCCGCCCAGGTACGCCAGCGACGTCTTCGCGCAGCGCTCCTCGCTGATCGCCTGCCACTGCTCGTCGGTCGGGAACGGGGCCTGCGGGCCGTGCGTGCCGCCGATGTCCTCGACCCCGGTGACCTCGAACATGTGCTGGGCCGAGCAGTCGACCTTCGCCACGTCCGACAGGTTGCTCCGGGTCCAGTTCAGGCAGTCACCCGGCTGGGAGGTGTAGACAGGGTTGACGACCTCCGTCGTACTCGCGACCACCGCGCCGGTACCGACCGGCCACGAAGTGAACGTGCTGAGCCCGAGCAGCGCGAACGCGCCGACGAACGCGCCGAGCATGACCAACTGGTCACCTCGACGAAACCAACGAGCGCTCCTGGACATCTACTCCATGATGCCTGGACCGACGCCGAATCCCATCGGGCGGGTGGAGTGTGTTGCTTTTAAGACACTCGTCACCCATTTGGCGGCCGATCTCTGTACCGTCCCCGCCGGGAGTGGAGTGGCTGATGACTGAGAACGACCGTAACGACCGCGACAACCGCGACGACCGGACCGGCCCCAGCGCCGCGCCCGGTGGTTCCGCCGCGCCCGGGACGCCCCCGCAGGGCCTGCCGAAGCCGGAGAAGCCCACGTCAGGTGGGTCGACCGGTGGTGCTTCGACGCCCGGCGCGGGCGGCGGCACGCCACCGCCGTACGTGCCGCCGACGTCGCCGCCGGCGGCCGGGCAGTCCGGCCCCCGTTCGGGCGCGGTACCCGCGTCGGGCGGGCAGGCCGGCCAGAAGCGCGGGCAGGTCCGGAAGCAGGAGGCGGGCGTCACACAGCCCCGGCCGCCGACGCTGGCCGAGCAGCGGGCCCGCGCCGAGGCGATCCACCGCCGCCAGGAGGCCGAGCGCGCCGAGGAGCTGGAGCTCGCCCGCAAGAAGAAGCTGCGCAAGCGGCTGCTGATCGGCGGCGGTGTCGCCGTGGGCGTGGCGGGCGTGGTGGCGATCTGGTACGCCGCCTCCAGCCCCGACGACGTCGAAGCCCAGTGCACGCAGGACGGCGTCGTGGTCGACGACCAGTACTGCGACGACAACTACGCGCGGTCGCACGGCGGTTACACCAGCGGCGGGTTCATCTACATCGGCGGCAGCTCCTACCGCTACCACTACGGCGGCCCCAGCGTCCCCGCCGGCCAGAAGGTCAGCGGCGGCACCTACACCGTGCCCAAGGGCGCGAACGTGAAGACCAAGTCCGGCACCACGATCCAGCGCGGCGGCTTCGGCGTCTCCGGCGGCAGCAAGAGCGGGGGGAGCTGAGTGCGCCGGGAGACGTCCGCGCCCCGTCCGAACTGGCAGCGCACGGTGTCCGAGCAGGGGCTGGTGTTCGGCGCGCCCGCGCGCGCGGCGGACGGCAGCCCCCGCCCGTACTGGGACGAGTCGGCCCACTACGTCTTCGACATGAGCGACGTCCTGTCGCTCGAAGCCGACGTCGAGCTGCTGCACAGCATGTGCCTGGAAGCCGTCGACAACGTGGTGCTCACCGAGCGCTTCCGGGACTTCGGCATCCAGGAGTGGTTGTGGCCGGCGATCGCCGAGTCGTGGAAGCGCCGCGACCCGCACGTCTACGGCCGGTTCGACCTGCGCTACGACGGGCGCGGCCCGGCGAAGATGCTGGAGTACAACGCGGACACCCCGACGTCGCTGCTGGAGGCCTCGGTCGTCCAGTGGAACTGGAAGACCGACGTCTTCCCCGACGACGACCAGTGGAACTCGATCCACGAGAAGCTGGTGGAGCGGTGGACCGAGCTGCGCGACCTGCTGCCCTCCAACGAGCTGCACTTCACCTGGTCCGGGGCCGACCCGTCGGGTGAGGACCACGTCACCGTCGCCTACCTCCAGGAGACGGCCGCCGAGGCGGGCATGAACACCGTGGGCCTGGCGATCGAGGAGATCGGCTGGGACTCGGCGCTGAACCGGTTCGTCGACCTCGAAGAGGCCCCGATGGGCACGGTCGTGAAGCTCTACCCCTGGGAGTGGGTGGCCGACGAGCAGTTCGGCCGCTTCGCGGTGCAGAGCCTGCCGGGCACGCTGTGGGTCGAGCCGCTGTGGAAGATGCTGCTCTCCAACAAGGCGCTGCTCGCGGTGATGTGGGAGATGTACCCCGGTCACCCGAACCTGCTGCCCGCGTTCCTGGACGAGCCGGGCCTGCTGACCGAGTACGTCCGCAAGCCCCGGCTGGGCCGGGAGGGCGCGAACATCCAGATCGTGGCACCGGGTTACGAAACGCAGACCGGTGGCGTGTACGGCAAGGAAGGCTTCGTCTACCAGCTGTTCGACCCGCTCCCCGAGTTCGACGGCTACCGCCCCGCCCTGGGTGCCTGGGTGGTCGGCGACACGGCGGCCGGGCTCGGCATCCGCGAGACGGTCGGCCTGGTGACCGACGATGGCGCGGCGTTCGTCCCGCATCGGATTGTCGAATGAATGGAGTGGCAGTGATCAGCGAACTCGCGTTGGACCCGGGCTTCGGCTCCGCGATCGGCCGGGGCGTCGGCGCGATCGCCCTGTACGCCGTCGCCGGCCTCGTGCTGATGGTCGTGGGCTTCTACGCCATCGACTTCACCACGCCCGGCAAGCTCTCCGCCCTGGTGCGATCGGGCGCGCCGAACGCGGTGATCGTGACGGCGGCCGGCCTGGTGAGCATGGCGCTGATCATCGTGGTCGCGATCTACAGCTCGGCGGGCAAGCTCGACGAGGGCCTGCTCTCGGCCCTGATCTTCGGCTTCGTCGGCATCATCGTGCAGGTCCTGGCGGTGCGGCTGCTGGAGTGGGTGACCCGGCTGGACATCGGCCGGCTGATCGAGTCGGACAAGTTCGCGCCCGCCAGCGTCGTCGTGGCCAGCGCGCACGTCGCCCTCGGTCTCGTGGTCGCCGTCGCGATCAGCTAGTCCTCGGCACGGCATCGCGGAGGCCCCGCCCGGACGTCCGGGCGGGGCCTCCGCAGTGCGGGTCGCACAGGTGTGTGCAGTGCGGGTCGCACAAGTGTGTGGAGTGCGGGTCGCGCAGGTGCGTGCGGGCGGGGCCGTACAGGTGTGTGCGCAAGTCGTCTACCCTTTGCCCTCGTGATTGACCTGAAGGCCTTGCGCGAGAACCCGGAAGCCGTCCGCGCGTCGCAGCGCGCGCGTGGCGAGGACGAAGCCGTGGTCGACGCGCTGCTGTCCGCCGACGAGAAGCGGCGTGCGGCCATCGCCCGCGCGGACGGGCTGCGCGGCGAGCAGAAGGCGTTCGGCAAGCAGGTCGGCCGGGCCCGGGGCGAGGAGCGCGAGGCGCTGCTGGCCCGGGGCAAGGAGCTGGCCGCCGAGGTCAAGGCCGCCGAGGCCGAGCAGTCGCTGGCCGAGGGCGAGCTGGACGAGCTGCACCGGGCCGTGCCGAACGTTGTGCACCCGGACGCGCCGCACGGCGGCGAGGACGACTTCGTGGTGCTCAAGCACGTGGGCGAGCCGCGCGAGTTCGACTTCGAGCCGCTGGACCACCTCGACCTGGGCACCCGGCTGGGCGGCATCGACATGGAGCGCGGCGCGAAGGTCGCCGGCTCGCGGTTCTACTTCCTGACCGGGGTGCTGGCGCAGTTGGAGCTGGCGCTGCTGAACATGGCGGTGGCGCAGGCCACCCGCGCCGGGTTCACCCTGATGATCACGCCGACCCTGGTCCGCCCGGAGATCATGGCGGGCACCGGGTTCCTCGGCGCGCACGCGAGCGAGGTCTACCGGCTGCGCGACGACGACCTGTACCTGGTCGGCACGTCGGAGGTGCCGCTGGCGGGCTACCACTCCGACGAGATCCTGGACGGCGAGCGCCGCTACGCGGGCTGGTCGTCGTGCTACCGGCGCGAGGCCGGCTCGTACGGCAAGGACACCCGGGGCATCATCCGGGTCCACCAGTTCAACAAGGTGGAGATGTTCTCCTACGTGCGGCCCGAGGACGCCGAGGCCGAGCACGTGCGGCTGCTGGCCTGGGAAGAGGAGATGCTGGCCAAGGTCGAGGTGCCCTACCGGGTGATCGACACGGCCGCCGGCGACCTGGGCACGAGCGCCGCGCGCAAGTTCGACTGCGAGGCGTGGATTCCGACCCAGCGGGCCTACCGCGAGCTCACCTCCACCTCGAACTGCACCACGTTCCAGGCGCGCCGGCTCAACACCCGCTACCGGGACGAGAACGGCAAGCCGCAGATCGCCGCCACCCTCAACGGCACGCTGGCCACCACCCGGTGGATCGTCGCGATCCTGGAGAACCACCAGCGGGCCGACGGCTCCGTCGCGGTGCCGGCGGCGCTGCGGCCGTTCCTGGGCCTGGACGTGCTCCAGGTCGGGTGAGCGCTCCTCCGGTACAGTGGGGCACCGACCTGCGCCCGGCGTAACCGCTGGTGACGTGGGTGACGCACATCATCCACGGGGCAGGGACGAGCAGGTGGCGAACCGCATTCACCAGACCGCGATCATCGGCGCGGAGGTCGAGCTCGGCGACGACAACGTGATCGGCCCGTACACCGTCGTGGCCGGTCCGGCGCGGATCGGCGACGGCAACTTCATCGGCCCGCACGTGAGCATCGGCGGCCCGGCGGAGTACCTGGGCGCGGACCACCTGGCCGGCTGGGACGGCGAGGTCGGCGGTCCGGGCGTGGTGATCGGCGACCGCAACCGCATCCGCGAGTTCGTCACGGTCAACCAGGGCGTGACCGAGGCCACCGCGGTCGGCGACGACTGCTACCTGATGGGCCGCGCGCACCTCGCGCACGACGTCCGGCTGGACGACGGCGTGATCGTGACCAGCGCGGTGCAGATCGCCGGCCACTGTCACGTCTGGTCGGGCGCGAACATCGGGCTGGGCACGGTGGTGCACCAGCGGACCACGATCGGTCCGGGCGCGATGGTCGGCATGGGCTCGGCGGTCCGCAAGGAGGTCGGCGCGTTCACCGTCACGGTGGGCAACCCGGCCCGCACGACCGGCGTCAACGCGGTCGGGCTCCGGCGGCGCGGCTGCTCCGAGGAATCGATCGCGGGTCTGACGGGTTTCCTCACGGGGAAGGACCCCGTCGTGCCGGCGGACCTGCCCGAGGAGCTGGCCGCCCTGCTCAAGGCGTGGGCGGCGCGCGGTCCCCAGCACTGACCGGGGCTCCGGCCCAGCGGATCCACCAGAGAGATTGAGAGCAGCATGTCGATTGACGACCGCCTCCGCACCGTCTTCGTGGACGCGCTCCAGCTTGGCGACGACGTGGACGTGGCGAACCTCAAGTACCGCGACATCGACGAGTGGGACTCGGTCGGCCACATGGCGCTGGTCGCGGCCATCGAGGACGAGTTCGACGTGCAGTTCGAGACCGAGCAGGTCATCGACCTGAGCAGCTTCAAGGTCGCGGGCGACATGCTGCGGGGCCTCGGCGTCGGTGAGTAGCCGGTGAGCAGCTTCGACGGCAGGGTCGCGGTGGTCACCGGCGGCACCCGCGGCATCGGGTTCGCGACGGCCGCCGCGCTGGCCGGGGCGGGCGCGACGGTGGTGATCACCGGGCGCGACGCCGGGGTGGCCGCGTCGCGGGCCGCCGAACTCGGCGGGCGGGTGTCCGGCGTGGCGCTGGACGTGACCGACTCGGCGGCGGTCCGGGACGTGTTCAAGGCGGTGGCCAAGGAGCACGGCCGGATCGACGTGCTGGTGGCGAGCGCGGGCGTGCTCGAAGGCGGGCTGATCGGGATGCTCACCGACGACCACATCGGCACCACGCTGGCCACGAACGTGGCCGGCACGATCACCTGCGTGCAGGCGGCGGCGCGGGCCATGATGCGCAAGCGGTCCGGGTCGATCGTGCTGCTCGGGTCCGTCGTCGGCGAGCGCGGCAACGCGGGCCAGACGGTGTACGCGGCGTCCAAGGCGGCCCTCTCGGCGACCGCGAAGTCGGCGGCCAAGGAACTCGGCCGGTACGGCATCCGGGTGAACGCGGTCGCGCCGGGCGTGATCCGCACGGACCTGGTCGCCGAGCAGTCCGCCGACGTGCTGGCGAAGGTCGAGGCGGACACCGCGCTCGGCCGGCTCGGCACCGCCGAGGAGGTCGCGGCGGTCATCCGGTTCCTCGCGGGCGACGACGCGTCGTTCGTCACCGGCCAGGTGCTGGGCATCGACGGAGGTCTGGTGCTGTGACGCTGGTGCACCCCGGGGCGCGGTTGCGCGACGCCGCGTCGGGCGAGCTCGTGGCGGGCGACGAGCTGGCGGCGCGCGTCGCCGAAGTGGCGTCGTCGTACGCGGCGCTGCCGCCCGGCGTCCTGTTCCTGCGGGTCGGCCTGGACCTGCCGTCCGTGCTGGCCTACCTGGGCGCGTTCGAGGCCGGGCGCGCGGTGGCGCTGCTCGACCCGGCGCAGGACCGGGAGGTGCTCGACGACCTGGTGGCCCGGTTCCGGCCGGCCGCCGTGGTCGGCCCGGCGGGCGAGCCCGCACCGGGGTACGGCGCGGACTGGGTGCGCGCGGACGCCGCCGGTGTCGCATCGCACCCGGACCTGGCGGTGCTGCTGCCGACCAGCGGGTCGACCGGCAACCCCAAGTTCGTGCGGCTGTCGCGGTCGGCGCTGCTGGCCAACGCGTCCGCCATCGCCGACGTGCTGGGTATCGGGCCGGACGAGGTCGCGCCCACGACGTTGCCGCTGCACTACAGCTACGGGATGTCGGTGCTCAACAGCCACCTCCTGCGCGGCGCGACCGTGCTGCTGGAGGGCTCGGGCGTGGTCGCGCGGCCGTTCTGGGACGCGGTGGCCGAGTACGGGGCCACCTCGCTGGCCGGCGTGCCCTACCACTACGAGATGTTGCGCCGGCTGCGGTTCGACCCGGCGAAGTACCCGACGCTGCGCACGCTGACCCAGGCGGGCGGGCGGCTGCGGACCGAGCTGGTGACCGAGTTCGACGACCGGATGACGGCGGTCGGTGGCCGGATGTTCGTGATGTACGGGCAGACCGAGGCCGGACCCCGGATGGCGACCGTCCCGGCCGAGCGGCTGGCGGACAAGCTCGGGTCGGCCGGTCGGGCGCTGCCCGGCGGGTCGTTCGCGGTGCGCCTGGACGACGGTGCCGAGGTGGTCACGCCGGAGGCCGTCGGCGAGATCGTCTACCGGGGTCCGAACGTGATGATGGGCTACGCCGAGTCGGAGGCCGAACTGGCGCTGCCCGACCAGGTGGGCGGCGTGCTGGCCACCGGCGACCTGGGGTACCTGGACGCCGAGGGGTACCTGTACGTCACCGGCCGGCTCAAGCGGATCGGCAAGGTGTTCGGCAACCGGGTCAACCTCGACGACCTGGAGCGGCTGGTCAAGGAGTTCGGCGTGGCCGCCGCGGTGCCCGCCGGCGACAAGGTCGTGGTGTGGCTGGACGGCGTGGCCGCGGACCGGTGCAAGGCGGCGGCGAAGGCGCTGGCCGAGGCGCTGCACCTGCACGTGACGGGTTTCGACGTGCGCCCGGTCGACGGGTTCCCGCTGCTGGCCAGCGGGAAGGTCGACTACCGGGCGCTGGAGGCACAGGTATGAGCGTGTTCGCCCGACCTCAGGCCGAGCGGGAGGCCGCGTTGCTCGCGGAGCTCACCGAGCTCACCGCGCACCACCGCGAGCACTGCCCACCCTACGACCGGATCTTGTCCTCGCTGGGCACGCCGACGACGTTCGAGGCGTTGGCGGACCTGCCGTGGCTGCCGGTGCGGATGTTCAAGACGCACGACCTGAAGAGCATCCCGGACGACGAGGTGTTCAAGGTGCTCACCTCCTCCGGCACGACCGGTGCGGGCGCGTCGCGGATCTACCTCGACAAGGACGCCGCCGCCGTCCAGCCGCGCCAGCTCGGCGCGACGCTGACCGAAGTGCTGGGCGGCAAGCGGTTGCCGATGCTGATGGTGGACACCGTCGGCATCATCAAGAACCGGCGCTCGTTCTCGGCGCGCGGCGCGGGAGTGCTGGGCATGGCGAACTTCGGCCGCAACCACGTCTACGCGCTGGACGAGGACGACCGGCCGGACGTCGTTGCGGTCAAGGAGTTCCTGGCCAAGTACGGCTCCGAGCCCTTCCTGATCTTCGGCTTCACCTTCATGGTGTGGCAGTACCTCTACGAGGTCGCGCGGGAGCACTCGCTGGACCTGTCGAACGGCATCCTGATCCACTCCGGCGGCTGGAAGAAGCTGATCGACATCGCGGTGGACAACGCCGAGTTCCGCCGGCGGTTCGCCGAGGACACCGGGTTGACCCGGATTCACAACTACTACGGGATGATCGAGCAGATCGGGACCGTGTTCCTGGAGGGACCGTCCGGGAACTCGTTGTACTGCCCCGAGTTCGCCGACGTGATCATCCGCGACCCGGACACCTGGGAGGAGCGGCCGGTCGGCGTGCCCGGTGTCATCGAGGTGGTGTCGACGCTCCCGCGCTCCTACCCCGGTCACGTGCTGCTCACCGAGGACCTCGGTGTGGTGCACGGGATCGACGACGGCGACTGGCCCGGGAAGCGGTTCTCGGTGCTGGGCCGGCTGCCGCGCGCCGAGGCCCGAGGGTGCTCGGACACGTTCTCCGGAGCGGTGGCGTGAAGCGGCGCTTCCCGGCCGGGCCGGACGTCGAGGTCGCCGAACTGCTGGCGGAGCTGGCCGAGCCGGTCGGCGAGCCGCTGCGGGTCGGCGACGAGCGGATCGTGGACTTCCTGGTGGCGTTCGCGCGCAGGCTGCTCGCGCCGGCCGTCGCGCGGCGGTACCCGGAGCTGGCGTCGCTCGGGTTCTTCCTGCGGCGCGGCGAGATCGCCAAGGTGCTGGCGTCGCCGGAGCGCGCCGGGGTGCTGAGGTTCCCGCGCGGCACGGTGTTCCACGTGCCGCCGGCGAACGTGGACACGATCTTCGTGTACTCGTGGGCGCTGTCGGCGCTGGCGGGCAACCGGAACGTGGTGCGGATCTCGCCGCGCTCGGCCGGTGCGGCGTCGGCGGTCGTGGACGCGTTGAACGAGGCGCTGGCCACGGCCGACCCCGTGGTGGCGCGCACCCAGGTGATGGTGACCTACGACCGGGACGACTCGGTGACGGCCGCCCTGTCGGCCGCCTGCGACCTGCGGGTCATCTGGGGCGGGGACCGGGCGGTGACCGAGGTCCGCAAGCACCCGCTGCCCCCGCACGCGCGGGACGTCACCTTCCCCGACCGGGCGTCGTTCGCGGTGCTGTCGGTGGACGGGTGGGCCACGGCCTCCGCCGAGCGGCGGCGGGACGCGGTGGTCGGGTTCTACAACGACTCGTACTGGTTCGACCAGGCCGCGTGCGCGTCGCCCCGGGCGTTGTTCTGGGTGGGCGACGTCGAGCGCGCCGAGCGGGGCCGCGGTGAGTTCCTGGCCCTGCTGGGCGAGGTCCTGGCCGACAAGGGGCACGTGGTCGAGCCCGCCATGGCGGTGCAGAAGCGGGTGTCGGCCTACGGCGTGGCGGCGGACGGCCACGCGACCTCGATCACCTTCGCGGGCAACGCCGTGACCACGCTGGAGCTGACCGGTGCGGCGGACGTGCCGAGGGAGTGGCTGGGCGCGGGGACGTTCCCGATGGCCACGCTGGCGTCGCTGGCCGAGTTCGCGCCGCTGGTGCGGCGCAAGGACCAGACGCTGTCGGTGTTCGGCTTCGCCCAGGAGGAGCTGGAGGACCTGGCGCGTTCGCTGGCCGGGCGCGGGATCGACCGGATCGTCCCGTTCGGCTCGGCGTTGACGTTCTCGCCGCTGTGGGACGGCTACGACCTGCTGTCGGAGTTCACCAGGCTGGTCACCGTCGCCACCTGACGCGCCGGCCGGCCGCCCGGGGTGACCATCCCGGGTGGCCGGCGCGGGCCACCCGGGAGCACGCGGGTCAGCAGTAGCCGAGCTGCGCCAGGGTGTCCACGACGATCTTGCTCGGGTGGAAGTCGTCCATCCGGTTCGGCAGGCGGTAGGACTCGTAGTCGTCCAGGAACGACCGGAGCTTGTCGCCGTTCATGCCGGTCAGCAGGAGGGTCGTGCCGGGGCCGTGGCGGTCCTCGGTGCGCTCGCGGTGGATCGCGCACGGCACGCCCAGGTAGTTGCACTCCGCCTGGAGGCCGCCGGAGTCCGTCACCACGAACTTCGCCCGCGCCATCACCGGCAGGAACGCCAGGTAGCGGAGCTTGGGCTTGAGGATGAAGCGCTCGTCGTCGAACAGGTCGCCCAGGCCGTACTGCTTGATCCGGTCCTGCTCGGGCGGGCCCGCCAGGTACAGGATCGGCATCCGCTCGCTGGCCTCGCGCAGCAGCTCCAGCGCTTCCCGGTACTTGTCCGCGCGCGACACCAGCTCGAAGCGGTGCAGCGTGGCCAGACCGAACTCCGGCGGCAGCGGGAACGTGGGCTCGGCGTCGAGGGCCAGGCGCATCGCGTCGATGGCCGTGTTCGCACCGGTGTTGACGACCGCGCCACGCGCGTTGCGGAGGTTGCGGACCTCCTTCGCCGTGGGGGCGAAGTGCAGGTCGACGATCTTGGCGGCGAGCTTGCGGTTCAGCTCCTCGGGGAGCGGGGACAGCAGGCTGCCGGAGCGGGCACCGGCCTCCACGTGGGCGACCCGGGACTTGAGGATGCGCTTGCCGATCAGCGCGCCGTACGGCGTGGTGAACGTGTCGCCGTGCACGATGACCAGCGGCGGGTGGCCGTCGTCGGTCAGGATCGACCGCAGCTCGGCGCGCCGGGTCCACGCGTTGCGGAGCACGGTCGCGGCCCAGCCGGGGACCTGCGCGGGCCGCTCGATGTGCACCGCCTGCTCCTTCGGCACCAGCCACACGGCCGGTTCCGGCAACCGGAGGTCGGCCAGCGTCTCGGCGACGTGGTCGACGTGCTGCGCGGTGAACCAGATCTGCGGTTTCACGCCCCGGTCCGCGATCGCGTGGAACACCGGGGCGATCTTGATCAGTTCCGCGGTGGTGCCGAGGATGAAGGAGATCACGCCCCGCAGAATACCGGGGCGAGGCCGGCGTCCTAATCCCGCGTCAGGTCCGCGACGTGCTTCGCGATCTCCAGTGATCCGGTGGCCGCCGGGGACGGGGCGTTGAGCACGTGCACCTGGCCGGGCGCGCTCTGCACCAGGAAGTCGTCCACCAGCGAGCCGTCCGGGCGCATGGCCTGCGCGCGCACGCCCGCCGACGCGGGGACCAGGTCGTCCTCCCGGACGGCGGGCACGAGCCGGGCCAGGCTCTCCGCGAACCGCTTGCGGGAGAACGACCTCAGCACCTCCTCCAGACCGGTCCGGGCGTACTTGCGGGCCAGCTTCCAGGTGCCGGGGAACCGGGCGACCTCGGCCACGTCCCGCGCGCTGAAGTCGCGCCACCGGTAGCCCTCGCGGCGCAGCGCCAGCACGGCGTTGGGCCCGCAGTGCACGCTGCCGTCCAGCATCCGGGTCAGGTGCACGCCCAGGAACGGCAGGGTGGGGTCGGGCACCGGGTAGATCAGGCCGCGCACGAGCTCGGGCCGGCGCAGCTCGAAGTACTCGCCGCGGAACGGGACGATCCGGGCCTCGGGCGTGAGGCCGGCGAGCCGGGCCACCCGGTCGCTGTGCAGGCCGGCGCAGTTCACCAGCACGTCCGCCCGCACGACGCCCTGCGGCGTGGCCACCTCGACCTTGCCGCCGCGCGAGCGGATCGCCAGCGCGGGCGCGTGCAGCCGCAGGTCGTGGTCGGCCAGCCGGGCGACGAGGGCCCGGCACACGGCGGGGAAGTCGATGATGCCGGTGCTCTCCACGCGCAGCGCCCGGACGCACGCGACCTCGGGTTCGTGCTCCCGGGCCTCCTCGGCGGAGATGAGCTTCGCGGGCACGCCGTTGGCCTCGGCGCGCTCGGCCAGCGCGTGCAGCCCCGGCAGCTCCGCCTCCGACGTGGCCACGACGAGCTTGCCGCACACCTCGACGGGCACGTCGTGCGCGCGGGCGAACCCGATCATGGACCGGTTGCCGGCGACGGACATCGCCGCCTTGAGCGACCCCGGCTTGTAGTACAGCCCGGCGTGCACCACGTTGCTGTTGTGGCCGGTCTGGTGGGCACCCCAGTGCCCCTCCTTCTCCAGCACCGTCACCCGATCACCGCGCGAGGCGAGTTCGTTCGCCACCGCCAAGCCGACGATCCCGCCGCCGATAACCACGATGTGCCGCACGGGGCGTGAATCTACGCGGCGTCAGCCCAGGGCGGGCAGCACGTCGGCGGCGATCTCCTCCAGCACCGATTCCCGGCCCGCGTACACGCCGTCGTGCCGGGGCCAGTGCGCGACGACGTCGGTGAAGCCGAGCTCCGCGGCCCGGCCGACCGCGTCCCGGAACGTCTCCACGCTGGTCAGCGAGTACACCGGGGCCGAATCGAGGTTCAGGTACCGGTCGACGTATCGGCCGGTCTCCCGCTCGATGCCGGTGAACCGCTCGGCGAGGCCGGCGACACCGCGCCACCACTCGTCGAGGTCGTCGGCCTGAGGGCCGGTGGTGACCCACCCCTGGCCGAAGGTCGCGGCGACCCGCATCGCCTTCGGGCCGTTCGCGGCGACCAGGAACGGCATCCGGGGCCGCTGCACGCCGCCGGGCGCGCTGCGGGCGTCCACGGCGCTGAAGTGCTCGCCGCGCCACGTCGTCCGGTCCTTGCGCAGCAGCTCGTCCAGCAGCTCCACGAACTCGGCGAACCGGGCGGTGCGCACGGCCGGGGTGCGCGCCGGTTCGCCCAGCACCTCGGTGTCGTAGCCGTCGCCGCCCGCGCCGACGCCGAGCGTGAACCGGCCGTCGGACACGTCGTCCAGGGCGAGCAGCTCACGGGCGAACGGCACCGGGTGGCGGAAGTTCGGACTTGCCACGAACGTGCCGAGGCGGATGCGCTCCGTCACCATCGCGGCGGCGGTCAGGGTCGGCACCGCGCCGAACCACGGACCGTCCACCAGGGAGCGCCAGCCCAGGTGGTCGTACGTCCACGCGTGGTGGAAGCCGTACTCCTCGGCGGCCCGCCACCGGGGTTCGGCGAACCACCAGCGGTGCTCGGGAAGGATGACGATGCCGGTGCGCACGGACGTACGGTAACCAGGTGCCGGTCCCGGGCCGAAGTCGGACCAGGCATCATCGGTGGTGTGGAAAGACCTGGACTGGTGGCCTCGGACGTCGACGGAACCCTGCTCAGCCCGCTGCACCGGGTGACCGACCGCACGGCGGCGGCGGTGGGCCGGGTGGTGGCGGCCGGCGTGCCGTTCGTGCTGGCCACCGGCCGCCCGCCGCGCTGGGTGCCGGACATCGCCCAGGCGGCGGGCCTCGACGGGTACGCGGTGTGCGCGAACGGGGCGGTGCTCTACCACCTCGGCCAGGACCGGGTGATCTGGCAGCGCACGCTCGACCCGGTGCTGCTGGGCGACATCATGAGCGCGCTGGACGGCGTGCTGCCCGGCGTGGCGTTCGCGGTGGAGCGCACCGGCGCGTCCGCGTTCGACGAGACCGTGCCGCAGTTCATCGCCGAGGACGGCTACGCCCACCCGTGGCCCGAGGGCCCCGAGCCGAACGGCGACCGGACCGGGATGCTCACCCGGCCGGTGGTCAAGCTGCTGGTCCGGCACCGGGAGATGACCAGCGGGGAGATGGCGCTGGCGATCGGGGAGCTGCTCGGCGACCAGGTCGACGCGACCTTCTCCACGACCATGGGCCTGGTCGAGCTGGCCGCGCCCGGCGTGACGAAGGCCACGGGCCTCGCCGACGTCGCGGAGCGGCTGGGCGTCGACCGGGCGGACGTGGTCGCGTTCGGCGACATGCCGAACGACGTCGAGATGCTCACCTGGGCCGGTCACGGCGTGGCGATGGCCAACGGCCACGAGGACGCGCTGGCCGCCGCCGACGAGGTCACCGGGCCCAACGCCGAGGACGGGGTGGCGATGGTGCTTGAGCGCTGGTTCTGACCCCGCCACGCCACCGGGCCGTGCCGCGCCGGGCACGGCGGTCGTGCCGCGCCGCTCGCGGCGGTCGCGGCGAGCAGGCCAACCCAGGCCGGATGCCGCGCGTCCGTAGAGGTAGCGTGGTGCCCCGCGTAGCAGGCCGAAGGCACCGTGCCGATCGTGTTGCCAGGTAATCCCGAAGGCGGAGAGCTGCTGAATGATCCCCATCACTGTCGTTGACGTGGCGGCGGCCGAGGAGTTGGTGCTCCAGGTCCTGCGGTCCGGAGCCATCGCGCAGGGCCCCATGGTCAAGCGGTTCGAGGATGAGTTCGGCAAGGTCGCCGGCGTGCCGCACGCGGTGGCCGTGAACAACGGCACCACGGCGCTGGTCGCGTCCCTCCAGGTGCTCGGCCTCAAGCCCGGCGACGAGGTCGTGACCTCGCCGTTCACCTTCGTGGCGACGCTGAACGCGATCCTCGAAGCGGGCGCGACGGCCCGGTTCGCGGACATCTCCGAGGACGACTTCAACGTCGACCCGGAGGCGGTGGCGCGGGCGGTCACGCCCGCCACCAAGGTCCTCATGCCGGTGCACCTGTACGGCCAGATGGCCGACATGGGCCGGCTGGTGCCGCTGGCCGCGCGGCACGGCCTGGCGATCGTCGAGGACGCCGCGCAGGCGGTCGGCGCGACCTTCGAGGGCAAGCCCGCCGGCAGCTACGGCCTGGGCTGCTTCTCGCTGTACGCGACCAAGAACATCACCACCGCCGAGGGCGGCGTGATCACCACCGCCGACGACACCCTGGCGGACCGGCTGCGCGTGCTGCGCAACCAGGGCATGCGGCAGCGCTACCAGTACGAGGTGGCGGGCCACAACTACCGGATGACCGACGTGCACGCCGCGATCGGCATCCCGCAGTTGGAGCAGTTGGCCACCATCACCGAGGCGCGGCAGCGCAACGCCGAGGCGCTGAGCAAGGGCCTCGCCGACATCACCGGCCTCAAGACCCCGCGCACGCTGCCCGGCCGCACCCACGTGTGGCACCAGTACACCGTGCTGATCACCGACGACGCCCCCGTAAGCCGCGACGAGGTCGCCGCCAAGCTCACCGAGAAGGGCATCGGCAACGGCATCTACTACCCGAAGACGGTCTTCGACTACGACTGCTACCGGGACAACCCGAACGTCGTGATCTCCGACGTGCCGGTGGCCGAGAAGGTCGCCCGCCAGGCCCTGTCGCTGCCGGTGCACCCGAAGCTGACCGACGCCGAGCTGGACGCGGTCGTGGGCGCGGTGCGCGAGGTGCTGGGCGCATGACCCCGAAGATCGCCCTCGTCGGCGTGGGCTCCATGGGGTCCCTGCACGCCCGCGTCACCAGTCAGAGCGAGCGCTGCGAGCTGACCCGCATCGTCGACCCGCGCGAGGAGGTCGGCACGAAGGTCGCCGAGACCTACGGCGCGGCCTGGTCACCGGAGATCGGCGACCTGTCCGACGTGGACGCGGTCATCCTCGCGTCGGCCACCGAGACCCACTACGGGCTGGCGCTGGAGGTCCTGGGCCAGGGCAAGCCGCTGCTCGTGGAGAAGCCGGTGTGCGCCGACCTCGCGCAGACCGAGGAGGTGCTGGCGCTCGCCGCGCGGCACGGCCTGCCGATCATGTGCGGCCTGCTGGAGCGCTACAACCCGGCCGTGATGACGGCGCTGGACCTGGTCACCGAGCCGGTGTACGTGTCCGCCGTGCGGCACTCGCCGTACGCGGCGCGCATCCGCACCGGCGTCGCGTGGGACCTGCTCGTGCACGACGTCGACCTGGCGATCCGCTGCATGGGCGGCGCGGAGCCGAACACCTTCTCGGCGGGCGTCGGCCAGTTCCACCCGGACTCCGTGCCCGGCGCGGAGGACGTCGTGAACACGCTGATGGGCTTCCCGTCCGGGGCCATCGCCTCGGTGTCGGCCAGCCGGATCGGGCAGCGCAAGATCCGCACGCTGTCCATCACCGAACTCGACCGGCTGATCGAGGTCGACCTCCTGACCCGCAACATCACGATCTACCACCACGTGTCCCAGGACGCCGCCACGCCGGACGGCCGGGGCTACCGCCAGCAGGCGATCATCGAGATCCCCGAGCTGGTCACCGCGCGGGAGCCGCTGGCCACCCAGCTCGACCGCTTCCTCGACCTGATCGCCGGGAAGGTGGACGCGGACGCCGAGCGGGCGTCGATCCTGCCCTCCCACCGGGCTGTGGCCGCCGTGCGGGCGCAGTCGGCCGCCGCACGATGACGAGCCGTCCCACCGCGGACGCCCGGAAAGCACAGGGGAACAACAGATGATCGCCCTGGTCGTCCTGGCCTACTGGGTGCCGGGACTCGCCCTGGGACTCGCGCTGAGGCTCCGGGGCTGGACCCTGGCCGCCATCGCCCCCGCGCTGACGTTCGGCATGGTCTCGCTCGCCGTGGTGGTGTTCCCGAGGGTCGGTCTGACCTGGAACACCGCCACGTCCCTCGGGTGGGCGGCGCTGCTGGTCGCGCTGGCCGCCGTCGCCGCGTGGCTGGTGAACCGGCGCGCGCCGGTCGAGCCGCCCGCCGAACCGGCCGAGCCGCGGACCCGGCGGGACCACGTGGTGGTCGGCGTCGGCGTCGCGCTGGGCCTGGCGTGGGGCGTGGTCACGTACCTGCGCGGGGTGAAGTCCGTGCAGGCGGTGAGCCAGGACTGGGACGCGCCGTACCACGGCAGCGCCGTCCGGTGGATCGCCGAGCACGGCAACCTCTCGCCCGCCGACCTGGCGACGCTGGCGAACACGCCCGGCAAGGCCGGGTACTTCTACCCGAACACGTACCACTCGCTGCTCGCGCCGGTGTTCGACACCGGGGCGGTCGACATGGCGGTGCTGCTCAACTTCGCCGCGATGATGGTGCTGCTGGCGTGGCCGCTGGGCATCGCCGCGTTCGGCCTGGCGTGGCGGCTCCCGCCGGTCGGGGTGGCCATGGCGGCGGCCGTGTCGTCGTGGTTCGGCACGTTCCCGTACGACCTGCTGTGGCGCGGTCCGCTGTGGCCGTTCGTGGCCGCGGTGGCGCTGGTGCCGGCCGTGCTGGCGCTGCTCAAGCCGCTGGCCGACGGGCGGCGGGGGATCGGCGCGCCGGTCGCCGTCGCGGTGGCCCTGGCCGGTCTGGTCGGCCTGCACACCAGCCTGGCGTTCGTCGTCGCCATCTACGTCCTGATGCTGGTCGTGGCGCTGCTGCTGCGGCTGGAGAAGATCGACTGGAAGCGGGCGTGGCGGCCGGTCGTGCTGACCGGCGTGCTCAGCGTGCTGTTCGCGGTGCCGGTCGTGCTGCCCGCGCTGGCGAACGTCGGCGGCATCACCGGGGCCGAGTGGCCGGTGCTGGGCACGGCGTTCGGCGCGTTCGAGCAGGCCGCGCTGTTCTCCTCCAGCGACCCGCCGCCGTTCTACTGGACCGGCGTGCCCGCGCTGCTGGGCGTGCTGGTGCTGCTGTGGCGTCGCCGGGTCGTGTGGGCGGTGGGCGCGTACGCGGTGTTCGCGGCGATGTTCATCTCCGCCGTGTCGCACAAGCTGGGGTTCCTGTCCGTGCTGACCGGGCCGTTCTACAACGACGCGTGGCGCATCGCCGCGCTGTTCCCGCTGGTGGGCGCGATCGCGATCGGCGAGTTCACGCACGCCGTCGGCAGCGGGGTCACCGCGCTGGTCCGCAAGCGCGCGGACCGGCCGTGGACCGCGACGGCGGTGCCGGTGGGTGTTGCGGCCGTCGTGGTCGCCGTCCTGGCCGTGGGCAGCGGCGGCAACCTGACCACGAACACCACCCGCCTGGGCTGGCACTACAACGGCGAAGTGGTGAGCGAGGACGAGGTGGCGGCTTACCAGTGGCTGGGCGAGCACGCCAAGCCCGGCGAGGTCGTGGCGAACGACGTCCGCGACGGCGCGGTGTGGATGTACCCGCTGGCGGGCGTGACGCCGATGAACTGGAACTACTACGGCCCGCCCGAGAACAGCGACGTCTGGTGGCTGGAGGACAACTTCAACCGCCTGGACACCGATCCCCGGGTGCGCGAGCTGGTGAACCGGATCAACATCCGGTACGCCATCGTGGGCGAGGGAATGGTGCAGCGAAAGGGCGAACGGCCGCCGGGAATGCGTGACCTGGATGCCGTGCAGCACCTGCGTAAGGTGTACGAGAACAGTGCCGCAGTGGTCTACGAGGTGCTGCCGGAGGGCTCGACCCGGCCGTAAGGCGTACCCGAGTAGCCGGTTCTAGCGCTTCTGCCAAGGACAGGTCAGAGCCACCGTTGCCGACAGGCACGGTGGCTCTTTCCATGAAACTGCCGCCTGCGGTGATAGCAGAACAGCATTGCTTGAGGCAGCCCCGTAGCATCGGCTCCGTGCCGACTGGGAGTGAAGACCGCACCGGAAGCGCCAGGTGATGAACCGCAGGAACTGGCTGCTGCTCGGAACATTGTCCTTCCTGTGGGGCGCGGCCTACTTGGTCATCGCGGTCGCACTGCGTGGCTTTCCGCCGGTGGTCGTGGTGTTCGGCAGGGTTTTCCTTGCTGCACTGTTCCTGGCACCACTGGCCATCCGGCGCGATGCCTTGAGGCCACTGCTGAAACGCCCGTGGTGGGTGCTGGTGACCGTCCTTGTGCAGTCCACCGCACCTTTGCTGCTTCTCACCTATGGGCAGCAATGGCTGTCCGCTGGTCTCACGGGGGTGCTCATCGGGGCGCAGCCGCTGTTCGTCGCGGTACTCGCTGCCTGGTTCGCACCTGACGAGAGACCGGAGGGGGTCAGGGGAATCCTTGGACTGGTCCTGGGCTTCGCCGGTATCGCGCTGCTGTTCGGGGTGGACATCGGCGGCAGTTCGCACCTGCTGCTCGGTGGCATCTTGGTCACCGTGGCTGCTTTGTGTTACGCCGTGGGTTCGATCCTGATCCACCGCAAACTGAGTTTTGCCCAGCCGCTTGGCGTCGCTACTTCGGCCATGCTGGTGAGCAGCGCGGCAACCGCCATTCCGGCCGTACTGCTGCTGCCCGATCAGATGCCACCGTTCGCCAGCGTGTCAGCCCTGGTGGCGCTCGGCGTGGTGTTCACGGCCCTGACGCTCACCGTCTTCTACGGCCTGATCGCACGAGCTGGACCGAGCAAGGCGACCTTGGCGTTCTACCTGTCGCCTGGGGTGACAGTGGTGCTCGGTTGGCTGCTGCTGGGCGAGCAGGTGAACTGGTCGACGGTGGTGGGACTGGCGGCGATTGTTGCGGGTTCAGTGCCGGCGGCCGGCAGGGCGGAGGTCGGTGACGGATCTCAGATCATCGGTGGAGCAGGAAAGTGACAGTTGTCCGTTTCGTTCACGTGACGCTTCTCGCGCTCCAGTAGATCATCGAGTCGTACCCGCTGCTACCGCGAAGATCATCCGGAATGCATGGACCGCAGGCTTCTCCTTGCATAGGGTACCAATACGATTTTTGCATTGTGGCCCCTTGTCGGGACGGCGAGCGGGCGACAGCATTCGGTCCTTCCGATGACGTCGATGTCGACGGGGACTTGATGACGCACCTCCTGCCGGGCCCGGTGGCCCGGTGATCATTCGCGATCTGGCCGCCCTGGTGTTCGCGTTCCTCGCGGTCGCGCTGCCCGGAACCGCCTTGCTGCTCGCCCTCGGCGTCCGCCGACCGGTGTGGCTCCTGGGGCTCTCGCCCGCCGTGTCGGTCGGTGTGGCCACGCTCGTGGCCGTCGCCTGCGCGGTGGTCGGCCTGCCCTACGGGCCGTGGCCGCTGGCGGTGGTCACGCTGGTGGCCCTCGTGGTCGGCGGGTGGCGGTTGCGCCGCGACCCGCCCGCCGCGCCCCGGTGGTGGCGGGTGACGCGGGCGAGGGTGGTCTGGGCCGCCGGGCTGGTGCTGGTGCTCGGCGCGGTGGGGCTGTCCGCGCTGACGTGGTTGCGCGGCCTGGGAGCGCTGTCCACGGTGGGCCAGGAGCACGACATGATCACCCACCACATCGTGACCGCCTACATCGCGCGGACCGGTCACGGGGCACCGTGGCAGTTGATGCCCACCGACGTGCTGACCGATTCGGGCATCGCGTTCTACCCCGCCGGGCTGCACCTGCTGATGGCACCGGTCACGACGGTCCTCGGCAACACGGTCGTCGCGGTGAACGCGGTGACGGTCGTCGTCCTCGGCGTCGGCTGGGCGACCTCGATCGCCACCCTCGCCTACGTGGCCGCGACCCGGGCGCGGCTCGCCCCGCCCACCGCCGTGCTCGCCGCCGGTGTCGCCGCCGTGGTCGCGGTCGGCCTCTACCGGCCGGTGTTCTCGCTGATCCACGAGGGCGGCATCCTGCCCAACGCGACCACGCTGGTGCTGACCCCCGGCGTGCTGGCCGCGCTGCTGACGCTGCGGCGCAGTTGGAGCGCGGCGGTCGGGGCCGGCATCGGCGCGATGGGCGCGCTGGCGATCCACCCGAGCGCGCTCGCGTCGGTCGCGGTCAGCCTGGTCGGCTGGTGCCTCGGCGACCTGCTGACCCGGGGCGGTGCGCGGCGGATCGGCGTGGCGCTGCCCCGGCTCCTGGTGGCCGGCGGGGTGGCCGTGGTGGCCGGTGTCCCGGTGCTGGCGCAGGTGTTCGGCGTCGCCGGCGGCTCGTCCGGCGCGGGCGCGGACGTCGGGCCCGCACCGCTGAGCGCCGCCGTGGGCAACGCGATCACGATGATCTACACCGGGTACGTCCCGGGCAACGCCGGCCGCTCCCAGGTGGCGGCGGCGGTCGTCACGCTGTTCGGCGTGGTCGTCCTGCTGCTCGCCCGGCGCGGGTTCGGCCCGCTCACCGCGTGGCTGACCTGGCTCGCGGTCGAGGTGGCCTACGCGACCAGCCCGGCGGCCGGCCCGGACGCGGTGGTCACCGGCTTCTTCTACCACGCCCACCTGCGCATCTGGTCGCACCTGTCGCTGTTCGCGCCGGTCCTCGCCGGGCTCGGCGTCGTGCTCGCCGCGTCCGCGCTCGCGCTGCGGGCGGGGCGCGCCGCGCCGGCCGTGCGGTCCCGGACCCGGTGGACGGCGGCGGCGCTGGCCTTCGCGGCCGGGCTGGTCTACCTGGCGTGGCCGGGCGTGGACTACTCGCGGGTGGAGTCGCGCTACCTGGCCACCCGGTACGCCCACCCGGACTTCACCCGGGTCGACGGCGACGACCGCAAGGCCATCCGGTGGCTCGCGGACCGGGTGCGGCCGGGCGAGCGGGTGCTGAACTCGGCCAACGACGGGTCCACGTTCCTCTACGTCGAGCGCGGCGTGCCGATCGTCAACACCAGCTCGCTGGGCAACGCGAAGACACCGCAGACCTACCGCCTGCTCCGGGACTTCAACCGCTACCCGGACGACCCCGAGGTCCGGCGGATGCTGACCGAGTCCAACATCCGGTGGGTCTACGTCGACAGCCGCGCGCCGACGATCGGCGCGGGCTCGTCGCCGGAGAACTGGGTCGGCGGCTTCGTGTTCTCCACGGCCGCCGGGCTCCGGGACCTGGACGGCCTGCCGGGGCTGGAGCTCGGCTTCCGCTCCGGCTCGGTGTCGGTCTACCGGTTGCCCCGGCTGTGACGGCGGCCCCGGTGCTCCCGACGAGCCCGGCCCCCCGGGAGCCCGGCCCCCCGACCGCTGGATACTGTGCGGCGTGACGAGCCGGAACAGCGTGCCCAGTCTCAGCATTGTCATCCCGGTGTTCAACGAGCCCGACTGGATCGGGCGCTCGGTCGGTGCGCTGCGCACCGCCCTGGAGAACGCCCGCTGGGACGCCGAGATCGTCGTCGTGGACGACGGGAGCACCGACGAGACGCCCGCGCGGCTCGCCGAGCTGCCCGGCGTGACGGTGCTGACCCAGCCCAACGGCGGTCGGTTCGCCGCGCGCCTGGCCGGCATCACCAAGGCCGCCGGCGAGCTGGTGCTGATGCTCGACAGCCGCGTGATCCTGGAACCCGGTTCGCTGGCGTTCCTGCGTGACCAGCTCACCGCGCACCCCGAGCGCACGGTGTGGAACGGCCACATCAACACCGACAACACCGGCAACCCGTACGGGGCCTTCATGCAGGGCCTGGTCGCGGTCGGCTGGCGGCGGTACGTGGCCGACCCGCGCCTCACCTCGTTCACCGCCGAGGACTTCGACGCGTTCCCCAAGGGCACCGGGCTGTTCCTCGCGCCGCGCGCGGTGCTGGAGCAGGCCGCGCGGTCGTTCTCGTCGCTGTACGACGACGTGCGCCTGGCCAGCGACGACACCCGGATGTTGCGCTGGATCGCCGAGCAGGGCCCGATCTTCATCGCGCCCGGCTTCGCCGCCGAGTACAACAGCCGCGACTCGCTGTCGAAGTTCACCAGGCACGCCTACTTCCGGGGCAGCACGTTCGTGGACGGCTACCTCGACTCGCCCGGCCCGGTGCGCAACGCCGCGTTCGCCGCCGCCGGCGTCGGCGTGGCCGGGCTGTTCCTGCTGCTGCGCAAGCCGAAGGCCGCGCTCGCGCTGGCCGCCGCCGGTTCGGCGGCGGCGGGTGCGGTGGTGCGCAGGAGCGGCGGGTCCAAGGACCAGTCGCTGGCCGTCGTCAAGCTGCTGACGCTGTTCGCCGCGTGCTTCGGCGCGGGCGCGGCGCGAGGTCTGGCGCTGGCGCTGCGGAAGCGGCTCGGCAGGTGAGCGAGGCACCCGCGGCGACCCGCTCGCTGGGTACCGTCGGCCTCGCGACGCTGCTCGCGGCCGGCCTCGGATACCCGCTGCTGATGGTGACCGCCCGGGTGTTCACCACGGCCGACAACGAGGTCTTCCTGACCTTCTGGGGCCTGGTGTTCGGCGCGGGGTCGGCGCTGTCGCCGGTCGAGCAGGAGGTGTCCCGGCAGGCGGCGCTGGCCGACGTGGCCGGCCGGCGGTCCGGGTTCGGCGCGGTCCAGGTGGTCGCGGTGTGCGCGGTCGCCGCCGTGCTGCTCGGCGTCACCGTGTCGCTGCCGCCGGTCGCCGACCGGCTGTTCGGCGACGGGGGCGGCACCATCGCCCTGGTCGCGGCAGCCGCCGTCATCGGGTTCGCGTTCCAGTTCGGCCTGCGCGGGCTGCTCATCGGGCACCACCGGGTCAAGCCGTACAGCGGGCTGGTGGTCACCGAGGCGCTGCTCCGCGCGGTGCTGCTGGGCGCTCTCGTGGTGGCCGGCGTGACCGGGCTGCTGCCGCTGACCGTCGCGGTCGCGGTCGGGTCGTTCGCCTGGCTGGTGTTCGCCTGGCGCGGGCGTTCGCTGGTGGACCTCCGGAGCGGGGACCGCGAGCCGTGGGGCGTGGTCGCGCGGCGGATGTTCGTGCTCGTGCTCAGCGCCGGGCTGACCGCGAGCGTGCTCACCGGGTACCCGGCGATCGCGAGGTTGTTCCAGCCGCCCGAGGAGAGCGGCGCGCTGGCGGCGATGTTCCTGACGCTGACCGTGGCGCGGCTGCCGCTGCTGCTGCTGTCGCCGGTGCAGGCGATGGCGGTGCCGGCGGTGGTGCGGCTGTCGGTCGACGAGGGCGGCCGGCGCAGGTTGCGGGCGCTGCTGGCCAAGGGCGCGGCCGTCGCGGTCGGCGTCGCCGGCGCGGGTGCCGCGCTGGGCGCGCTGCTGGGGCCGTGGGCCATCGGGTTCGTGTTCGGCTCCGACTACGCGGTCGAGTCCTGGGTGGTGGCCGCGCTGGTGTGGTCGTCCGTGCTGCTCGGCGCGGTGATGCTGCTGGCGGCCGTCCTGGTGGCGCGCAAGCACCTGGGCGCGCTGGTCTCGCTGTGGGCGGTGGTCGCCGCGCTGAGCGTGCTCGTGCTCTGGCTGTCGCCCGGTGACATCGTCGTGCGGGCGGTCCTCGGGTTGGTCGTCGCACCCACCGCCGGGCTCGCGCTCGGCGCGTGGCTCGTGCTTCGGGAACGTGCCGGCGGCACCTCGCACGAGGGTCGCTAGGCTGCCCCTGTGTCTGACTCGATCGACCTGCGTCGAGTGCTGATCGTGCTCCCGGCACTCAACGAGGAGCACAACATCGACAAGATCATCGCCGAGGTGCGCTCCGAACTGCCCGAGGTCGGCATGCTCGTCGTGGACGACGGGTCGACCGACCGGACGGCGCAGCGCGCGCGGGAGAGCGGCGCGCAGGTGGCGCGGCTCCCGGTGAACCTCGGTGTCGGCGGTGCCCTGCGGACCGGCTTCCGGTACGCCGCGCGGCACGGCTACCAGGTCGTCGTCCAGGTCGACGCGGACGGTCAGCACAACCCCGCCGAGGTGCCGGAGCTGCTGCGCGAGCTGGCGACCGCCGACCTGGTGATCGGCGCGCGGTTCGCGGGCAAGGGCGAGTACAAGGCCAGGGGGCCCCGCTGGTGGGCCATGAAGTTGTTCTCGACCGTGCTGTCGTGGCTGTCCGGCGAGAAGCTGACCGACGTCACGTCGGGGTTCAAGGCCTCGGGGCCGCGCGCGGTGGCGATGTTCGCGCAGCACTACCCGGCGGAGTACCTCGGCGACACGCTGGAATCGTTGGTGATGGCCGTGCGCGGTGGCCTGAAGGTGCGCCAGGTGCCCGTCGCCATGCGGATGCGGATGGGCGGCACGCCCAGCACCTCGCCCGTGAAGTCCGCCGTCTACCTGATGCGCGCGTCGCTGGCGTTGCTGCTGGCCCTGATGCGCCGCAAGCCCGTCCAGGGCTCGAACGAAGCGGCCTAGGAGGTCGGCCATCATGCCAATGTGGCGGTTGTTGAGCATCGTGCTCGCGGTCGTGGTGCTGATCATCGTCGTCGAGATGATGCGGCGGCGGAAGCTGCGCGAGAAGTACGCGGCGATGTGGTTGCTGGTCGGGCTCGGCGTGGTGGTGCTCGGCGCGGTACCCGGGTTGCCGTCGTGGCTGGCCCACCTGACCGGGGTGCAACTGGCAGCCAACTTCCTGTTCGCGGTGGCGGCCGTGGTGCTGCTGTTCGTGGTGTTGCAGTTGAGCAGCGAGGTCGGGCACCTGGAGGAAGAGGTGCGCACGACCGTGGAGGAGATCGCGTTGCTGCGCTGCGAGCTGGAGGACGTGCAACGGGAGCTGGACGGCCGCGTGACGGCGGCCGAGGAGCAGCTCCAGAAGTAACCCGGTCGCGGCACGACCGGGCCTCGTGCCCCGGTGGCCTCGGCAGCCCGACCACCCGTCGCGGTGGTGGCTGTGCGTGATCGGGTGGTCCTGGTGGCGTGTGCGTCGCGGTCGGTCCCCGGACGCCGTGATCTCCCGTCGAGCGACTTCGGGGACCCGGCCGGCACCGCTCGCGCCGAACTCCCCGGACGGGGGAATCGGTGAATCCGATCGGTGGGCCCGGACCGGTCGCGGCCAAGGGGTGGGAACTGTCACGGCGGGTCACTGCCGTAGGCTCAAGCGCCGTGAGCTTCGCAGGATATGACCTGATCGTGGTCGGTTCCGGCTTCTACGGCCTGACCGTCGCCGAGCGTGCCGCCAGCCAGTTGGACAAGCGCGTGCTGGTCCTGGAACGCCGTGAGCACATCGGTGGCAACGCCTACTCCGAGGCCGAACCCGAGACCGGGATCGAGGTGCACCGCTACGGCGCGCACCTCTTCCACACCTCGAACAAGCGGGTCTGGGACTACGTCAACCAGTTCACCGAGTTCACCGGCTACCAGCACCGGGTGTTCGCCATGCACGACGGCACGGCGTACCAGTTCCCGATGGGCCTGGGCCTGATCACGCAGTTCGTCGGCCGCTACCTGACCCCCGACGAGGCGCGCGCCTGGGTGGCCGAGCACGCCGCCGAGATCGACGCCAAGGACGCGACGAACCTGGAGGAGAAGGCGATCTCGCTGGTCGGCCGCCCCCTCTACGAGGCGTTCGTGCGGGACTACTCCGCGAAGCAGTGGCAGACCGACCCGAAGGAGCTCCCGGCGGCGGTCATCAGCCGGCTCCCGGTCCGCTACACGTTCGACAACCGGTACTTCAACGACACGTACGAGGGCCTCCCCAAGGACGGCTACACGGCGTGGCTGGAGAAGATGGCCGACCACCCGAACATCGAGGTGCGGCTGTCCACCGACTTCTTCGACGTCAAGGACGAGGTTCCGGCGGGCACGCCGGTCGTCTACACCGGCCCGGTCGACCGGTACTTCGACTACTCCGAGGGCTGGCTGGGCTGGCGCACGCTGGACTTCGAGCAGGAGGTCCTGCCGACCGGCGACTTCCAGGGCACCCCGGTGATGAACTACAACGACGCGGACGTGCCCTACACCCGCATCCACGAGTTCCGGCACTTCCACCCGGAGCGCGACTACCCGACCGACAAGACGGTCATCGTCCGCGAGTACTCCCGCTCCGCGGAGAAGGACGACGAGCCGTACTACCCGATCAACACCGCCGAGGACCGCGCCAAGCTGGAGCGGTACCGCGAGCTGGCCAAGCGCGAGGCGGCCGAGCACAACGTGTTGTTCGGCGGGCGGCTGGGTACCTACAAGTACCTCGACATGCACATGGCCATCGGAGCGGCGCTGACGGCGTTCGACAACAAGATCGCCCCGCACCTCACCGAGGGCACGCCGCTCGACGGCACCCTGGACTGATCACCCCGGGACACCCCGACCGGCACCGCGTCGCCCTTTTCGGGCGACGCGGTATGGTCGCCGGTACCACCTGAACCGCTGGCCACCTCGACGACGCGGGTGGTCGCCGACACCCGATTCTCGAACCGCTCCGCTGGTTCGCCGGAGGAAAGCACGTGACCGAGCACAGCTCCAGTGGCGGCATCGACCCGAGCAAGGTGCTCCAGCGGGTGATCCTGCCCCGCGACGAGGACCCGCTGGACGTCCGTCCGCTCTACCTGGACGAGCCGGAGAACGTGCACTCGCACGTCTCGTCGCGCCGTTCGGTGACCGTCCCGGCGTCGGCCAAGGTGTCGTTCGCCTCCTACTTCAACGCCTTCCCGGCCAGCTACTGGAAGCGCTGGACGGTCGTCGACGAGGTCGTGCTGCGCCTGCGGGTGCGCGGGGCCGGCCGGTTGGACGTGTACCGCTCGAAGCCGAACGGCGACCCGATCCACCTGGACGGCAGGCCGATCCGCTCGTCCGACGCGTGGGCCGACGTCGAGTTCCGGGTGCACCTCAAGCCGTTCGAGGACGGCGGCTGGATCTGGTTCGACGTGTTCACCGACGACACGGCGCTGGAGATCGGTGAGGCCGCGTGGACCGCCGACGAGGCGCTCCCGCCGCAGAAGGTCGCCATCGGCATGACCACGATGCGGCCGGTCGACGCGGTGATCGCGCTGCGCGCGCTCGGCGAGGACCCGACCGTGCTGGACGTCGTGCAGAAGGTGTTCGTCGCCGACCAGGGCGCGGTCAAGGTCCGGGACACCGAGGGCTACGCCGAGGCGGTCAAGCTGCTCGGCGACAAGCTCGAAGTGATCGAGCAGGACAACCTGGGCGGCTCGGGCGGGTTCACCCGGGGCCTGTACGAGGCGATCGAGCACACCGACGTCGACCAGATCATGCTCATGGACGACGACATCCGGCTGGAGCCGGACGCGGTGCTGCGCTCCAACGCGTTCGCCCGCGCGGCGGCGCAGCCGGTCATCGTCGGCAGCCACATGCTCAACCTCCAGGCCCGCGCCCGCCTGCACAGCATGGGCGAGGTCGTGGACCTGGCCTCCGGTTTCTGGCGGCCCGCGCCCGGCGCGGTCACCGACCACGACTTCGCCACGGAGTCGCTGCGCGAGACCGAGGAACTGCACCTGCGCATCAACTCCACCTACAACGGCTGGTGGATGTGCCTGTTCCCGCGTGAGGTCGTGCAGCGCACCGGCTACCCGCTGCCGCTGTTCATCAAGTGGGACGACGCGGAGTACTCGCTGCGCGCCCTGGAGAACGGCTTCCCGACGGTGTCGCTGCCCGGTTCCGCGGTGTGGCACATGCCGTGGACCGACAAGAACGACGCCACGGACTGGCAGGCCTACTTCCACACCCGCAACCGGCTGGTGATGGCGGCGCTGCACAGCCCGTACGACATCCGCTCGACGCTGCTCAAGCAGGGTCTGAAGCTGTCGCTGCGGCACCTGCTGTCGATGGAGTACTCGACCGTCGCGGTGCAGCAGAAGGCCATCGAGGACTTCCTCGCCGGCCCGTCCAAGCTGTTCGAGTCGCTGCGCACGGCGCTGCCCGAGATCCAGGCGCTGCGCAAGACCTACTCCGACGCCCAGGTGCTGCCCTCGGCCCGCGAGTTCCCGCCGCCCACGTTCGACATGGTGCGCGCCGAGGCGATGCTGAAGCCGCCGACGAACCCGGCGACCATCGCCGCCGAGGCGGCCAAGGCGCTGGTGCACAACCTGCGCGCGCCGGACGCGTCCACCGCGCAGCGCCCGCAGATCAACGTGCCGGCGACGAACGCCCGCTGGTTCCTGCTGGGCAACCTGGACTCGGCGACGGTGTCCAGCGCGGACGGCTCCGGTGTCGCGTTCCGCAAGCGCGACCCGAAGGAGTTCAAGCAGCTCATGGCGCGCGCGGTGCGCAACTACCGCCGGCTGGGCCAGGAGTGGCCGCGGCTCAAGAAGGTGTACCGGGACGCGCTGCCCGAGCTGACCTCGGTCGAGGCGTGGCGCAAGGTGTTCGAGAACTAGAGCGGTACCGGAGCGGCCTGCCGGGCAGGCCGACTCCGCTTCGGACGAGCGGTGTGGCACTCCGGTGCCACACCGCTTCTCCGTTTCCCGGTCGATCCGCCGAACCTCCCAGCTAATCGAAGTGCGCGGCGACGACGTGCGCGAAGTTCACCACGAACTCCTTGCCGTCGGCGGTGGTGACGGATTGCGTGTGCCCGTTCCGGACGACCTGGATCAGGCGTGGTCCGAGATCGGCCACGACGTCCTGGGAGACCCGGATCGAAATCGGGTCCGGGTTCGCGGCGAGGTGCAGGACGAGGCTGGTCTTACGCGCTTCAGAAGACATGCCGCCAGCCAACGCCCGCACCGCCCACCGGGCAAGGCCGGTTCGCCGCCGGCGATTACGCGCAGAGCGGACCGGATTCCCGGGCACCGCTCCGGCTATTTGCGGAAGAACCTCTCGCGCTGTCCCTGGCGGACCAGCTTGAGCCATTCGACGAATGCCTTCGGGTCTTTCCGCACGCCGATGAAGTACAGCCCGAACCGGAAGAACTCCAGCAGGCCGAGTTTGCGCATCCCCGGCTGGGACAGCAGGTAACCCCGGTTCCGGTAGGTGTAGTACCGCTTGACCGGGTTCTCCGGGTCCTGCGCGTGGAACCGGCCGCCGAGCATCGGCTTGAACTCGTCCGAGCCGTCCGGGTGCAGGTAGTGCACCTTCAGCGAGGTGCCGAACGGCAGCCCGGTGCGCACCAGCCGGCGGTGGATCTCCACCTCGTCGCCGCGGAAGAACAGCCGGTAGTCGGGCACGCCGATGACGTCGACCGTGGACGCCCGGAACAGCGCGCCGTTGAACAGCGACGCGATGCCGGGCAGGAAGTCCACGCCCAGGTCCGCGGTGCGCCGCTTCCAGGTCAGGCCGCGGCGCAGCGGGAACGCCAGCTTCTCCGGCTGCTCGATGTTGGACACCACCGGCGAGATCGCGGCCAGCCCGCGCCGGTCCGCCTCGGCCAGCAGCACCTCCAGCACGGTCTCGTCGGCGGGCCGGCCGTCGTCGTCGGCCAGCCACAGCCAGTCCGCGCCCAGCGAGAGCGCGTGCAGCATGCCGAGCGCGAACCCGCCCGCGCCACCGAGGTTGCGGTGCGAGGCCAGGTAGGTGGTCGGGATCGGGCACTGGTCGACCAGGTCGTCCACCGGCTGGTCGGGTCCGTTGTCCACGACCACCAGGTGGTCCAGCGGCCTGGTCTGCGAGGCCAGCACCTTCAGCGACTGGGCCAGCAGCTCGCGGCGGTGGCGGGTCACCACCACCCCGACGACGGACCCCTTCGGCAACGCGCCCACGGTCTACTCGCCACCGTTCCCGCTCAGCACCGGCGACTGGCCGATCCGCGCCAGTGTGTCCGCGTTCAGGTGCTCGTACGGATCGCGGCCCTTGTAGGTCTTCACGACCTCGCGCAGCGAGCCGTGCATCTTCACCCGGCCCTCGTCCATCCAGATGGCCGTGTTGCACAGCTCGACCAGCATGTCGTCCGAGTGGTTCGCGAAGACCAGGATGCCCGACCGCGCCACCAGGTCGTTGAGCCGGTCCCGGGCCTTCTCCAGGAACGCCGCGTCGACCGCGCCGATGCCCTCGTCGAGCAGCAGGATCTCCGGGTCGATCGACGTGACCACGCCCAGCGCGAGCCGCACCCGCATACCGGTGGAGTAGGTGCGCAGCGGCATCGACAGGTAGTCGCCGAGCTCGGTGAACTCGGTGATGTCGTCGACCCGCTTCTCCATCTCCTTGCGGCCCATGCCGAGGAACAGGCCCCGGATCATGATGTTCTCGTAGCCGGAGAGCTCGGGGTCCATGCCCACGCCGAGGTCGAAGACCGGGGCGACCTTGCCCTGGATGCGGGAGCTGCCCCGGGTGGGCTCGTAGATGCCCGAGAGCAGCCGCAGCAGCGTGGACTTGCCCGCGCCGTTGTGCCCCACCAGGCCCACGCGGTCACCGTGCCGCAGCGAGATGTTGATGTCGTGCAGCGCCTCGATGATCGGTACGCGGCCTTCCGCGCCGATCTTGCCGCCGACCTTGCCCAGCGCGAGCTTCTTCAGCGACCTCGACTTGGCGTCGAAGATCGGGAAGTCGACCGAGGCGTTCCAGACGTCGATGCTGACCATAGGTTGCGGCCTCACTCAGACCCAGTAGGAGACGCGGGCACGGTAGTTGCGCAGCGCCAGGACCGCCACCGCCCAGCCGACGACGGTGAACCCGCCGACGACGACCCAGTGGTGCCAGTCCTGCTGCTGGCCGAGCAGCGGAGCGCGCACGATCTCCAGGAAGTGGTAGATCGGGTTGAACTCGGCGATCAGGATCTTCCAGTTGGCGTCACCGTCGGTGAACTTGTTGAGCACACCGACGTGCCACACGATCGGGGTCATGAAGAACACGAGCTGGATGAAGCTGTGGATGACCGGCGGGATGTCGCGGAAGCGGGTGCTGATGATGCCGAACAGCAGCGCCACCCACACCGCGTTCACGACCAGCAGCGCGAACGCCGGGACGGCGAGCACGATCGTCCACGAGATGCCCGGGTGGACGACCTTGTCGCCCTCCATGACGTACTGGCTGGTCAGCGCCGGGAAGAAGACGGCGAGCACCACCACGTAGACGACCAGGTTGTGCGCGAAGAACAGCACCTGCCGCCACACCATGCGCAGCACGTGCACGGTGACCGGCGCGGGCAGGTGCTTGATCAGGCCCTCGTTCGCGATGAAGACCTCGGTGCCCTCGGTGATCACGCCCAGGATGAAGTTCCAGACGATGAACCCGACGGTCACGTACGGCAGGAAGGTGCTCAGCTCCTGGCCCAGGAGCTGCGAGTACAGCAGACCCAGCGCCAGTGCCGTGGTGCCCATCGAAATGGTGATCCACAGCGGACCGATGACCGACCGGCGGTAGCGCTGCTTGATGTCCTGCCACCCGAGGTGGCCCCACAGCTCGCGTTGCTGCCACGCATCGCGGAGGTCGCCGAACGCGCGCGCGAACGTGCGGGAGTCGGGTGCCGGGGGGACCTCAGGCGGATCGACGGTACTCGTGTGTTGCACGAGTACTGAGACTACCGGCGACAGGTAGGTCCACCTGTCGCCGGGCTGTCACGGTGCGGTTACCTCGGCGGACGGCACGTCCGGCACACCGGTGATCTTCAAGATCACCTGTTCGTGGTCGTACGTGTACCCCTCGTAGCTGAACGTGGTTCCGGTGCGCTCGACGTACTCCGTCCACGCCTTGTGCTCGTGCTCACGCCAGCCGGGGAAGTTGAAGTACTCGTCGAACACGATGACGCTGCCCGGCACCAGCCGGGGCCCGACCAGGTCCAGCACCGTCCGGGTGGACGAGTACAGGTCGCAGTCGACGTGCAGGAACGTCACCGGGCCGGGGTGCTCCTCCAGGAAGCCGGGCAGCGTGTCGTCGAACCAGCCGACCACCAGGTCCGCACCCGGCACGTCCGGCAGGTCGTCCACGGTGAACATCCCGGCCGGGAACCCGCTGCGCCAGTGCTCCGGCAGGCCCTCGAACGAGTCGAAGCCGTACACCCCGGAGCCCTCGCGGGCGGCGGCGATGATCTTCAGCGTGGTGCCCGCGTAGACGCCGAACTCCAGCGCCAGGCCGTCGTGCCCGACCAGCGAGAGGGCGTGTTCGAGGGTCGCGTGCGGGTGGTCGAAGTGCGGGGCGGAGGTCATCTCGTCCCGGACGAACCGCGCGGAGTCGGTGGCCGCTTCCCGCTCGCCCGCGAACACGATGTCGCGCCGCGCCCTGATCTCGAACCGCCGGAGGTCCTCGGCCACGCGCTCGGAGCGGTGGCGCAGCTCCTCGCGGAGGTCGTCCAGCTCGCCCTGCAACCGGTCGAGGCGTTCGGCGTGGGCCCGGTGGTAGGGGCCGACGACGTCGTCGATGGCCCTCATCAGCTTGCCGCGCAGCCGACTGCGCGCCTCTTCCACCACTCGGTTGTGTCGCACCCGGTCGAGCACGTGAGCTCTCCTCTCCCACCTTCACCGCTGAGAACGCGACACACGTTCGGGCAACGGCCGGACCGCTGTCCAGTGGCCGTTATCCGATCGCCGCGCGGCTACAGGTCGGCTACAGGTACTGACCGCCGCGCTGCGGGTGGTGGTCGGACTCGGCCGAGGAGCCGGCGGGCAGGGCGCGACCGCGCATCTGCTCCAGTTGGACGCGCGCTGCCATCTGCTGGGCGAACAGGGCGGTCTGGATGCCGTGGAAGAGACCCTCCAGCCAGCCCACGAGCTGGGCCTGCGCGATGCGCAGCTCGGCGTCGGACGGCGTGCCCTCCTCGGTGAACGGGAGGGACAGCCGCTCCAGCTCGTCCCGCAGCTCGGGCGCGAGCCCGTCCTCCAGCTCGTCGATGGACCGCTTGTGGATCTCCTTGAGCCGGTTGCGGGACGCCTCGTCGAGAGGAGCGGCCCGCACCTCCTCCAGGAGCTGCTTGATCATCGTGCCGATCCGCATCACCTTGGCCGGCTGCTCGACCAGGTCCGTGACGTCCGGGCCGCCGCCCTCGTCACCCACCGGCAGTCGAGCCGCGCCGACCGGCATCCCGTCCGGTCCGACCACCAAGACCTGCCGTTCGTTCTCCGCTGCCTCGCTCATGCGCCCATCCTGACGCGACGCGGCACCCCGGTGCGAACCGGGTGGTCCGCCGGCGGTGGTCCCGGTCCCGCGCGTCCGCCGCGAGCCGCCCCGAAAATCGCCCGGACGGGTGGTGAACTCCGGCAAACGGACCAAGGCGGCGCAAAGCGGCCGTGCGCCGGGCCGCGCCGGCGGACAACCCCTGGCCCCTCTGTCGCTCGCCCCGGTCTCCTCCGTACGGTGTGCGGCATGGCGTTCGACGTCGCACGGGTCCGTGGGCTGTTCCCCGCGCTCGGCGACGGCTGGGTACACCTGGACGCACCGGCGGGGATGCAGGTCCCCGAGCAGGTGGCCACGGCCGTCTCCACCGCGCTGCGCGCACCGGTCTCCGGACCGGGCGGCATCTTCCCGGCCTCGCAACGCGCCGAGGCCATCGTGGACGCGGCCCGCCGGGCGGTCGCGGACCTGGTCGGGGCCGATCCGGCCGGGGTGGTCCTCGGCCCGAGCAGCGCCGTCCTGCTGCAACGCCTGTCCGACGCCGTGTCCGACAACTGGTTCCTCGGCGACGAGGTCGTGGTGTCCCGCCTCGACCACTCGTCGAACATCGCGCCGTGGCAGCGGGCCGCCCAGCGCACCGGCAGCGTGGTCCGGTGGGCCGAGGTCGACATCGAGACCTGCGAGCTGCCCGCCTGGCAGTACGACGAGCTCATCACCGACCGGTGCAAGCTGGTCGCGGTCACCGCCGCGTCCGGCTCGGTCGGCTCCCGCCCGGACCTCGCCAAGATCGCCCAGTCCGCCCGCCGCACCGAGGCGCTGGTGGTGGTGGACGCCTCGTCGGCCGCGCCGTTCGTGCCGCTGGACATCACGTCCATGGACGCCGACGTGGTCGCGGTCTCGGCGAACGCCTGGGGCGGGCCGCCGGTGGGCGCGCTGGTGTTCCGCGACCCCTCCCGCCTGGACCTGCTGCCGTCGGTCGCCGTCGAGCCCGGCGCGCGCGGACCGGAACGCCTCGAACTCGGCCCGCACGCCTACCCGCTGCTGGCCGGCCTGGTGGCCTCGGTGGAGTACCTGGCGGGCCTGGACGACGCCGCCGTCGGCCCCCGCCGCGAGCGGCTGCTGACGTCGCTGGGGTCGGTGAAGGCCTATCAGGCGGGTCTTCTGGCTAATCTCATCAACGAACTGCGATCGCTCCGTCACGTCATGGTGATCGGCGACGCCATGCGGCGGGTCCCGGCGCTGGCGTTCACGGTGGCCGGCGTGAAGTCGACCGACGGTGTCGAGCACCTGTCCGAACGCGGCGTCTGCGCGTTCGCCGACTCGGGTCAGCACGGCGTCTTCTCGGTCCTGGGGGTGGGCGAGGTCGGCGGAGCGATCCGGGTCGGCCTGGCGCACTACACGAACGCGGTCGAAGTGGACGAACTCGTGCGGGCGGTCGCCGAGCTGGGGTAGCCGGAGGTGTGGTGGACGACGCTCTGTCCCGACAACTGGCCGACCTCGCCGCGCTGCACCGCCTGAGCCCCCTGATGTCGGAGTACCTGCCCACCACGGCGCACGAACTGCGCCCGTCGGCGCTGGCCGCCGTGGTGGACGAGGTGCTGCTGGGCTCGCGCACGGTCATCGTGGAGTGCGGCTGCGGGTCGTCGTCCGTGCTGCTGGCCCGGCTGCTGGCCCGGCGCGGCTTCGGCCACGTGCTCTCCGTCGAGCACGACGAGCGCACGGCGGCGTTCGTGGCCAGCCAGCTCCGCCGCGAGGGCCTGGGCCACGTGGCCCGCGTCGTGCACGCGCCCCTGTCCCCGCACCCGGCCGCGCTGGGCGGCGCGCAGTGGTACCACCCCCAGCTCGTGCACGACGAGGTGACGGCCTTCGTGGAGCGCTACGGCCTGGTGGACCTGCTGCTCGTGGACGGCCCGCTGACCGCCGACGCGCGCTACCCGGCGGTGCCGGTGTTCCGGGGCGTGCTCGCGCCCGGCGCGGCGGTCCTGGTCGACGACGCGGACCACCCCGCCGAGCACGGCGTGCTGGCCCGGTGGACGGAGGAGTTCGCCCTCCGCTTCCGGACCGCGCCCCGCACGTCCGTCGCCACCGCGACGGCGCTGCACTAGCGCCCGCCTCCGACGGTCCGCCCGGACACCCCGCCGAGCTCTCCGACCGGGCCGCGACCGTCGTCCGCCACCGGTCACCGCGCGGGGACCGGTGGCCTCAGAACGCGAGCACCAGCTTGCCGAACACGTCCTTGCCGTCCTCCAGCGCGCGGTGCGCGTCGGCGGCCCGGCGGATCGGCAGCACCTCGTGCACGACGGGCTTGACCTGCCCGGACGCCACCAGCGGCCACAGCCGTGCGCGCACGTCCGCCACGATCGCGCCCTTCCCGTGCGGCCCGTCGACCGGCCGGGACCGCAGCCCCGTCCCGGTGATGGTCGCCCGCTTGGCGAGCAGCTTGCCGATGTTCAGCTCGCCCTTCGCCCCGCCCTGCAACCCGATGACGGCCAGCCGCCCGTCGCGGGCCAGCACGTCGAGGTTGCGGTCCAGGTAGGACGCGCCCATGTTGTCCAGCACGACGTCCGCCTCGCCGACCTCGGCCACGAAGTCCCGGGTCCGGTAGTTCACCGCGATGTCCGCGCCGAGCTCGCGGCAGCGCGCCAGGCGCTCGTCCGACCCCGCCGTCACGGCCACCCGCGCGCCGAGCGCCTTGCCGACCTGGATGGCGTGCGTGCCGATGCCGCCCGCGCCGCCGTGCACCAGGAGCGTCTCCCCGGCCGTGAGGCGCGCCAGCACCACCACGTTGGACCACACCGTGCACGCCACCTCGGGCAGCGACGCGGCCGTCACCAGGTCCACGCCGTCGGGCACCGGCAGCAACTGGGCGGCCGGGACCACGACCCGCTCCCCGTAACCGCCGCCCGCGAGCAGCGCGCACACCTCGTCGCCGACCCGCCACCCCGTCACACCGTCGCCGAGCGCGGCGACCGTGCCGGAGCACTCCAGGCCCGGTACGTCCGACGCGCCGGGCGGCGGCGGGTAGTGCCCCTGGCGTTGCAGCAGGTCCGCGCGGTTGACGGCGGTGGCCGCCACGGCGAGGAGCACCTCGCCGGGGCCGGGTTCGGTATCCCGAACCTCGCTCCACGTGAGGACGTCGGGGCCGCCTGGTTCACGAATCGTGATCGCGTGCATGGACCCCGACGGTAATGCGGTGGCCGCCGTGGCGCGTTCTCGGCACCATCGTCGGGCATGGACGCCTGGCCGTTGAGGCACCTCGTGCTCCGCACGCCCCGGCTCGAACTGCGCCCGGACGACGACGCCGGCCTCGCCGAGCTGGTCGAGGAGGCGTTGCTCGGCGTGCACCCGCCGGACGAGATGCCGTTCGCCGTCGCGTGGACCGACGCGCCCCGGGAACGCCTGGGCGTCAACGTGGTGCAGCACTTCTGGGCGCTCCGGGCGAGCCTGTCCGCGCGGCGGTGGGAGGTGAACTTCCTCGTCCGGCTGGACGGCCGGGTGATCGGCGTGCAGGGCCTGTCGGCCGAGTCGTTCGCCGTGCTCGGCGAGGTCGGGACCGGCTCCTGGATCGGGCGGCGGCACCAGGGCCGGGGCATCGGCACCGAGATGCGCGCGGCCGTGGTGGCGTTCGCGTTCGACCACCTGGGCGCGCGCCTCGCCCGTTCCGGCGCGTTCGCGGACAACCCGGCCTCGCTCGCCGTCAGCCGGCGGTTGGGCTACCGGCCCGACGGCACGTTCGCCCAGGTCCGGCGCGGTGCGCGGGCCGAGCAGGTGCGCCTGGTCCTGGCCCGCGAGGACTTCCGCCGCCCGGCGTGGGCGCTCGGCGCAGCGGGTGTCACGTCGTGTCTGGAGTTGCTCACTGGGCGAGAACCCGTCGAGTGACGGATTGATTTCTCCGCGTGCCAGAGGTGAGGGTTCGGCATCCGAGTGAAGGGGAAGTCGCTCATGTCAGGTAGAACCGGGATCCGACGCGCGCTCGTCATCGCCGCGTCCGCATCCCTCGCCCTAGCCGCCGCGCCGGCCGCCGACGCGGGGCCCGCCGGGCTCGACGGTCCGGCGCTGGCCAAGAAGCTCACCAAGAACGTGTCCGCGGACGGGGTCAACCGCCACCTGATCGCCTTCCAGCGGATCGCGGACCGCAACGGCGGCAACCGCGCCGCCGGCACCGCGGGGTACGACGCCAGCGTCGACTACGTCGCCGGCAAGCTGCGCGGTGCGGGCTTCGACGTCAGCACCCCGGCGTTCACCTACCCGGTGCGGGTCACCGACGCGGCCACGGCCAAGGTCGGGGCCACCACGTACGAGAACCTGCCGCTGATCTTCTCGCCGCTGACCCCGGTGGGCGGCGTCACCGGCCCGCTGCGGGCCGTGCCCGAGGACGCCACGCCCGGCTGCGAGGCGTCCGACTTCGCGGGCCAGGACTTCACCGGCTCGATCGCGCTGATCCGGCGCGGCGCGTGCACGTTCGACATCAAGCACCGCAACGCGGCGGCGGCCGGCGCGATCGCCGTCGTCGTGGCGAACAACGAGCCGGGCAGCCTGGACGGCTTCACGCTCGGCGCGCAGGGCGTCATCCCGGTCGGCGGCGTGTCCCAGGCCGACGGCACCGCGCTGTTCGGCAAGGCGGGTCAGCCGGTGACCGTGGACCTGCGGTACCACTCGGAGGACCGGGTCTCGCGCAACGTCATCGCGCAGACCAGGACCGGCCGCCAGGACAACGTCGTGTTCGCCGGCGCGCACCTCGACAGCGTCGCGGTCGGCCCCGGCATCAACGACAACGGCACCGGCTCGGCCGGCCTGCTGGAGACCGCGTTGCAGCTCGGCGGCTCGCCGAAGGTCACCAACGCGGTGCGGTTCGGCTGGTGGGGCGCGGAGGAGCTCGGCTTGCTCGGGTCCATCGCCTACGTGAAGGCACTGACGCCGGAGCAGCAGCTCGACATCGCGCTGTACCTGAACTTCGACATGATCGGCTCGCCGAACGCGGGCTACTTCGTCTACGACGGCGACAACTCCGACGGCGTCGGCGCGGGTGCCGGCCCCTACGGCTCGGCGCAGATCGAGAAGTCCTTCGTGGACTACCTGACCGTCGAGAAGAAGATCCAGGTCGAGGGCACGGACTTCACCGGCCGGTCGGACTACGGCGAGTTCATCCGCCAGGGCATCCCGGCCGGCGGCCTGTTCACCGGTGCCGAGGTGGTCAAGACCGCGGCGCAGGTGGCCAAGTGGGGCGGCACGGCGGGCCTGCCGTACGACCCGAACTACCACCTGCCCGGCGACAACCTGGGCAACGTCGACCGCAAGGCGCTGGACCGGAACTCGGACGCGCTCGCCTGGGTCACCGCGTCCTACGCGATCAGCACCGAGGACGTGAACGGCGTCCCGCCGCGCAAGGCCCGCGCGGCGACGCGCGCGGCGGCGGCGAAGACCCTGCACGTCGAGGCCCACGACCACTCGCACGACGTCGTGGCGTAGCACCCGGCAGGACGAGGGGGCCGGTTCCGGAGACCAGTTCAGAATCGGCCCCTCCGCCGCTGCTTAACCCTTCCGGGTGAACTTTGCCGCGGTGAATTCCCTGGGCGGGTCGTCAGCCGAGGTCGTCGGTGCCGAACGTGTCGCAGCGCGCCGGGTCACCGGTGTCGTAGCCGAGCGTGTACCACTTCTGGCGCTGGGCGGACGAGCCGTGGGTGAACTGCGTGGTGTCGATCCGGCCGCCGCCGAGCTCCTCCTGGATGTAGTCGTCGCCGATCCGGGCCGCCGCGTCCAGCGCCGCCGCGATGTCGTCCTGGGTCACGTCGGTGATCAGCGGCTTGCCGGACGACGTCGGCACGGTGGTGGCGTGGTTGGCCCACGCGCCCGCGTAGCAGTCGGCCTGGAGTTCCAGCCGCACCGAGTCCGACTTGGGGCCGCTGCGCGAGCTCACCCGCTCCGACGTGCCGAGCAGGTTCTGGATGTGGTGGCCGTACTCGTGGGCCAGCACGTAGGCCTCCACGAACGGGCCGCCGGTCGCGCCGAACTTCTGCTGGAGCTCCTGGAAGAAGTTCAGGTCGATGTACACCTGCGCGTCGGCCGGGCAGTAGAACGGGCCGACGGCGGACGTGGCGTTGCCGCAGCGGGTCTGCACGCCGCCCGAGAAGAAGTTCGTCTGCGCCGCCTGGTAGGTGCGCCCCGACCGGGCGAACTGGTCGGTCCAGTAGCCCTGGATCGAGTTGATGAACGCCACCGCGCGGCAGTCCGCGTTCCGGTTGGCGTCCGCACCGGTCCGGCACTTGGTCTTGATCTCCTCGGACCCGACCTGCTGGTTGCGGCCGACGTCCTGGAAGCCCGACCCGGTCGGCAGTTGCCCGCCGCCCCCGAGCTGGGACAGCACGAAGTAGATGATCAGGCCGACGATGCCCAGGCCACCGCCGCCGAGCGCGACCCGGCCGCCGACCCCGCCGCCGCCGCCCCGCTGGTCGGAGACCTGGGACGTGTCGAGTTCGGCGTTCTCGTTGAACTGCACCGCGTGTCCTCCAACCAGGGGCCTCACAAGGCGGCACCACGATAACCGGGCGCGGGCGATCGGCGGGCTCGCCACGACCACAGTTCCCCGATGGCGCGCGACTCAACCCCACCCGCCGCTGCGCCCGCCCCTACGTTCCCGCCCGTCGCCCGCCTTCGAACTCCCGTGCCGCACCGTCCCGAGGGCGCACCGGGCCATCCCCGGGGTGCACAAGACCCAGGTGCGGGACCCGACATGGGGGTGCCGCACCTGGGTTTCCTACCTTGTGGAAGTGACTGATCCGGCTCGTCGACGAGGTGGCGTGGACCCCGGTCGGTGCCGCCGTGCGAGACGGGCACCTCAGAGTGCCGCGGTCAACAGCGTCTAACGCGTCGTGCACGCTGACAGCGCCGCGCGCTCGAAACCTCGGTCGAACCGCTTACGTTCGCGACCGGGACGGTCTCCGCCATCCCGCCCGCGGGGTCGCGGTCGAACGCGGATCGTCACAGCGAGGACTTTTCTGCACCGCACCACCTACCCCTTCCGGGCGTGCCGGTCACGGCTTCGGGTCTCGCGTCGCCGGGCGGCAGGTCCTCATCCGAGGATGCGCTTGATCGGCCGGTTCTACAACCTTTGGCCTAATCCCTGAACTGGTGAACCCCGGCCGGTGGGGCCGGGAGCGCGACGCGGGCGGGACCGTCCCCGCCCGCGTCGCGCCGAGGTCACGCGACGGTGCTGATCCGGCCCAGGGCCGGGGGAGCGGTGTTCGGGTGTGCGCCCAGGTACGCGCTGAACGCGTCCAGGTCGATGCCGCCGCCGGTGATGTCCGTGCCGCCGGTGAAGACGCTGAAGCCGTCACCCCCGGCCTGGAGGAACGAGTTGATGGTGACGCGGTAGCTCGCGGCCGGGTCCAGCGGCGTGCCGTTCAGCACCACGTCGGACACCTTGGAGCCGATCGCGGCCGACGCCGACCACCGGTAGGACAGGCCCGCGCTCGGTTGGAGCACGATCTGGCGCTGCGCGCCGTTCACCACCTGCCACTGCTGCTCCAGCGCCGCCTTGATCTGCGCGCCGGTCAGCGTGACCGTCTGGAGGATGTTGCCGAACGGCTGCACGGTGAACGCCTCGCCGTAGGTGACCACGCCGTCGCCCTCGCCGGCGGGCGACGAGGCGTGGGTGAGGTCGGCCCGCACGCCGCCGGGGTTCATCAGCGCGAGCACCGCGCCGTTGCCGGTGGTGGCGGCCAGTTGCGAGTCGGCGATGAGGTTGCCCAGCGCGGACTCGCCCGCCGCGTTCTGCGCTCGCGGGACGTCCGCGGAGATCGAACCCACCGGGCGGTTCGCGATCGGGCCCGACTTGGACTTGGCCAGGTCGATCACGGACTGGATGGCCGGGTCCGGCGTGACGTCCCTGGTCACCACGTGGTTCCGGGCGACCGTGGCGGAGCGGACCACGTCGCGGGTCCGGCGGTCGATCTTCAGGTCCACCACGGACAGCTCGCGGCCGAACGCGAGGCCCTCGACGAACGGGCGGGGGTTGCCCGCCGGGTCCCGCACCACGCAGTTGTAGTGCTGGTGGCTGTGGCCGGAGAAGACCGCGTCGACCTTCGGCGACACGCCCTCGGCGATGATCTGGCCAGGGCCCTTGTCCGCGCCCAGCGCGCAGTCGTCCGGACCGCCGCCCCGGGTGTTGTCGCCCTGGTGGACCAGCAGCACGATGGACTTGACGCCGAGCCGGTTGAGCAGGTCGGCGTACTTGTCGGCGGCGGCGATCTCGTCACCGAACTTCAGGTCTTCGACGCCGTTCGGGTCGACCAGGAGCGGCACGTCCTTCAACGGCATGCCGATGAAGCCGATCGGCACGCCGTCGCGGAACTCCACCCAGAACGGGGGCAGCGCGGGCAGGCCGCTCCTGGCCAGGGTGACGTTCGCGCCCAGGATCGGGAACCCCGCACCGTCGTAGCGGTCCCGGAACTGGCAGCCGTCGGTCGGGTGGCAGCCGCCGTGCTGGACGCGCAGCAGCTCCCGGTAGCCCTCGTCGAACTCGTGGTTGCCGGCCGCCGTGGCGTCCAGGCCGACCCGGTCGAGCACCTCCAGCGTCGGCTCGTCGTGGAACAGCGCGGACACGATCGGCGACGCGCCGATCAGGTCGCCCTGGCCGACGATGACGGAGTTGCGCACCTGCGCCCGCAGGTTCTTGATGTGCGTCGCGTTGTACGCCGCGCCACCCGCCTCCACCTGCGTGCCGTCGGAGAGCGTGACCCGGCCGGACGACCCGGTCGGCGGCTCGATGTTGCCGTGCAGGTCGTTGATGCCGATCAGCCGGACGTCGACCGTGCGCACGGGCTGGTCGTGAGCCTGGGCCGGGGTCTGCGCGAGGGTGACGGCGAGCCCGGCCGCGGCGCTGAGCGCCAGCGCGGCGGTGGTCCGTCCGAACGAGGTCATCAAGGGTCCCCTCCCTGACAGCGCCCGGTAGGAGGGCGCACCAGGGCAGGGAGTTTGCCGTCCGAGGTTGACCGGCACCAGACATCCGCGTGGATCGTCCGTTAACGGAGATGTGCGGCATAGCCTTGAGAGGTGACGGATCAGGGACCCCGATGGCTGGACGACGGCGAGATGCGGGCGTGGCGGAACTACGTGATCGGCGCGGCCATGCTCGAAGACCGCCTGCACCGCGAACTCCAGGACCGCCACGACCTGTCGCTGGCCGACTACGAGGTCCTGGTGCGGGTGTCCGAACAGCGCGGGTTGCGGATGCGGATGTCACAGCTCGCGGACGAGGTGGCGTCCTCGAAGAGCCGGGTGTCGCACCAGGTGGCGCGGATGGAGCGGGAAGGTCTCCTGCGCCGCCGGGAGTGCCCGGAAGACGGTCGCGGCGTGTTCGCCGAGCTGACCGAGAAGGGCGTGAGAACCCTGGAGGGCTCCGCACCGACCCACGTCCAAGGCGTGCGGGCGCACATGGTCGACCTGCTGACGCGTGAGGAGCAGGAGGTCGTGGCGAAGGTCTTCGACCGGGTCATCACCCACCTGCGCGGCCTGGACGGGTAACCTGCTGGACCGCGACACCGGGAAGCGTGGCAGAGCGGCCGAATGCACCCGCCTTGAAAGCGGGAGACGGGCAACCGTCCGGGGGTTCAAATCCCTCCGCTTCCGCACGTAGGAGGGGGTGCGACGCGGTTCTGACACCGGGTAGCGCCCCCTCTGTGCAGCAACGGGTGTGGCAACGCCTTCAGCCGAGTTCGCCGTGATCTTCTCAAGGCGCGCCGCCGGCGGTGGCACGTGTGATCGTCGAGCTGTTTCCGGCCGCTCTGGGCCATGACGATCGCGCGGTCCCGCGATTAGGTGGGCTGGGCACGGCGATCGACGCCCGCCGACGCTTCGCACCAGCGGCCAACGGAGGTGGAGCGGCTGGCGTTCAGGGCGAGGGGGTGTCATGGATTTGATCAGCCGGTACCTCGACCTGGTGGACGAGTACATGCGCCGACACCCCGACGAGCGGGTGGGGCAGGCTCACTACAACGCCTTGCGGCTGGAGTGGCCGCACCTTCAGCACGAGATCATGGGAACCGGGCGGGACTGCTTCAGCGCCGACAGCCGGCTTCCCGCATTCCTTGACTGGGTGGAGCACGCTTTGGCCGCTGAGCAGCGAGCAGCCGAGAACGGACAGGACCACACCACACAGGTGTAGCTACCGGTGTGGCAACGAGGGCGAACCAGTGTGGACGGGTATGGACGGGTATGGACGACGAGCCTGTGAGCTGCGGCGTCACGCATGGCCGCCGTGACGTGCGTTTGCCAGAAGGACCGTCGCGGCGGTGTGCCGCGCGTCCCTGACACCGGTCTCCGCGAGCAACTGCTTCCACGCGTCGTGGTCCGCTCGCAGGTCGAGCGGCTTGCCATTGGTCTGAGTGGATATCCAGTAATCAACACCACTTTTCGAGCTCGGATGGCCAACACCTGTGTCTTTCTGGCGATTGACACCAGCCAATTCGCGCACGAGCCACACCGCACTTTCATCAGGTAGTGGACATTGATGTGCGATTTTTTCACCCGCCGCCCCACCTTCCGGATCTTCACGGCAGGCCGCACCGATCCCACCTCGCTCGCCGGCCCCCGACGTGCCTTGTGGAGGTGGAGCGGCGAGGCCCTTCCTGCCCGCCGGGCCGGGTGTCGTGCGAGCCACACCGCGTTCCGCAGCCCGCAGTGTTAGCGTCGCTAACCAATTGCGCCGAACGAGGGAGACGTGCCCGTGACGACGTTGGAAGCGGTCCTCGTCGTCATCGCCGGGGTGTTGGCCGGCGGGATCAACACGGTCGTCGGGTCGGGCACCCTGATCACCTTCCCGGTGCTGCTGGCGGTGGGGTTCCCGCCGGTCACCGCGAACGTGTCGAACAGCCTCGGCCTCGTGCCCGGCTCGTTCAGCGGGGCCGTCGGCTACCGCCGCGAGCTGACCGGTCAGGGTCCCCGGGTCAAGCGGCTGCTGCCCGCGTCGCTGCTCGGCGGCGTGGTCGGCGCGGTCCTGCTGATCAAGCTGCCCGAGGACGCGTTCGCCGCGATCGTGCCGGTGCTGATCGCGATCGCCCTGGTGCTGGTCGTGCTCCAGCCGTGGCTCAACCGCAAGCTCGCCGAGCGCGAGCGCCACGAGCACGGCGGCGTCGCGCTGTGGGTCGGCGTCTTCCTGGCCGGCATCTACGGCGGCTACTTCGGGGCCGCCCAGGGCGTGCTGGTGATGGGCCTGATGGGCGTGCTGATGAGCGAGCACATCCAGCGGATGAACGCCCTGAAGAACGTGCTGACCGCGTTCGTGAACCTGATCGCGGGCGTGCTGTTCATCTTCATCGCCGACGTCGCCTGGGACGCCGTGCTGCTGCTCGCGGTCGGCTCCGTCGTCGGCGGCCAGCTCGGGGCGAAGGTCGGCCGCCGGCTCCCACCGGTCGCGCTGCGCGCGCTGATCGTCGTGGTGGGAACCGTGGCCATCGTGCAGATCCTGACCCGCTGACCCCTACCCGCCGAACGCGCGGGCGGCGGCCAGGAACGCGTCGTTCTCCTCCGGCTCGCCGATGGTCACCCGCGCGCCGTCACCGGCGAACGCGCGCACCACGACCTTGTGCTCCAGGCAGTGCTCGTTGAACGCCGCGGTCCGCTCACCCAGCGGCAGCCAGACGAAGTTCGCCTGCGTGACCGGCACCTCGTACCCGGCCTCCAGCAGCGCGCCGCGCACCCGGCCCCGCTCGGCCACGATCGCCCGGCACCGGACCATCAGCTCGTCCTCGGCGTCCAGCGAGGCCAGGGCCGCCACCTGCGCCAGCGCGTTCACGCTGAACGGCACGAAGACCTTGCGCAGGGTCTCGGCCAGCTCCGGGGAGCCCACCGCGTACCCCACCCGCAGCCCGGCCAGGCCGTACGCCTTGGAGAACGTCCGCAGCACCGCCACGTTGTCCCGCCCGGCCGCCCACTGGGCCTTGGCCAGCTCGACGCCGTCCGGCACGTCCGGGTCGTCGACGAACTCCTTGTACGCCTCGTCCAGCACGACCAGCGTCTCCGCCGGCACCTGCTCGATGAACCGCTCGATCTCGTCCCGCCGCAGCGCCGTCCCGGTCGGGTTGTTCGGGTTGCACACGAACACCAACCTGGTCCTGGGCGTGATCGCGGCGAGCATCGCCGCGAGGTCCAAGCCGTGCCCCGCGGTCAGCGGGACCCTGGTCTGACCTGCGCCGACGACGTGCGTGATGATCGGGTAGGCCTCGAACGACCGCCACGGGAACACCACCTCGTCGGCCTCAGTGCAGGTCGCCTGCACGAGCTGCTGGCACAGCGTCACCGATCCGCAGCCCACGGCCACCTGGGCGGCGGGGACACCGAGCTTGTCGCCCAGCCGCGCCACGAGGTCGGTGGCGGCGCTGTCGGGGTAGCGGTTCACGGCGGTGGCCGCTTCCGCGATCGCCCGCACCACGCTGGGCAGTGGTCCGGCCGACACCTCGTTGCTGGCCAGCTTGATCGCACCCGGGATGGTTTTGCCCGGGACATAACTGGGTAGCGCGGAGAGGTCTGCGCGGGTTCGCACCGTCATCCGAGGACTCCTTCCGGTTCTGAGCTGGACGTTAGCCGCTCAACACCCGGATGGGGCATACCTGCCGTTCGGTTGCTCACGTTGACTGCCGTTCACCCCCACGTGGAAGGGTTGCACCATGACACCTACCCGCACCGAGACGCTCCCCCTCACCGACGGCCGCAGCCTGCGGCTGACCGTCGCGGAGCCGGAGAACGTCGTGCGCGGCGGCTTGGTCGTGCTGCACGAGACGCGCGGTGTGACCGACACCGTCCGCGGTCTGGTGAGCGGACTCGCGGCGGAGGGCTGGCTGGCCGTCGCGCCGCACCTCTACCACGGTGCGGAGGACGAACCGGCGGACGCGGCGGAACGGGTCAGCGAGTTGTCGGGCGAATCCGTGCTGGCCGACACGGACGTCGCCTTCGTGTGGTTGGGGCAACAGGGCGTGAGCAGCGACCGGCTCGGGGTCATGGGCTTCGACCTGGGCGGATCGGTCGCGATGGTCGTTGCGGGAAGCCGAAGCATCGGTGCGGCGGTCACCGTCGGTGGGGGCGGCATCCTGGCACCGCTGTCCGAGGGGCTGCCGTCGTTGGTGGAGGTCGCGGAGGAGTTGGCGTGCCCGTGGCTCGGGCTCTACGGCGACGACGACGCCGAGATCCCGTTCAGCGACGTGGAGAAGCTCCGCGACGCGGCGGCGGACGCGCCGGTCGCCACCGACGTGGTCCGGTTCCGGGACACCAGCCACCGGTTCGACACCACCCCCGAGGCGAGCGCCGAGGCGTGGCAGCGCGCGCTGAACTGGTTCGACTCGCATCTGCGGTGATCGGCCACCTACTCGCGGCAGAGAGTCTTTCCAGCGGCTTGGAACCAGACGGCCTTCCCGGTACATCTAAGGGGAGCGTCCGGTATGCCGATGCGGACGCTGCTGGGTAACGCGCGGCGCGGCTGCGGCGAAGACCGCAGTGCAGGGGGTAACCATGAGCGACGGCAACACCGTTTCATTCACACAGCCCGCACCGGTCTCCGCACCGCACTCGGTGCCGGCGCCGGCTGTCGACACCACTACGACGCAGGTGATCACACCGGACGTGCTGCCACCTCTGGTGTCCTCCGGGCCGCCCGTCGTGGTTCCACCGGACGCCGTCACGGCGACCCCGGTCGGTTCCGGCACGGGCGATCCGATGTCGACCCAGGTCGTGACACCGCCCACAGCGGGCCCACCCGATCCGGTGGGCACTCCCGATCCGGTCGGCACGGCCGGTCCGGGCGCGGTCGGCACCGCGGACCCGGGCACGGCCACGACCCCGCCGGGCGCGAGCTTCGCGGCGGCGGCGCAGACCGACCTGGACAAGGCGACCACCGCGCTGGACGCGGTGGACAAGGGCCGGGTGCGGCTCGACCTGGACAAGCAGGCCGTGCAGGACCTGCTGAAGCTGATCACGCAGGCCCGCGGCCTGGTGGACAACGTCCACACCAAGGCCGTGACCAGCCTGGACGTCGAGCTCCAGTTCGGCAGGAACTGGGTCGGCGAGGCGATCAGCCGCCGGCTGCGCGAGGTCGCGGTCGGCGACGAGGCGTCCGCGGTCAACGTCATCGGCGACTTCATGCAGGTGCTGTTCGAGGTCGAGGAGACCATCCGCGACGCGGCGCGCAACCTCGAAGAGGCCGACGACGACGCGGCGAACGCCTTCAACTCGGCTGGGGAGGTCAAGGGCTCGTGAGCGACGACAGGCGCGGCGGCCGGGGACACGGCAACCACGGTGGGAGCCACCACGGCCACAACGGTGGCGGCAGCGGCGGCGGCGACAACGGCGGGGAGCACCACCGCGAGCCGCCGCCCAGCGACCTCGGCCAGAAGGTCGACTGGATGTCGTTCACCCACCAGGCCCTCTACGACATGGTGCACACCGGCGTCGACCTGAAGGCGGCCGGTTCCGCGCAGGCGGACTGGGCGATGGTCGGCAAGGCGCTGGACGAGGTGCAGGAGCTGCTGGCCAAGGCGATCTCGCAGTCCCAGCAGGCGTGGGCGGGCGATTCCGCCGACCGCGCCCGCGAGGCGCTGGAGTCGGTGGAGAAGTGGGCGCTCAACACCAGCGGCCACGCGGACAACGTCGCCAAGTGCATCGGCGAGGAGATCCAGCACGTGGAGACCGCGCGGCAGATGATGCCCGCGCCGTCGCCCGCACCGCCCACCGTCGCGCCGGTCACCGGGGGCGGCACGCCGCCCGTGGCCGCGCCGCAGGCCGACGTCCGCGCGGCGCTGGTCCAGCAGCAGCCCGCGTTCCGCGCGCCGCTCGGCGCGCAGCAGCGGCTGCTGACCGAGGACCGCGGCGGCGACCTGGGCAGCCCGGTGGACCACCGCGCCGCACCGCCGATCGGGCAGCCGAGCCCGTTCGCCGGGCTGGAGGCGGTGGGCGCGCCGGTCGTCGACTCGGTGGTGGCGGCCGACGCCACGCACCGGCAGGCGGCCGAGGTGATGGCGCTGTTCCAGCAGAACTCGTACGCGGTCGACCGCACCGTGCCGTCGTTCAGCCCGCCGACCAACCCGGTCGCGCCGCCGGTCCCGCCGCCCGTGGTGCTCGCGCCCCAGCCGGTCGCGCCGCCGCCCGACGGCGGCCCGGTCACCGGCGTGGTCAACCCGAACCAGCCCGCCGGTCAGCAGGAGCGCAACACCACCACCCCGTCCCAGGGGCGCGGTGGTGGCGGTGCGGCCTTCGGTGGTGCGGGCTCCGGTGGTGTGGGCTCCGGCCGAGGCGGGTTCACGGGCGGGCGCGGCGCGATGCCCGTGCCGGTCGGTTCCGGCGGCGGTGGCGGCGGTGCCCTCGGGCCCGCTCCGCTCGGCCCGCCCGGGATGGGCAGCGGCGCGATCGTCAACGACCGCTCGCCCGGCGGCAGCCCCGGTGGCGTGACCAGCCAGTTCCAGGCACCCAAGTCGGTCACGCCGCAGCACGGCATGATCGGCGCGGCCCCGATGGCCGCACCGCCGCCCGTCGCGAGCACCCCCGGTGGGGGTGGCAACGAGCGGCACCGGCCGGGGTACCTGGAAGACGACGACAACGTGTTCGGCGTGGACCGCAAGGCAGCGCCGCCGGTGATCGGCCTGTGACCGAGCGCATCTTCCGGCTCAGCGCCCTGGAGTTCTTCCTGCTGTGGCAGGCGGTCCACCACGACGCCCACCCGGTCCCGCTCGGCACCAGGCACTACGGGCACACCCGGCAGGAGCGGGCGCGGTTGGTCGAGATCGCGTCCCGCGACCTGTTCGCACGCGGGCTGGGCACCGTGCAGCGCCCCGACGAGGAGCTGTACGGGGTCCTGCGCGGCCTGGCCGAGTTCGAGGTCGGCCTGGAGGTCGTCTTCACCCTGAACGGCGAGCAGGCCCGCGGCCTGGCCACGGCGGCGTGGCACGGCGCGTTCGCGGGCCGGCTCGGCGACCAGGTCCAGGTGACCGGCTTCCGGCCCACCGCCCTGGCCTCGCGGACCGTGTCGACCCTGCCGGGCGCGCCGCCCGGCACCGGCCGCTCGGTGAACGTGCGGTGGGAGGACTACCTGGCGGCGGGCCGCGCCGGCGTCGACGACGGCACCGAGGGCTTCCTCGACGTGCTGCGCACCGTCGGGATGCGCGAGCCCGAGGCGAACACCCTGATGCGCGCCGTGACCACGCGCAGCGGCGGCGGCCAGGTGGGCGTGATCGCCCGCAACCGGGCCGGCTACCTGCACCCCACGGGCGACGCCATCTCGTGGCTGGACACGGCCGACGGCCGGTACCTGGTGCGCCGGAACGACGCGTGGCTGGTGATCGCGCCGACCGACGCGCCGCGCCTCACCTCCGCCGTGGACGAACTCCTCGCGACGGCCGGCCGCAACCAGTAGCCGCGTCCGACTATCGGACCCCCTCGAATGTGTGTTCCGCGACTGTGGTTCCGCGCGCTCCGATGAGCTAGGAACGCAGGTATGACCGACACGCGTGCCGGCACCGTCGCCGGCGAGGCAGAGCTGCTGTGGCGTCCGCGCCCCGACCGGGTGGCCGACAGCCACCCGGCCGCGTTCCGCTCGTGGCTCGCCGCCGAGAAGGGCCTGGAGTTCTCCGACCACCCCGAGCTGTGGGAGTGGTCGGTCACCGAGCTGGAGGCCTTCTGGGGCGCGGTCGCGGAGTACTTCGAGGTGAAGTTCCACAGCGCGCCCACCGCCGTGCTCACCGAGCGGGTGATGCCCGGCGCGGAGTGGTTCCCCGGCGCGACGCTGAACTACGCCGAGCACGCGTTGCGGCGCGACACCGACGACCTGGCCGTCGTGTTCCACCGCGAGGACGGGCTCGCCGCGCAGCTCACCTACCGCCAGTTGCGGCGTCGGGTGGCCGCCGCGCGGGCCGGCCTGGTGGCGCTGGGGGTGCGGCGCGGTGACCGGGTCGTCGCCCTGGTGCCGAACTCGCCCGAGGCCCTGATCGCGTTCCTGGCGGCGGCGTCGCTGGGTGCGGTGTGGTCGTCGTGCTCGCCGGACTTCGGCGCGCGCGCCATCGCCGACCGGTTCACCCAGATCGAGCCGACCGTGCTGATCGCCGTCGACGGGTACCGGTACAACGGGCGCGGGTTCGACGTGCGGCCGACCGTGGAGCAGCTCAAAGCCGCGATCCCGTCGCTGAAGGCCGCGGTCCTCATCGACTACCTCGGCGGCACGCTGCCCGGCACGGTCGACTGGAACGCGCTGCTGGCCGAGCACGCCGACGCGGAGCTGACCTTCGAACCCGTCCCGTTCGACCACCCGCTGTGGGTCCTGTACTCGTCGGGCACCACGGGGCTGCCCAAGGGGATCGTGCAGGGGCACGGCGGGATCGTGCTGGAGCACCTGAAGATGCTCGCCCTGCACAGCGACCTCGGGCCCGGGGACCGGTTCTTCTGGTTCACCACCACCGGTTGGATGATGTGGAACTTCCTGGTGTCCGGGCTGCTGGTCGGCACCACGATCGTCCTGTTCGACGGCAGTCCCGCGCACCCCGACCTGTCGGTGCTGTGGCACTTGGCCGAGCAGCACCGGGTGACGTACTTCGGGACGTCCGCGCCGTACATCCAGTCGTGCCTGAAAGAAGGGCTCAAGCCCGCGGAGCGTTACGACCTCACCGGGTTGAGGGTGGTCGGCTCGACCGGTGCGCCGTTGAGCCCGGAGGGTTTCCGGTGGATCGCCGACGCCATCGGGAAGGACGTCCAGATCGCGTCCGTGTCCGGTGGCACGGACCTGTGCACCGCGTTCGTCGCGGCGTCCCCCGACCTCCCGGTGTGGCTGGGAGAGCTGTCGTGCCGGGCGCTGGGCGCGTCCGTGCACGCGTACGACGAGCAGGGGAAGCCGGTCGTGGACCAGGTCGGCGAGCTGGTGATCACCCAGCCGATGCCGTCCATGCCGGTCTTCTTCTGGGGCGACGACGACGGGACCAGGCTCCACGAGGCGTACTTCGACACGTACCCGGGCGTGTGGCGGCACGGTGACTGGATCCGGATCACCCCCAGGGGTTCGGCCGTCATCTACGGCCGGAGCGACTCGACCCTGAACCGGGGCGGGGTGCGCATGGGCACCAGCGAGTTCTACCGGGTCGTGGAGGGTCTGGACGGCGTGGCCGACTCCCTGGTGATCGACACGTCGGGAGCGGGCGGGGCGGACGGCGAACTGCTGTGCTTCCTGGTGCTGGAGGCCGGAGTCGCCCTGGCGGACCTGGAACCGGTGCTGAAGAAGGAATTGAGGACCAACCTGTCCCCGCGCCACGTCCCGGACAGGTTCGTGGCCGTGGCGGAGATCCCGAGGACGTTGAACGGCAAGAAGTGCGAGGTCCCGGTCAAGAAGATCCTGGCCGGCACCCCGCCGGACCAGGCCGTGAGCCGGGACGCCCTGCGCAACCCGGAGTCCCTCACCCCCTTCCTGACCCTGGCCGGGAGCTGATTCCCGGTCCTCGACCGAGACGTGCGCCACAAGACGCCCTCCTGAACCCCTGGTGAACACCCCTTTTACCCCCTCTGACCAGCGAGGACGGGGGTAAGAGGGGGGCGTTTTGCCACGCCCGCACCGACCTGTGTAATCTATGCGTCGTAGCCGAGGGCTCCGGGAGGCTTCGCCTAGTCTGGTCTATGGCGCCGCACTGCTAATGCGGTTTGGGTTCACGCCCATCCCGGGTTCAAATCCCGGAGCCTCCGCAACACTCGGCCTCGGCCGGGTGACAACTGAAAATCGATGCGCTCGTAGCTCAACGGATAGAGCATCTGACTACGGATCAGAAGGTTGCAGGTTCGAATCCTGCCGAGCGCGCATCGCAGAACCGCAGTGAGACCACCCTCTTGCTGCGGTTTTTGCTATCTCAGGGCATCACCTCGTTGTTCCGCTATCGTTGTCGGCGGCCCGTGGGTGCCCGATGGGTGCCCGAGCGTTTTTCTTCGCGGCACGATCGACCTCGTCGCTTCGGCTGCGGCGTTCGCCACTTCCGGCAGGACGCTGGTGTAGAGATCGCTGGTCGTGGCGAGCGTCGAGTGCCCCAGCGTCTCCTGGATGACCTTCAGGTCGACGCTGGCGGCGAGCATCAGGGTCGCGGCGACGTGCCGGAGGTCGTGCAGCCGGATCGGCGGCACCCCGGCCGCAGCGGACAACCGAGCGAACCGATCACTGATCCACGACGGTCGAAGCTCCGACCCGTCCGGCTTCGTGAACACCCGGCCTGACTCGACCCACAACGACCCCAACCGTTGCCGCTCCGCCCACTGGTGGCGTCGGTGTTGGCGTAGGAGCCGAACACCCTCCCGGTCGAGCGAGACGGTCCGCTCGCCGGCGGCGGACTTCGGAGCGCCTTCGGTCACCTGGTAGTCAACTTCGGTGAGCTGGGTGAGGATTTGGAGCGTGGCACCGTCCAGGTTGGTGTCCGTCCACCCCAGGCCCGCCAGCTCACCCCGCCGCGTTCCACGGAACGTCGCCACGTGCCAGAGAGCTTCGTAGTCCGGGTCGTGCTCGGCCACGTGGTCCAGGAAGCCCCCGGCCTGCTCCGGCGTCCACACCATCACCGGGCCCGGCCGCAGCCCCGTCCTGCGCCACTGCTCGACCCGCTCCGACGTCCAGATTAACGGCCGGACCTTGGTGGCTTCGACTGTCACGTGCGCGGCCGGGTTGAACGTGGCGAGCTGTTGCCGGATGGCGTCGTTCAAGGCTGCGCGGAGCGTCGCCAGAATGCGCTGCTGCGACGATCCGCGAACCGGCCGCCGGTAGGGCGGCAGCTCGGCCAACTGCTCTCGCAGCGCCCGCTTGGGCGTGTTCCTGATCCGGGACTCAAGGGCGCGGCGGTCGGAGTTGTTGGCCTCGATGGCGTCGTTGTCGTCCTCGATCCGGTTGAACATCTCGACGACGTGGGCCACGGTCAGCCGGTCCCGGCGAATGTGTCCGATCTTCGGCTTGAGGTAGAGCCTGATGTGCGACTCGTAGGAGACCTCGGTGGCTCGGCGGTGCGTTCCTGGCCATGCCAGGTGTCGAGCCATTCGCCGATGGTGCCTTTGTCCGCCAACGGGAGCCCTGCCTTGAGCTGCCGTCGTACGGTCTCGGTTTCCGGCAGACGCTCCCGCTTGTCCAACGCGGCCAGCATCGCGCTGATCGCCTCGCGGTCCTCTGGGTCGTCTGGTTCGGCCAGCGCCAACAGTTCCCGCACCCGGTCCAGGTCGGTCTGAGCCTTGGCCTTGGTCTCGTACCCGTCCCGGCGGAACGTCCGCCGGGTGCCGTCGAGCGCCGGTGCCAACTCCTGTCGCACCTGCCAGGCCCCATGATTGCGCTGGGCCAGCTTGGGGCACCGGCTTCCCATGTCCTTGCCGTCGGCGTCCCGGCATCGGCACCGACGACGTATCCCCCCTGCCACTTCTTGCTCTCCGTTCTACTCAGGACTTCGTTGGTCGCTCTCGTCCACGACTTCGGCGAGCAACCCCTGCGCCACCAGTTCGGACTGGATCTCCTGGGACAGCTCGCGGGTGATGTGCCCGCGGTGAGCGCCGCGCTCCGCGCCGTCCAAACCGCCTAGGCCCTCGACGCGCAGGTCTCGTTCCTCGGACAGCGTCCGGCCCCACAACTCCACCGCCACGGCGATCACGGTCTCCGGCGGTATCCGAAGCCGGAGCGCAAGCGCCCGGTCCGCCTCCGAGGTCTGGAGTTCCTGGTCGATCTCGGGGTCGACGTGGGTCAGGTCGAGCAGCTCGCGCCGCCATTCGAGGCCCCACCGCGTGCCCCCGTCGACGCCCGGTGCGCCGGTGATCAGGTCTCTGATCCTCGTGCTGGGCAGGGTGAGCCGGTTGGAGAGCGTCACGTCGTCGTCGCCCGCGAACAGCTCGGCCAACTCGACGTTGAAGGCGTGAGCAATGGCCAGGACGTCCGCGAACGACAGGTTCGGGCGTTCGCCGGCCTCAATGGCCGCGATCTTGCTCCGGCTGAGCGGGGTGCCGCGCCTGGCGAACAGGCGCGCTGCCTCGTGCTGCGTCATCCGGGCCAGACGGCGCAGGCGCTCCAGGTTTCCACCTACAACAGTGCCCACCATCCGCTCTTGGCTCATCCACTCAGTGTGGTGGTTCGCTTGCGCTCTTGACAAGCAACTGAAACGACTCTAACACTGGTTGAGTTGTTCGTGTCACGAGCAACTGACTACCCGGGGGGATAGTTATGAGTTGTTCCGATCCATCCAGAAGGCGGGGACGGCGGCCGGTACGCCGCCGTGTGCGACTTGCCGAGATCCGACGATGGCCGGCTGCGGTCAGCGTCGCCACTGCGGCAACCGCCTTCAACATCTCCCGCAGCAAGGCGTACGACCTGATCGCACGCGGTGAGTTCCCGGCCAAGGTCATGAGACTCGGCGGGCACTACAAGGTCGTCACCGCGTCGATCGTCCGTGCGCTGTCGGACGGGGGTGGTTAAGCCGAGACGGTCGGCCCCGAGCCGAGCGAGACGCTCAACAGCGTGTCGAACCGGTAGACCGTGCCCTCCCGGCGCAGCTCCACCAGCGCCACCTCGGACACGGCTGCGGTCACGGGTGGCAGGTCGCGCAGCTCGTCGATCATCGGCAGCAGTGGCCTGACGGCCACATCGGTGTTGGCGTAGGCGATGCTCAGGTGCGGCCGGAAGTACCGGGTGTTCATGTGCGCCCGGTCGCCGACCACATCACGCACGGCGTCCGCCAACGCCTGGTGCATCGGGAAAAGCGATGACCAGGGGGACACGCTGAACCTCAAGGCACCGCGCGAACCTGCCAGCGGGCCGATCTCCACCTTGAACGGCGACAACCGCAGACACCGCTTCCGGGCGGCGTCTGCGGTTGTCGTTGCAACCTCTGCTGCCACCTGCTCCGTGAACCCCACTCGTCCGACGGTCAGGTGCAAGGCGTCCAGCGGCACGAGATCGAAGCGCGGGTCCTCCAGTCGGGCCTGGCACTGCTTGGCGAGTTGGACCAGGTCGGTCCCGTCGAACGGCAACATCCAGTAGTAGGCCCGACGCCCGGACGGCCACTCGGGGCGTGCCCAGTGGTTCTGCATCCGGTCCAACGAGGAGAACGACTTCCAGTCATGGCTCCGGATCACGTCGAGGTCATCGAGATCGTCCGGCAGCCGCGACGGGAAGGCAGTCACGTAAGCATCTCCCTGGTGTCTCTTCGCCACGCGTGCAGCGCCGCGGTGAACTCGTCGCTCGCACGACTCGACCCGTGCAGCTTGAGGCTCACGGCCAACTCTCCAGCCCGGCTGGCCACCGACGCAATCGGCTTCGCAGACGAAGCCGCCAACGCAGCCTGCCCAACCGCCGCAGCGTGCTCCAGATCCGCCTCACGCCCAACCGCCAGCGCCGTTGCCTCATCGAGGCTGACCAGTGATCGACTCCAGTCCGATCCCGAGTCCGCCACCGCAGCCCGAAGGTCACCGGTCAGCCGCAGAACCTCTTTGTGGTTGCCCAGGGAGAGCTGCGCGGTTGCCGCGTTGGCGACGGCCCTGGCCCGGCCGTACGGCAGGAAGTCGATACACGAAGTCATGCCGCTGGGGACCTCGGCGTGCTCGGCCAACTCCAACGCCTCACCAGCGGCCCGCTCCGCCGTACGCCGGTCACCCAGCTTGCCCGCAGCCCGCGCCACCCCGTTGGACAACAGCCGTATCCGCTGGAGGTCACTCCCGGCCAGTCCAACGCCGACCTGGGCGACGTTCAGCGCCTCCTGGTACCGCTCCTGGTAGTACGCCGCGAAGCTCTGCGTGCCCTTGATCCAAGCCAGCAGGGGAGCGTCACCCAGGGCCGTGGCGAGCATCGACGCCTCCAACGCGAACCGCTCGGCATCATCGAACCGGCTGAGGTTCACCGACATGTAGGCCAACAGCGCCGCATGACGTGCGCTGGCCAACGTGAGTCGAGTCCGCTCAGCGCCAGACACCCGGCCGGTGAGCTGGTGCCCAAGCCTCCGCAACGCCAAGACCTCGGGCGCAAGCCGCTGCGGCCCCTCCAGCTCGTACCGGGCGATGACCGATCGCGTGTAGGTGTCCAGGAGATCGAGCGTCTGAGCGGGCCCCAACAACTCGGCCACCGCCGAGACCCCGCGATCACCTTCAACTGCAGCTCCGGACAACCGCCAGCCGTCGACGCGTTCGCGCATCGCAGCCAGCTCGGCCTCCCGTACCTCCCGCTCCATCCGGTGTTTGGTCTCCACGAACTCGACGAACGAGGCCAACAGAACCCCGCTGGCCCCCAACGCTTCGTCAGCGGCCTGCCAGAAGTGGCGGTCAGCCCGAGCCCGCCCCTTCTCCAGATGCGCGATACGGGTCCGGTCGCTGAAGGTCGCCTGCCCCAGCTGCGCCTGCGTCATCCGAGCGGCACTACGGAACGTCGCCAGCTTCTCCCCGAGAGCCCGGCGCGATTCCAGGACGTCTGCCGCTTCGCGTGCCATGTCCTCCACGCTCCCGAGTCTCGCAGCGAGTCGCTCCAGGTAAGTCTATCCGCAGGTGACGGCAGGTGTGACAACCGTACGCACATGCTTCCGCACAACTAGTGTCCGACGCTTGGCTGGCCTACGCCCCGACGTAGGTCGAATACCGATGATCACGCTCGGTGCCCACCATCCACAGGACACACGGGACCACCATGGCCGCACCCACCAGAACACCCAGACGCACGAACCCCGCCCCGCCGCCGCACACAGTCAGGCTCCGCACCAAGGCATTCGAGAGGGCCGTGACCCTCGCTGCCTTCGTCTCCGACTACGCCCTGGCCAAAGCGATGGGCCTCAACCGCTCGACCGTCTCCCGGACCAGAGCCGGTCACCTACAGCCCGGCCCGTTCTTCATCGCCGGAGCATTGATCGCCCTGGCTCCGATGCAGTTCGAGGACCTGTTCGAGACCGTGCCGGTGAGGCCCCGGGAAGGTGTCGCGTGACCAGGGAGGAACTGCTCTACAACGCCTGGCTGACCGAGCTGAACACCCGCCTCGGCAGGTACATCGTCCGCCTCATCGACGAAGCCGGCCGCCATCCCGACGACGCATCGTCCTTCCCCTTGGAAGAACTCGAAACGTCCCTGTCCGAGGACCTCACCGAGCTGGCCAAGGCCATCGCGGAGAAGGCCGCCAGGCGCTCGAACCCTCAACCACCCCTCGACCTCGCCACCGACGACACGGCCCTCCAAGCAGCCCTTGCCTACGCCGCAATGGATCTACCCGTCGTGCCTGGCGCGGTCTGGCATGAGGGCCGCTTCGTCGACCCCATCACAGGCGAACCCGTCACCCGTGTAGCCCTCCAACCAGCCGACACCGCGACCACGGACCTAGCCCAGGTACGCGAATGGTGGGACACGCCAACTCGCCGCGGCCAAGCGGTACTTGCCGTCGTCGGCCCCAAGCTGGGCGCGGTCTCAATCCCGCTCAGTCTCACCGAACGACTCGTCCGACACCCCTGGTTCACCACCCGCCCGACACCGGTCGTGCAGATCCCGGACCTGCCCATCGCCTTCGTCCTGTACCGCCCGCCCACACCTCCGTCCCTGGTAACCGACCACGTCCGACTCGTGGACGAGGGCACGACGATCCCGCTCCCGCCCACCGCCGTCGGCACCGATTCCGTCGGTTGGTGGACATCACCCGAGCAGACCGGCAACACCCTCCTGACCGGCCAAGAGCTGGCGGACCTGATCCACAGCATCGAAGGACAGCAGGCATGACCGACCAGCCCGACACAGAACCCCAATGGACCGAAGCAGGATTCCACCGATTCCTGCACGGCCTGGCCCACGAGCACGCTCCGAGGCTCTTCGCCATCGCCAACGAGTACGGAACCCGCCACGACGCCGAGATCGCCGCCTACGGCCTGGTCTTCCCCGACCACGTCGAGGTGGTCACGATCGAGGGAGACTTCCGCACCCTCACCGACACCGCTGAAAATGCCCTCGGGACCTTCACCCGCATGGCGACGATCGAAGGCACCAAGGCCCACCTGTTGTGGCTGGACGAGGCAATGAACAGCCTCTAGCGACCTCGTCCTCGCGACTCCACCACCGGCACCAACCGACGCGGCGGCTGCTCCAGCGTCCGCCCAGGACGCCGAGACACCGCCGCCGCTTCCTTCACCGGCCGTGGTCCAGAAAGCGCCGAAAGCCGCCCAGCGGCCACCGCCGCGGCCTCCCCTTGATGCACCCGCCCACGAGCCTTCTGCCACTCGCTGATCTCCACCAGTAGCGACACGAGAGCAAGAACCAGCGTCACAACCAGGAACCCCGCCCGAGTACGGGCGTCGACGCGCGACAGCATCCCCACTCCCGCGACCTCCCGCGCGGCCTGCCGCAACTGGAACCCCAAGTTCCCGCGCCTCTCAGGAACCACGAGATGAGGAGTACGAGCGGCCCGGTCGTACCCAGCGCCGATCTCGACCAGCGCCGCACCGGCCCGTCCATCCCATCCCTGCGCCAACACCACCAGCAGTTCGCCAGTCGCGTGCACAATCCCGTCGACCGCCTGACTCTGCCCACCGGTCAACCGATTGACCTGAACCCGCTTGGTAGCAAGCTGAACCACCCGGACGGCTTCCTCCAACACAGCCTCCCGCTCGGCCGGTGCAAGCCAAGTCCCGGCAGGCCGAAGCCCACCACCGGAAAGCTCGGCCCACCGATTCTGGAGCTTCGGCCACGAAAGGTCAGCGGCCAACTTCGAGCCCGAGTACCGCACCTGCTTCCCCTGACGGGTCAGGTCGTCAGGCAGGGCGACGGAATACCCCAACACCATCCCGCGCCCATCTCGCACCACCTGCGGAGCAACCCCGGCCCGCTCAAGCGAACCCAGGAACTCCTGACCATCCCGGGCCTCAGCCGCAGCCCGCGCAACAACCCGCTGCAACTCCTCCCGCGGAGTGATGGCACGTCCCTCCCGATCGGCCTTGCCCTTCTCCTTGCGCGAGGGCTGACGAACCGCGGTCTTGTCCACGTCGGCCGTGACGACCAACCCAAGGTCACGCTCAATGGCCCGACACTCCCGCCGCAAGGCCAGGAAGTCCCGGTACGGATGAAACGGCTTGGCAGTCACCTCAGACACCAGCGTCGCCATGAGGTGGATGTGATCATCAGCGTGCCGAACCGCGATCCACCGACACCCAGCCTGATGAATTCTGGTGGCTTTCATCAGCCGCTCAGCAACCGTCTCCCACTGCTCATCCGTCAGCGTCGGGTCACCAGGAGCTAGCCGAACAGGCGTGTGCCACACATACCCAGGCCGCAACACCACAGCCTTCTTCTTGGGGTCGTACCGGTAGTGCCGAACCCACGAGGGCGCATCCTTCGGCACAGCCCCAAGCCGAACCCGCTCAGCCCACTCGTCAGAGATCGCTGGCGGCGTGCTCAACGGCAACCCAGCGAGCTTCACCATCGCCTGCATCGCAGCTGTCAACGGCTTGAGGTCAAAGTCGAACTCTCCAGCCTCGACAACCTCGCCGCCAACCACTACTGACGCCAACTTCTCAGGCTGACGAAGCCAAGGAGCCCCATCCCAAGCAGCAACAACCCGAGGGTTCCGATGCTCCTCAGCCTGTCCAGGTCCGAACAGATACCGAATCAGCCCAGCAGGCCGGTACCCCCGAACAACCTTGGCAATCACGACAACCACCTAGCCCGGATGTCCGCAGTCACCTGCTCAGACCGCTCAACCGCCCTCCGAACAACCCGGAACACTGCCAACGCCTGAGGCTCGCTTACCTGGCTCTCGGCCGAATGGACAGCCTTCATGAACTGGTTAAGCAGTTGGCCGATCGAGCGCAGAACACGCTGCTGATCACGCAACTCCGCGAGCACCTGCCGAATCTGGTCCCCATCACCAGGCCCACCAAGAACCCGCCGCCGCGCAGCCTCAGCAGCAGCCTCCTGAGCCCAAGCCCCAGGCTTCATAGCGTCAAAAGCCGCAGCCCGACAAACCAAATCCCACTCGGCATCCGTGTAACGGAGAGCGCCTCGTCGCTCACGCGCCGCACCCCGCACACGATCCCGATACCGACCCGAACGAGCCTCATCCCCACCCCGCACCATGTCCCCCAAGACACGTCCACGACGCAACCAGCGCCGCCACCGCAGGTCGGGTGGGCCACCCTGCAGTCCTTCGATTAGCTGTCTACTCCAATGCTGCCAGTATGCCACCGCGCATGGTCACTGTGGCCGAAGAGGTACTCTTCGGTCTATCTTGCTCGGCGCTTCAGGCTGCTCGCTATACGTGTCGAAAGCTGGCGCTTCTCGATGTAGGTAGGCCCTTTCAGGGCCGGTGTATAATCGCCGGAATAGTGAGTACGGTATCTGTCTCGCCGGAGGTGCGCTGCTATGCATGAACTTGATCACATCAGCGAGGCGTTGGCCAGCCAGTCCTTGAATCATCAAGTGTTCGAGCGATGTGCAACTGACCTTCTAGGAGGTGTATACGAGGGGTTGTCGTCGGTGCCGGGTGGTACTGACTGGGGCCGCGATGCGGATATCTATTCGGCCCAGGTTGAGGTGCCCATGAGAGTCTTGGTCACCGCATCTCGAACCTTTGACGGGGTGAAGGCAAACCTTGTTCGAGGTTTGAGGAGTATGGCTAAGCACGGGGTAATTGTAGAACGCGTTGTGCTTGCTAATCCTGCAGATCTCAGTCAGTTACAACGCTCCAAGCTAGAAAACAAGGCTGCTGACTGGAATGTCACGATTGATGCCTACTTCGGGCGCGAATTCTTCGTCAGCAGGCTCCGCATTGATGGCGAGTGGCGGCAGAAATTGCTGGGCTTGTCAAACGAGCCCATTACGCTTTCTCGCACGCCAGCCGACCTAGCGGAATCACCGTGGGCGCACCTACCGCTGATTGGTCGTGAGAGCGAGCTGGCCAAGCTAGCTGAATATGGTGACGAAGACGTGATCGTTACCGGGCGGCCAGGTGTGGGCAAGACTCGTCTCCTTACCGCAGTCGAAGACATTATATTCGTCGACCACGACGCCGATTCTGGAAAGCTTGCAGATGACCTTCGGTGGCTGAGGCCAAGTCGAGTCGCAGTAGATGATGCTGGTCAACATTGCGATCTTGTGCGCTGGCTCGTCATGCTCCGTCGTCAGGAGGGCGATGTTCTCCAGTACAAGATTATCGCGATCTGTTGGCCTGATGAGACCGACGCTATTCGCGATGAGCTTCGAGCAGCTCAAGAAGTTGAAGTCGACCTACTTGAGCGGTCCAGCGTCGATCAGATCATCCAGGCGATGGGTGTCACCAGCACTCTTGCGCGACAGCAAATCCTTGACCAGGCCGAGGGTCGCCCCGGGTGGGCCACAACCCTTGCAGATATTCTGACAAGAACACGCAGATGGGAGTCAATTGTCGACGGCCGAGTGCTGCTCGGCGAAGTGACGCGCTATCTTCGTCGAGCAAGTGTTGGTGCTGAAGCACTTGATGTGCTGACGGCTATCGCTGCCCTCGGAGGCATCACCGATGACCAGATTGGCAGGCTTGCGACCACACTCGACCTTCCCTCCTCTAGAGTGCGTCCTCTTCTGCTTGGTGTAGCACGTAACGGCCTCGTGGATGTCAGCCAGTACGCCGGGGAAAACGGAAACACTCGTGCGTATTACGTGCGTCCACCATTGCTTGCAGGCGTCCTCGTGGCTGAGCATTCCTTTCGGTCCGACGTTCCGGTTGTCAAATTGGAAGACCTCGGTGTTGGTTGGCCCGAAAAGCTTGCTCAGCTCTCAGAAAGTGCCATCCACGCTGCACGGCTTGGCGTAGAATCCGCTGTGGCAACTGCTACTCGGATGCTACAGGAGGTTCTTGAGGCAGATGGTGAAGACTCTAAACGGCGTCAGCACCTGGTTGAGTCCTACGCGCTGATCGGTGTGGTAACTGGACGCCAGGTACTCGAATGGATCACTGAGGAATTCGACTCACTTCATGAGTTGGATGATGTCGACGGCAGGCGCCTGGAGCCATTGGTCGTCGTTGCCTCGCGGCTTGTAAATAGATACTCGCTTGTTGACGGAATTAGAATTCTACTTGATGCAGCTTTGATCGACGACCGGCCAACTAACTCTAATCCGAATCATCCGTTGCGCAAGATAGAGGACTTGGTCAGGCAGCAGCATCCTGAACTCAGCCCACAAGATGGGCTACGTCGAGCGATCGTTGTTGAGGCGGAAAGTTGGATTACTAGTCGCGGCGACAGCATCGATGTCTGGAATGTCTATAACTCTGTCCTTTCTACTGTCCTTTCTTTTCAACGCAGTGGCAATCATGCGAATCCGGCCGACCGACACGAGCTAATCTTGGTTGAGACTGTGTTGAGTCCCCAAGAAATGCAGGAAGTCTACGACGAAATATGGCCGTTTTTGCGCCAGCGGCTAACGTCTGCGCCGACGCGAACGGTTAAAGCGGCTATTGACGCAGCGGCGGCGTGGCTGCGTATTGGTGGCGGCTTTGACCAGCCCTTTGGTGCGAGCCACTCGGCGGACTCAATTGAGAAATCTGCGCAGCTCGCCCGGGCTCTGCTGCAAGATCTGCGCCCCCTCACGCTTGGACAACCGGGGCTGGAGGCAGCGCTCAGGAGTACTGCAGGCTGGTTTGATGTCGAGATCGCCCTGGACCCCGACCCTGTACGAGATACATTCTTCGCCTACGTGGAGCGCAAGTCTGATAGGCGTGAGGCAACTGAAAGGCAACGCAACGCGGTGAATGAGCTCGTAGCACCGTGGTGTGACGAAGGGGCGCTGGTTGTTTCCTTGCGACTTGCCGAGATCAAAGAGCAGAGCGCAGTCGTCGGTCGAGGCTGGCCTAGCAGTGTCCAGTGGGCATGTACGGCGCTGGCGAATTGTATCGACGTAAATGGTTTTCAGGAGTGGATTCAGGCTTTGCTTTCTTGTGGACTTTTTCCGGAAGCTGCGCCTATCCTTGAGGCTGCGGTCTCTGGCGGTAGGCGGTTTGCGACAGAGACTTTAGAGGAATGTTTGGCGACAGAGAATGCACGCTGGACAACGCTCAGTGCGGTGTTTTCGGAAGAGAGTGTGTCGTCAGAACTCCTGGGCATTTGCCTCGCAAGATTGCAGTTGTCCGACTACGGCGTTTTGGAAGCTCTGTTCTTTGGGGATCGTACGCCTATTGCGCATCGGCAAGCCATTCTGAAGGCGCCTAGCGAGGTGGTTCGCGGCGTGGCTGCAATGGCGATGTTCGAAGCCGGACACCTAGATGATGTGTGGCCGCCAGCGGAGTTGGCAGTGTTGTGGTCTGAAGCCATCAATTCCTTCGATCCTTCTGTAATTCCACACCTTCAAGATCACGTCCTGAGAGCATTGCTCGAATACATGGCAGCTGAATGTCCTAAGTCTCTTTACGGGCTATTTGGGCGTCAGTTCGACCGAGCGCTAAAAGATGTCAACTACTCGGTGCCGCATGACCTACTGACGCATCTCTACGTTTTGCCATCGGAATTTAAGACCCGAATGATGGAGCGCTATGGGCAGTCTGGTCTGCGTTGGGCTTTGCGCAGAAGTATGCCAGGTAGAGACCTTGAATGGCTGGCGCAAATGCTGGATTCAGCCCTGCTGTCACCTGTGGAGGTGCTTGATTGCAAGGACGGTCTAGGCGGTCCTGAACCGAGTATTCCGGATCTCGCCAGGCTGCTCGTTCCGAGAGGCGTCTCTCCGGAGTTGATCGCCTATCGTGCCGTTTTCGGTGTGGGCTGGGGTGAAGAATCCGATCGTCTCAAGAGTATCATTGAGCAATTTGAGGTATTTGCTCAATCGGATGATGCATCTGTAGCTCTGGTGGGTCGTACTGGGGTGGAAATATTCAAAAGAGAATATGCGCGAGCTGTCGAGAAAGAGAGGATTCGGCGTATCCGTGGCGGCTAGGCTGCGTGCGGCAGTTTTCCGCACGCGGTATGGGGAATGGTCTTGGAGGCGGACGGAACCAGCTAACGTCCGAGGTGCCGAGATAGGACACCAAGCCGGCTCATCGCCAGAAGTGCAAACCCGGAGTTGATCATAAGACCGTCGAGTACGAGCGGTCCGACAGCGGCAGCCACTGGGCCGTATGCCACGCCAACAGCAGGCTTCGGAGGTGGCCGTAGGAGATAGCGGCTGAGCCGAGGGCAACGGTGCCGGTGCCGGCGAACCGGGCGAGGGTCCATTGCCAGCCTCTGGGCCACCGGATGCGGGAGAGAACTTCTACGGAGAGCAGGAAGCCGATGGGCCAGACTGCGGCTCCAATCTGGGGCGCGAGACCTGGTGACCAGCCAGGCGGTTGGTGTTCTGCTGGTAGCCAGGTCTGGAGGACGTTGGCGGCGATCGACATGACTGAGCCGAAGACGAAGCCTGCCCAAGCCACGAAACGGCCATCGCTGGTTTGGGTTGGTGGCGTGGCTGGTGGCGGACTCGCCAGGGTGTCGCCAGAGCTGGCGTCCTCGGTCGCCAGCTCCGCCAGGGCTTTGCGTACCGCGTGGTCCGTGGCACCGGTGAGATGCACCAGGGTTGGGCGGCCTGGTGGTGGCTGGCCGGCGGCCCGCGCAGCTTCGAGCGCTTGCCGGATGGTCGTGACGAGTTCGGGGGAAGGTGCGCTCACCGGTCCGCCTCCCCGGCTTCGTGGGCTCGGGGGTGGCAGTGATGGCACAGCGCCGACTCGGTTCGGTCTTCGTTGAGCCAGACGACTCGGGCCGAGATGGGATCGGAGTCGCGAGCGTCGCAGTGGCCGCAGACCGGTCGGAGCGGGCGCGCTTCGGGCGCGTGCCCGCGGGGCTGGAAGGTTCTCGTACGGTTCAAGGACGGTTCGGGTGTCACCACGGCACCCCGTGGACGTCGTGTTGGCACCCCGTTCGGCGCGGATGACACCCCGTGTACTGGTGCGAGGTGTCGTGCCGGCTCCCCGTGATCGGGTGCGGGGTGCCGTGATGGCACCTCGTTCCGCATCGCCAGGTCCCAGCCCTTTGGACGGCGGTCGGCTCGCTTGATGTACGCGGCGACGATCTCCGGGTCGGAGGGGCTGATGAGCTTTAGCTCCTCCAGCGTGTCCAGTGCCCGGCGGACGGTGCGTTCGCTCAGGCGGGTATAGCGGACCAGGGTGGCGACAGACGGGAAGGCGTTGCGGCCTGATGGGTCGGCGTGGTTCGCCAAGCCGACCAGGGTGATCGCCAGGCTGGAGGCGTCCTTGCGGTCGGTGGGGATCGGGGCGTCGTTCAGCACCCAGACCATGGCCTCGACGCTCATCGGCGCACCGCCGTAGCGGTGGCGGGGGACTGGTTGGGCGGGGCCTGGTGGCGTTCGGTGGTGGCCTTGTCGTGGATGGACAAGTGGAGCTCCCAAGACTCGTGATCACGGAGGTCTTGAGTGGTCTCGATGGGTGCCCGACGGGTGCCCGGACGTTCTTGAACCGGGCCGGACGAGGGGGTTCTGCGATGCACGCTCAGGGCTGCTGACCTGGATGTTCCCGGTCTTGCTGGACCCGTCCGGATTGATCAGGACGAGTCAGCGGGAACTACGGATCAGAAGGTTGCAGGTTCGAATCCTGCCGAGCGCGCAAGAGTTAGTTCAGGTCAGGGCCCCCGTTCGGTTAGCCGAACGAGGGCCCTGATTTGTTGTGCAGAGGGCTGCTGTCTCGCAGCTCCAACCGGACCTCGCACCACTGCCGTCGCCTGGCGATCGATTTCCAGGGCTTGTCAGGAGTCACAGGCGGTCGGTGAGCGTTCCTGAAGCTGGGCTCGAACCGCTGCGCGCCAGGCTGTTCGGGATCTCCAGGCAGCAACGCGGTCTTGCGGCCGGCCACCGTTTCCGGTCCATGGTGGGGTGTCCGTGGCAGGACCTGGCTGACCGCCTTGACGAGGCCGGCGGCATGGCACAACCGCTTGGTGTAACCGACTTGGCTGAGCGGGTAGGGAACAACTGCCCTGGGTGGGCGCGGGCGTGGCACGGCACCGAGGGCCAGGGGGAGCCCCCAGCAAGCCTGCGACCACTGCCGAGGTGGCCGGCTCCGCCTCGGTCAACCAGCTCAACCTCGGTCAACCAGGGGTGCAGGCGCACTGCACTCCACGGCTACCACTGGCCAGGTGCGGTGCGACCTTCATCAGGTCGTCGCCTGACGTGGAGTGCAGTCGCGAGGGTGTCAACGTCGCTTGTCGCAACCCGTGCGACGACACCGGGGCTTCACGTCCGCAGCGGTGTCGAGAGTAGCTACGGCTCGACCCAGGGGCACCCTATGCTGATCGTCGGTCCAGCGAGGTGCGGCAGTCGGTGAAAGTTCAAAGCCCCGGCGGCATGACCAGCAGGTCAGGGGCACATCCGGGGCTATTCGAGAGTCAGTGTAGCAAACTTGACGAACCGAGGTAACCCGGCTCGTCAAGCCGGTCGTTACGAGAGGTGTAGATGACTGCGGTTGGTACGGGCGGCTGGGTCGAAGGCTGGCTCTCGGCCACGAGGTTCGCGGTGTACCTCCAAGCCGCAGGTCAAGATCGCCGGCTGGCAGTCGAGCTCTACGAGTGGAACACCGCGATCTCGTCGGCCTTCCACCACGATCTCGCCCACCTCGAAGTCGGGCTACGCAACGCTTACGACCGGGCGCTGATGCGGGGAGTCGGACCGAACGGGCAACACTGGGTCTTCCAGCCGCACGCGTTCTTCCCGCCGCAGATCAAGACTGCGTCCAACGGCAAGCGTGTCGATGACAATCAGAAGTCTCGTGACCAGCTTAATCATGCGATCCAGCAGGCCACACCGGCCCGCATGACCGCCGTTCAGCCTGCGTCGGGCAAGGTCATCGCCGAGCTGAGCTTCGGCTTCTGGCGGTACCTGACCAGTCGACGACAGCACCAACCGTTGTGGGTGCCCTACCTGCACCACGCTTTCGTACCGGGAACAGCCCGTTCTACGGTCGACGGACATGTCGACAAACTGCACCGGCTGCGTAACCGGGTCGCGCACCATGAGCCGCTGACCGGGTTGGACCTGAAAGATCGGTACAGCCGTGTGCTTGCACTTGCCGCTCTGATCGACCCGTTGTTGGAGGTGTACATCTCCGACAACAGTCCGTGCCCCCAGTTGCTGGCCGCGCGTCCACGCTGAGTGGAGCTGGAGATCGCTATGACGCCGGCAGCCAGGTGGAGGACGTTGGCGGCGATCGACATGAAGGAGCAGAAGGTGAAGCCTGCCCTGGTCGCCAGGCGACCATCCACGACTTCGGCCGGCATCCTCGGCACCCGGTGCCTCAAGGTCTCGCGCACCGCGTGATCGGTGGCGCTGCCCTGGGCGTGGGCGGCCGAGGCGGTGTAAAGCCGGGGGCGCTGACCACTGCTCCACCAGGTCACTGCCGCTCAGCGGCTGGTGCGGGAGGTCGTCGGGGGTGCGATTGGGGGAGTGGGTGGGCGTCGACATCGGTTGGCCTCCGTCTCACAGTCGTCTCACGGACTGCTTGGACGGGGCGGGACCGGAGGCCGGAGGCCCTGACCTGGACTGCCCAACGGACACTCACCAGCGCGAACGGACCAAGTGGATCGTGCGGGCCGACCTGCTCACCTCTACGGATCAGAAGGTTGCAGGTTCGAATCCTGCCGAGCGCGCAAGTCAGAGGGCGGTGCCAGTCGGCACCGCCCTCTCTGTTTCGAATCAGGTCTCACCTGTACCTGTACCGGCCCGGTTCACGACATCGGCAAGGCAGTGTCGGCCTTCGCGGTGTCAGGCGGGCATCGGCACCGGGCCGAGCGGGACGCTGAACAGCGTGTCGAACCGGTAGACCGTGCCCTCCCGGCGCAGTTTCACCAGCGCCACCTCGGACACGGTCGCGCTCACGGCCGGCAGCGCGCGCAGCTCGTCGATCACCGGCAGCAGCGGCCTGACGGCCACGTCGGTGTTGGCGTAGGCGATGCTCAGGTGCGGCCGGAAGGACCGGGTGTCCATGTGCGACTGATCGCCGACCACATCACGCACGGCGTCCGCCAACGCCTGGTGCATCGGGAAAAGCGCTGACCAGGGGGACACGCTGAAGCTCCGGGCACCGCGCGAACCTGCCAGCGGGCCGATCTCCACCTTGAACGGCGACAGCCGCAGACACCGCTTCCGGGCGGCGTCTGCGGCTGTGGCGGCAACCTCCGTGACTACCTGGTCCAAGAACCCGACTCGTCTCACCGTCAGGTGCAAGACGTTCAAGGGCACGAGATCGAAACGCGGGTCTTCCAGTCGTGCCTGGCACTGCTTGGCGAGCTGCACCAAGTCGGTCCCGCCGAACGGCAACATCCAGTGGTAGGCCCGACGACTTGAGCTCACCGCCGACTCTCCAGCCCGGCCGGCCACCGACGCAATCGGCTTCGCAGACGAAGCCGCCAACGCGGCCTGCTGCTGTGGCTGGGCGAGGCGATGAACAGGCTCCAACGCCCTTGTCTTCTCGACACCGCCGCCGTTTCCTTCTGCGTCCCCCCGTCAGGAGTGGCTACCGGATCAGTTCCCGGCCGGTCTCGCGCAGACGGGCGAACCAACTCCCGATCGAACGCTTGTACCCGTCCGGCATAGTCAGCCCGCGCACCTCGGACTCGGTGAACAGGCCGATCTCCTTGTGCTCGTGGGAAAGCACGGGATCGGCGTCACCGTCCGGGTAGCAGCCGTAGGTCACGATGAACACGTTCTTCCCCGCCACGTCGATGTAGTACATCCACGTGTCGAGGATCGGGCCGGTGGTCACCTGCCACTGCGTTTCCTCGAAAATCTCCCGCGCCACGCACTGCTCGGGCGTCTCGCCGGGTTCGATCCGGCCGCCGGGCAGTTCCCACTCCTCGCGCTCGTTCTTCAGCAGCAACACCCGGTCGTAACGCACCACCACACCCTTGATCGAGACGGGGTAGACGGGCTGGCTCATCGGCGTGACCTCCGGAAGGCATGAGCGACCTACTCACCGGCAAAGTAGCAGCACTCCTTTGGCTGCCCGGCGCAACAACGCGGCACCGTCTGCACCAACGGCAGACGAAGAGGAACGCCTGGTCAGCGTGTTGACCGGTTCCTGCGGATCAGAAGGTGACGGTCATCGTTGCCGAGAGCAGCAGGAGACAGCTCCCCACGACGAGGCGACGTGTGCCCTCAAGGTTGCCGTCGGCCCGCCTCCCGACGGGTCGGGTTCGCTCCCGGCCATGACCTGCGTCGACGTCCGACATTCGGCTGTCCCCCCAACGGGGTCGTGTTGGCACCACCCCGTCCGGGTGTTGGCGAGATTCTGTTCCGCCCCAACGGTTCTTAGGGTCGAACGTAGCGAGCGCTCGCCGAGGACACGCCGTGAACGGGCAGTCTCCGGGAATGATCCCGGGGCGTACAAGGGGAATTCGAATGAACACAGCTATGCGACGGGTCGGGACCACGGCCCTCACGTTGGCGTTGTTGACCGGGGTTGCCGCGCAGGCCGGGGCTTCGACGGAGGACACCTCCGCGCAGACCTCCCGCCAGCGGACGGAGTTGCGGCAGGCCATGGACGACGTCGTGGCGGCCGGTGGGGCCGGGGTCGTGGTGCGGGTGCACGACAAGCGCGGGGACTGGACCGGGAGCGCCGGGGTGGCGGAGCTCGGCAGGTCCAGGAAGCCCGACGCCGACTGGAGCTTCCGGGCGGGGAGCATCACCAAGGCGTTCGTCGCGACCGTCGTCCTGCAACTGGTCGACGAGGGCGAGGTCCGGCTGGACGAGTCGCTGTCCCGCTACCTCCCCGAGTACGGGCTCGACCGCCGGATCACCGTCCGCATGGTGCTCCAGCACACCAGCGGCCTCTACAACTACACCGGCGACGCCAAGGCCGACGGCACCGCCGACCCGGGCATCCCCATCTGGGGCCAGGACTACGTCGACAACCGGTTCCGCACCTACCAGGCCCGCGACCTGGTCAAGTCGGCTCTCGCCAAGCCCGCGCGGTTCGAGCCGGGAGCCCGGCACTCCTACTCCAACACCAACTACGCGCTGGCCGGCCTGCTGATCGAGAAGGTCGCCAAGACCGACTACGCGACCCAGGTCGAGCGCCGGATCGTGAAGCCGCTCGGCCTGCGCGGCACCAGCCTGCCGGGCACCAGAACCGGCATCCCCGGCCCGAACGCGCACAGCTACATCGCCTACCAGCACAAGGGCAGGCTCAAGGTCGTGGACAACACCCTGATGAACCCGTCGTGGGCGGGCGCTGCGGGTGAGATCATCTCCAGCACCGAGGACCTCGACACGTTCATCAGCTCGCTCGTCGGGGGCAGGCTGCTGTCGTCCCGCTCGCTGGCCGAGATGCGCAAGACGGTGCCGGCCTCGGGTGTCGACCGCGTCGGGCTCGGCCTGTTCGAGTACCGGTTCACGCCGGACTGCACGGCGGTCGGCCACACCGGCGGCACGCAGAGCGTGACCTCCTACATGTTCAGCACGCCCGATCGCGGCAAGCGGGTCGAGTTCTCCATCACGCACGGCGTCCTGGACGGCGGCGACCCCGCGTCCCGCGAGAAGTTCGACGCGGCGCACCGGAAGCTCGCGACCGTGGCCCTCTGCGGCACCGGCCGCTGACCTGGCGCGGGGCCCGGGACGACCGGGCCCCGCGACGGGCCGGAGCTCACCGCGCCAACCGGCGCGACCACCGGCCGGCTCCCCGGGTCCGGCCGTGCACGACCAGGGCCAGGAGCACCACCAGGGCCGCGAACGCCCAGTGCGTCGCCGGCCCCGGGTACCCCGTCACCGGCAGGACGCCCCGGGGGACCAGGTGGTTCACCACCGCCGCGCCGAAGTAGAGGACCAGCGTCGCCCCGCCGGCCAGGGCCGGCCCCACCAGCGGACCGAGGCAGAACGCGACGCCGGCGAAGACGAGGTAGTTGGAGACCTGCCAGGCCCACGGGACCGCGTCGGGCAACCGCAGCGACCCGAGGACCAGGATCACCAGCGGCAGCAGCATTCCCGCCAGGGCGAACGCGACCGACACGACGGTCGCGCGGTGCGTCCCCAACCGGTCCCACTCCCGGAAGCGCGGTCGCAGCAACGCGACCGCGACCACGACCCCGACCACCGCGCACAGCTCGGGGAACGCCAGGCGGTTCTGCCGGTGGGCCGCCGACAGGTGGATCACCACGGTGTGGTTGTCCAGGAGCGCGCTCAGCGCGCCCAGCGCGAGGACCGCGATCACGAGCAGGTGGCACGATCTCGATGCCAGGACGAGGCGGATCATCGGCGGGGGAGGGTCTCCGGGGTCAGGGCGCAGCCGGCGATCCGGTCGCCGTTGGACGCGATCCACTGCTGCACAACGGGTTCGGGCAGGTCGACGAACGAGTTCTCGGGCGCGGCCGTCCCGTCCAACCACCGGCCGAGCTCCAGGGCCAGCTCGGCCGACCGGGGATCGGCGTTCTCCCGCCGTCCGAAGCAGCCGGCCAGCCCGGACAGCACGTTGACGGCGCTGGTCGGCCGGTCGTCCGTGGGGCTCGAAGGTTGGATCGTCACCCAGAGGATCGTGTCCTTCGCTTCCGGGCTCCAGACCGGTGTCCGGTCGATCGGGTATCCGCGCAGCGCCTCGTCCCGAATCCGGGTGAACGGCGCGGGCCTGCCGGACCGCTGTAGAGCGGCTTCCGTCGCGGCCACCACGATGTCCAGTCTGGAGCGGTGCCCCTCGTGCACGCAGTACTCGACGGTGCCGCTCGTCCGGCACACGTGCACCGGCTCGGTCTCGTAGGCGAAGAGCGCCGGTGTGGACCACAGCGGCGGCACGGCCACCACCACGGGCAGCAGCAACGGCAGCAGCGCGGCGGCGCTGCGGAACAGGCTGCCGCTGACGCGGTGCCTCCGGAGCAGACCGACGACCGCCCACACGACCGCGACCGTCGACACCGTCAGGAACGCCAGCCGGTAGGCGACGAACGGAGTCGACTGCACGAGGCCGAGCGGGGGTTCGAGGTGGAGCACCGGCATCAGCGCCGAGAACCTGTCCCCGCCGCTCCCCGCCACCGCGGCACCGAAGAGCAGGACGAAGGACAGCGGTGCGGTCAGGGAGGTCCGGGTCACCACGCCGACCAGGTACCCGAACGCGGTCGCCAGGGCCAGGCCGAGCAGCCCGGTCAGCGCCGCGCCGACGTCCAGGCCGCCGGACTCGGCGTCGCGCAGCGTCACGACGACCAGCGGCGCGAGTCCGAGCAGGTACGCGCCGACGAACGCGCCGACGAGCAGACCCAGTTGCGGCACGGCGGTGCGCAGGCCGGCGCGGGCTGCGGAGGGCAGCGCGAAGATCCGGGACGGCGGGAGCAGCCGCCCGGCGAAGTACGTGGCCGCCGCCGCCGCGATCGGAGCCGTGAACGTGTTCTGCTGGTGGAACTCGGCGGAGGTCCGCACCCACTCCTGGTACGGCCAGGAGCGCATGGACCAGGTCGCGGCGACCACCACGGCGGTGATCGCCGAGGCCGGCAGCGCGACCGGCCAGACGCCCAGCGGGAACCGCGTCCGAACACCGGGCACGGCCGGCGGGTCGCCGTGCCGCACCGGGTCGGCGGTGTCGAGGTCAGCCACGGTCGGCCCCGAGCCCGGCGACCAGCGCCTGGTAGGCGCGTTCGAACGGCGAGCCGAGCACGCCCGAGGCCGGTGCGCTGTCGACCAGCCCGATCAGTTCCGCCTCGCTCCCGTCGAACACCAGCCGGCCGTCGGCGAGCACGCCGACCCGCCGGCACAGGTGGGAGATGTCCTCGATCAGGTGCGTGGACAGCAGCACCGTCCTGGTGCGCCCGAGGTCGGCGACGACCTCGCGCAACCGCATCCGCTGCGCCGGGTCGAGGCCCACCGTCGGCTCGTCGAGCACCAGCACGTCCGGCTCGTGGGCCAGGGCCGCCGCCACGCCCACCCGCTGGCGCTGCCCGCCGGACAGCGTCCGGACCCGCGCGGTGGCCAGGTCGTCCAGGCGGACCGCCGCCAGGGCGCGCAGCGCGGCGGCGGCGCAGGCGGGCCGGTCCACCCCGTTGACCCACGCCGCGTACGCGACGGTGTCCACCACCCGCATCCCGCCGACGAGCGAGAACCGCTGCGGCACGAACCCGATGGTGCCGGAGGTGCCGCCGTGGAAGCGGAGCGTGCCGGAATGCGGTTTCGCCAACCCGACCAGCACGTTGAGCAGCGTGGTCTTCCCCGCGCCGTTGGGGCCCAGCAGCCCGGTGACCCCGCTGCCGATGGTCCAGTCCACGCCGGACAGCACCGACTTCCTGCCGTACCGGAACCGGACGTCGTCGAACTCTATTCGCACGGGTGAGCGCCGATCCTGTTCGGTTGACCCGGGTCGAGCGCGCCGGCGGACCTGGTCCGGGCCACCCGGGTCGCCACCGAGGAGGGACGTGATCCTAGCGGAGTCCTCGCGCGCGGCGGCGTGATCCGTCGATTGCCGTCGACCCTCCGCGCCATTCACCGCGAGCCGGGTTTCCGGGTGCTCGAAAGATCTCCTGAAATGTCCCGGAGTGCATTTTCGAACGTCGAGCCGGGCTGTCGCGACCCGTTCCCTCGGACGTTCTCCGCAGAACCGGTGGAAAGGGCCCGGTGCCCGTTCCAGCGGTGTAACCCGTTGGGAGCATTGACATCTGGTGCGTTGATCCGCTGGTGGGAGCCCCTGCTGGGCCGAATGGCGTAACATTTCTGCCCGCAGGGGCGGAATTCCCGTCCCGGTGGATCATCTTCGGTAATGCGAGTGTGCCGGTGGGTCGGAATCCCTAGAGTTGACCACGGTTCGCGCGAACCTCTCGTAATCCAGTACCTGCATGAGGGGACCCAGGCATGGGAGAGTTCGGCGCGCCCTGGAGACGGTTGGCCGGCGTGGGAATCGCCACGGCCGCGATCGTGGGGCTGAGCGTGGCACCGGCTTCGGCTCAGGGGGGCACAATCTCGGGCGCGGACAGCGCGAACGCTGTCCCGGGCAGCTACATCGTGGTGCTCAAGGAGCGCGCGGGGATCGAGGCCGCCTCGACCCGCGAGGGTGTCAAGGTCACCCACCGCTACCAGCAGGTGATCGACGGCTTCGCGGCGACCATGTCCGAGGACGTGGCGCGCGCGCTCGCGGCGGACCCGTCCGTCGCGTCGGTCGTCCAGGACCAGAAGGTGCGCAAGTCGGAGGTCCAGGCGAACCCGCCGTCGTGGGGGATCGACCGGCTCGACCAGCGCAGCCTGCCGTTGGACAACCAGTACGCCTACCAGGGCAACGGTGACGGCGTCCACGTCTACGTGGTCGACACCGGCATCCGGACGACGCACGCCGAGTTCGGCGGTCGGGCGTCGTTCGACTTCAACTCCGCCGACACGGACAACACCGACTGCGAGGGCCACGGCACGCACGTCGCCGGCACGGTCGGCGGCACGAACGTCGGTGTCGCGAAGGCGGCCCGGCTGCACGCGGTCAAGGTGCTGGACTGCGAGGGCAACGGCACGGTCGGCACCGTGATCGCCGGCCTCGACTGGGTGGCCGCCAACAAGGTCAGCCCGGCCGTGGCGAACCTGAGCCTCGGCGGCGACGCGAACGACACCCTCGACCTCGCGGTGAACCGGACGATCGCGGCCGGCGTCACCGTCGTGGTGGCGGCGGGCAACTCGAACGCCGACGCGTGCGCCCAGTCGCCGGCCCGCGTGCCGGACGCCATCACGGTGGCCGCGTCCGACCGGCACGACGCGCAGGCGTACTTCTCGAACTTCGGCACGTGCGTCGACCTGTACGCGCCGGGCGTGGAGATCACCTCGGCGGCTGCCTACGACGACTCCTCCTACCTCGACGGCAGCGGCACGTCCATGTCGTCCCCGCACGTCGCGGGTGTGGCCGCGGCCTACCTGCGCAGCCAGCCGAACTCCACGCCGGGCGCGGTGCGCACCGCCGTGGTGAACGCCGGCACCAAGGACAAGATCACCAACCCGTCGGCGGGCACGGCGAACGTCCTGCTGCACTCGGGCGTCCTGCCGGGTCTGCCGGCGCGCCAGGACCGGATCAACCCCGGCGAGGAGCTCGTTCGCGGCCAGTTCCGGACGTCGTTCAACGGCGAGTACAAGCTGGTGCTCCAGAACGACGGCAACCTGGTGCTCTACAACCGCGCCGGTGCGGCGCAGTGGTCGAGCAAGACGTGGAACACCGACGCGACCCGCCTGTACTTCCAGTACGACGGCAACGTGGTGCTCTACTCCAACGCCGGTGTGTCGCGGTGGTCCACCAACACGCCGAACTCGGTGGGCGTCAACTTCGTGGTGCAGAACGACGGCAACATCGTCCTGTACGGCCCGTCGCAGCAGGTGGTGTGGCACCGCAAGAAGTAACCCCCGGGGCAGTGCGGGGAGGAAGTGGTCGGCGCGGCTAGTCCGCACCGGCACCAGCAGTTTCGAGCACATCGTGCCGGGGTCGCCGTGGCGACCCCGGCACGACTGCGTTCCGGCCCGGGTTGTGTCAAAGATGCTTGACATGGTGTCGCGCTTGCTTGACACTGGCCATGTCAAGTTTTCTTTACACCCCGGAGGGGCCGTTGTCGTACGAGGAGAAGGGCACGTGGGTCTACCTGGTGGTCGGCCTGGTGACCTACGCCGCCTACCTGGTCAGGCTGGTCGACCTGGCCGACGGGCGCGCCCTGGTGGACACGCCGTACGCGGCGGCGCTGCTGTGGGCGGTCGGCATCTCGGTCGCGCTGTCCGTCCTCGGACGGGTGGTCGTCGCGGTCGCCGAGCCCGGCGACCGGCACCGCGGCGACGTGCGCGACCGGGAGATCGACCGGCGCGGCGAGTACGTCGGCGGCCTGCTGGTGGCCGTGGGCATGGTGCTGCCGTTCGCGCTCGCCCTGGGCGAGGCGCGGCACTTCTGGATCGCCAACGCCATGTACGCGGTCTTCACGCTGGGCGCGGTGGCCGGCTCGCTGGTGAAGCTGCACGCCTACCGGCGGGGGTTCTGAGCCTTGGGCAAGCCCACGAAGGTCACCAACACCATCCGCGCGCTGCGGTTCGCGCACGGCGGGATGACGCAGGCCGACCTGGCCGCGCGGGTCGACGTGACCCGCCAGACGATCAACGCGATCGAGCAGGGCAAGTACTCGCCGACGCTGGAGATGGCCTTCCAGATCGCCCGGGTGTTCGGCGTCCCGCTGGTCGAGGTGTTCCAGTACCCGGAGGAGGAGTCGTGAGAGCGGTCGTGCAGGAGCGGTACGGGGTCCCGGCGGACGTGCTGTCGGTGCGCGACCTCGCGGTGCCCGTGGTCGGGGCGGGCGAGGTGCTGGTGCGGGTCGGCGCGTCGCCGGTGTCCGGGACGGACTGGCACCTGGTGCTCGGCCTGCCCTACGCCGCGCGGTTCGTGACCGGGCTGCGAAGACCCGCCAACCCCGTGTTCGGGCTGGAGTTCGCGGGCACGGTCACCGAGGTCGGCGCGGGCGTGCGCGACGTCCGGGTCGACGACGAGGTGTTCGGCTGGCACGGCGGGTCGTTCGCCGAGTACGTGTCGGTGCCCGCCGGGCAGCTCACCCGCAAGCCGCGGAACACCTCCACGGCGCAGGCGGCGGCCATGCCCATCGCGTCGTTCACCGCGCTGCAAGCGGTGCGGGACCTCGGGGAGGTCGAGCCGGGGCAGGACGTGCTGATCTCCGGGGCGTCCGGCTGCGTCGGCACCTACGCCGTGCAGATCGCCAAGGCGCTCGGCGCGCGGGTCACCGGCATCTGCGGCGCGGACAAGGCGGACCTGGTGCGGTCGCTGGGCGCGGACCGGGTCGTGGACTACCGGGAGCACGACCTCCGGGACCTCGGCGAGCGGTTCGACGTCCTGGTCGACATCTACGGCAACCCGCCGCTGGCCGCCTGCGCCGCCGTGCTGAAACCCGGCGGGACGCTGGTGTTCGTCGGCGGCACCGGCGGCCGGCTGTTCATGGGCACCGACCGCTGGCTGCGCGGGGTGCTCGTCGCGCCGTTCCGCCGGTTCAGGGTCCGGGCCCTGGTGCACCAGGACCGCCACGCCGACCTGGTGACCATGCGCGAGTACGTCGAGTCGGGCGCGGTCACGCCGGTCGTCGGGCGGGTCTACGAGCTCGACCGGGTGGCCGAGGCCATCGAGGACGTCCGGTGCGGCCGGGTGCGCGGCCAGGCCGTGGTGGTCCTCTAGCGCAGTTCGGCCAGCACCCCGTCGGTGAACGGCGGCCACGCCGCCACCGCCCACTCGCCGAACCGGCGGTCGGTCAGGGCCACGCACGCCACCCCCGCGTCCGGGTCGGACCACAGGAAGGTGCCGCTCTGGCCGAAGTGCCCGACCGTCCGGGGCGAGCTCGACGCCCCGGTCCAGTGCGGCGACTTCGCGGCCTTGATCTCGAAACCCAGCCCCCAGTCGTTCGCGCGCTGGAGCCCGTAGCCGGGCAGGACACCGCGCAGGCCGGGGAACACCACGGAGGTCGCCTCCGCCACCAGCTTCGCCGACACCAGCTTTGGGTGCTGCACCTCGGCCGCGAACCGGACCAGGTCGGCGACGGTGGAGGTGGCCCCGGCCGCGGCCGAGCCGTCCAGGCTGGAGGACGACATGCCCAGCGGGGCGAACACCCCCTCGGCGAGGTAGTCGGCGAACGGGATGCCGGTCGCGCCGGCCACCGCGTCGGCGAGCACCTCGAACCCGGTGTTGGAGTAGATCCGCTTGGTGCCCGGCGCGGCCTGCACGTCCGCCGAGTCGAACGCCAGCCCGGACGCGTGCGCGATCAGGTGCCGCAGCGTCGAGCCCTCGGGGCCGGCGGGGAGGTCCCACTCGACCGCGCCCTCCTCCACGGCGACCAGCACCGCGTAGGAGGTGAGCAGCTTGGTCACCGAGGCCAGCGGGAAGCGGTGGTCCAGCGGTCCGGACGTGCCGAGCACGCGCCCCTCCGCGTCGACCACGGCCGTGGCCGCGTGCTCCACCGGCCACTCGGACACCACGCGCAGACTTTCCATGCCGCAGACTCTGCCACGTGTCCCCCCGTGAGCTGGTCGTGCTCGGCACCGCGAGCCAGGTCCCCACCCGCACCCGCAACCACAACGGCTACCTGCTGCGCTGGGACGACGAGGGCTTCCTGTTCGACCCGGGCGAGGGCGCGCAGCGGCAGCTCCTGCTGGCCGGCGTGCCCGCCCGCGACATCACCCGGATCTGCCTGACCCACTTCCACGGCGATCACTGCCTGGGCCTGCCGGGGATCGTCCAACGGCTGTCGCTGGACCGCGCGGAACACCCGGTGCACGCGCACTACCCGGCCTCCGGCGCGCACTTCTTCGAGCGCCTGCGGCATGCCAGCGCGTTCTACGACGCGCTCGACCTGCGGGAACTGCCGGTGACCGGTCCCGGCCCGATCGCGACCGGGCCGTTCGGCGTGCTGGAGGCCCGCCGGCTGGACCACTCGCTGGAGACCTACGGCTACCGCCTGGTCGAGCCGGACGGCCGGCGGATGCTGCCGGAACGCCTGGCCGCGCTCGGCATCCACGGCCGCGCGATCCGCGACCTGACGCCCGTCCAGCGCGAGGAGGTCAGCGCGCCCCGGCCGGGGCAGCGGTTCGCGTTCATCATGGACACCCGGCTGTGCGACGGGGTGTTCGAGCTGGCGGACGGGGCGGACCTGCTGGTCGTCGAGTCGACCTACCTCCACGTCGACGAGCGCCTGGCCACCGGGCACGGGCACCTCACGGCGGCCCAGGCCGCGCGGGTGGCGGCCGAGTGCGGGGTGCGGAAGCTGGTGCTGACGCACTTCTCGCAGCGCTACACCGACCCGGCGCTGTTCCACGCCGAGGCGGCCGAGGTGTTCTCCGGCGAGGTCGTGGTGGCCGCCGACCTGGACCGCGTGCCGGTGCCCCAGCGCCGCACCGACAACGGCTGAGCCGGTGCCGGGCGCTCGATCCCGACCGGGCCGATGTGGACGGTCCCCCGGGGTGTGGGCGGTCGGACCTGACGGGTCGGCCCCGCCGCTCCCGCGCAGGGCAACGCCGGGTGGCGTCACACCGTCCGGCGCGTCGTTTCCGCCGCCCACTGCGAGCGGATCAGCGAGTCGAGGTCCGACTCCGCCGGCCGCCAGCCCAGGGCGCGCAGCTTGGCGGTGTCGGCGCGCAGCACCCCGGTCTCGCCGGGGTGCGCGGGTTTCCGGTCCGCGGCCACCGGCCGGCCGGTCACCCGGTGCACCGCCGCCAGCACGTCGGCGACCGAAGCCGGTGTCGCGCCCACGTTGTACGCCTCGTGCCCCGGTCCGCTGTTCTCCAGGGCCAGCACGAACGCCCGCGCCGCGTCGGCGACGTGCACGAAGTCCCGCACCGCCGACCCGTCGCCGTAGACCTCCATCGACGGCAGCCGCCCCGCCGCCACCGCGCACGCCCTGGTCACCACGCGGGTGTCGTCGCGGTCACCGCCGCCCGCGAGGTTGAACAGCCGCAGCGTCGTGGCGGACAGCGCGCCGGTCCGGGCGGTCCACGCCAGGGCGTCCTCGGCGGCGGCTTTGGTCGCGGCGTAGGGGTTCGTCGGCTCGCGCGGGTGCTCTTCGGTGAGCACGTGGCCACGCGGCGTGCCGTAAACGCCCGCTGTGGACGCCAGCACGAACCTCGGTGGTTTGAATTTCAACAATCGGAGGGTCCCGGTGACGTTCACGTCGTAGTACGAGAGGGGATCGTTGAACGATTCCCGGACGCGGGCCAGTGCCGCCAGATGGATCACGCCGTCCGAAGAGGGGATGTCCGCGCGGCGGATGTCCCCGGCGAACGGGATCACCTCGTGACCGGCGTTGATGAGTTGGTCAACAATGCTTCGCCCCAGGTAGCCGCGGCTCCCGGTGACCAGAACGCGCATGTCGGCCATCCCAGCACGACGCCACCCGGACGGGGGTCGGCGACCTGGGGAAAATTGCCCCTAAAGGTGTTGTCCTGCCCGGCCGATACAACCCAAGTGAGTTACCCGCATCCAGTCATGCACACGAGCATCGAGGGCGTTCTTGCGGATCACGCCGCCCAGGAGGCGAAGCGCCGGCGCTTCCTGGAGACCGCCGCGACCATCGTCGCCGCCGCGCCGCCCTCCGTGGACGACGCGCTGTCCGGCCTCACCCTCCCGGCCCTGAGGACGAACTCCCGCCGAGCCTTCCTGAACCAGGTCGACCAGGTACTTCGCGACGCCGCTCGATGATCCGGCGCGGTCGCCCCGACCGCCCTCGGCAAGTGTCACCCGGTCGTTGCCGGACCGTGCTGGGCCGTCCCACTCGCCTGCCTCTACAGTTCGTGGCACCCGGCGCTCGCCGGTTGTCTCGTCTGCTTCTCGTAAAGCGAGTTCTCGGCGATGGATCACGTCCTTTCCGCGCTCCACGAGCGCCTCGGCACCCTGTTCGGCGACCGCCTGGTCGTGCTCGCGGGAGGCACCCGGCTCAGTACGCGCGCCGGTGAGCTGCACCAGTTGGGCGCTCGCCACACCCTCGTGCTGTCGACGGACGATCACGCGCCCCTGCACGACTCCGGGGTGGCCCGCTGGGTCACGCTGGGCATCGCGGGCGGCTTCGTCGCGGTCGAGCAGAACCGGCTGACCAGGCTGCTCACCTCGCCCACCCGCCGGGTCCGGGAAGTCCTCGCCGACTTCGACCCGGCCGGCGAAGCCCTGGTGATCAGCACCCCCTACCTGCACACGCCCGAGTTCGCGGGCCGGCCGGTGCTCAACGCCCGCCGCCCCGAGTGGGTGGAGCTGGAGAACAAGACCACGATCGACGCGCTGTGGGACGAGCTGTCCGCGCCGCGCGCCCCGGCCGTGGTGCTGGACCTGGACTTCGAGGCCCTCTGGGACGCCACGCTGAAGCTCGACCGGGGCGCGGGCGTGGTGTGGTCCGGCGACGGGCCCGCCATCAACGGCGGCGCGAACTTCGTGCGCCGGGTCCGCGACCGGCAGGAGGCGCTGGACGCGTTCGCGGTGCTCGGGCCCAAGTGCGACTTCGTCCGGGTGATGCCGTTCCTGGAGGGAATCCCGGTGAGCGTGCACGGGATCGTGTTCCCGGACGGCACGGCGGTGCTGCGGCCGATCGAGATGGTCGTCCCGCGCCGCGCCGGCCAGGCCCGCTTCCTCTACGCGGGGTGCGCGTCGTACTACGACCCGCCGGCCCGCATCCGCGAGGAGATGCGCAACCTGGCCCGCCGGGTCGGCGAACGGCTGCGCGAGACCGTCGACTACCGCGGCACGTTCACCCTGGACGGCATCGCCACCGCCGACGGCTTCCTGCCCACCGAGATCAACACCCGCTACGGCGGCGCGATGGTGTGCTTCGAGGACGCCCTCCCGCAGCTCCCGCTGGCCCTGGTGCAGGTGGCCCTGGTCGCCGGCCACGACCTGGGCGTCTCGTCCATCGAGTTCGAGGAGCTGCTGGTCGCCGCCGCCGACGCCTACCGGCACGGGACGGTCGGCGCGAACGTGCGCGCGGTCAACCCGACCGAGACCGTGGAACGGCCGATCGTGTTCACCGAGTGGTCGTGCCGGTTCGCGCACCCCGAGGAGGTCCCGCACGGCGCGCTGCGGCTGCGGCCCTCGCCGCTGGGCGCGCGGCTGGAGCTGGACCTCGCCGCCGACCAGCTACCCCCGGGCCGCCCGGTGGTGGCGCTGACCGTGGCCGCGTTCGCCCTGGCCGACCAGGAGTGGCAGACCGCGCTGGGCCCGCTGGAACCCGCCGTGCCGGTCGAGGACGAGATCGCGGCGGTCCCCGTGGTCGAGCTGGACGCGGTCACCGCCTGACGGCCGGCGCTAGCCGTAGGCCGCCTGGAAGGCGTAGTGGTAGCCCATCAGCTGCGCGGTCACCGCCGCCGGCTGGTGGGCCGGGAAGTCCCCGTTCTCGTAGGCGCGCAGCAGGTCCGGGTCGCCCTGGGCGATCGCGTGCGCCCACGCGTCGTCGGTGTCCTCGTCCAGCAGCAGGTGCAGCGCCACGCACGCGGCCTCCACCAGGGCCGGCGGGCGGCTGCCCCCGAACGCGATGCCCTGGGCGACGTCCACGACGTGCTTGGGTGCCACCTCGGGCACCGCGATCGCCAGCGCCATCGAGCACGCCACCTCAGCGCCGCCCAGCGCGTCGAACACCTTCGGCGCGCCCTTCGCGACGGCGTACCGCACGTGGGTGATCCAGTCCGGTGCCACCCGGGGGAGTTCGCGGCGCAGCGGGTTCCAGCGGCGGCGGGTGCGCCGGCCGTCCGCAGTGAAGCCGGCACCCGCCAACGCCATCGCGGCCAGCAGGAAGATCACCCGATCGCGGGACGCTCCGGGCACCTTGTAGTTCGCGCCGAGCTCCACCAGGAACGGCACCGCGTGCACGCTCGCCTCGGAGACCGTGTCGTCGTCCAGCAGCCGTCTTTCGAGTTCGCCGCACGCCTCCTGGTCGCCCTTCGCCGTGCGGCGCAAGAGGTCGTCGACACCCGCCCCCCGGGCCAGCTCGGCCCACGGGGTCTTCGCCAAGCCGCGCAACGGATCCGGCCGTTGCCAGGCGAGGGGTAGCTCCATGTGCGGGAAGCTAACGGATCGGTGCCCCTGAACGGCGCAACGGCGCGGGTACGGAACGTTGCGCCGAGGTCGTACGATCATCGGCGTGCGCGGACCCTCCTACAAGGTTGTCGACCTGTTCTCGGGCGCGGGCGGCATGAGCCTGGGGTTCCAGGCGCACCGCGACTTCACCGTCGTGGGCGCGGCGGACGCGCAGATCGGCAAGCCCTCCTCGCGGCTGGGATCGTTGCGCTGCAACGGGACCTACCGGGACAACATCGGCGTCGACCCGTTGCAGGTCGACCTGGGCCGGCTGGACCCGGGCGTGCTGCGCGAGGTGTGGGGGCTGCGGCGCGGCGAGCTGGACGTGCTGGTGGCGTGCCCGCCGTGCTCGGGCTTCACCCGGATCACCGCCGCCAACCACCTGCGGGACGACCCGCGCAACTCGCTGGTCGGGCGGGTCGCGGCGTACGTGGCCGAGCTGCGACCGCGCGTCATGCTGCTGGAGAACGCCCGCGAGCTGGTGAAGGGCAAGCAGCGGCACCACCTCGACGGGCTGGTCGACCAGTTGCTGGAGCTCGGGTACGAGGTGGACGCCTCGTCGCACATGCTGTCCCGGTTCGGGCTGCCCCAGTTGCGCGAGCGGGCGGTGGTGGTCGCGGTGGACCGCGGCGTGCCGCTGCGGACGATGGACGACCTGTGGGCGGGCTGGGAGGTGCGCCCGGCGGCGGTGACGGTGCGGCGGGCGATCGGCAAGCTGCCGCGCGTGCCGGCGGGCGAGGCCGACCCCGAGGACCCGGTGCACGTGTCGCCGTCGTTCCGGCGCGGCCGGTCGCTGGACCGGATGATGGCCATCCCGGCGAACGGCGGGTCGTGGGGCGACCTGGTCGGGTCACCGGCCGAGCGGTTGCTGAACCCGGCGCAGCACAAGATCATCGAAGACGGGAAGTGGGGATCGCACCCGGACGTCTACGGGCGGATGTGGTGGGACGAGCCGGCGCGGACCATCAAGCGGGAGTGCGGGCACGTCGGCAACGGTCGCTACGCGCACCCGGAGCAGGACCGGCTGTGCACGGTGCGGGAGATGGCGCTGCTCCAGGGGTTCCCCCGGAAGTTCCGGTTCGACGTGTCGATCATCGGCAATGCGTACCGGCATCTGGGTGATGCCGTTCCCCCGTTGGTGTCATACCAGCTCGCAGCGCTGTGCCGGTGGATTCTCGCTGGTCAGCCGCCTACGGCCAGGGATTTGTGCCTTCCAGGCACGTCGCTGCGCGTGGGCGACGTGCGCCCGGTGGTCCCCGCCGAGCTGGTCGCCTAGATATCTTTTCCGCAACGGTGTTGCGTCGGTTCGGCGCGCTCTCTGCGACGTGAGCTGGGTCATACAGCCTCTGACCTGCGGTGATTCCATCTTCGTCGCAGTGGTGCGGGCCATTCGCCAGTAGGCGAAACGGCCATTCGACACGCTGTTCGCACTGGTCCGACCGGGTGTTCGATCATCCTCTGTGGACGGTCGCGATCCATTTTGGCTGATCGGGATGGGTGCTACCCACAGTATTCCCCGTACACGTTCGGGGGAAACCCAATCGGATAGTGTTCCGGCCATTCCTGACGATCCGGTGTCGGCGCACCTCTGCACCCGTGCAGCCCGCCGGATCCGGCCAGGACCGCCGCCTTGAACGACACCACGGGCTTCCAGCGAGCCTCAAGGAGACACATGGCACCCCGGTTGACCCTGAAGCGCATGGGGGCTGCGGTCCTCGGCGCTTCGCTCCTGTTCATGTCCGCCCTCCCGGCCGCGGCCGACGCCGTCAAGGTGACGCCCGACGCCGGGGCGGACGAGCCCGGCATGGGCCTGAACCTGATCGACAAGGACGGCAAGCCCGTCGACGCCGGGGGCACGAACGCCAAGCTCATCGGGCTCAAGATCATCGAGAACGGCAAGTCGCAGACCGCCACCGCGTACTGCGTGGAGCTGCCGACGCGACTCCTGGACAACACGCCGCTCGAAGAGGTGCCCTGGAACGAGCACCCGAACTCGAACACGAAGTTCAAGGAGAACGCGGCCAAGGTCAACTGGATCCTCCACAACAGCTACCCGACGGTCCCCTTCAAGGACGTCGCGGAAGCGGCCGGGGTCCCCGACCTCAAGACCGTCAAGGTCAGCGCGGTCATCGTGGCCACCCAGGCCGCCATCTGGCACTTCACCGACGAGATCACCCTCGACGAGAAGAACTCGACCGTCGAGGACGAGGACAACGTCGACGAGGACGTCCTCGCGATCTACAAGAAGCTCACCGGTCCGGACAACGTCGGCATCGGCGACGAGCCGGCCCCGACGCTGACCGTCGACCCGAAGGAGCTCGAAGGCTCGGCGGGCTCGCTGATCGGCCCGTTCACCGTCAAGACGACGGCGGACAAGGTCATCGTCGAGGCGGGCATCCCCCAGGGCGTCGCCCTCACCGACAAGGACGGCAAGCCGCTCGACGTCGTGCAGCAGGGTGACCTGTCGGCGAAGGCCGAGACCAAGGTCGGCGAGATCTTCATCAAGGTCGACGAGGGCGTCGCGCCCGGCTCGGTCGAGTTCACCGTCCGCGCCACCGCCCAGTTGCACCACGGCCGGTTGTTCGTGGCCAGCGACCGCAACAAGCAGACCCAGTCGCTGGTGATCGCCAAGCCGACGCAGGTGGACGCCCTGGACAAGGCGAAGGCCAAGTGGTCGGAGAACACGACCACCACCACGCCGACCACCACGACCACCTCGCCGGCCGAGGCCACCACCACGACCACGACCACGGTCGCGCCCACCACGACGACGACCGAAGCCCCGGCGGGCCCCGGCGGCAACGAGGACGACCTGGCCTCCACCGGTGCGTCCATCTTCGTGCCGCTGCTGATCGGCCTCGGCCTGCTCGGCGCGGGTGCCGCGGCAATGATCATCGTGCGCCGCAAGAAGACCGCGTAGTACCGGCTGGGTAGTACGGGGCCGGGTAGTACCGGCCGCGTACTACCGGTCGCGTAAGACTGACCTGCTTCCGGCAGGTGACGGACCTGCTTCCGGCAGGTCGGCGGGCCGCCAGGAAGTCGCGGCCTCGCCTGTGGTCTCGGAACGGGCCCCCTCGGAACACCGAGGGGGCCCGTTCCGCGTTCACGGGCTTGTGCGAAAGGCGGTCACGGTGCGGGAGCTGCTGACCGGCTCCCCGGGCTTCCGACCGGTGGTCGCCGCGCGCGGTGACCGAAGCGACGGTGGTCCGGGCACCGAACCCTCCCCACCCCGCCCCACGGCCACGACGGGGTCTTCCGGAGCCGGTCACGTCGGACCGGTTGCCCACAGCCGCGAGAGCACTGCCAGGCGGCTCTGCGAGTTGGTGCGCCGGCTGGGTGCCTGCTTGGAGTATCAGGTGGCGGTGTCGGGTGGCGGTGTGCCGTGGTGAGGACCACGCTCGGTGTGTCCGCTCCGGCGGCGGCTGGGCTCCCGTCAGGTGCCGGAGGTAGCGTTTGGAGCTGGGGACGCGAGGGCGATTCGGGTAGCCTGCGTCAGGAGTGCGAGGGAGCACGATGAACTTCGACGAGATCAAGAACAAGGCGCTCGAACTGGCCGAGCAGAACCACGAGAAGGTGGACCAGGGCATCGACGCCGCAGCCGGCTTCATCGCCGGCAGGTTCGGTCACGAAGAGCAGGTCAAGGGCGTGGCCGAGAAGGCCAAGGACATCCTTCCGGGTGGAGAGTGAATTCGTTCAACACGGCTGAGCGGGCAGTGCCCCAGGGAGACACCCGCTCGCCTTCCGCGCAGATCGTGACCTGGCAGGGCTACGACGTGGCCCGACTGGAGCAGGTCCGGTTCCTGCTGTCCGAACCGAGGCTGCGGGCGTCCGGCAGACTGGTGTCGGCCGGACCCGACGAGCAGTTCAGCGGGTCGTTCGAGGTGTCCGTCGGCGAGACCGGCGCGGTCACCCGGCTCCTGCTGCGCACCGCGACGGTGTCCGAAGAGCGTCAGATCTCGGTGTCCCGGTCGTCCGAGGGCGTGTGGCTGGTCGACTCCGGCCGAGGCGCGGAACGGGTCGACTTCGACGGCGCGGTCGACGTGGACGTGCAATTCGCGGTGCTGTTCAACGCGATCCCGATCCGCCGGCTCGGCTTGCAGAACGAGCCGGGTGAACAGGAACTGCCGGTCGTGTACGTGACGCTGCCCGACCTGTCGGTGCGGTTGGTGCACCAGACGTACCGGACCGTGTCGGTGGGGGAGGAGCAGTCCGTGGTGTCGTTCGAGAGCGGTGAGTTCCAACAGGACATCACGGTCGACAAGGCCGGCCTGGTGCTGGACTACCCGCGAATCGCCCACCGCATCTGACCGCTTGACGCATCTGACCGTGCACCGCATCTGACCGCGCATCGCATCCGACCGCCCGCAGTCCTTTCGGGAGGGTCGAACGGGGCATTGCCGCCCCACAGCCTGATTTGGCGACCTGCTGATCGACCCCAGGCCAACGCACGCGGGCTAGACTGGTGCGGTAATCCGCACCAGTGGGACGTCAATGCCCCGGCAACAGCGCCATTCGTCCCACAACCGAGTGAAGAAGTCGGAAATACGTACGGAAACACTGTTTCCGACACTCGGTGAAGAATGAACGTCCGCCTGAACCCCACACCACTGAACCCACCACCCGCGCCCCCCCACCCCTCCCTCACAGTCATGAGGAACGCGCCCCCGGCCACTCGCAAGGTCAGCCGCCAAAGCCAGTCCGCCGGACCAGTCGGCAAAGCCAGTCCGCCGGGCCAGTCCGCCAGGCCACACCGGACCCAGCCCGGAAGGCCGAACCGAGGCCCACCACCGGACCCAGCGCAGGGCTGCGGGCGAACCTGGCGCGGGGCTTCTGCGGGGCGTGCTGACTGCCGGGGCGCTGTGGGTGTGGCTAGACGCGGACCGCGATGGCCATGCCCTGGCCTACGCCTACGCAGGCCGCCGCGATGCCCAGGCCGCCGCCGCGTGCTCGTAGGTGTCGGCACAGGTCGACCACCACTCGGGGCATCGACGCGCTCAGGGGGTGGCCGTAGGCGATTGCGCCGCCGTGCACGTTCACCTTTTCCCGCTCCACCTCCGGCAGGTGGTGCAGGACGGACAGCGCCATCGCGGCGAATGCCTCGTTGATCTCCCACAGGTCCACGTCCGCGCCGGAGATTCGCAGGCGCGCCAACAGTTTCCGGATCGCCGCGACCGGGGCGAGGGTGAAGCGGTGGGGTTCGTCGGCGGTGACCGCGCTGCCCAGAACCTCGCCCAGCGGGGTGATGCCCAGGTCGGTGGCGACTTCCTCGGTGCCCATCAGGAGCGCCGTCGCGCCGTCGTTGATCGGGGACGAGTTGCCGGCCGTCACGGGGCCCGAGTCGGAGAACGCCGACGCCAGCTTCCCGAGCTTCTCCAGGGACGTCTCCGGGCGCACCGACTCGTCGCGCCGGACCGCCGAGCCGTCCGGTAGCTGGACCGGGAACGCGAACCCGACGTGCACGCCCGCGTCCCACGCCGCCGAGGCCCGCCGGTGCGAGCGCAGCGAGTACAAATCCATCTGCTCGCGGGTGATGCCGAGCGCCACCGCCACGTCCTCGGCGGCCCGGCCGAGCGGCACCGTCCACTCTGCACGCATTCGGCGGTTCACCAGCCGCCAGCCCAGGGTGGTGGACACCGCTTCCATCCGGTCCGCGAACGCCTTGTCGGCGCGCGGCACCACGAACGGGGCGCGCGTCATGCCCTCCACACCACCCGCCACGAGCAGGTCCGCGTCGCCCGTCGCCAGGGCCCGCCCGGCCTGCACGATCGCCTCGCCGCCGGACGCGCACAGCCGGTTCACGGCGACCCCCGGCACGGTGGGCGGCAGGCCCGCGAGCAGCGCCGCCATCCGGCCGATGTTCCGGTTCTCCTCGCCCGCGCCGTTCGTGTTGCCGTACAGCACGTCGTCCACCCGCGCCGGGTCCACCCGGTGTCTGCGCAGCAGTTCGGTGATGGGCAGCGCGGCCAGGTCGTCCACGCGCACCCCCGACAGCCCGCCGCGGTAGCGGCCGAACGGGGTGCGGGCGGCGTCGAGGATCAGCGGGCGGTGCATGGCTCTCATCTTGGCACCGGAGGCCATCGCAGGCTCCCGGCCACGTGCACCGGAAACCGTCAGCCACGTGACCGGAAGCTGTCAGCGGCGTGACCGGAAATCACCAGCCGCGTGACCGGAAATCATCAGCCGCGTGACTGGAAACCGTCAGCCAGGCGAACCGGAAACCGTCGGCCGCGTGACCCAAACCGTCGACCACATGGACCGAAACCGTCGGCCACGTGGACCAGCAACCGTCCCGATACGCCGTCACGCGGCCGGGGAACCGCCCGGAGGTCGCCGGCGGAAGCCTGGCTAGTCGACTGAGAACGAGACGAACGCCGAGGTGGGGCGGGTGGCCGGGTCGGTGCCGAACAGCTTGACCTCGATCATGTGCGGTCCGGACGACAGCCCTCCGGTGTCCAGCGCCAGCCGGTAGTTCCCGGCGATGCCCGGTCCGGCCAGGTTCGTCGGCACCGCTGCCACCCGGTCGCCGTCCAGCCGCACGACGAACCCGGCCAGGCCCGCCAGGCCCGTGCCGCGCTGCCCGGACCGCCCGTCCAGCACCAGGTCGAACACCACCCGCCCGCGCTGGATCGGCGCACCTTCGGGCACCGGCCGCCCGGCCGCGTCCAGAACCGTGCCGTCGGCCCGCGCCAGGACCGCCTCCAGCCCGTTCAACGGGGTCGTCTCGGTGCTCGGCGGGCTCGTGGACGCGCCGGGGGCGGCGGTGAGCTCCAGGTCGGCGTGCGTGGCCTGCACGCGCAGCGGCGTCACCACGGTCGCCCGCACGTGGTCGCCGGTGCGCACCAGCGCCGCCGCCGGCAGGTCCGCCACCACCGGGTAGCCGACCCCGGCCCGCCACGGCGCGCCCGGCACGGCGGGGCGCAGCGGCACCCGCTGCTCACCCACCGCCAGGGTGAACTCCGGCGCGGTGGGCGACGGGTCGGAGTGCAGCAGGGTCAGCCGCAGTTGCCCGCCGGTCACGCCCGGGATCGGCGTGGTGCCGCCCTGCGCCGGCTCCGGCGCGACCACGACCCGCACTTCCGGCGCGGGCACGGCCGGCGGCGGGGTCGCGGGCGCGGCGTCGAACGCGGCCAGGCTGAGGGTGACCCGCTGGCCGGTCGGCCCGGAGACCGAGACCAGCGCGGTCGCCTCGGTCCAGGTCGGCACGGCCGGGCTGGTGGCCACCACCTCGCCGTCCACCAGCACCCGTGCGCCATCCCGCCGCAGCGCCAGTTCCCAGCGGTGGGTCAGGCCCCGCTCCAGCACCGGCACCGCGCGCACCGACGTGGTCGGCGCGCCCTCGGCGGTCAGCACCTCGGCGGTGGTCGTGCCGTTGCCGGACGCCACCCGCAGCCGGATCGCACCGGGCGGCAGGCCGTCGCCGCTCACCGTGCTCACCGGGCCGGGCACCAGGTCCAGGGTCAGTTCGCCGTCCGCGCCGGGCGCGTCGGTCTCGACGATGAACCGGCCCCGGTCGTCGGCGTCGCGCAGCACGAACGGCGTGCGCGACCGCAGCACCGCCGGGGCCGCCGCGCAGTTGCTGCTGATCACCAGCCGCCGGCCGTCGTCGCCCCGGCCGGGGGTGGCGCGGGCGCAGTTCGGTCGGACGGCGAGCCGCCAGCGCGCCGGGTCGGGCGCGTCCGCCTGGTCGAACAGGTCGAGCACCGCGTACTCGCCGGACCGCGCCGACCTCGGCGTCGCCCGTCCGCCGGCCGGCTCGGAGCGCTGCCCGTAGGCGTCCACGGCGCGCACCTCGACCTGGTACTCCGCGCCGTCGTCCAGCCCGTCGAGCTGGGTCGCGGTCTGGGCGACGAGCCGGTGGTGGTCGATCCGGCCGTCGCGACCCCACCCGATCTCGTAGCCGGGCGCGTCACCGGTCCACAGCACCTGCACCCGGCCCGGTCCGGGCAGCACCCGCACCCCCTCCGGGGTGTTCGGCGCGGCACCGGGCGTCGGCACCAGCACGCCCTCCGCGGCGAACGGCGCGAGCGAGGTCGGCGGCGGCACGGACGTGGGCGGTCCGGCGGACGGGTCGTCCGCGCCCGTGGTGCGCAGCACCGCCACGACCCCGCCGAAGAGCACCAGGCCGGCGGCGATGACGGCGATCCGGCGACGGTCCATGGCGTCAAGCTATGCGCCCGGGTGATCGGGGTCACCAGGTGTTGCGCACCCGAGACCTAGCCCGCGCCGATCTCGAAGGACTGGTCCGCGGCCCGCACCCCGCCCCGGTCGTCCACCGGGAGCACCCGCACCGCCACCCGGTGCGCGCCGCTCGGCAGGTCCGCGAGGTCCAGCAGGAACTCGTGCCGCCCGCCGACCGAGCCGCCGGTCGGCAGGGTGACGATCCGCTCGCCGTCCAGGTCGACCTCGACGCCCTTGATCGCGGCGAGCTCGCGGACGGGTTCGGCGAGCAGCTCGACCACCAGCCTGGCCCGGCCGCCGCGCGGGAACACGCCGGTGGGCCCGGTGTCGTGCACGACGACCACGGTCGCCGGGGCCGCCCGCACGTCCGGCAGCCCGCGATCGGTGAGGCGGGGCAGCGGGCGCGGCGCGTCGGGCCCGTCGGCCACCACCACGTGCGAGTCGTTGACCAGGAACTTCTGCGCGCCGCGCAACCGGACCTCGGTGTCGCCCGCCGGTTCGGTGAGCGGGAAGTCCGCGTAGAGCACGGCGGACTTGTCCGACCCGCCGGAGGCCATGAACGCCGCCGGCGCGGACCGCCCGCCGAACTCGACGGTGATCGGCACGTCCCGCACGTCCCCGCTGACCGCGATCACCGACGCGGTCACCCGGGCCGACGTGCCGCCCGCCAGCCGGGGCGCGGGCACCGTGCCGAGGGCGACCGCCTCGGCCCGCACCGCGCCGAGCCCCAGCGGCACCACCGACGACGGCACCGGGCCCTCCGGCGCGCCGCCGACGCCGAACACGTCGAGCTGGGTGTGCCGGGCGTTGCGGAACGCCAGGCGCGGCCGGGCGACCGCCCACGGCACCGCCACCGACGCGGCGGCCAGCGCTTCGCCGTCCCGCAGCGCCACCACGGCGTCCGGCAGGACCCGCAGCTCCCAGCGGTGCCGCACGCCCGGTGCGGGCAGCCGCGACGTGCCGCCGATCGGCACCACCCGGGAGGTGGTCGGGATGCCGGGACCGACCTCGAAGCTCGCCCCGTAGGAGGTGATCCGCAGGGCCAGCGCGCCCGGCGGGTGCGGCCGGCTCAGCCGCCCGATGTCGTGGAACGGGTCGGGCAGCAGCGCGAGCACCATCTCGGCGTCGCCGGACCGCGCGAAGTTCGGGCCGTCCGTGGTGAACACGACCCGGCCGACCGCGCCGTCCGGCTGCGGCGCGCCCAGCCGCAGCGGCACGTTGGACTGGAGGTCCAGGGCGTCGCAGCCGACTTCGAGGCGTCGGCCGTTGAGCGCGCGCAGGCCCAGGCAGTCGGCGTTGCCGCCGTCGAACACCCGCCAGCGGAGCGGGTTGAGCGCGATCGGGCCGTCGAGCACGTCGAGCGGCGGCACGAGGTGGTCGTCCCACGACTCGTCGTGCAGCAGCCGGGGCACCGCACTGGCCGAGGCGGGCGACGACCGCCGGCCCAGCCCGTCGACCGCCCGCACCTCGACCTCGACGTCGGTGTCGGCGTCCAGACCGGTCAGCTCGGTCTCGGTCGACTGCACCAGCCGCACCCGGTCCGACCACCGCACCTCGAACCCGCCGTACGCGACACCGCCGGTGGCCGTCCAGTCCACCCGCAGGCTCGTCCGGTCCAGGGCGGTGAGGTGCAGGTCGCTCGGTTCGCGCACCGGCGCGCTGTCGGCGACGTACTCGACCCGCTGGTCCAGGTACCGGGTGAACTCCGGCGGCACGGCCGGCGCGGACTCGTGGCGCAGCGCCACCACCGCGCCGCCGATCACCGCGAGGCCGCCGACCCAGGCGGCGAGCTTGCCGAGCTTCACCCGTCGACCCTAGGTGGTCCGCGCGAGCGCGGTGCTGCCGTCCAGCCCGACGACGCGCCCGCCGCGCGAGCCGAGGGCCCGCAGCGCCGCCAACGCCTCCGGGGACGTGAGGTCGACGGTCAGGCTCGTGCCGCCGGCCTCCTGCCGCTCGACCAGCGCCAGCCGGGCCTCGTGGCCGGCGTCGAGGGTCTTGGCCAGCCCGCCGGTGGACGCCAGCGACCCGCGAGCCGCGCCGAGCCGGCCGAGCGCGTCGTCCACCGCGCCCAGCAGCGCCGAGCGGTTGCCCTCGCACATCGCCCGGACCAGCTCGGGCCGGCTGCCCGCGACCCGCGTGCCGTCGCCGAACGACCCGGCGGCCAGGGCCAGCGCGAGCGGCCCGCCGTCCGCGCCGACGCTGGCCAGCACGGCGGCCAGCAGGTGCGGCAGGTGCGAGATCCGGGCCACGGCGGCGTCGTGCTCGTCGGCCGTGGCGGGGACGACGTGCGCCCCGGCGGCCAGCGCGAGCCCGATCACGTCGGTGAGCACGTCCACGTCGGTCCCGTCCTCGGCCGACACCACCCAGGCGGCGTCGCGGAACAGGTCGGACCGCCCGGCCGCCCAGCCGGACGCCGACGTGCCCGCCATCGGGTGGCCGCCGACGTACCGGGCGTCCGGCGCGACCCGTGCCACCAGGTCCCGCACCGGGCCCTTCACGCTGACCACGTCGGTCAGCCGCACGCCGGCGGGCAGCGCGCGGAGCACGTCCTCCACGTTGGGCAGCGGCACGGCCACCACGACCAGGGCGTCCCGCTCCCGGGCCCGCTCCAGCGCCTCGGCGAGGCCGGTCACGGCGTACCCGTCGGCCCGCGCGGCCTCCGCGTCCTGCTCGGACGCCGTCGCGCCCCACACCGCCCGCCCGGCCGCCGCTGCCGCGCGCAGCACCGAACCACCGATCAACCCGAGTCCGACCACGCACACGTCACGCACGGGGACATCCTGCCGGAAGCGGCACCCCCGCACGGCCACGCTCGCCGCCGGGCCGCCCGGAACCGGGGCGCGACCCCGTCCCGGGCGGGCGGTTCGCCCGGTCCCGCGCCCCGGTCCGCGCGGGTCAGCGCAGGGCGTCGAGCGCGAACGCGGTGTGCACGACCACGCCGTGCTCCATCGCGGCCTCGTCGAACAGCACCCGGTTGGAGTGGTTGGGCTCGGCCTGGGCCAGGTCCACGCCGCGCGGGCACGCGCCGAGGAACGACATCGCGCCCGGGACGCGTTGCAGCACGTAGGAGAAGTCCTCCGCGCCCATCAGCGGGTCGTCCATCGGGGCGGCCCAGCGGCTGCCCAGGGCGGCGGCGGTGACGTCCAGGACGTGCGGGCCGACCTCGTCGTCGTTCACCGTCACCGGGTAGCCGGCGATGACCCGCACCCGGGCCGTGCAGCCGTGCGCGGCGGCGACGTGCTCGCAGACCTGCTGGAGCTCCTGGTGCACCAGCGCCCTGGTGTCCTCGCTCAACGTCCGGATCGTGCCCTCGACCAGGGCGGTCTCCGGGATGATGTTGGTGGTGGTGCCCGCCTTGATGTTGGTCACCGACACCACGGCCGGCCGGTGCACGTTGACCCGGCGGGCGACCATCGTCTGGAGCGCGCCGACCAGCGCGGCGGCCGGCGGGATCGGGTCGGTCGCGTCGTGCGGCATCGCGCCGTGCCCGCCGCGCCCGGTGATCGTGACGTGGAAGGTGTCCGCCGAGGCCATGGTGGGTCCGGGGCGGGAGACCACGACGCCCGATTGCAGCGTCGAGGTGATGTGCAGGGCGAACGCCTTCTCGACGGGGGTGCCGGCGACGTCGAGCAGGCCCTCGTCGAGCATGTGCTTCGCGCCGTGCATCCCCTCCTCGCCCGGCTGGAACATGAACACGACCTGGCCGGTCAGCGCGTCGCGCCGGGAGGACAGCAGCCGGGCGGCCGACGCCAGCATCGCCACGTGGGTGTCGTGCCCGCACGCGTGCATCGAGCCCGCGACCTCCGACGCGTACGCCAGGCCGGTCTCCTCCTGGAGCGGCAGCGCGTCCATGTCGCCCCGCAGCAGGACGGTCGGTCCCGGCCGCGCGCCGCGCAGGACCGCCACCAGGGACGTGCTGGACTTGCCCGTGGTGATCTCCAGCGGCAGACCCGCCAACGAGTGCTGGATCGCCGCCTGCGTGGCGGGCAGGTCCAGCCCCTGCTCGGGGTTGCGGTGCACCTGCCGTCGCAAGGCGACCGTCCGGGGCTGTAGCGCACGAGCCGCCTCCACCAGCCCGGTGAACCGGGGCTCGGGTGCGCTCGTCCGTGCGTTCGGCAGCGTTGTGCTCATCCCTCGATAGTGGCACCGGAAAGCCCCTGCTGCCTCCGGCCGAGGCCCCCGTGCTACCGGGTGCGGTGCGGTGGCCCTACGGTGTGCACATGGCACACCAGGAGCCGGTGAACGGCTTCGCCGTCGCGGTGGTTCGGGAAGACGGCCGCTGGCGGTGCAGCAGGATGGACGGCTCGGCGCTGTCCGAGCTCGACGCGGCGATCACGGAACTGCGCCAACTCCGCTCCACCGGTGCCGTCTTCGGACTGCTCGCGGTAGACGACGAGTTCTTCATCGTCCTGCGCCCGGTGCCCGGCGGGGTGTCGCTGCTGCTGTCCGACGCGGCGGCGGCGCTGGACTACGACATCGCGGCCGACGTGCTGGACCTCCTGCGGGTCGACCCACCCGACGAGGAGGACGAGGAGCTGTGGCCCGAGGGTGACCTGGCCGTCCTCACCGATCTGGGGATGCCGCAGCACGAGTTGCAGGTGATCGTGGACGAGGTCGACCTGTACCCGGACGAGCAGCTCCAGATGATCGCCCAGCGGTGCGGCTTCGGCGACGAGTTCACCAAGCTGCTGGACACCATCCAGGCGTGACCGGTGCGGCGGGCCGGGACCGGGAGCTGGTCCGGACGGCCATCGAGGTCGCCCGGCGCGCGCCGCTGACCGGGGACGTGCCGATCGGCGCGGTCGTGGTCGGTCCGGACGGGGTCGAGCTGGCGCGGGCGTGCAACGCCCGGGAAGCGACCGGGGACCCGACCGCGCACGCCGAGGTGCTGGCCCTCCGCGCGGCGGCGGCCGTGCTCGGCGACGGGTGGCGACTGGCCGGGTGCACCCTCGCGGTGACCGTCGAGCCGTGCACGATGTGCGCCGGCGCGCTGGTGCTGGCCAGGGTCGACCGGGTGGTGTTCGGGGCGTGGGAGCCCAAGACCGGCGCGGTCGGCTCGCTGTGGGACGTCGTGCGCGACCGCAGGCTCAACCACCGGCCCGAAGTGGTCGGGGGAGTGCTGGCCGAGGAGTGCGCGGAACTGGTGGAATCCTTCTTCGCGGACCTGTGACGCCCATCACATATGCGTTATGGGCCGTTCGGAGGAGGCACCCCACGGGTGGAAGGACACTTGTCGGGAAGGGGAAAGCCGCCATGGGCGTTTTCGACCAGGCCAAGGACAAGGCCGAGCAGTTGATCGGCGAGGCCAAGGAGAAGCTCGGCCAGAAGACCGACAACGAAGACCTTGAGGCCTCCGGCAAGAAGGACCAGACCGTGGGCGAGGTCAAGGAAACCGGCCACGACCTGCGGGACAAGGCAGCCGGCTCCGTGCAGGACGCGAAGGACAAGTTCAACAGGTAGGCAGAGGTCCGGGCCGGTGCCACGAGGGTGCCGGCCCGGCTTCTCGGTGCGTGAACGGTGGCGCGCCGAGTGGTTGTGCGCTGAGCGGTTTGCGCTGAGCGGTTTTGCGTTGAGCACGTCGCCGCTTGATCGGGATTCGGGTCGCGGCGACCCTGTGTTCTGGTGCGTGTGCGGCTCTCACCCGCCGATTCGGGTGATGCGAGCCCCCGTGCCGGTCGAATCGGATCGGCGTGGAATTCCCCCGCGTGGGGGAACCCGCTGATCTGCGCGGGGGTGCGCCCGCTGCCACGATTGGACGGGTGTCCGTCGAGATCGCGGACGCCGCACTGGCAGGCGGCGTCGCCCGGGGTGACTTGGCCGCGTTCGAGGTGCTGGTGCGCCGCTACTCGAAGCGGGTGTTCGGCCTGGCGTACCGGGTCCTTGGTGACCGGGCCGAAGCGGAGGACGTCACCCAGGAGGTGTTCGCCACCGCGTGGCGGCGACTGGACTCCCTCACCGAGCCCGCTGCGGTCCGGACGTGGCTGTTCCGCGTCGCGTACCGGCAGTGCCTGGGGGTGCTGAGGCGCTCACGGACGGAGCCGGTCGGCGAACTGCCGGATCGCGGCGCGACCCCCGTGGGCCTGGGCCAGGCACCACGCGACCCGTCGACGGTGGCGGAGACCGTGGCGGCCGTGGCGGCGCTGAGGGCGGCCCTGCGCGACCTCCCCGGGCCGCAGCGCGCGGTGTGGCTGTTGGCCGAGGTGGACGGCCTGTCGTACGCCGAGATGGCGGTGGTGGTGGGTGCCACCGAGGAGTCCGTGCGGGGGCGGCTGGCGAGGGCCAGGGTGCGCCTGGCCGAGGTGATGAAGGTGTGGCGCTGACCCCGCTGGAGATCGGGTGCGGGGGTCTTGTATTGTTCTCGGCGGTGGCGTGTCCGAGCGGCCGAAGGAGCACGCCTCGAAAGCGTGTGAGGTTAACGCCTCCGTGGGTTCAAATCCCACCGCCACCGCTGCTCAGAGCCCCGGTTGCCGATCATGGCAACCGGGGCTCTGACGTTCGGTGGCCGCCCCGGTGGCAGTCGGCCCGTCAGGTGGGCGGCGCGGGTGGTCCGGTGGTCACACGTCCCCCGTGCTTTCGGCCTGCTTCTCAGCGGGCGTCTGAGCTCATTCGGTGCCGCGTCCACGTGCGTGCGGCTGCGGTGGGTGGCGTGTTCGCGAATCGGCGCTCCCAGAGGCGAAGTGTCGACGCGGCGAACGCGGTGAGCGCGTCGGATGGTGTCGCGGCGAAATCGGGCGAATGGCGGGCTGCCCAGTGTTCAGCCGCGTCGGGCGGGTGTCCGGCGGCGATCAGCCGGATCACGAGCAACGCGGGGTCGATCCACGGGGCTCCGGTCCGCCACCAGGCCCAGTCGACGACCTTCGCGGTGTCGGTGATCAGGAAGTTCGCCGGGTTGAGGTCGGAGTGGACCAGGTGGTCGCCGTGCATGTGGTCGGGGGCTTTCGCGGCCCAGTCGGAGACGAGGTCGGCATTGGTCGCGGACCACGGGTCGGCGTCGTCCGGGAGCGGCGAGGCGAGTTCGGTCCTGAGGCCGTGCGCCCACTGGTTCGCCATCGGGCGTCGTGGGGTCGGTGGCGGGGTGGTGCGGTGGAGTCGGGCCACCGCGTCGGCGACTGCGGGGAGGTCGTCGGATTCGGGGGAGAGATCGGCGTGGTGACCGGCGAGGTGCTCGAACCCGAGGAGCAGCCACCCCGCCGCGTCGATGTGCCACAGCAGGCGCGGCGCGAGGTCGGCGGGGAGGTGGGGACCTACGGCGAGTTCGTTGCGGTGCATGGTCACCAGGGGCGAGCCCGTCGTGATCCCCTTGCAGAACACCGGCCCCGAGGCCGTCGACAGGGTCACGGCCAGTTCCGAGTTCCGGCCGGCCTCCGGTGAGGTCGTCGCCGTCACCTGCCCGGTCCGGTGCTCCACGGCCTGCCGCAGCTCCTCGGGCAGGTCGTACCAATCACGACGGGTCGCCATCCTCTTCCTGTTCCTGGGCTAGTACTCCATCGTGGACGCGACCGTGGAATTCCTGAAAGCGTGTACCAGGCGATCTGGATGGGCATTTCGCACTGAGCCTGCGAGTCGACCTCGGGCGGCATCAGTTCATCCTGGCCGCCGTCGACTACGCGGAATTCCGCGAACGGGTCGCCGGACGCTTCCCGCACCACTTGCCGCCGTGTTCGAGGAACGCTGCGAGGACGCCGCGAACCGTGGCCGGCGGTACCTCGTAGCTCACGGGGACCAGGGTTTCGTGTCCTTGGAAGTCGTAGACGCCCGTCCCTGCCGCAGTCGAGTCCCCACGTGTGGCCCGGAGTTCATCTCGTCCGCTGAGTCGAACGTGGCCACGGTCATGGCCGATGCCGGCGTTCAGGGTGGGAAAGCCGTAGGGGTCTTCGGTGATCGACACCTCGATCAGCGACGGGCACGGCTGGATGGCTGATGTCGCATTCACGCGGTCGATCAAGGCGGTGAGTTCGTCCTCGGTGGTGACGATGAAGGCGGGGTCGCCGGGGCCGAGGTCGTTCTCCGGCTGTTGGTCGTACCAAACCTTTAGCGTCGCCACGGTGGCCGCTTCCCTCCTGTGAACGTCTTGCCGTAGTTCGGCCCGTGCACCGTCAAGGAGTACCCATGCCAAGATTCGTCGTGTGTGACCTGTGCGGTTACCGCAGTTACCGATTCCGGGGAGGGATGGGGGCGGCGGCTACAGGAGAGCGAGGAACTCCGCAGGGGTGAGCCCCGCCTGACGGATGATCGACGCGAGAGTTCCGCGCTTGACGGTGCCGTGCAGGGGCACGATGACCGTGCGGCCGTCCTGGTGGCGGTAGACGGCGTGGCTCCCTTTGGTGCGGGTGTGCTCGAACTCCAGCGACTCCAGTGCGCGGGTGACCTTCCTGACGGGGAGGTCGGACAGAGCCGGGCTCACGCGGCCGTGCCGGGCACCTGGAACGAGGTCACCAGCGGGGTGGCGGTGACCTCGGGTTCGGGCACCTCGGACAGGTACAGCGCGACAGCCTCGCGGAGGTTGGCCAACGCCTCCTGGATCGACTGGCCCTGGCTTGCCACGTCGACCTCAAGACACTGGGCGATGTACCAATCCTCTTCTTGGTGCACCGCTGCGGTCAGCGTCCGCTGTTCGCTCATGAACCCCAGTGTCCCACCGACCGCACGCCGCGTCTCCATCGAAACGCGCGATACGGGGGTGCCCCGAGGGCGGTTGAACGCACGGTCGCGCCGTGGCCGTCGGAAGGGGTCGGCGACGGCCAGTCTCGGTGGGAACGCACTCAGCGAGCGTTGTAGCGGTCCTTGTTCGGGCGCGCCGCCTGGGGTGGGCGCATGGGCGGTGTCGCAGTCCCTTGCGCGCGGTTGGTTCTCCGCGCTTGGCCTAGATGAGTCCCCTTGTCGGCGGCGTTCCGTGCGCCTCTGAGCCAAGTAGCGTGACTTAGGTCACGTAATCGCGAGTGTCGAGGGGGTCACGGAGATGGCAGAAACAGGTGGTCACGACGCCGCGCCCAGTCCGGACGAGGTCGGGGCCGCGTATGACGAGTTCGGCGACCTCTACGCCCTGACCGTCGGGGACGTCGGGCTGCACATCGGCCTGTGGTCCCGGCCTGGGGAGACCGAGCCCGCGAGCACGCTCACCGACCTGGCCAACCGCGCCCAGGAGCGGCAGACCGACCACCACCTCGACCTGCTCGCCCTCACCGCCGACGACCACCTGCTGGACATCGGGTGCGGCAACGGGCGGCCCGCCGTCCGGATCGCCCGGCGCAGCGGGGCTCGGGTCACCGGGATCACCGTCAGCCGCGACCAGGTCACCCGGGCCGGCGAGGCGGCCCGGTCGGCGGGGCTCGCCGATCGCGTCTCCTTCCGCCACGGCAACGTCCTGGCCCTCGACTTCGCGGACGACTCCTTCGACGCCGCCCTGTCGATCGACGCGTTCCCGCACCTGGACGACCGGCAGCAAGCCTTCCGGGAGGTCGCGCGGGTCCTGCGGCCCGGTGGCCACTTCCTGGTCAGCGACTTCACCGCGCGCGGGACGCCGACCGACGAGCAGGTGGCCGCGTTCCGGGAGACGTGGCTCTGCGGGCTCCCGACCACCCCGGCGAAGCTCCTGGAGATGGCGGACACCGCCGGCCTCGAAGTGGTCGACGTCGAGAACCAGACGCAGAACCTGTCCTTCTCCGGGGACCTGATGGAGCTCCTCTACGCCCAGCGGCAGGACGACGTCGTCGACCGCTACGGCTCGGAGTTCTTCGAGCGGATGCGGCCGGTGATCCGGCTGATGTGCTCCTACACCCGCGACCACCTGGGCTACTACCTGCTCCTGCTGCGGAAGCCCCGCTAGCGGGACGCAGCCCGGTAACGGCGCGGAGGTCTGCCGGCAGGGCGAAGGTCGGCGGGCGAGGTCCGTGCAGCGGAGGCCCGGCACCCGTGTGGGTGCCGGGCCTCCGCGCTGACCGGGTGTGGTCCGATGGTGGTCGCGCATCGGGGGCGCGACCCGCCTCGTCAGGCGTGTGCGCCCCCGTTGTGCGCGCTTGTGCCGGCCGGCGCTGGGAGGGCCACCGGACGGGCACGTGCTCAACCCTACCCTAATATCGAACACACGTTCGAGTGATCGTGGGAATCCCCCGGGCGAGTTAGGCGCACGGCGACGGGCGGCCCGATGCGGCACGACACTCGGTGACCACCGTGGTCCGCCGGCCTCGAACGGGTGTTGACCTCGATTCCGCGCCCGGACCGGAGCGCCGCCGGTCACGCTCGTCCGCCGGGCCGCCGAAGCCCGGAAAACACTCGTACGCATGGGCAACAGTTAGTGACGGCTTCTTCCGGAGTTCACTCGTTCCGGGGAGGATGCGCGGACCCGCCCACTTCCGGAGGCTCCGTTGAGACCCACTCCGCTCCGCGTCGGATTAGCGGTCACCGCCGCTTCGGCCGTGTCGCTCGCCCTGGTCACGCCCGCGTCCGCCGCACCCAGTCCGGACGCCCTGATCGCCGAGGTCTACGGCGGCGGGGGCAACTCCGGCGCGACGCTCACCCAGGACTTCGTCGAGCTGGCCAACCGGGGTTCCGCGCCGGTCTCGCTGGCCGGCTGGAGCGTCCAGTACCTGCCGGCCGGTGCCAGTCCGGCCAGCCAGTGGCAGGTCACGCCGTTGACCGGCGCGGTCGGGCCCGGCGGGCGGTACCTGGTGGCCGGGGCGAAGGGGGCCGGCGGCACGGTCGCGCTGCCCGCGCCCGACGCCACCGGCACGACCGCCCTGTCCGCCACCGGCGGCACGGTCGCGCTCGTCGCCACCTCCACGGCGCTGACCTGCAAGACCGCCGCCGACTGCGCCGCCGACACCCGCGTGCGCGACCTGGTCGGCTACGGCACGGCGACCGTCGTCCGCGAGGGCACGCCCACCGGCAACCTGACCAACACCACGTCCGCCGCGCGTCCGTCGCTGACCGACACCGACGACAACGCCGCCGACTTCACCGTCGGCGCGCCCACGCCGGTCAACGCCGGCGGCCAGGGCCCCGGCGACGAGGAGCCGGAGCCGGAACCGGGCGACAAGCGGATTCGCGACATCCAGGGCACCACCCGCGTCTCGCCGCTGACCGGCGCGAAGGTCGCGGGCGTCCCCGGCGTCGTCACGGCCACCCGCGCCACCGGTGACCGGGGCTTCTGGGTGCAGGACACCGCCCCGGACGCCGACCCGCGCACCAGCGAGGGCGTTTTCGTCTACACCGCCGACGTCGCGCCGACCGTCACCCCGGGCGACTCCGTCCTGGTGGGCGGCACGATCGCGGAGTACCGGCCGGGCGGTGACACGGCGGGCAACGCCAACCTGACGCTCACCGAGATCACCAACGCGACGGTCACCGTGCTGTCCCAGGGCAACGCGCTGCCCGCGCCGGTCGTGCTGGCCCCGCCGGACGGCTTCCTCCCGACTGCGGGCGGTGGCAGCATCGAGGCGCTCGACCTCGTCCCGGCGACGTACGGCCAGGACTACTACGAGTCCCTCGAAGGCATGTACGTCCAGGTGGACGACGCGCGCGTGGTGGGCCCGACGAACTCCTTCGGCGAGTCGTGGATCACCACCAAGCCGACCCAGAACCCGACCGCGCGCGGCGGCACCAACTACCTCGGCTACGACCAGCCCAACAGCGGCCGGATCAAGGTCAAGGCGGGCAGCGCCGCCCCGCAGGTCAGCAACGTGGGTGACGTGTGGCGCGGCGCGACCGTGGGCAACGTCGAGTACACCAACTTCGGCGGCTACACGCTGGCCACGAAGTCCGTGGGCACTTACGCGTCCGGCGGCATCACGCCGGAGAAGACCGACGCGGCGCGCTCTTACGAGCTGTCCGTCGCCACGTACAACGTCGAGAACCTCGCCGCGACCAACGACCAGGCCAAGTTCGACCGCCTGGCCGCCGCCGTGGTGAAGAACCTGTCGTCGCCGGACGTCGTGGTGCTGGAGGAGATCCAGGACAACAACGGCGCGACGGACGACGGCACGGTCGCGGCCGACGCGACGTTCACGAAGTTCGTGGACGCGATCGTCGCGGCGGGCGGTCCGCGCTACGAGTGGCGGCAGATCGACCCGTCGAACAAGGCGGACGGCGGCGAGCCGGGCGGCAACATCCGGGTGGCGTTCCTGTTCAACCCGGCGCGGGTGTCCTTCGTGGACCGCGCCGGCGGCGACGCGACGACCCCGGTGTCGGTGGTGAAGCAGAACGGCCGCGCGGCGCTGTCCGCGTCACCGGGCCGCATCGACCCCGCGAACCCGGCGTGGAACGCCAGCCGCAAGCCGCTGGCGGGCCAGTTCACGTTCCGGGGACGCACGGTGTTCGTGGTGGCGAACCACTTCAACTCGAAGGGCGGCGACCAGTCGTTGCACGGCCGCTACCAGGAGCCGGTGCGGTCGTCGGAGGTGCAGCGCGCGGCGCAGGCCACGGCGTTGCGCGGGTTCGTGGACCAGGTGAAGGCCGTCGACCGGGGCGCGAACGTCGTCCTGGCGGGTGACATCAACGACTTCCAGTTCTCGCCCGTGATCGCCACGCTCACCGCCGGCGGTTCGGTCGTCGACCTGATCTCGACATTGCCGCCGGCGGAGCGCTACAGCTACGTGTTCGACGGCAACTCGCAGACCCTGGACCACATCCTGATCAGCGCCAACATCAACCGCTACCGGTACGACGTGGTGCACGTCAACGCGGAGTTCGCCGACCAGGCCAGCGACCACGACCCGCAGGTCGTGAAGCTGCGCCCGAGCACGGGGCACGCGCAGGTCGACCGGCTGGTCTTCCTGCTGGAGGACCTGCTGGAGCGCCTGCCGAGGCCGTGACCGGCGGGAACGCGCCGGGTAGACACGCGAGAGGCCCCGTCCGGGTGTACCGGGCGGGGCCTCGTCGTGGCGGAGGATACGGGATTTGAACCCGTGAGGGGGTTAACCCAACACGATTTCCAGTCGTGCGCACTAGGCCGCTATGCGAATCCTCCGTGGAGGAGCCTACCCAACGGGTGATGGCCCGACCAAAACGGCTGGTCACAGTGCGGGCCGGAGTTCGATGACCAGGGTCGGCGCGTCGCCGCGCGCCAATTCGGCCCCGTGGTCCACCAGCTCTTCGAGCACGCCGGCGTCGGCCAGGCCGTCGGCGCACGCCATCACGCTCGCGGTCACGTGGTCGGGGTCGCGGCGGTGGCCGTCGGGGACGGTCCACCTCAGGCGCAGCGCGCACGGGCCGAGCGGCGGGACGCCGGTGGCGCGGGCCAGGGTCGCGGTCGCGGCGCGCAGGTCGGTCAACGCCTGGACGCGGTGGCGCGGGTCGGCGGGCAGGCGGGCGTTCGGCAGCACCAGCACGGTGCACCGCCGGCCGGGCGAGTGCGCCAGGGTCGACTGCCAGTACGCGACGACATCGGTGGGCACGATCGGCCGGGCGCGGTCCGGGTAGTGGGTTCGCAGCGCTTCGATCGCCGTGGTCACGGGCACGTCGGCCAGGTGCGCGGCCCACGTCGCCAACCCGGCGTCGTCCTGGGGCGGGAACGCCGGGTCGAGCGCCGCCGCGGCGGCCAGCAGCGCGGCTACCTGGGCTCGGTTCATCGGGTGTGCTCCCCGGTCACCGGCACTCCCGGAGCAGCAGGTCGTCCGGGGTGACGTGGAGGGCGTCGGCGAGTTTGCCGAGCAGGGCGGGGCTGGGCGCGCGGTGCCCGCGTTCGATGCCGGACAGCGCACCCTTCGTGCAGCCGACCTCGGCGGCCAACTGGGTCAGGGTCCGGCGCGACACCACCCGGAGGTGGGTCAGGCGGACGCGATCTATCGGTAACCGTGTCATGACGCAAACTGTAGACAAACTAACAAACACAGGGAAGGCGTTTGCCGGAGTTTGCCCAGGTGGTCGACGTTGCGCCCGCGCAAGTCCGAGTTTGGGGCGCACGACGCCGGGTTGCCGGTTTGCGATTGTTTGCGGAAGGCTGGGGGTCATGACCCACCCGGAGGACGGCCCGGACCGACTGCCGGACTGGCCGCTGGGCCCGTACTTACGGCAGGCGCGCCGGGTGACCGGGCTGTCCGTGGCGGAAGTCGCCCGACTGGCGGAAGTCAGTCACGCGAAGGTGCGGCAGTTGGAGCGCGGTTACGCCGTCCGCGACGGTGCCCACTACGCCGTCGGCACCACCAAAACCACTGTTGAGCGGGTCGCGCGCGCCGTGGGGGCGGACGTCGCGGAAGCCCTCCGGCTGGTCGGGATCGTCGCCGACGACCCGAGCGCGCCCGGCCGCCGGGCGCGACCATGGGACCTGTCCACCGTGTCCGACGAGGACCTGTTGACGGAGATCGCGCGCAGGTTCGGTGCCCGGCACCGGACCTGACCTGACCACCGCACCCACGGCTGGAGGGATCAGTGCCGTCCGTTGACGCGGAGTGCTACCTGTGCTCGTCGGCGTCCGGCGAGCGCCTGCACCTGTGGCTGAAGGCCCTGGCCGACGGGGGCGTCTGGGCCTGGCTGGAGGAGAGCGAGCTGACGGCGGTCGAGTTCACCCGGCAGGAGTCCGACCGGCTGCTGACCCTGTGGGACGACCTGCGCCGGATGCTCCGCGACGGTGCGACCACCGACCAGCTCCGCTGCGTCGTGGTGACCGAAGTGGACAGTCGACAGCGGACCGCGCTCGTGTACGGCGTCCAGGACGGGTTCATCACCTACTGGCGCACGGGCGACCCGCGCGACCCGGTGCCGCTGGACGTCAACGCGATCGACGAGCTGATCCAGGCGTGGAACGACGTGCGCACCTGACCGCGCCGGCCGGGAACCTCCCGGACGTCGTGCCTGGTCCGCACCCCACCGCGCCCGGTGGGGTCGGGTCTGTGCCGGCCGGTGCCGGCCGGTGCCGGCCATCGGCTAGACTTGCTGCGGACCTCGTGCGGCACACATCTCGCGAACTTCCCCAGGGCCGGAAGGCAGCAAGGATAAGCGGGCTCTGGTGGGTGCACGGGGTCCCCTTTCTGTGTCGGACCCCTTCGGTAGGGTCTGCGCTGTGGCGCTCGCCCTCTACCGCAAGTACCGGCCGGCCACCTTCGCGGAGGTGGTCGGGCAGGAGCACGTCACCGACCCGCTGCGCACGGCGCTCGGGGCGGGGCGGGTCAACCACGCGTACCTGTTCTCGGGGCCGCGCGGGTGTGGCAAGACGTCTTCCGCCCGGATTCTCGCGCGCTCGCTGAACTGCGTGAACGGGCCCACGCCCGATCCGTGCGGCGAGTGCAACTCGTGCGTCGGCCTCGCGCCCAACGGCGTGGGCAGCGTCGACGTGGTGGAGCTCGACGCCGCGTCGCACGGCGGCGTGGACGACGCCCGCGAGCTGCGCGACAAGGCGTTCTACGCGCCGGCGGAATCGCGCTACCGGGTGTTCATCATCGACGAGGCGCACATGGTCACGACGCAGGGCTTCAACGCCCTGCTGAAGATCGTGGAGGAGCCGCCGGAGCACCTGATCTTCATCTTCGCGACCACCGAGCCGGACAAGGTGCTGCCGACGATCCGGTCGCGCACGCACCACTACCCGTTCCGGCTGATCCCGCCGTCCTCGATGCGCGCGCTGCTGGAGCGCAACTGCGCCGCCGAGGGCGTCGCCGTGGAGCCGTCGGTGTTCCCGCTGGTCATCCGGGCGGGCGGCGGGTCGGCGCGGGACACCCAGTCGGTGATGGACCAGCTCCTGTCGGGCGCGGGCGCGGACGGTGTCAAGTACGAGCGGGCGATCTCGCTGCTCGGCGTGACCGACGTGGCGCTGATCGACGACGTGGTGGACGGCCTGTCGGCACGCGACGGGTCGGCGGTGTTCGGCACCATCGACCGGCTGGTCGACGCCGGGCACGACCCGCGCCGGTTCGCCTCGGACCTGCTGGACCGGCTGCGGGACCTGGTGCTGCTGCACGCCGTCCCGGACGCCGCCGATCGCGGCCTGGTGTCCGCGCCGGACGACGTGGTGGTCAAGATGGTCGCGCAGCGCGAGGCGACCCGGCCCGCGACGGTCACCCGGTGGGCCGAGGTCCTGCACCAGGGGTTGACCGAGATGCGCGGGTCGACCGCGGCCCGGCTGCTGCTGGAGCTGGTCGCGGCCCGCATGCTGCTGCCCTCGGCGAGCGACACCGAAGCGGCGCTGCTGCAACGGATCGAGCAGTTGGAGAAGCACGGCCCGCCGGCCGGGAATGCCGCACCCGCCGGTTCTGCGAGTGGTGCCGTGGGTGGGGCTGTGGGTGGCAGCGCGGGGAGTGGCGGCGGTGCTGTGAGTGGTGCTGCGCACGGTGGCTCCGCGCCGGTCGGCGCTGCGGGTGGTGCGCCGGAGAGCGGGCGGACCTTCCAACGGCCTTCCCGACGCCCGGCCCCCGCCGACGAACCCGCGCAGACCCAGTCCGCACCGGTTCAACCCGAGCCGACCCAGCCCGCGTCGGCACAACCTGCGTCGGCCCGGCCCGCGCCGGCTCAGGCCGCGCCCGTCGAGGTCGTCGGCAGTTCGCCCCTCGACAGCGTGCCCCCTCCGAGCGAACCGGCCGGCTACGAGCCCGAGCCCGCCGAACCCGAACATGACCCCGAGCCCGCCGAGGTCGAACCCGCCGAGCCCGCGTCCGCCGAGTCCGCGTCCGCCGAGCCCGAACCCGCCCCCGCGAGCGCGCCGGGTACGGACGCGGGGGAGATCCGGCGGCGGTGGCCCGACCTGTGCGGGATCGTGCGGGGGATCGCCGGGCCGAGTGCCGGGGCGCTGCTCACCAGCGCCACGATCGGCGACGTGGTCGGCACGTCCGTCACGATCAGCCACAAGTCCGCCCCGCTGGCCCGCCGGCTCGCGGAGCAGCGCAACGTCGACGCGATCGCGTCCGCGCTCGGCCAGACCTTCGGCGGCACCTGGCAGGTCTCCTGCGTGCACGGCGACGCGGCCCCCGCGTCCGCCCGCCCGCCCCAGCAGGCCCGCCCGCAGCGGCCCGCGCCGACCCGGCCCAGCCAGGCCCGCGCGCCGGAACAACCCCCCCGGCCCGCGCCGGGCCGGGCCGCGCCGGCCGACGACGTGCCGCTGCCGCCCGAGCCGCCGGACCCGGACGAGCCCCTTCCGCCGGAACCGGTGGACGAGGAGGAGATGCTCGCCGAGGCCGCCCGGCCCGGTGACGACGACACGGGCGAACGGCTCGACCCGGAGGCCGTCGTGCTGAAGCTGCTCGCCGAGCAGCTCGGTGCGCGCCCGCTGAAGGGCTGATCCACGCGGCTACCCTGGTGGCCTACCCCCGACGGAGAGGAACCCGCGGTGCAACCCGGTGGGCCGAACATGCAACAGATCCTCCAGCAGGCGCAGAAGATGCAGCAGCAACTCGCGGTCGCCCAGCAGGAGCTGGCCGACGCCGAGGTCTCCGGCACCGCGGGCGGCGGTCTGGTGACCGCCGTGGTGTCCGGCAACGGCGAGCTGAAGAGCCTGGAGATCGACCCGAAGGCGGTCGACCCGGACGACGTCGAGACGCTGTCCGACCTGGTCGTCGCGGCCGTGCGGGACGCGAACCGCGCCGCGCAGGAGCTCGCCTCGCAGAAGATGGGCCCGCTCGCGTCCGGCATGGGCGGCCTGGACGACATGGGCGGCCTCGGCGGGCTGTTCGGCTGATGTACGAGGGGCCCGTCCAGGACTTGATCGACGAACTCGGCAGGCTGCCGGGCGTCGGTCCCAAGAGCGCCCAGCGCATCGCCTTCCACCTGCTCGCGGCGGACCCGGCCGACATCGGCCGGCTCCAGGACGTCTTGCAGAAGGTGAAGGACGGCGTGGTGTTCTGCGACGTGTGCGGCAACGTCTCGGCCGAGACGACCTGCCGCATCTGCCGCGACCCGCGCCGCGACCTGACCCTGATCTGTGTGGTCGAGGAGCCGAAGGACGTGCTGGCGGTCGAGCGGACCCGCGAGTTCAAGGGCCGCTACCACGTGCTGGGCGGCGCGCTGGACCCGTTGTCCGGGGTGGGCCCCGACCAGCTCCGCATCCGGCAGTTGCTGACCCGGATCGGCACCGAGGTCGACGAGATCATCATCGCCACCGACCCGAACACCGAGGGCGAGGCGACCGCGACCTACCTGGTCCGGATGCTGCGCGACTTCCCCGGCCTGACCGTGACGCGGCTCGCGTCGGGTCTGCCGATGGGCGGCGACCTGGAGTTCGCGGACGAGCTCACCCTCGGCCGGGCGCTGTCCGGCCGGCGCAGCATGTGAGGCTGATCGCGGTCGACGGGCCGTCCGGGTCGGGCAAGTCGACGTGGGCGGCGGCGCTGGCCGGGCGGCTCGGCGCGGCGCTGGTGCCGACCGACCACTTCGCCACCTGGGACGACCCGGTGTCGTGGTGGCCGCGCCTGGTCTCCGGCGTGCTCGACCCGCTGTGGGCGGGCCGGCCCGCGCGCTACCGGCGGGTGGACTGGTCGCACGGGTGGCCCCGGCCGGGTGCCGAGGTGACCTTCGCCGTGCCGGAGGTGCTGGTGCTGGAGGGGGTCTCGGCGGCCCGCCGGTCGATCGCGGACCGGCTGGACGAGGCCGTCTGGGTCGAGCACCCCGACCCGGCGGGCCGGCTGGAGCGGGCCGTGGCCCGCGACGGCGAGCGCAGCCGCGCCCACCTGGTCCGCTGGCAGTCCTTCGAACGGGGCTGGTTCGCCGTGGACGGCACCCGCGCCCGCGCCGACCGGGTGGTCACGGTCGACTGAGCCCGTCCAGCACCGCCCCGACCACGGCCGCCTCGGGCGAGCCGATGGCGGTGAACCGCTCCAGCGCGGTGGTCCAGTGGGCGCGGGCGGTCTCCCGGTCGCCGGTGGCCGCCGCCGCGTCGCCGGTCAGGTGCTCGGCCCGCGCCTGCACGAACCGCTGCCCGGTGCCGCGGCTCAGGTCGAGCGACCGCTTCGCGTAGTCCACGGCCTGCGGCACGTCGCCGAGCTCCAGCCAGACCCGGCCGACCAGCGCCAGCCCGCCGACCTCGGCCAGCCGCAGCCGGTACCGGACGGCGCTGTCCAGCGCCTGGTTCGCCGAGTACTTCGCCTCGTCCAGCCGGCCCGCCGCGTGGTGGGCGTGGGCCAGGCCCTGCCGGGCCGCGCAGAGCCCCCACGGGTACCCGGTCTCCTCGGCGATCCGCAGCGCCTCGGTGTGCCGCTGCACGGCCTCGTCGGTGCGCCCGACGCCGTGCAGGGCCTCGCCGAGCGCGTTCTTGGCGTCGCACACGCCCTTGAGGTTGCCGAGCTCCTCCGCCATCGCCAGCGCCCGGGACGCCTCGGAGATCGCGTCCGCGTACCGGCCGCGCATCACGTACGTGTGCGCCAGCCCCTCGTGCGGGATGTGCGCGAAGCCCCGGGCACCGGCCCGCTCGTACAGGTCGCCCGCCCGCTCGTAGAGCTCGGCGGCGCGCTCCGGCCGGCCCTGGAACAGGTGCACCTCGGCCAGCGAGCGGTAGCTGTCGGCCTGGGTGATCCACACGCCGAGCCGGTTGCCGACGTCCAGCGACTGCTCGAACGACGACACCGCCCGGTCGAGCTGGCCGAGCTGGAGGTAGACGCCGCCGAGGTTGATCTGGGCGATGCCCTCCTGCTGGAGCGCCCCGATCTCGCGGGTGATCACCAGCGCCCGCTCCAGGCAGTCCGCCGCCGTCTCCAGCTCGCCCAGGTCGATGTAGACCCCGCCCAGGTTGATCAGCACCCCGGCCTCGGCGTCGGGGGCGGCCCCGGTGCGCTGCTGGATCGGGATGGCGCGGCGGAAGTAGTCCACGGCCACCCGGTGCTGGCCGATCACCCAGTACAGGGTGCCCAGCGAGGCCAGCATCGCGACCTCGCCGACCGGGTCCCCGATCACCTGCGCCACGGCGAGCCCCGCCTTCGCCGTCGCCAGCCACTCGACCGGCAGGCCCTGCGAGTAGAAGTAGCGGCGCAGGGCGTCCGCGAGCTGCCAGCAGTCGGTGTCCGGCCGCCGGTTCGACGCGTGCAGCACCAGGGCGACCAGGTTGGCCCGCTCGGTGTCCAGCCACGCCAGCGCCTCGGCGGGGGTGGAGAACAGTCGGGGGGTCACGCCGGTGACCGCCGACTCGCGCGGCAGCCGCATCATGCTCGACTTGACCGCCTCGGTCGCGTTGTCCACCGAGCGGATCGACCAGTCCAGCAGCCGGCGGTGCGCGAGGTCGCCCTCCACCGGCCCGTCGTCGAACGCGAGCCGCTCGGCGGCGTAGTCCCGCAGCAGGTCGTGGAACTGGTAGCGGCCGGGCGCGTGGTTGTCCACCAGGTTCGCCGTGGCCAGCCGGTCCAGCCTGCGCCGGGCGTCCTGGGTGGTCAGCCCGCCCAGGGCCGCCGCCACGTCCGGCGTGATGTCGCCGGGTGCCAGGCTCAGCAGCCGGAACAGCGTCGCCAGCTCGGGTTTGAGCGCGGTGTAGGACAGGTCGAACGCGGCGTGCACGGCGGCCCGCTCGTCGCCCTCCACGGCCAGCGCGGCGAGCCGGTTGCCCGCGCGCAGCTCCTCCACGTACGACGCGATGGTGGTCTCCGGCCGGGACAGCAGGTTGGCCGCCGCGATCCGCAGCGCCAGCGGCAGGTGCGCGCACAGCTCGGCGAGTTCCGCCGCCGCGTCCGCCTGCCGGGCCACCGCCTCCTCGCCGAGCATCCCGGCCAGCAGCGCCCGGGTCTCCTCGCGGTCGAGCACGTCGAGCCGCACGTTGGACGCGGCGTGGCTGACCGCCAGTCCGCGCAGGGTGTCCCGGCTGGTCACCAGCACCGCGCACCCCGGCGAGCCGGGCAGCAGCGGCCGGATCTGCTCGGCGTTGGCCGCGTTGTCCAGCACCAGCAGCACCTGCTGGTCGGTGAGCCGGGACCGGAACAGGGCCTCTTGCTCGTCCTGGTCCAGCGGCACGGACTCGGGCGGCACGCCCTGCGCGCGCAGGAACCTCGGCAGCACGTCCACCGCGTTCAGCGGCGGGCCCTGGGCGTAGCCGCGCAGGTTCACGTAGAGCTGGCCGTCCGGGAAGTGCCGCCGCATCCGGTGCGCCGCGTGCACGGCCAGCGCGGTCTTGCCGACGCCCGGCGGCCCGGCCAGCGTCACCACGGGCACGCCCTGCGCGGTGCGCAGCAGGGCTTCGATCAACTGCACGGCCTGCTCGCGGCCGACGAAGTCGCCGATGTCGGCGGGGAGCTGGGAGGGCACCACCCGGTCGCGCCGCGCGGGCGCGGCGGCACCGAGGTCGAGCGCCGGCGCGCCGGCCAGCACCTGCTGGTGCACCCGGCGCAGCTCGTCGCCGGGGTCGATGCCCAGCTCCTCCGCCAGCAGGCCGCTGACCTTGCGGTACGCGCCGAGCGCGTCGGCCTGCCGGCCGGACCGGTACAGCGCCACCACGAGCTGCGACCACAGCCGCTCGCGGAGCGGGTGCTCGCCGGTCAGCCGGTACAGCTCGGGCACCAGCTCGGCGTGCCGGCCCAGCTCCAGGTCGACCTCGACCCGGCGCTCCTCGGCGTGCAGCCGGCGCTCGCCCAGCCGGGCCACCTCGTCGCGGTGCAGCACCTCGGACGGCACGTCGACCATCGCCGGGCCGCGCCACAGGCCGAGGGCGGCGGTGAAGATCGCGGACGCCGACTCCAGCCGGCCCGCCGCGCGCTCCTGCTCGCCCTCCTCGACGAGCTGCTCGAAGCGGACGACGTCGATGGTCCGCTCGTCGACGTCGATCAGGTACGCGTCGGGGACGGTGCGGATCGGGACGGCGGGTCCGAGGACCTGCCGAAGTCTCATCACGTAGGTCTGGAGCGTGCCGCGCGCGCGGGCCGGCGGTTCCGCGCCCCAGATGTGCTCCGCGAGCTCGTCGACCGGGACGCTGGAGCCGGCCCGCATGAGCAGCGAGACCAGCAGAGACCGCTGACGACCTGCGCGGACGACCACCTGTTCGCCGTCGACCAGCACCTGCAACGGCCCGAGGACGCGGAACTCGACCTGTGGGCCCATCCCCGACCTCCCCTCCGCGTGCGTGCGGCTTTCTGTTGTCCGTTGTACAGCGTAGGAGAGCGTTTGCCCGCCGGGATGTCGTCACGTTGGGTCAGCGAACGTGCGCCAGAAGTACGAGAATGGTCATTCACGTGGCCGGATCGTGACCTGTGTTACCTCTGAAGGGTTGTGGTGACCGGTTAGGGTCGCTGACCACACCGTGAGATCCCGGATTTCCACTAGGGGTGTTTGATGGCTCATTCCCGAACGGCCCGGCGTCGCTGGACGGCCGCGATCGGCCTGACCGGCGTCGCCGCGCTCGCACTGTCCGCTTGCGCGCAATCCGAGCGCGGTGACGAATCCGGGTCCGGCAAGTCGGGTGGCACGCTGACCTTCGGCGCAGCCGGTGCCCCCAAGCTGTTCGACCCGTTCTACGCCACGGACGGCGAGACCTTCCGCGTCTCCCGCCAGTTGTTCGAGGGCCTGGTCGGCTTCAAGCCGGGCACCGCCGACGTAGAGCCCGCTCTCGCGACGAAGTGGGACTCCTCCTCGGATGGCAAGACGTGGACGTTCACACTCAAAGAAAATGTGAAATTCCACGACGGCACTCCGTTCAACGCTGAAGCGGTCTGCGCCAACTTCGACCGTTGGTACAACCAGAAGGGTGCCGCGCAGAGCGAAGCGGTTTCCCAGTACTGGCTGGACAACTTCGGCGGCTTCGCGGACACCCCGGACAAGCCGTCGCTGTTCAAGTCGTGCGCGGCCAAGGACCCGAAGACCGCGGTCGTCGAGTTGACCTCGGCGACTTCGCAGTTCCCGTCGGTGCTGGGCTTCACGTCGTTCTCGATCTCCAGCCCCGAGGCGCTGAAGAAGTACGACGCGGACAACGTCGCGACGGCCGGTGACGCGTTCACCTACCCGGCCTACGCCAAAGAGCACCCGACCGGCACCGGCCCGTTCAAGTTCGGCAAGTTCGACGAGGCCAACAACGTGGTGGAGATCGTCCGCAACGACGACTACCACGGCACCAAGGCCAAGCTGGACCGGGTCGTCTTCAAGATCATCCCGGACGAGACCGCCCGCAAGCAGGCGCTCAAGGCCGGCGACATCGACGGCTACGACCTGCCGAACGCGGCCGACTGGGCCGGGCTGAAGAGCGACGGCTTCGACGTCAAGGTCCGCCCGCCGTTCAACGTGCTGTACCTGGGCATCAACCAGTCGAACAACCCGAAGCTCCAGGACCTCAAGGTCCGCCAGGCGCTGGAGTACGCGATCAACCGCGAGCAGCTCGTCAAGTCGCAGCTCCCGGAGGGCGCGACCGTCGCCACCCAGTTCATGCCGCCGGGCGTCGACGGCTACGACAAGTCGCTGACCGCCGTCAAGTTCGACACCGAGAAGGCCAAGACGCTGCTCGCCGAGGCCGGCGCGTCCGACCTGACGCTGAAGTTCTACTGGCCGACCGAGGTCACCCGGCCGTACATGCCCAGCCCGAAGGACCTCTACGGCGCGATCGCCGGGGACCTCCAGAAGGCCGGCGTCAAGGTCGAGGCCGTCAGCAAGCCGTGGAACGGCGGCTACCTGACCGACGTCGACGGCCACGTCCCGGACCTGTTCCTGCTCGGCTGGACCGGTGACAACGGCACCGCGCACAACTGGGTCGGCACGTTCTTCGGCCGCACCGACAACCGCTTCAGCACCGGCAAGTCGCCGTGGGGCGAGACCCTCGCGACGAGCCTGGCCGCGGCGAACGCCGAGCCGGACGCCGACAAGCGGACCAAGCTGTACGAGGACCTGAACAAGAAGCTGATGCAGGAGTACCTGCCGGCCATCGCCATCTCGCACTCCCCGCCGGCGATCGTGTTCAAGAAGGAGATCCAGGGCGTCACGCCCAGCCCGCTGACCGACGAGCGGTTCGGCACGGCCTCCAAGGGCTGACGAGCTGACTGAGACAACGGGGTAGCTCAATGCTCCGCTACACGATCCGACGGCTCATCCAGCTGGTCGGCGTGGTGCTGGTGCTGTCCCTGCTGCTCTTCGCGTGGTTGCGCGCTCTCCCGGGTGGGCCGGTTTCGGCCCTCCTGGGAGAGCGCGCCACGCCCGAGTCGCGGGAAGCCCTCACCCGACAGCTCGGCTTGGACCAGCCGATCGTCGTCCAGTACTTCAAGTTCCTCGGCCGCGCCCTGTCCGGCGACTTCGGCACCTCGACCGGTGTCCAGCCCGGCAAGCCGGCCATGGACGTCTTCCTCCAGCGGTTCCCCGCCACCATCGAGCTCAGCTTCCTGGCGATCGTGATCGCCATCGCGATCGGCATCCCGCTCGGCTACATGGCCGCCAAGCGGCGCGGCGGTTGGTTCGACAACCTCAGCGTCGGCGGCTCGCTGATCGGCGTCGCCGTCCCGGTGTTCTTCCTGGCCTACGTCCTCAAGGACACCCTGTCCTCGGTGCTGGGCCTGCCGACGGAGGGTCGCCAGGACGAGATCGGCGCGACCCGGGTGACCGGTTTCTTCGTGTTCGACGGCGTCATCACCCAGGAGTGGGACGCCGTGTGGAACTCGATCGAGCACCTGATCCTGCCCGCCGTCGCGCTGGCCACGATCCCGTTCGCGGTGGTCTTCCGGATCACCCGGGCGGCCGTGCTCGACGTCCTCGAAGAGGACTACGTGCGCACCGCCGAGTCCAAGGGCCTCACCGCCCCGACCATCCGGCGGCGGCACGTCCTGCGCAACGCGATGCTCCCCGTCGTCACCACGATCGGTCTCCAGACCGGTGCGCTGCTCGCCGGCGCGGTGCTGACCGAGAAGGTGTTCTCGCTGCCCGGGGTCGGCCAGGCGCTGGCGATCGGGTTCGAACGACGGGACTACCCGGTGCTGCTGTTGTTGATCATCATGGCCACGGTCGTCTACGTGCTGGTCAACCTGCTGGTGGACCTCTCGTACGCGTTCATCGACCCGCGGATCAGGACGAGGTAGCCCGCGATGGTCACTCCCACCGACAAAGTCGGACGCAACAAGAAGGACCGCATCGACGCGCTCGCCGCGTCGAGCGCCGACGACGCCGGGGTCAGCCTGGCCGCGAGCGCGTGGCGGACGCTGCGCAGCAGCCCGGTGTTCCTCACCGGCGCGGTCATCATCGGCCTGTTCGTGCTGATCTCCCTGTTCGCGCCGTGGTTGGCACCGCAGGACCCGTCCCAACCCATGCTCATCGACCAGGTGGTCAAGGCGCGCAACGAGATCCCGCCGCCCCAGGACGGCCACCCGCTGGGCGGCGACCTCCAGGGCCGGGACTTCTTCTCCCGGTTGCTGGTCGGCTCGCAGCAGACGTTGATCGTCGGCGTGCTGGCCACCCTGATCGGGCTGACCGGCGGCCTGACCCTGGGCACGCTGGCCGGCGCGCTGGGCGGCTGGGTCGACTCCGCGGTCATGCGGATCGTCGACGTCATGCTGTCGCTGCCGAGCCTGCTGCTGGCGTTCAGCATCAGCGCGCTGTTCGCCAGTCCCAACCAGTTCACCGTCATCGTCGCGGTGGCGGTGGTGCAGATCCCGGTCTTCGCCCGGCTGCTGCGCGGTTCCATGCTCGCGCAGCGGCACAGCGACCACGTCCTCGCGGCCACCGCGCTGGGCGTGAAGCCGGGCGCGATCGTGTTCCGCCACATGCTGCCCAACTCGCTCGGCCCGGTGATCGTGCAGTCCACGCTGGTGCTGGCCACGGCCATCATCGACGCGGCGGCGCTGTCGTTCCTCGGCCTGGGCAACCCCGACGACCGGATTCCGGAGTGGGGGCAGATGCTGGGCGACGTGCAGAACGTGTTCGACACCCACCCGCACCTGGCGGTCTGGCCGGCGGGCTGCATCATCGTGGTGGCGCTCGGGTTCACCCTCATGGGCGAGACCCTGCGCGAGGCCCTCGACCCCAAGAGCAGGCGGTGAGTCATGGCGTTGCTGGAAGTGCGTGACCTCACCGTGGTTTTCGAGCGCAAGGGGGAGAAGCCCTTCACCGCCGTCGACCACGTGAGCTTCGACGTGGAGCCGGGCCAGACCGTGGGCCTGGTCGGCGAGTCCGGCTGCGGCAAGTCGGTCACCTCGCTGGCCGTGATGGGGCTGCTGCCCAAGCGCGGCGCGCGGGTCAGCGGGACCGTGTCCTACGAGGGCACGAACCTGCTGTCGCTGTCGGACAAGGAGATGCGCGACCGGCGCGGCCGGGACCTCGGCATGGTCTTCCAGGACCCGCTGTCGTCGCTGAACCCGGTCATCCCGATCGGCGTGCAGGTGACCGAGGTGCTGGAGCGGCACCGGGACATGTCGCGCAAGAAGGCGATGGTGGAGGCGGCGGGACTGCTGGAGAAGGTCGGCATCCCCGACCCGACCCGGCGGCTGACCGAGTACCCGCACCAGCTCTCCGGCGGGATGCGGCAGCGCGCGCTGATCGCGATCGCGCTGGCGTGCCGGCCCCGGCTGCTCATCGCGGACGAGCCGACCACCGCCCTGGACGTGACCATCCAGGCGCAGATCCTGGCCCTGCTGAAGGAACTCGTGCAGGACCTGGGCACCGCGCTGGTGATGATCACGCACGACCTGGGCGTCGTGGCCGGGCTGTGCGACGAGGTCAACGTCCTCTACGGCGGCCGGGTCGTGGAGAAGGCGCAGCGGCACGACCTGTTCGCGCAGCCGCGCCACCCGTACACGCACGGGCTGCTGGCCTCGATCCCGCGACTGGACGCGCCGCGCGGCGAGAAGCTGCAACCCATCAAGGGGTCCGTGGCCGACAACATCCCGTGGGACCACGGGTGCGCGTTCGCGCCGCGCTGCCCGAACGCACTGGACGTGTGCGTCCGGACGACGCCCGAGCAGGAGGACCTGGGCTCCGGCAGGCTGTTGCGCTGCCACAACCCGGTCCAGCCCCCGGTGCCCGAGGAGGTGACGGCATGAGCTCGCAGAGCGGAGCGGCGGCGGTGCCCGACGGGCCGCTGAGTGCGGTCGTGGAGCCTGTCGCGGAGCCCGTCGCGGACGAGTTGATGTCCGTGCAGGGCATCAAGGTGCACTTCCCGATCAAGCGGGGCATCGTGCTGGACCGGACGGTCGGGTACGTGTACGCCGTGGACGGGGTGGACCTGAGCGTCCGGCGCGGCGAGACCTACGGCCTGGTCGGCGAGTCCGGCTGCGGCAAGTCCACCCTCGGGCGGGCGATCCTGCGGCTGACCGAGCCGACCGCCGGCCGGGTGGTGTTCGACGGCACCGACCTGACCACGCTCAAGGGCGAGGCGCTGCGCACCACGCGGCGGCGGATGCAGATGGTGTTCCAGGACCCCATGTCGTCCCTGGACCCCCGGCAGTCCGTGGAGTCGATCCTGGTCGAGGGCCTGCGGGCGCACGGCCTGGACAAGGGCAAGGAGGCCACCGGCAAGCGGTTGCGGGACCTGCTGACCGCCGTGGGCCTGCCGTCCACGTCGCTGCGCAAGTACCCGCACGAGTTCTCCGGCGGTCAGCGGCAGCGCATCGGCATCGCCCGCGCGCTCGCCGTCGAACCGGACCTGATCATCGCCGACGAGCCGGTGTCCGCGCTCGACGTGTCGGTGCAGGCGCAGGTGGTGAACCTGCTGGAGGAGTTGCAGGAGCAGTTCGGGCTCACCTACCTGGTGATCGCGCACGACCTGGCCGTGGTGCGGCACATCTCGGACCGGGTCGGCGTGATGTACCTGGGCGGTCTGGTGGAGGAGGCGACCTCGGACGCCCTCTACGCCGAGCCGCTGCACCCGTACACCAGGGCGCTGCTGTCGGCGATCCCGGTGCCGGACCCGCTGGTGGAGGACCGCCGCGAGCGGATTCTCCTCAAGGGCGACCTGCCCTCGCCCGCGAACCCGCCGACCGGGTGCCGGTTCCACACCCGGTGCCCGTGGAAGCAGGACACGAAGTGCGCGTCCGACCGCCCCCCGCTGCGCGAGGTGCTGCCGGGCCACAAGGTCGCCTGCCACTGGGCGGAGGACATCCGCGCCGGGAAGATCCGACCGCACGAGGTCGAGGCCGTGCTGGTCCAGGAGGACGACGGCCTCTCGCCGGACGTCCCCCTGGTCGGCCCGGCGTCGGTGACCGAGGCGCTCAACCCGTGACCCCCGCGCGGGGTGCCTCCCCCTGGGCGGCACCCCGCGCGGTCGGTCAGGGCCGCCAGTCGGGCGAACGGCCGAGCAGCGCGACCAGCCGGTCGGTGGTCGGGGCGTCCTCGGCGACGTCCACGGGCGACGCGAACGCCGCCCCCGGGCCCCGCACGTCCGGCGTGTCCGGGTAGCGGCGGGCCACCTGGTAGGCCACGAGCGCGAGGTCGTCCTCCACAACGCCGTCACGTCCCAGCGCGCGGGCGAGGTCCCACGAGTGGACCACGGTGTCCACCAGGTGCGCGCCGACCAGGTTGCGGCCGGGGTGCGTGCCGAAGCCGGGCAGCAGCGCGTCCCGGTCCAGGAAGCCCTCGGCCCGGAACGACCCGGTGACCAGGTCGCCCGCCGCCATGTAGGCCGCGACGAGGTCGTCGGAGATCCGCGCGCGGGGCTTCCCGTCGCGCGCGCCGGCGTCGTACTGGATCGCCATGTCGACCAGGTGCCGCACCACGTCCCGGACGGTCCAGCCCGCGCACGGCGTGGGCAGGTCGTAGTGCTCCGGGTCGAGTGCCGCGACCAGCGCGGTGGTGCGGTCGATGGCGGTCCGGTCGAGTTCGAGCAGGTCCACGAGGCCCCCTTGGAAGTTGTACGAACGATCGTACAATTAGTTGCCGGGTGGTCAAGGGGGCTAGCGTGGGTGGGGTGAAGGTCGACGGACGCGTGGAGCGCGGCGAGCAGACCCGGCGGCAGATCCTGCGGCGGGCCGCCGTGATCGCGTCGGTGGAGGGGCTGGAGGGGCTGTCCATCGGCCGGCTGGCGACCGAGCTGGAGATCAGCAAGAGCGGCGTGTTCGCGCACTTCGGGTCGAAGGAGGAGCTCCAGCTCGCCACCGTGCGCGCGGCGGCCAGGATCTTCGTCGACGAGGTGATCACCCCCGCCGGCGCGGCGACCGGCCTGGCCCGGCTGGAACGCCTGCTGGACGGGTGGCTCGCGTACTCCGAGCGCCGCACGTTCCCCGGCGGGTGCTTCTTCTACTCCGTGCAGGCCGAGTTCGACGCCCGCACCGGCCGGGTGCGCGACTCGATCGCCGAGTTCGACCGGGGCTGGGTCGAGTTGATCCGGACCGCCGCGGCGGACGTGCCGGACCTGGCGGCCGACCCGGCGCAGCTCGCGTTCGAGCTGGTCGCCTACCTGCAACTGGCCAACGCCCGGTCCGTGCTGCACGACGACCCGGACGTCTACGCGCACGCCCGCGCGGCCGTGCGCGCGGCTCTGGACCGGGCTACCCGGCGGGCGTGACGGCCCTGCGCCGCGCGGACCGCACCGCCATCCCCGCCGGCACGCCGACCAGCAGCGCCACGCCCCACGACAGGGCGACGGCGGCGAGCGGCTCCTCCACCACCTGCCCGCCGAAGTACCCGAGCAGGGCGGTCCAGGCGCACCACAGCGCCGACCCGGCGAACGCGACCGGCACGAACCGCCGCACCGGCCACCGCACCGCACCGGCCAGCAGCGCCGCCACCACCCCGCCGCCCGGCACCCAGCGCACCGCGATCAGGACCGGCTCCCCGCGATCGGCGAGCCGGTCGGCGGTCCACTCGACCACCGCGCGCGGCCCCGGCCGCCGGCGCAACCGCCGCAGCGCCCGCATCCCGGCGCTGCGCCCCAGCGCGTAGTTGACCAGGTCGGCCAGGAAGCACCCGACCGCCGCCACCGGGATCACCGCGAGCAGCGGCAGCTCGCCGGACGCGGCGAGCACGCCGGCACCGATCAGCACCGCCTCCGTGGGCAGCAGCGGCACGGCGGCGACCACGAAGAGCACCAGCAGGGCGGTCATGACCCGGCAACGCTAACCGGGCCCGGATCGCTCCCCACCGGCCGGCCTCTTCAGCGAACGTTCAGCCGCGTAGGCGGGGAGGCGGTCGAACACCTCGCGCGCGGCGCGGCACTCGGCGGGGTCTTCGGTGAAGACCGCACCGTGGGGGCAGGGGTAGTGGACGACCGCGCGGCCTCCGGGCAGCCGGAAGAGGGTGACCACCCGCCCGATCCCCGGGTAGAGCCCGACCCGCCACGGGATGACGCGGACCGTGACGTCGGACCGGTCGGCGGTGGTGCCCTCGGAGACGTAGGCGGTGCACCGGGCGGGGTCGAGCCCGGTCAGCGCGGGCACTCCGGTCGGGGACAGGATGTCGATGCGCTCGGCCGCGCGGCACAGCAGGTCCAGCGCCGGCCCGGCGTCCTCCCACGCGGTCGTCCACGTGATCAGGCCCGGCCGGTCACGCGTCCGGGCATCCGGTTCTGGGAACATCACGCCTCCCGGCGACTCGGGCACCGTCCTGTGCACAGAACTAAGCTATAGACACACCTAAGATTTTAGGTATTCCACAATCGGGTGACTGTCGAGCCGGCCGCGCCACCGGGCAGACTTGCCCCGACACGGAGGAGGACGGGTGGCTGAGGCCTCGGCGTTGAGCTGGCTGATCGGCAACGAACTGCGCGAGCACCGCGATCGGGCGCGGAAGAAGGGCACCGAGGCGGCCAAGGTCATCGGGTGCACCTCGGGCAAGATCAGCCAGATCGAGGCGGGCCTGTACCGCCAGCGCCCCGATGAAGTCGCCATGCTGCTGGGGTTCTACGGCGCGGACCGCGCCGACATCGACCGCGTCGTGGCCCTGGCCGGCCAGGACGACGAGAGCACCTGGTGGGGTGCGTGGACCGACGTGGTCCCGGACTGGTTCCGGACGTTCGTCGGGCTCGAACGGCTCGCGTCGACCGAGTTCACCTACGAGCCGATCGTGCTGCCGGCCCTCCTCCAGACGGAGGCGTACGCCACCGCCGTGACGGCGTTCTCCCGGCGGGTCCGGCCCGACCGGGGCGACCGCGTCGTCCACTTCCGGATGGAGCGCCAGCGGCGGCTGTCGGAGGTCGAGCGCCCGCTGGTGCTGCACGCGATCATCGAGGAGTCCACGCTCCACCGGCCGGTCGGCGGTGACGACACCATGCGCGGCCAGCTCGAACACCTGCTGGAACTGGACCGGCGGTCCAATGTGGACATCCAGGTGATCCGGACCGGCGTCGGGGTGCACTCGGCTTCGACGGGTCCGTTCGTGCTGCTCGGCTTCGACAACTTCCGCGACGCCGTGTACGTCGAACTCCAGGAGGGGGCGCTCAACGTGCAGGACCCCGCGCAGGTCCGTTCCTATAGCATGTCCGCGAAGAATCTTCGCGAAGCGGCGCTGTCGCGCCGGGAGTCCCGATCCCTGATCACCTCGCGGCTCAGGGATCTGTAGCAACCGGAGATCACCATGACCGTCCCCGCCCCCCGCTGGATCAAGTCCACGTACTCGGCGGACAACGGCAACTGCGTCGAAGTCCGCGCGACCCCGGCCGGGACCGGGGTGCGCGACTCCAAGAACGCCGACGGCCCCGCGCTCGGCTTCCCGGCCGCGCGGTGGGCCGCCTTCCTCGCCGCCGAGCGCGGCTGACGAACGCGGCCGGCGCGCGGTCGGTGAACGCGGCCGGCGAAGGTCAGCGGTGGGCCCGGTTCAGGGCTGAGACGACCGCGCGCAGGGACGCGGAGACCGTGGAGCTGTCGATGCCGACGCCCCACAGGACCCGGTCGCCCACGGCGCACTCCAGGTACGCGGCGGCGCGGGCGTCGTCGCCCGCACCCATGGCGTGCTCCGAGTAGTCCAGCACCCGCACGTCGTAGCCGACGGTGGCCAGGGCGTCCACGAACGCGGCGATCGGGCCGTTGCCGGTGCCGGTGATCTCCTGGGACTCCCCGTCCACGACCACCACGGCCTTGATCTTCTCGTGGCCGCCGCCGTCGGCGCTCACCTTCTGCCGCACCAGCTTCAGCGGCACCGCCCCGTCCAGGTACTCCACCGAGAACGAGTCCCACATGTCCTTCGGCGAGATCTCGCCGCCGTGCGTGTCGGTGACCTCCTGGACCACCTTGGAGAACTCGACCTGGAGCCGGCGCGGCAGGTCCAGGTGGTGCTCGGTCTTCATCAGGTAGGCCACGCCGCCCTTGCCGGACTGCGAGTTGACCCGGATGACGGCCTCGTAGCTGCGGCCCACGTCCTTCGGGTCGATCGGCAGGTAGGGGACCTCCCACGGGAACTCGTCCACGTGCTGCCCGGCGGCCTTGGCGGCGTCCTCCAGGGCCTCGAAGCCCTTCTTGATCGCGTCCTGGTGCGAGCCGGAGAAGGCGGTGAACACCAGGTCGCCGCCGTACGGGTGGCGCTCGGCCACCGGGAGCTGGTTGCAGTACTCGACCGTGCGGCGGATCTCGTCGATGTCGGAGAAGTCGATCTGCGGGTCGACGCCCTGGCTGAACAGGTTCATCGCCAGCGTGACCAGGCAGACGTTGCCGGTGCGCTCGCCGTTGCCGAACAGGCAGCCCTCGATCCGGTCCGCGCCCGCCAGGTAGCCCAGCTCGGCGGCGGCCACGCCGGTGCCCCGGTCGTTGTGCGGGTGCAGCGACAGCAGGATCGAGTCGCGGCGGGCCAGGTTGCGCGACATCCACTCGATCGAGTCGGCGTACACGTTCGGCGTGGCCATCTCGACGGTGGCCGGCAGGTTGATGATCAGCGGCTTGTCCGGCGTGGGCCGGATGACCTCGGAGACGGCGTCGCACACCTCCAGGGCGTAGGACAGCTCGGTGCCGGTGTAGGACTCGGGGGAGTACTCGTAGCGGAACTCGGTCTCGGGGTACTTCTCCGCCTCCTCCAGCGCGAACCGGGCCGCGTCGGTGGCGATCTTCTTGATGCCCTCGCGGTCGGCCTTGAACACCACGCGGCGTTGCAGGACCGAGGTCGAGTTGTAGAAGTGCACGATGGCCCTGCCCGCGCCGCGCAGCGCCTCGAACGTGCGCGTGATCAGCTCCGGGCGGCACTGGGTGAGCACCTGGACGGTCACGTCCGGCGGGATCGCGCCGTCCTCGACGATCTCCCGGACGAAGTCGAAGTCGGTCTGCGACGCGGCCGGGAACCCGACCTCGATCTCCTTGTAGCCCATGCGCACCAGCAGGTCGAACATCTTGCGCTTGCGGGCGGGCGACATGGGGTCGATCAGCGCCTGGTTGCCGTCCCGCAGGTCGACCGCGCACCACAGCGGGGCCTGCGTGATCCGCTTGGCCGGCCAGGTCCGGTCGGGTACGTCGACCACCTCGACCAGCTCGTGGAAGGGCCGGTAGCGGTGGACGGGCATCGAGGTGCCGCGCTGCGGGTTCCACGCGGGCTGGTCGGCCGGCGCGGGGCGGGCGGGGGGACGGATGCGGCTGACGCCCGAGGTGTACGCGTCGGGTGAAGTCGTCATGGCGAAAAGGCTCCTGCGGGCCGTGGGATGACGACCGGCGGCAACGCTCGAAGCCGCGACGGGGGGCCGGTCTGGTCAGACCCCGTCACGGCGGCGAAGCAGGAGGGCACGTGCCACGCCGACACAATAACCGGAATCCGCCCGTAGGTGGAACCGAGCGCCCAGATGGTGGAATTTCACCCGTTCGTGTTTCACCCGGCAGGGCGTCGGGCATCTCTTTCGCATGTCCAGATCACGAACCTCAACGCGCAGCGGAGGCTTCACCGCTGCCCGGGTGATCAGCGGTGTCGGCGCTGTCTTCGCGCTCATCGAGGTGCTCTACATCCTCATGCTCCTCTTCGGGGCGAACCAGGCCAACGCGTTCTTCCGGTTCATCCAGCAGCTCGCGGAGCCGCTGGCGCTGTTCTTCCCCGGCCTGTTCCAGTTCGGCAACGCCAACCTCGACGTCATCGTCAACTACGGCTTGGCGGCGGTGTTCTGGCTGGTCGTCACCGGCCTGCTGGCCCGTGCCGTGGCCAGGTAGTCCGCGCGGTCACGTCGGCGGGTCGGGGCGGACGAGCCCCGGCCCGCCGACGTCGTTGCGGCACGTGGTCCGGTCAGCGGTGGTCGGACCGCTCTCCGGTGGACCACGGCGTTCCCCACGTACCGGTGAACACGATCTCGGACAGCGGTTTGCGCTCGCGCTCCCGCAGTTCCCGCGCCCGCAGTTCCTCCGGCAGGAGGTCGGCGTCACCGAGTTTTCCTACGGCGACGACCACGACGGGCACAACATCTTCGGGGAGCGCGAACTCCCGCGCTGCGGCCTCGTGGTCGAAACCGCCCATCTGGTGGGTCACCAGACCCAGGTCGACGGCTTGCAGCGCCAGGTTCTGCACGGCCAGCCCCAGCCCGAACTCGGTGTTCGGCACCGGTCCGCGCTCGTCGGTCGTCGCCCGTGCGCCGAGCAGCAGCGCGGACGCGCGCCCCGCCCACGTCTGGTTGCCGGGCCGCAGCACGTCGAAGATCCGTCGGAAGGTGTCGTCGCCGCGCTGTCCCACCAGGAACCGCGCGGGTTGGGTGTTGCCGTGCGAGGGAGCCCACCGGGCGGCCTCCAGCAGCAGGGTCAGGTCGGCCTGGTCCACGGTGGCGTCCGCGTCGAACGCGCGCGGGCTCCAGCGGTCGGCGATGATCGGGTTGAGTTTCATCAGATCGCATACTGCCAAGCCGTGATGGCGTACGCGCCGAACCACGCGCTGAACACCGCGATCCCGACCAGCACCGCCACCGCCGTGGACGTCCGCCGCCGCGCCAGCGCGAGCGCCACCGGGACCAGCAGCGTGAACGCGGGCAGCAGCAGCCGCGCCTTGGAGTTCATCAGCCCGTTCGACCCGAGGTCCATGGCCAGCACGCCCACCCCGTACACGACCAGCGGCCACTCCAGGCCGCGCCGCAGCCCGACCACCACCAGCGCGATCGCCACGACCAGGAACCACACCGTGGCCAGCTCCAGCACCGAGCGCGGGTCGCCCAGCACGAGCAGCGCGAACTTCCAGGTGGCCGCGCCACCGTCGAAGCGGGAGTCCCAGCCCTCCTGCTGCACCGCGAACCAGCCGTTCCACCGGCCGGTGCGCACCGCCGCGTACCCGAGGTAGCCGAGCAGGCCCAGCGGCGCGATCGCCCCGCCCACCCACGGCCGGACGCCGTCCTTCCGGGTGATCGCGGCCACGACCGCCGCCGCGCACACCGCGAGGACCAGCGCCGCCGCCGTGGGCCGCACGAGCCCGGCCGCCGCGCAGCACGCGCCCGCGAGCAGCCACCGCCGTTCCAGCACGCCGACCAGCGACCACGCCGCCAGCGCGCAGAACGTGGCCTCGGAGTAGGTCATCGACAGCACGACCGCCATCGGCGACGCGGCGAACAGCACCACCAGGACCAGCCCGGCCCGGCGCGACCCGCCGAACACCCGCCGCCCCAGCCGGTGCAGGCCGTACGCGCAGCACAGCCCGCTCACCAGCGACACCGCGAACCCCGCGCCGACCGGCGTGACGCCGGGCAGGTGGTCCACCCACCGCACCAGTGCCGGGTAGCCGGGGAAGAACGCCAGCGGCGTCTCGTCGGTGCGCCGGGAGAACGCGTCGACCAGCCCGCGGTCCACGTTCGCGTAGCCGCCCTCGGCGATGCCCAGGAACCACTGCCCGTCCCACGCGGTGAGGACCCGGGTCAGGTCCTTGTCCCACCGCTCGGACATCACCCGGAGCACCAGCAGCCCGGTTTCCCGGACCAGCAGGTAGAGCACGGCCGGCGCGAGCGCCGAGGTCACCCGGTGTCTCGCCGCGCGCGCCAGCCGCTCGCGCACCGGCACCGGTGCGCCCTCCGGCTCCACGTGGACGGCCTCCAGGGTTGACACGACCACGAGGGTAGTGCCCGTCACGGTCCCCGCTGTCCGCCTCGCCGGACGGGTAGTCTGCCCTTCGAGCTGGGGTTTCCCCGCTCAGGCTTCGGCTCGGAGGGAGAGGATCTGTGGCGCTCGTCGTCCAGAAGTACGGCGGTTCCTCGGTCGGGGACGCCGAGCGGATCAAACGGGTGGCCGAGCGCATCGTCGCGACCCGCAAAGCCGGCAACGACGTCGTGGTGGCCGTCTCCGCGATGGGCGACACGACCGACGAGCTGCTCGACCTCGCCCGCCAGGTGTCCCCGGTACCGCCCGCCCGCGAGCTGGACATGCTGCTCACCTCCGGTGAGCGCATCTCCATGTCGTTGCTGGCGATGGCGATCCACTCGCTGGGCGCGCAGGCGCGCTCGTACACCGGCTCGCAGGCCGGTGTGCTGACCACGTCCGTGCACGGCAAGGCGCGCATCATCGACGTGACGCCCAGCCGCATCCAGGACGCGCTGTCCGAGGGGGCCATCGCGATCGTCGCTGGCTTCCAGGGCGTGAGCCAGGACAGCAAGGAGATCACCACGCTCGGCCGGGGCGGCACCGACACCACCGCCGTGGCGCTGGCGGCGGCCCTCAAAGCCGACGTGTGCGAGATCTACACCGATGTGGACGGCGTTTTCACCGCCGATCCGCGCATCGTGCCCAACGCCCGCCGGCTGGAGACCATCACCTACGAGGAGATGCTCGAAATGGCCGCGTGCGGGGCCAAGGTGCTCATGCTCCGCTGCGTCGAGTACGCCCGTCGCTACGGCGTCCCGGTGCACGTCCGATCTTCGTTCAGCAACAAGCCCGGGACCATCGTGTCCGGGTCAGTGGAGGACCTTCCCGTGGAACAGGCGATGATCACCGGCGTCGCGCACGACCGGTCCGAGGCCAAGGTGACCGTGACCGCGGTCCCCGACCACCCCGGCGTGGCGGCTCGGATCTTCCGGGTCGTGGCCGAGGCGGAACTCGACATCGACATGGTCGTGCAGAACGTCTCCCAGGCCGTGTCCGGCCGCACCGACGTGACCTTCACGCTGTCGAAGGACGACGGCCCGCGCGCGGTGGCGGCGTTGGAGAAGGTGCGCGCGGAGATCGGCTTCGAAGCCGTCCTCTACGACGACCACGTGGGCAAGGTGTCGCTGATCGGCGCGGGGATGCGCTCGCACCCCGGCGTGACGGCGACGTTCTGCGAGGCCCTGGCGACGGCCGGGGTCAACATCGAGATCATCTCGACCTCGGAGATCCGGATCTCGGTCATCTGCCGGGACACCCAGTTGGACGACGCGGTCCGTGCGCTGCACGACGCGTTCGAGCTGGGCGGGGACGAGCAGGCCGTGGTGTACGCGGGGAGTGGACGATGAGCCCGACGCTGGCCCTGGTGGGCGCGACCGGTGCCGTGGGCACCGTCATGATCGACATCATCAACCGCCGGCCGTCGGTGCCGTGGGGCGAGATCAGGCTGATCGCCTCGCCCCGGTCGGCGGGCAGGAAGATCACCGTGCGCGGCGCGGAGCTGACCGTCGTCGCGCTGTCGCCGGAGGCGTTCGACGGCGTCGACGTCGCCATGTTCGACGTGCCGGACGAGGTGTCCGCCCAGTGGGCACCGATCGCGGCGGAACGCGGCGCGGTGGCGGTCGACAACTCCGGCGCGTTCCGGATGGACCCGGACGTGCCGCTGGTGGTGCCCGAGGTGAACGCGGCCGAGATCTCCGCGCGCCCCAAGGGGATCATCGCGAACCCGAACTGCACGACGCTGTCCATGATGGCCGCGCTCGGCGCGCTGCACCGCGAGTTCGGGTTGCGCGAGCTGGTGGTGGCGTCGTACCAGGCGGCGTCCGGTGGCGGCCAGTCCGCGATCGACCGGCTGTACGCCGAGCTGGAGGCGTTGGCGGGCAAGGAGGTCGGCGTCCGCGCCGGCGACGTGCGGGAAGCCCTGGAGGCGGCGGGCCTGCCGGTCTCCGACTCCCCGTTCCCGGCCCCGCTGGCGCTGAACGTGGTGCCGTGGGCCGGGTCGCTCAAGGACGACGGCTGGACCAGCGAGGAGCTCAAGGTCCGCGACGAGTCGCGCAAGATCCTCGGCATCCCGGACCTCAAGGTGTCCGCCACCTGCGTCCGGGTGCCCGTGGTGACCACGCACTCGTTGGCCGTGCACGCGACCTTCGCCCGCGAGGTGACCGTCGAGCAGGCGCACAAGATCCTCGCCGAGCAGCCGACCATCGTGCTGGTGGACGACCCGGCGGCGAAGGAGTTCCCGACGCCCGTGGACGTCGTGGGCGAGGACCCGACCTACGTGGGCCGGGTGCGCCAGGCGCTGGACTTCCCGAACACGCTGGACTTCTTCGTGTGCGGGGACAACCTGCGCAAGGGCGCGGCGCTGAACACCTACGAGATCGCCGAAGAACTGGTCGGCCGGCTCTAGCCACCACCCCCTCCCGACCCCGCCGGAACCCGGTCCACCGGGCTCCGGCGGGGTCGTCGGTTCCTCCGGGTACGGGCGGGACGGCCCGGCGCGGGCGGCGGGCGGGTAGGTTCGCGGCATGGCTGAGGCAGTGCTGGCAGTGGATCTCGGCACGACGGCCACCAAGGTCATCGCGGTCGACCGGAACGCGGGTGTGCTCGCCTCGGCGGAGCACGGGTACCCGATGCGCACCACGCCGTCGGGCGAGGCGACGCACGATCCCGAAGTGGTCTTCCAGGCGGCGCTCCGGGCGTTGGCGGAGGTCGCCGCGCAGGGGCACCGGGTGCGCGCGCTGGTGCTGACCGGCGCGATGCACACGTTGCTGGGCCTGGGTTCCAGCGGGATGCCGGTCACCCCGTCGTTGAGCTGGGCCGACAACCGGGCGGTGGCCGAGGCGTCCCGCCTGCGCGGCACGCCCGAGGGCCGTGCGCTGCACCGGGCCACCGGCACGCCCGTGCACCCGATGTCGCCGCTGGTGAAGCTGGCCTGGTTCACCGCGCACGGGATCACGGCCCATTCCTGGTGCGGGCTCAAGGACTTCGTCGCCCTGCGCCTGACCGGCCGACTGGCCACCGAGCACTCGTCCGCGTCCGGCACCGGGTTGATGGACCTGCGGTCGCTGGCCTGGCACCCCGACGCCCTGGCGTTCGCCGGGGTGCGCGCGGCGGCGCTGCCCGAACTCCTGCCGCCCACCACGGCGTTCCCGCTCGTCCTGGACGTGCCCGGCATCCCGCGCGGGGTGCCGGTGGTGCTCGGCGGCGGTGACGGCCCGATGGCGAACCTCGGCGTCGGCGCGGTGGTGCCGGGCGTCGCGGCGGTGTCCATGGGGACCAGCGGTGCGCTCCGGGTGGTGCGCGACCGGCCCTCCGTGGACGAGCGGGGACGGGTGTTCTGCTACGCCATCGCCGACGGCTTGTGGGTCTCGGGCGGTGCGGTGAGCAACGGCGGTGTCGTCGCGCAGTGGGCCGCCGACACGTTCCAGGTGGACGTGCCGACGTTGCTGCGGGAGGCCGAGGGCGTCCCGCCGGGGGCGGCGGGCGTGGTCGCGCTGCCGTACCTGCTGGGGGAGCGGGCCCCGTGGTGGGACCCGGACGCGCGGTCGGCGTTGATCGGGGTGCGGCGGGAGCACGGTCGCGCGGAGATCACCCGGGCGCTGGTGGAGGGCGTGGCGCAGCAGATGGCGCTGGTGCTGGACGCGGTGCGGTCGGTGGCCGAGGTGCACGCCGTGCGGGTGACGGGCGGCGCGTTCCGCAGCGCCCTGTGGGGTTCGGTGCTGGCGTCGGCGCTCGGGCTGGACCTGGAGGCGGCCGAGGACAGCGAGGGCTCGGGCGTCGGCGCGGGGCTGCTGGCGTGGTACGCGCTGGGCGAGCTGCCGGACCTGCGCGCGGCGGCGACGTTGATCAAGCCGACGCACGTGATCAAGCCGGACGCCGTCGCGCAGCACTACTACGCCCGGCACCGCCCGGTCGTGGAGCAGCTCTACGAAGCCCTGAGCGCGCTGGGTTTCTGAGCGCGGCGGCCGGTGGCCCCGGGGGCGTGTTCACCGGGGCAGCGCCACGCGCGGTCCGCGACTCCTGGACGTCAGCGCCAACGAGCCGGCGGCGATCGCCACCGCGCCCAGGCCCGCCACGAAGTACCCCCACGCGGGCGACGAGTGGTCGATCACGAACCCGGCGAACGGCGCGCCGAGCGCCGCGCCCAGCGTGAACGCCGACCCCTGCAACCCCATCGCCTCGCCCCGCGCCGAGCCCGGCGTCATCCGGGTGATCGCCTCGCCGGTGCCGGCGATGGTCGGCGCGCACAGGAGGTTCGTCGGCACCAGCGCGAGCGCCAGCACCCACGGCGTGCCGACGAACAGCCCGATCGGCACCGCGAGCACCCCCATCAGGCCCATCATCACCCACACCGGCGGCACCCGGTCCAGGCCGCCGTAGACGAACCCGCCGATCAGCGACGCCACGCACATGACCACGATCAGCGCGCCCGTCCAGGGGGTCAACCCCATCCCGCGCATGCTCGCGACCACGGCGACCTCGACCCCGGAGAGCACGAACGTCGCGCCGCCCGCGCTGATCAGCACGCCGACCACCGGGCCGGTCAGCCACTGGGCGCGCGGCACCGGCGCGCCGTGGTCCGCGTCGTCCCGGATGGGCGGGTTCACCGCGTACAGGACCAGCCCGAACACCACCATGGACGCGCCGATCGCCCACATCGCGACCCGGCTGTGCCAGTGCGTGGTGAGGAGGACGCCCAGCGCCGGTCCGGCCATGAACGCGACCTCGACGGCCATCGAGTCCATCGCCAGCGCGGTCCGCCGCCCCGCCTCGCCGACCAGGGCGGTGGTGACCTGCCGGCCGATCTGCATGACCGGCATCACCGCGATCCCGGACACGAAGCAGGTGACCAGCAGCACCTCGAACGACAGGAACGGCGCGATGAACCAGAACAGCGCCTCGGACAGCATGGAGAGCAGGAGCATCGCGCGCAGCCCGCGCCGGTCGGTGAGCCGGCCCATCAGCGGCGCGCCGACCGCGATGCCGACGGTGGCCATCGCCCCGACCAGGCCCGCCGCGCCGTAGCCCCGTTCGAGGCTGAGCAGCACGTGCATGGTGATCGTCATGCCCGCCGCCGTCGCGGGCACCCGGGCGACGAGCATCAGCAGCATCAGCGACGGCAGCCGGGGCGTGCGCAGGACCGCGAGGTAGGGCGCGAGGTTCACCAGCCCATCTTCACGCGTGCGGGCAAGAGGTTTAACCCTTCGTTTTCTTGACTGATTCCAGAAAACGTGATGAGGTGGTGGAGCTATGACCCCAGGACCACGTGAGCTGCTCAAGGACGCCGGACTGCGCATCACCGCGCCCCGGATCGCGGTCCTGGGCTGGCTCGCCGAGCACCCGCACGCGACCGCCGACCAGGTTGCGGAAGGCGTGCGGGCCAGGTTGGGGGCCGTGTCCACGCAGGCCGTCTACGACGTGCTCAACGTGTGCGCGCGAACCGGCCTGCTGCGCCGCATCGAGCCCGCCGGGCACCCGGCCCGGTACGAGACGCGGATCGGTGACAACCACCACCACCTCGTGTGCCGGCACTGCGGGCGGACCGAGGACGTCGACTGCGTCCACGGTGCCGCGCCCTGCCTGGAGCCCTCGGACACGGTCGGCTTCGCCGTGGACGAGGCAGAGGTCCTGTTCTGGGGTACGTGCCCGGACTGTCGTCCGACCACCTGACCGCCGCATCCGAAGAAGGAGCTACAAGCGTGACCGAAGTGCGTCACACGACCAACAACGCGGGCATCCCGGTCGCCAGCGACGACCACTCCCTGACGCTGGGCGCGAACGGCCCGATCCTGCTCCAGGACCACTACCTGATCGAGAAGAACGCCCAGTTCAACCGCGAGCGCGTGCCCGAGCGGGTCGTGCACGCCAAGGGCGGCGGTGCGTTCGGCCACTTCGAGACCACCGAGGACGTCAGCCGCTTCACCAAGGCCGCGCTGTTCCAGCCGGGCGTGAAGACCGAGACGCTGCTGCGCTTCTCGACCGTCGCCGGCGAGCTGGGCTCGCCCGACACGTGGCGCGACCCGCGCGGCTTCGCGCTGAAGTTCTACACCAGCGAGGGCAACTACGACCTCGTCGGCAACAACACGCCGGTGTTCTTCCTGCGCGACCCGATCAAGTTCCCGGACTTCATCCGCTCCCAGAAGCGCCGCGCCGACACCGGCCGCCGCGACCACGACATGCAGTGGGACTTCTGGACGTTGCAGCCGCAGACCGCGCACCAGGTGACGTGGCTGATGGGCGACCGGGGCATCCCGAAGACGTGGCGGCACCAGAACGGCTACGGCTCGCACACGTACCTGTGGGAGAACGCGGCCGGCGAGAAGTTCTGGGTGAAGTACCACTTCAAGTCCGACCAGGGCATCGAGACCCTGACCTCCGACGAGGCCGCCCGGATCGCCGGCGAGGACGCCGACGCGCACCGCGCCGACCTGTGGCACGCCATCGAGCGCGGCGAGTTCCCGTCGTGGACGCTCAAGGTCCAGGTCATGCCGTACGAGGACGCCAAGGACTACCGCTTCAACCCGTTCGACCTGACCAAGGTCTGGCCGCACGGGGACTACCCGCTGATCACCGTCGGCAAGCTGGTCCTGGACCGGAACCCGGCGGACTACTTCGCGGAGATCGAGCAGGCCGCGTTCGAGCCCACCAACCTGGTGCCCGGCATCGGCACGTCCCCGGACAAGATGCTGATCGGCCGCATCTTCGCCTACCCGGACGCCCACCGGTACCGGATCGGCGCGAACTACGCCCAGCTCCCGGTGAACCGGCCGAAGTCCCCGGTCAACTCGTACTCCAAGGACGGCGCGATGCGGTACTCCAACGCGTCCGACCCGGTGTACGCCCCGAACTCGTACGGCGGCCCGCACGCGAGCGCCGCCACGGCCGGCGAGACGGTGTCCGCGTACGGCGTGGAGGACGGCGTCGTGCGCTCGGCGTACACGCTGCACGCCGAGGACGACGACTTCGGCCAGGCCGGCACCCTGGTCCGCGAGGTCATGGACGAGGCCCAGCGCGAGCGCCTGGTGCAGACCGTGATCAACCACGCGGGCAACGGCGTGTCCGCCCCGGTGCTGGAGCGCGTCTTCGCGTACTGGCGCAGCGTCGACAAGGAGATCGGCGACAAGATCGCCGCCGCCTTCGGCAAGTAGGCACTACCGACCGGATCGGTCGTCACGGCGGGGAGGGGCTCCGGCTCCTCCCCGCCGCGCTGTCCGCCCGCCGTGCTGTCCGCCCGCCCGGCCCCGGGGCGAACCCGCGCCGGGGCCGGCCGGACCCTCACGCCGTCTCGGCCACGCCCTTGCGCGCGTTGGCCAGGGCCAGTCCGGTGCGCAACGCCCCGACCGCTTCCGCGACCGCCTCCCGGAACACGCCGCCCACGCCGAGGATGTTCGCGTAGCCGTGGAACAGCCCCTCGTACCGCCGCAGCACCACCGGGACCCCCTGCGCCGCGAGCTTCTCCGCGAACTCCTCGCCCTCGTCGCGCAACGGGTCGAACCCGGCGGTGGCCAGGTAGGTCGGCGGCAGCCCGCTCAGGTCCTCGGCCAGCAGCACCGACAGCCTGGGGTCGGCGTGCGCCGAGCGGGACGGCGCGTAGTGGTTCAGGAACCAGTCCATCTTGGCGTCGGTCAGGAAGAACCCGTTGCCGAAGACCTCCCGCGACCGGCGTCGCGCGGTCGCGTCCACCGCCGGGTAGAACAGCAGCAGGAACACCGGTTTCACCGCGCCGGCGTGCAGCGCCGTCACGGCCGCCAGGTTCCCGCCCGCGCTGTCCCCGCCGATCGCGATCCGGGTCGGGTCGACGCGCAGTTCGGCGGCGTTCGCCGCGGCCCACTCGAACGCCGTGCGGGCGTCGTCGGTCGCGGCCGGGAAGGGGTGCTCGGGGGCGAGCCGGTAGTCCGCCGACAGCACCCGCACGCCCGCCTCGACGGCCAGGAACCGGCACAGGTTGTCGTGGCTGTCCAGGTCACCGCTGACCCAGCCGCCGCCGTGGTAGAAGACGAGCAGCGGCGAGCCACCGGGCAGGCCGTGCGGGGTGTAGAAACGGCCGCCGACGCCGTCCATGGTCACCGCGCGGACCGCGACGCCCTCGACCGCCGGTCCGGACACCAGGGCGTTGCTCCGGGTCAGCGCCGCCCGGGTGGCGGCGGGCGAAGTGGTCCGCCAGTCCTCGCCGCTGAGCTGCTGGAGCCGCAGCAGCAGGTGGGCTTCGGGGTGCAGGCGCTGGCCGTCCAACGTGATCGGCGGGCCGGTGATCAGCCTGCGCAGCGGCCGGGGCAGGCCGAACGCGAATCGCAGGGCACCGGCCAGGAAACCGGGGGGCAACGACTCGGCGAGCTTCGACATGAGACGCAGGTTACCCGCGAGTAGGACCCGCTGCCAGGGTGTGGACCTCCAGCTAGGTCGAGGTGGCAGGATCGGGGGCATGACGGTCACGGTGGTGGGCATCGGCGGATCGCTGCGCCCGAATTCGCAGTCCGAACGCGCGCTGCGGATCGCGCTCTCCGGTGCGGCGGACGCGGGCGCGGAGGTCATCGAGGTGAGCGGCCCGGAGCTGGTGCTGCCGTTCTACGACCCGGCCGTCGCCGACCGCCCGGACAACGCCCGCCGCCTGGTCGAGGCGCTGCGCGCGGCGGACGGCGTGGTGCTCGTCTCGCCCGGCTACCACGGCACGGTGTCCGGCCTGGTCAAGAACGCCCTGGACTACGTCGAGGACCTGCGCGGGGACTCCCGGGTCTACCTGGACGGCCGCGCGGTCGGCTGCGTGGCCACCGCGCGCGGCTGGCAGGCGTCGGTCACCACGCTGACCGCGCTGCGCTCCATCGTGCACGCGCTGCGCGGCTGGCCCACCCCGCTCGGCTCGGCGATCAACTCCGGCGAGGTCGAGTTCGACCTCGAAGGGGGCTGCTCCGATCCCACGGTCGCGGACACTTTGCGCACGATCGGGCGACAGGTCGCCACGTTCGCCATGTCACAAGCCGGTTGACGGCTCTACTGGACGGGTAAGCCTTGACCGGCGTGAGCTGCCGCCCCACGCGGAGCGGTCCGGTGCGAACCGGGTGTCGAGGGGAAAGAGGAACTCCGAGCCACCAGCTCGAAGGAGAACGTGATGCAGGTGCTCTACACGGCGGAGGCGACCGCGGTCGGCGACGGCCGCGACGGCGAGGTCCGCTCGGCGGACGGCGTGCTCGACCTGCGGCTGACCACGCCCACCGAGCTGGGCGGTCCCGGCGGTGACCGGACGAATCCCGAGCAGTTGTTCGCGGCCGGGTACGCGGCGTGCTTCCACAGCGCGCTGAAGGTCGCCGCCCGCCAGGTGAAGGTGCCGACGCCCGCGACCGAGGTCACCGCGAGGGTCGGCATCGGCCCGGACGGCGGGGGCGGCTACCAGCTCACCGTGGCCCTGCACGCGCACCTGCCCGGGGTGGAGCAGCCGGTGGCCGACGACCTGGTCGCGCGGGCCCACCGGATCTGCCCGTACTCCAACGCCACGCGCGGCAACATCGAGGTGGCTCTCACCGCCACCGTGTGAAGGAGGCGCTAGCACCATGGCCAAGTCCCCGATCACCAGTCCGCTGTCCGAGTCGGACAAGAAGGCCGTCGCGGCGGTGCTCCAGGCCACCCTGGTCGACCTGATCGACCTGTCGCTGGTCGCGAAGCAGGCGCACTGGAACGTGGTCGGCAAGAACTTCCGCAGCGTCCACCTCCAGCTCGACGAACTGGTCACCACGGCGCGCACCTACACCGACGAGGTCGCCGAACGGGCGTCCGCGCTCGGCATCTCGCCGAACGGCAAGGCGAAGACCGTGGCCGAGTCGTCGGGTGTGCCGCAGATCCCGGACAACTGGCTCAAGGAGGACGACGTCATCGCGGCCGTCGTGACCGCCCTGGCCAAGCTGGTCGAGCGCATGCGCTCCCGGATCGACGAGACCGACAAGTCCGACCTGGTCAGCCAGGACCTGCTGATCGAGATCACCAAGCAGCTCGAACAGGCCCACTGGATGTGGCAGGCCCAGCAGGCCTGACCCGCCCGCACACCCCGTCGGCAGCCCGCGGACCCGGTCACCCGGGTCCGCGGGCCCGTCCGCGCCGGTGGCTCAGAGGAACTTCCGGACGAACGCGACCTCGGCCGCCGTCTGCCGGATCGTCTCCGCCACGACCAGCGACCCGTGCCCGGCGTCGTACCGGTACACCTCGTACGCCGCCCCGCGCGCCGCCAGCCGGTCCAGGTAGTTGTCGATCTGCCGGATCGGGCAGCGCGGGTCGTTCTCGCCCGCCAGCACCAGCACCGGCGCGCGCACCGCGTCCACGTAGGTCAGCGGCGAGCACTCGCGGTACCGGTCCGGCACCTCCTCGGGCGAACCGCCGAACAGCGCCCGGTCGAACGCGCGCAGCGGCTCCATCTCGTCCTCGTACGCCGCCAGGTAGTCGGCCACCGGCACGCCCGCGACGCCCGCCGCCCAGCGCTCCGGCTGCGTGCCCAGCGCCAGCAGGGCCAGGTACCCGCCCCACGACGCGCCGTTGACCACGCACTTCGCCGGGTCCGCGAAACCGGACGACACGGCCCAGTCGTGCACGGCGGCCACGTCCTCCAGCTCGGTCAGGCCCGGCCGGCCCTCGATCGCGTCCCGCCACGCCGAGCCGTAGCCGGTGGAGCCCCGGTAGTTGACGTGCACCACGGCGTACCCGGCGTCCAGCCACACCGCGCGGTAGGCCGAGAACCGGTCCTCGTCCGCCGAGTGCGGGCCGCCGTGCAGGCTGAACACCGTCGGCAGCGGGCCGTCCGGCGCACCCTCGGGCCGGGCGACCAGCGCGTGCACGTCACCGACGAACACGTCCTGGAGCTCCACGGACGGAGCCGCCCGGTGCCCCTGCGGTTCGAGCAGCACGCGCTCGTCGCCGTCCACGTCCAGCACCCGCACCACGCCCGGCCGCGCGCCCGACGACCAGGAGAACTCGACCGCGCCGTCCGGGCGCGCCGACGCCGAGCCGACCGTCCCGTGCGGGGTGTCCAGAGCGGACAGCGCGCCGGTCTCCAGGTCGTAGCGGTGCAACGTGTTGCGCGCCTGGAACGTGTGCACGACCAGCAGCGAGCGGGCGTCCTCGTACCAGTCGGCGCTGATCTCGCCGGGCAGGTCGATCGCGATCTCCGTCTCGGTGTCCGCCGCGACGTCCCAGATCAGCAGCTCCTCGCGACCCCGGCGCTCGTGCAGCACGAGCAGCCGGTTGTCGCCGGGCACCGGGCTGAAGGCGATGGCGTCCAGGCCCTTGCCGGGGCCGTCCCACTTCTCGCCGACCGCCTCGCCGGTCGGCGTGACCACGCGCAGCGCGGTGTGCCGGTTGTCGCCGTGCTCGGAGTGCGCGAGCGCGAGCAGCGACTCGTCCTTGGACAGCGCCGCGATCCCGCCGTCGTTCTCGTGCGCGTAGACCACCTCGGCCGGGCCGCCGTCCCGCGACACGTAGACCGTGGTGCCGTCGTCGGTGGAGGTGCCGATGGCGACCAGCCCGTGCCCGATCTCCAGACCCGCCGGGTAACCGGCCGGCACGCCCTCGACCGCGGGCTTCGCGTCCGCGCCGGGGCGGAACGGCTCGCTGACCCACACGCCGAACTCGTCGCCGTCGCTGTCGGCGAACCACCAGATGGTCTCGCCGTCCGGGCTGAGCGCGCCGTGCGACGTGCCGTTCGGGCGGTCGGTGACCTTGCGGTGGGTGTCCGCGCCCCGGTCCCAGGCGTAGATCTCCCAGACACCGCTGGAGTTCGACAGGTAGAGGTTGCGGTCCGGGGCGTCGTCCGCCCAGCCGGGCAGGCTGACCCGCGGCGCGGTGAACCGGTCCCGCCAGCGGGCCTCGGCTCCGGCGTCGTCGAAGAGCGGGTCGGGGATATCGGCGGTCGGGTGCGTCGTCACCCCTCCGATCCTGCCGGCTGGCGCGCGGTGACCAGGTAGTAGTCCAGCAGGCCGAGGTCGGCGGCGGTGCGCCACCGGCGGTCCCAGCGGTCCGGGGTGTCGCCGAGCTCCAACCACCGGTCCAGACCCGCCCAGACGTGCTCGCCGATGCTGTCCGCGCGGACGTCGACCAAGCCGGCGGCGCGCAGGTCCGCGGTGAACAGGTCGATCGGGTGGGGCAGGTCGAGACCGTTGGCGAAGGTGTGGAGGAGCTCGGCGAGCCGTGGGGCCGCGCCGTCGTGGCAGGCGAAGAACGAGGCGACGGCGAAGCGTCCACCGGGCGCGAGCACCCGGGCGCTCTCCCGCGTGAAAGCGGTGAGGTCGTCGAAGTGCTGGGCGGCTTCGACGGACAGCAGCCGGTCGAACGTGCGGTCGGGGAACGGCATCCGCGACGCCGAGCCGACCGTGAAGGTGACCCCCGCCGGAGCCGTCGCACGGGCGCGGGCGACCTGCTCGGGCACCAGGTCGATGCCGTCGAGGCCGCGCGGGTCGCGCAGGAGGATTCGCCGAGCGCCCCGGCCTCGTCCGCAGCCGACCTCCAGCACGCGGTCGTGCGGGGTGATGGCCAGGGCGTCCAGGACGACGTCGTACAGGGCCTCCTGGGAGGCGGTGCGCTGCTCGGTGGTCAGCCCGCCGTCGAGCGGGATGCCCGCCCAGTAGCCGAAGTTGATGAAGCCGCCGGAGAAGGCCGGGTGGTTCGCCAGGTCGCCCGTGCCGTAGATCCGGAGGAGCTCGGCCCTGGTCGTGTCGTCTGCCATGCCCCCGATCGTGCCGGGGCCGATCGTGTCGGAACTCCCCGTGCCGGCACGACGCTGCGGACGTCGTGCGGTGCGGTGCGGTGTGTGGTGCGCGGCGGTGCGGAGGTCGCCGTGCGCGGTTCATGCGATTCGTACGCGGTCATACGCGGTCATACGCGGACGTTGGCTAATCGAGTTCTTCGGCGAAGATCTGGTCCATCTTGCGCGAGGCCTTCGTGAGGGCGTTCACGGCGAGGCCCGCGATGGCCAGCACGAGACCGGTCACGACGCCCGCCGTGGGCGAGGCGAGCACGACCATCACGCCGGCCAGGCCCGCGACGACCATGCCCCAGGCGACGAGGTGGACCCAGTTGTCGGAGGTGGGTTTGATCGCGGAGACGATGCTCATGTTCGGCTCTCCCTAGCGCTGAAGCGTTCGTGACCGAGGCCTTGTCTCGTCTTCGCGCCGGTCCCGACCCTCGTTACGTTCCGTGAGTTGAATCAGCAATACTCACTCGTTTGGTGTAACAGAAAGTGACGAGTGCTCGCACACTCCACCACGCTACGTCAGGAATCGGCTACTCGGGTCAAAGTTCACTCCATCGTGCGACCTAGTCCACCGCGAGTAGATAACCGCACGCAGTAATCGATCTACTCCATCCGAGAGCGCGTGAGGGAGCGAAGCGGGCAAGCGCGACGTCACGTACGCGCAGACGATCCCGGCTCCGTCGACGTGCCCACGAGGTAGCCATCATCAAGACTGGGAGGGGGACGCTGACCCACATGAACCCCGGTACCCCGGCGCACCCGGTCAGACTCCCGGCACCCCAGGCCCCCGGCACCGTTGAGACCCGAGGGCCACACGCACCTGACCCGCCTGCTACCAAGCTCCTGAACCTGTCCTAAGACCCGAAAGGTGCCCACATGAGCCCCACCCGCTTAGCCGCAGCCCTGACGCTCACCCTCCTAGCCGCCTGCACCCCAACCCCACCCCCGACCGTCACCGAAACGGTCACCCAACCCCCACCAGCGGCCACCGCCCCGGCCACCACCCCGCCCGCCGACACCCCGCCCGCCACCACGCCACCCCCGGACTCGTCGGGCGCGAAGACGTGCACGGTCCCGAACGTGGTCGGTCTGGTCCACCAGACGGCGCAGGACACCATGCAAGCCGCCGGCCTCTACCGCCTGAAAGAAGAAGACGCCACAGGCCAGGGCCGCCTCCTGGTAGTGGACCGGAACTGGACGACGACCGCGCAGAACGTCGAAGCGGGCAAAGAAGTACCGTGCGACACAGAGATCGTGCTGGCGGCAAGGAAAACCGGCGAATAACCCCACCGCCCGCGCGAACCCGCCCCAGTACGGTCAACGGCGAAGGGTCGAACGTGGACCGCACCTCGTTCGACCCCTTGAACTCGAAGCCTTTCGGGGTCGACGTCGGCGTACGCGGTTTCGGACCGGTGCACGCTGCGGGCTGCTGCCTTGGCGTCAACCATCGCTGCCTCGGCCTGGCCCTGCAACGCCCAGAGGTCGGCCAGGCAGGCATCGGAGTGGCCGTGGGCGAGACCGGCGCGGCCGGCCTTGGCGAGTTGGACGGCGTGGTCGGGGTTGCCGGTAAGCGTCGCTTGATCGGACAGCCCAGCCAGGACCGTGCGCGCTCAGCTCGGGGCTGCCGGCGGTCTGGGGCATGCGCAAGGACTGGATCAGGTAGCGCTGGGCCAGAGAGTGTTCCCCGTTGTCGAACGCCATCCAGCCGAGCAGGTAGAGCTGTTCTGCGGCTGCTTCGAACAGCGCCCGTCCGTTCTCGGTGGTGGGTTCGTTGCTGCGGAGCAGGGGGCACGACCTGAGACGTCAGGTAGGTGGAGAGCTGTTCGCGGGCGTGCCCACCGCCGCGCATGACGTCAAGTTCCTGGAACACGCCGAACGTGCGGCGGATGACCTCATAGGGCTAGGCCCACCGGCGATATTCGAGACTGTGGCGCACCGAATGAAAACACGTGCACCAACAGGTAAAGTCCCTGCATACGAAGTGTCTTCCCCGCGTACGCGGGGGTGTTCCGACTTTCGCCGCGCGCAGGAACCTCTCGGTGCCGTCTTCCCCGCGTACGCGGGGGTGTTCCCACCTGCACGCGGCCGTGACCGGCTACGGCCAGGTCTTCCCCGCGTACGCGGGGGTGTTCCTCCTGTCTGTGGAGAGGCGGAAACCGTTGCCGTGTCTTCCCCGCGTACGCGGGGGTGTTCCGGGGAGTCGCAGTCGGCACTGCCAGACGACGGGGTCTTCCCCGCGTACGCGGGGGTGTTCCCATCGGTCAGCACGCGTTCGACGTCGTGGCCGGACAGTTCGGCGTGCGCGAGGTCTTCCCCGCGTACGCGGGGGTGTTCCCGCGCAACAGTGGCGGGACGCGGGCCGTCGTTCGTCTTCCCCGCGTCGCGGGGGTGTTCCGTCGCTGTGTCCGCCGCCATAGAGCCGACGGATGGCGCTCGCTACGCCGAAGCCGTCCTACTCCGAGCGGAAGCAGACGAGTCGATTATCGGGGCCTACATCGTGATGTCCCTGGTTGGCGGACCTCGGACCGAGGAGCCCGACCGCTGACGTGGTCGCACGTCGACTTGAAAGGCAACCCTGACGCCCCCGCCCGCCAACACCGCCCCACATCGCGGTGTCGAGCTGGAAGTACACCCTCGGGTGGATTATGAAGATCCTGCGGCACGCGCAGATGGACGTGACGATGGAGATCTACACCCAGGTCTCCACCGACGTGGCGCGGGCAGCGCTCCTGAAGCTCAACGACAGCCTGACCGGCTAGCTGCTGTACTTCACTGCTGTACAGACGACTCAGGGCCTGTCCAAAACCACTTTGGACAGGCCCTGATCAGTGTCGGGGTGACAGGATTTGAACCTGCGACCTCTTCGTCCCGAACGCTGTTGCCCTGGGTCGGTCAGTCCTGACTGGTACCGCTGACCTCGTGGTTCGTGTCGTCCCGTGCCCTTGCGTAGAGCCTCGTACCGGCTGGTTCGCTGACTGCGTGCTGACCAGTCGTTAGCTCTGGAAATCTGAGATTGCGGGCCCACGCGGCGAGGAGCAAGCAAGACACCACTTGGGTTGCCTGCCCCTCGCCGCATGGATCAGCGCACCATCACGCGGCCATCATCCAGTGGGTGACGTACTTCGCCGCTTCGGCCGCGAGGACTGCGTCCAAGTCGGCACGGTTCGTGTTGGCGCGCAACTTGAACGACTTACCCCGCCGCGTGTCGACAACCATCGGAACTGCGCCGAGCAAGATCGTCGGCATGGCGTGTTCCATGATGCGCAGCAACAGGTCGGCCGAGTCCTGCGTGAGGGGTGGCTCCTTCACGTAGGTCAAGACGATCACCTTTGGTGCCCTCGGCAAGGACAAGCCGATCAGGTGCCTGAGCGTGATGGTCAGGTTGCCGATGGTCCAGATCGTCTCGCTCTTGGCTGGGATCCCAGTGCCCTTCGCCCGGCGGAGCCAAGCGTCGAAGCCACTGGCGATCGCCTCATAGTGCGAGCTCATCTGCACGGTCGCCTTCGCGACCGACCTATCGAGCACGCTCCTGGGGTCGGTCGCCGTGACCGATCGGCGCATCGCGCTCTTGATCGACTCGTACCCGTAGAACCCCTGGTTGCTGGGGTCGTTGTACATGTTGCGCTGCGCCTTGACGATCTTGACGCAACCCTTGGGCGTGCTCATGGCGTAGTCCAAGAAGGACAGTGCGCCGATCTTGATTTGTGTCAACTGATGTATCACCTATCTCGTTAGGCAACACACCAAGCCTGTCGGGTGAACTAGGCCATACCCCCTGTCGCTGGGGGCATGAACGCTATATAGTCATGGTTGCTGAAGCCGCACTAATAGCGTCTGGTGTGATGCTGGCCACTTTTGGCTTATCCACCAGGGTATCACAAGAGACCGCTGTCCGCTCTTCCAATGAGTGTGATGTCGGTCTCTTTGTGTTTAGGCTTCGTCGCCTACGTCGTCATCGGGATTGGATGAGCCTCCTGGCTGCCACTCCCTGTGACGACCCCGTGATGTGAGTGTGAGGGACCACCCGTCCGGGCGCAAGCACTTCGAACCTGTGTTCGCCACAAGATGTTGTGCCATCCACAGCCTGTGGATACTTCATCTAGTGCGATTCATACGTGCCTCAGGACGTTGACCAGTAGTTACACGATTGTAGTTCGAGTTATCCACAGGGTTATCCACAGACTCGATCTGTTAGAAGTTGACTTAAAATCACCCGTATGGAGGATGCGCAAAGTGACTCAGCTCTCTAAATGAGGGCTTCGTGTCATCCCGCCGACCTGGCTCGCCCCAACCGCGCGTGTCAAGGGGGCACCTTCCGTCCACGGGATGGTTGGGCTGGGTCTGCCCCCTTGACGCGTGTGGTTGCCCTCGTGGAGGTCGGCGGGATGACACGAAACCCGGTCCCCGCTGGTTCGCGAGCTTGCCGTGGCTTCCGGTCATCCTGCTGGCCTGCCCGTCCGGCGAGGACATGTTCTTGGATTTGCGGACGCTGTGGGGTCGCTGGCGGGCTGCTCCTCGCCCGTCGCGCGGTCCCGGCCCGCCGCCCGACGCGGGACCGGCCGGAGGCCGCACGCCCGCTGCCGGGGCGGCTTGGAGAGGGCCGGAAAAGGACCTCGCGGCGGGGGTGGTGCTGCGCGGCCCGCCAGCGGCCCCGCAGGGGCCGCCTTGAACCAGTAGAGAAAATGCTCACCAGTAGGCCGAACCTGTTGCTACGCCTCGGGAACCCGGATCGTGTAGGACAGCGCGTAGCGATCGGCGGGCACGATGATGTCTGCGGTCTCTACCGGCTTGTCGTCCGCGTAGTACGTCCGCTCGATCGCCATGACGGGAACGCCTTGAGGCACCTCAAGCTTGTCGGCCTCGAAGGGCCTGGGCGCGCGGGCGTACACGTCCTCGGTCACGTGGGTGATGTGCACTCCGATGTGATCCATCCTTGGCACTACGCCGGTGACCTTGCCCGCTTCGGGCTGTTCGATGTCGGTACCCCTGGTGATCGCCAATGGCTCGTAGGACGTGGAGAGCATGGTCGGCACCTCGTCCACGAAGAACCGGTACTGCGTGCGCATGACGTCGTCGCCGGGTTCGATGCCTAGGCGGTCCGCTACGGCCTTGGTCGCCTTGGTCACTCGCGATTGGTACTCCCAATCAGCCTGCTTGCCTGCGGTCCGAGCGCTTTGGGCGAAGGGTGAGGCTGTTGGGCGCTTCCCGTACAGGTCGCCCATGACCCGCTTCTTGAGCGGCTTGTGCTGCCGGACGTAGGTACCGCTGCCCTGCTGGGTGCGAACCAAGCCCTCGGAGCGAAGCACGTTGATCGCGTTGCGAACCACGATCCGGGAGACGCCGTAGTCGTCCATGATCTCTTGCGCGGTCGGGAGCTGGTCGCCATCTTGCAGCTCGCCGTCAAGGATCTGTCGTCGTAGATCGTCCGCGATCTGGAGGTATGCGGGCCGACCTTCGAAGCTCCCGGTCATCGTCTTGGCCTCACTCTGCCTAGTTGGCGTCCACCCGATTCCAAGCCCCCTACCTGCTGTTATGACGTCGCGTGACAGCCAGTTGCAGCACTTGGCTAAAGGGTATACCCTTTTGTTGCTGGACAAAGAGAGCCCTCTTCGGCGGCTACCGAGAGGGCTCCCGTGACCCAGGTGGGCGGCTACCCGCCGGAGTCGTGTGCACCGCTAAGTGCCCTCTCAGGGTATCGCGCACGCCTGCCGCTGGAAAGCCGACCCGCCCGAGCGACCCTCGGAAGGGCTGGACATGGCGTTGGCAGTAATGGCCGATGAGCGGCCGGTGTTGCAGGACGTTCCCGCTCCTCGTGAGTTCCGGTTCTCGGACCCGAACCCGTTGACCTCGGGCAGCTATGCCCGGTCGATGTTCCGTGACCTGCCCGCGTTCGCGGATGTGGTGGTGGAGGACCGGTTGGGCATGTGCGCGGGTGAGTGGGATGTGTTGGTGGCGGACGGTGAGGTCTATGACTTCGTCAGCCCGGACGAGGTGTTCTGGGTCGGCCGGACCGAGTCGGGCTGGTGGACGCGCCGGTTCGAGCGTCCGGGCCTGGAAGTGGTCCGGGCCGACGAGGACGGGGCGTGGCCCTGATGACGGTCACGGAGAAGACCTGTTCGTGTGGTGGGTCCGGCCTGGTGGAGTGGCGCGGGCAGTGCGGTGTCTGCCGGGGCCGTGGCGTGATCGGCATCCTGGATGAGGCAGGCACGGCCGAGGTCGAGCGCGCGGAAACGCGGGCCTGGCTGGCGCGGCACGGGGCGTTGTCGGGGGTGGCGGCGTGACGACTGCCGCTCTGGTGTCCCGCCTGTCCACTGAGGACGAGCGGTTGACGAACCTGTTGCGCTCCAACGGTTACCGGTCCTGGCGACGCAAGGTTGAGTCCGTGGGCGGGTGTGCCCGTCCGGTCCGGCTGATCGGCTCGACCCGCATGGAGGACGCCTCGGTGGGCGTGGTCCTGGACGGCTTCGAGGGCTCGCTCCTGGTGCCGTGCGGCAACCGGCGTGAGGCCGTCTGCGAACCGTGCTCGGCCCGGTACGCCTCCGACACGTTCCACCTGGTCCGGGCCGGTCTAACGGGTGGTAAGGGCGTTCCCGAGACGGTCTCAGGGCACGTGCGGGTGTTCGCCACGCTGACCGCGCCGTCGTTCGGCCGCGTGCACAACCAGCCGCGCACCCGGTCGGGGAAGGCGCGTGCGTGCGGTTGTGGCGAGTTCCACCACGACGCGGACACCCGCCTCGGGACACCGCTGGACCCTGCGGCCTACGACTACGTGGGCGCGGTGCTGTGGCAGGCGCACTGCACGGAGCTGTGGCGGCGCTTCACCATCACCGCCGCCCGGCACCTGGCCTCCGCCCTAGGCCTGCGTCCCGCCGAGCTGCGCGAGCACCTGCGGATCTCCTACGCCAAGGTGGCGGAGTATCAGCGGCGTGGGCTGGTGCACTTCCACGCGGTGATCCGGGTCGACGGCCCGGACGGTCCCGACACACCCGCCCCTGCGGCCGTGACTCCGGAGCTGCTGTGCGGAGTGGTGCGTTCCGCGACTGCCTCCGTTGCGGTCACCACCAAGGACAGCGACGCGGTCGGCACCCGCACCCTGACGTGGGGCGAGCAGGTCGACGCGGAACCCATCGCCGCGCACGACTCCGACGACCCTGACGCGCTGCTGCACGATCGGCGCGTTGCCGGGTACATCGCCAAGTACGCCACCAAGGGCACCGGCGCCACGTCCGGCGTCGACTCCCGCATCAAACGCGAAGAGGCCATCGACGGCCTGGACGTCTCCGCGCACCACAAGGCCACCATCCGCACGGCCTGGCGGCTCGGCGGGCTACCGGAGTTCGCCGCGCTGAACCTGCGGCGCTGGGCGCACATGCTCGGCTTCCGGGGCCACTTCCTGACCAAGTCCCGCCGCTACTCCGTCACCTTCACCACCCTGCGCACGGCCCGCGCGCAACACCGCCTGGCCGAACACCTCGACCGCCTCGGCATCACCGACACCACCGACGTGGTCGTGGTCAACGACTGGGCCATGACCGGAGTCGGCTACCGCACCGACGCAGAACGCGAACTCGCCGCAGCCATCGCATCCCGCAAACTCACCCGCCGCACAGGGCAGGAGACCCCAGCATGAGCAACATCATCGCCTTCCCGCCCCAGCCTGACCCGTCCGACCGGGACGCGGGCTCGGTGCCGGTGATCGACTCGAACCGGCTGATCTACACCGTGGACGAGGCGGCCTACCTGCTCGACCTCAGCCGGGGCGCGGCCTATCAGGCCGTTCGGGAGGGCACCATCCCCGCTGAACGTGTCGGCCGTCGCTGGATCATCCCGCGCAAGCGATTCCACGCCTGGCTCGACGCCCTGCCCTACGACCAGGACGGGGGCCGCTGATGGGCCACGTCACTCCGACCGACTCGGGCAAGTTCCGGGCCAACTGGCGCGAGCCTGACGGCAAGCAACGGGCCAAGACGTTCAAGACCCGCAAGGAGGCCAACGCCTACCTCGCCGAGGTCGAGTCGTCCAAGAACGCGGGCCGCTACGTCAACCCGCACGCCGGACGTACCCTGTTCGCGGTGGTCGCGGAACGGTGGCTGGCGTCCCGCAACGACCAGCCGACCACGATCGCCCGTGACGCCTCGATCATGGCCAACCACGTCCTCGCCAAGTGGGCGGGCTGGCCGGTCGGCAGGATCGAGCACCTGGACGTCCAGGACTGGGTCACCGAGCTGGGCGGTCGCCTGGCTCCCGCGACCGTGGCCGAGTGCCACCGGCTCATGCGCGCGGTCCTCGGCGCGGCGGTCCGGCACCTGCTGATCGGCTCCAACCCGTCGTCCGGGTCGTGCGCACGATCATCGAAGTCGGCGGCCACACCTCCTACAAGCCGTTCCCGAAGACCAAGGTCGGCCGGCGGGAGATCCCGCTCCCGGCCTGGCTGGTGCCGATCCTTCGGGAGCACATGGCGACCTACCCGCCCAACGCAGATGGGCTGATCTTCACCAACGAAGCGGGCGGGCCGCTGCGTCGGACGCTGTTCCGGTCACGGGTGTGGAAGCCCTCCCTCGTCCGCGCGGGCCTGCTCGGCGAGATCCTGCCGGACGGCGACGGCTTCGAGGGCCGGTGGAGCGACGACCAGGGCGTCAAGCACGTCGAACGGTTCGCCAAGCACGACCAGGCCGTCCGGCACGTCGCCAAGTTCGCGGCGGGCGGCATGACGTTCCACGACCTGCGGCACTCGTACGCGACGTGGCTCGTGGACGATGGCGTGCCGGTCAACATGGCTCAATGGGTCCTTAGGCACGAGCACGCCTCGACCACGTTACAGCTTTACACCCGTCGCACGCTGGACCACGAGCGGAGCTTGAAGGCGCTCGATGACGACGACGATGACGGCCTGTGTCAGCCCGTCCGCTGACTGGATGCTGACCAGAACGCAAAACAGGGCCGGTATGTCTTGCGACATACCGGCCCTGAGCTGGTCGGGGTGACAGGATTTGAACCTGCGACCTCTTCGTCCCGAACAAGGTCCGGCAGCGTGCGCAACCTGCACCGCACCGCGAATACGCTGATCAGAGCGTCGGACGCTGTCGGTCCGTATCGGGTGCCAACGGGCCTTGGGAGAACTTCTTCTCCCAGATTTCTCCCAGCCACCAGCAGCCTCGTTCGCTGGTCGACGCCGTCGGCCTTTGAGCCCTGAGCGATGCTTGACGGAGTCGACCAGCTCAGCAAGACCGTCGCCACCATCGTGGCCGTGTACTACTACCACTCTTCTTCCTCTCAGAGTCAGAAAACAAACCCGCAAACCCGCACAACGTGGACAACAAGGTCTCTGAACTGCGAGGACAGGGAGCGGGTTTGGGTGCGGGTTTGGCTCGGGCGGCGGGTTTGAAACCCGCGTTCAAACCCGCCAAACCCCACAGGACGGCCCTACTAGCCCGCGCGGGCTAGTAGGGCCGTCCTGTGGTGGCGGTGCGGGCCCATGGCGGTACGTCCGTTCAGGGGACAGTGATGGAGAGGTGTGTCATAGGTGGGGGATGGTCCGATACTTCCGGTGTCGTGGTCGGATGATGGAGGTGTGACCTGTGATCGAGTCTTTGGATTTTGTGATGGCGGCGTTGGCGGCCGGTGCCGGGGCAGGGTTGACGGACACGGCCTCTACGGCGGTAAAGGACTCCTATACATCGCTGAAGCGGTTGGTGGTGAAGGCGGTCGGCCGTAAGGGTGCCGAGCCGGTGACCGAGGAGCAGGTGGACGATCCGGCCGGGCATGCCCAGGTGCGCAAGGCGCTGGAGGCCGCGGGGGTGGATGCCGATTCCGACCTGGTCGCCGCCGCGCGCAAGGTGCTGGAGGCGACGGACCCGCACGGTGCGACGAACGGGAAGTACAACGTCGACCTGCGGGACAGCAAGGCCGTGCAGGTGGGCGACAACAACACGATGACGGTCACCTTCTAGGCGAGGCGGTGTGGTGGGATCCGGTCACAACGACGGGCACAGGTCGGAGTTCGACGTCGATCTGCGCGGCGGCAGGGCGGTACAGGTCGGTAACGGCAACCGGATGTCGCTGTATCCGGGCCGGGAGGTGGTGTGGCCGGTCCGGGTGGGTGCGGTGCCGTTGACGGCCGACTGCTACCAGGACCGGGCCGCCGAGCGGCGCGTGCGGGAGGCGTTGACCTCGGACGGTGCCGCAGTGCTCGTGCCTGCCGTCACGGCGGTGTTGCACGGGATGGGCGGGGTGGGCAAGACACAGGTCGCGGCCCGGTATGCCCGTCGTGTGTGGCCTGACGCGTCGGTCGAGGTGGTGGTGTGGATCACTGCGACGTCGCGGGACGCGGTGGTGACCGGCTACGCCGAGACCGCGCGACACCTGCTGCTCGTGGGATACGAAGTCGAGCCGGAACGTGCGGCGTACGCGCTGCTGGAGTGGTTGACGGCCACTGACCGTCGCTGGCTCATGGTTCTCGACGACCTCACCCGGCCTGCGGACCTGAACGATCTGTGGCCGCCGCACGACCGCACCGGTCAACTACTGGTCACCACCCGCCGCCAAGACACGTCCGTGATGAGGCAGGACTGGGAAGTGGTCGAAGTCGGCGTATTCGACCCCGACGAATCACTGGCCTACCTGCAAGATCGTCTTTTTAAGACCACTACCGACGAGGAGACCGAGCAACTGCGGGGGCTGGCGAAAGACTTGGGGCATTTGCCGTTGGCGCTGGCCCAGGCCGCCGCATTCATCGCAGACAACCCACTGTTGGCCCCGGCCGACTACCGGGCGCGGTTGGCCGACCAGCGCCGTCGGTTGGTAGAGGTGATGCCCGACGACCAAAGCCTGCCGACCGGCCACCGCGCGACCGTGGCCGCGACGTGGTCGCTGTCGATCGACCTCGCTGACGAACTGCGGCCGCCCGGTCTGGCACGTCCGTTGCTGGAGATCGCTGCCCTGCTCGACCCCGCCGGTATTCCCACCAGCGTACTTACCGGCCAGGCGGTGTGCGGATACCTGGCCGAACGGGTCGGCCGCCCGGTCGACGCCGAGGCGGCAGGAGACGCCCTGGGATGCCTCAAACGATTGAGTCTCATCGTCTTGGACCTCAGTCAACCGGCACGCGCAGTACGGGTCCACGCCCTGGTCCAGCGGGCCACCCGTGACGCGGTCTCCGCCGATAACATGCCAGGATTGGCATGGACGGCCGGCGACGCGCTGACGGAGGTCTGGCCCCAAGTCGAGCGCGATCAGACGACAGCGGCGGGTCTGCGATCCAACGCCACCACGCTGTGGAATACCGCAGAGGAACATCTGCTCGACCGCGACTCTGAAACCGGCATACATAAGTTGTTGTTTCGCACCGGTCTCAGTCTGGGGAATGCGGGCCTGAATGCTCAAGCGATTGACCACTTTCACCGACTCCACGCCGTCCTGCATGAACGCCTGGGGCCCGACCACCCCAGCACGCTCACCACCCGCAACAACCTCGCCTCCTGGCGGGGCCATGCCGGCGACCCGGCCGGGGCGGCGGAGGCGACTGAGGAGCTGCTCGCCGACCAACTACGTGTGCTGGGGCCCGACCACCCCAGCACGCTCACCACCCGCAACAACCTCGCCTCCTGGCGGGGCCATGCCGGCGACCCGGCTGAGGCGGCGGAGACGTTCGCTGAACTGCTCACCGATCGGTTGCGTGTGCTGGGGCCCGACCACCCCAGCACGCTCAACACCCGCAACAACCTCGCCCGCTGGCGGGGCGAGGCTGGCGACCTGGCCGGGGCGGGGGAGGCGACTGAGGAGCTGCTCGCCGACCAACTACGTGTGCTGGGGCCCGACCACCCCAGCACGCTCACCACCCGCAACAACCTCGCCTCCTGGCGGGGCGAGGCCGGCGACCCGGCCGGGGCGGGGGAGGCGACTGAGGAGCTGCTCGCCGACCAACTACGTGTGCTGGGGCCCGACCACCCCAGCACGCTCACCACCCGCAACAACCTCGCCTCCTGGCGGGGCGAGGCCGGCGACCCGGCTGGGGCGGCGGAGGCGTTCGCTGAACTGCTCACCGATCGGTTGCGTGTGCTGGGGCCCGACCACCCCGACACGCTCAACACCCGCAGCAACCTCGCCTCCTGGCGGGGCGAGACCGGCGACCCGGCTGAGGCGGCGGAGGCGTTCGCTGAACTGCTCACCGACCAACTACGTGTGCTGGGGCCCGACCACCCCGACACGCTCACCACCCGCAACAACCTCGCCTCCTGGCGGGGCGAGGCCGGCGACCCGGCTGGGGCGGCGGAGGCGTTCGCTGAACTGCTCACCGATCGGTTGCGTGTGCTGGGGCCCGACCACCCCGACACGCTCAACACCCGCAACAATCTCGCCTACTGGCGCAAAACCGCTGCCGACTGACCTTCACTTTCACAGGGCAGATGTAGGAAGCCACGAGCTTCTCCAGCGAGGCCTCGCGGAAGAAGCGTCTTCGCTGCGCACGCGGGGTGTTCCCTGGCCCGCGTGGGTTTGCAGGTCCACGATAACCGGGTCTTCCCCGCACAAGCGGGAGTGATTCCCAAGCATGGCCGCGAGGCGATCCGAGCAAGCTCCTGGTCCTCCTACTCGTGGCTGATGAACGTTCGCCAGTCCGACTGCCCTCTGATCCTGGCGACCGCGTCGAGGACGAGATCGTGGCAGCCCTTGCCTCCCTCGTTGACGACCTGGTCCATGAAGGTGTTCGCGCCGCTGATGTCATCAGCCCGCAGGTAGCTCTCGACCTCGTTGACGCAGCGTCTGAGGTAGGCCCACAGCTGGGCCACCTGAGCCTCGGTCAGCGTGATCTGGAATCCCATGGAGTCCTCCCCACTGAGGCGAACGATGCATCTGAGTCTAGCGAGGACTTTGAGTCGTTCAGTGACAAGCGCGTCACCTGGGATGTTTCGAGGCAATTAGTCCGTCAGAGTGACCCCGTGACACCCCGTCCGAAGCTCGTCTCGACCGGCATGGCGGCTGCCGAACTCGGCATCGACTGCGTCACGCTCGCGCGCTGGTGGCGCGCTGGCCTCGTTGATCCCGAGTTCGTGACGGCGGGTGGTCACGCTCGCTGGGACGTGGAGAAGCTGCGCCGGGAACTGCGTGAACGCGCGCGCCGCAACGAGGGCTGACCTGCCTTGAGGTTGAGGGGGCGCAGGAACACCCTGCGCCCCCTCCCACGAGCTGGCGGCTCGCGCCTTGGGGTGCACGGTTTCACCGTGCCTGAGGGCTCATCCCCGCTTCGGCTTTCTGTGCGCCCGGTTTCGGCAGGCTCATCCTCCGGCATCTGAATTTGCTATCCATTGCCGCGATTTCCGTGCTATGAGGCAGGAAGCAGAACCGCGATCTCGCCCGACGTGGCTAGGATACTCCGACCTGCGACGCCGCATTGGATGGCACCTTTCCGGCGATAAAGGTACTGATCTGCTCAGTCGCGACCGAGTAGCAAAGTCGGTTAGTACCCGGAACGGTACGAGCCGAATGCGGGCTGATGATCACGCCCTTGCATCGCCACAGGGGGTGATTGGACGGCAAGGGTTCAGGGTCTGTAACGTCCAATGCCGCGCGCAGGCGTCCTGTTTCAAGCTCAGACACTAGCGCATTGGTGTCGACGATCTGACCGCGTGCGGCATTAACTAGCAATGCGCTGTCATCCATGGATGCAAGAAAATCCGCGTTGATGAGCCTTTGTGTCTGGTTCGTAAGCGGTACGGTGATAACTACGATTTGATGACCGCGCGCCAGGCGGGGAAGATCCTCCGGCCCATGAACTCCCTCACGCGCAGCGCTGGCGACCAAGGTCGGTTCGACGCCAAAAACGGAGAGTCGGCGCGCCGTTGCTGTGCCGATCGCCCCAGCGCCGACTATCAAGGCCCGCTTACCATCGAGAGTATCCGCTTCGAATTGACGGTGCGCCCAAGTTCCCTCATTTTGAAATTGGAGCAGTGTTGGCCATTGACGAAACTGTGTGAGAATGGCAGAGGCGATCCACTCGGACACCGGTCCTGCATGCGCTCCACGTGCACTGGCGAGAACGATACCAGCAGGCACGTGCCCCGCCCACTCGTCTACACCAGCGGAAAGAAGTTGGACCATCCGAAGCGAGGGGAGTTGATCCACAAGGGGAATCGGGCGATGACTTCCCCGGTAAGGAGGGATGAGTATCTGCGCGTTCCGCTGCATATCATTGAGACGTGCAGGCGCAGGGTCATAGGGCAAAACCTCGACACCTGGCAACTGGCCGAGTATTTCTCTCCCGACGCGATCGTCGGACTCAATGCTCACCAGAACGCTTACCTTTTCCACATCAACCTTCACTCATGATGTGGGAGACAAGCTCGCGAGCCTGAGCCTGCAAAGGCTCACCGGACGCGCTGTTGTCGATGGTTAGATGCGGAACCGCCGGACGAAAGGACGTGTCCACCGAAGCGATATATTCAGGCCAGTTGTCGAGTTTGTATGAGTCGCGAGCAGCCCCCCTGTGCCGTATATAGGTGTTCATGGTGTCAGAATCACAGAAAACCCACACGACGAAGAGTTGTGCGCCCATGTCGTGACACATGGCCTCGATCTTGTTTAGCCAAGCAGGGTCTTTGAACTCTTTGATGAATGGTGCGGTGACGATGGCGCTGTTGCCGCACTGAACGTTCTCTACGAGGGTATTGACCAGTGACTCGTACTCGCGCGGGCGGATTCGCGACAGGTACACGTCGGATTCGCGGTCATTGGGAGATCGGCCAAGGATTTCCAAGGCGGCTTCCACAACCGGACGGGTCAAGGTGTCCTTGTCGAGCATCGGCCAACCCGTCTCACGTGCCAGCACTCGACCAAGCTCGGTCTTCCCACTGCCCGCGTAGCCGCCCACGAGCAGCACTCGCGGAGTCTCCGCGCGCACTTCGCTGCGCTGTGCCTGGTCCGGAGCGTTCACAACCCGTCCGGCGCGCGGCTTGCTGGTGATCACGCCGTCGTCTGCCAACAGCTTCATAGCTTCGTTGATCGTGAAGACGCTGACGTTCCACTGCTCGGCAAGATCACGCGTAGACGGCAGCTGCTGCCCGTCGCGCAGCACTCCGGCAGCGATCTGGTTGCGGATGTTCCGAGCTACCTGCTGATGCAAGGACTCACCTCGCGTCACACGAGGACCCCGGCCTGCCATGGAACCTCCAGTCGCCGATGCGCAAGCTCTCATCGTACCAGTGAGCTAACAGCTTTCTAACCAGCATCTTCGCAGGTAGAAGCCCACTTCGGGGCGAATATAAACCTAACAGTTGACCTGGAAACCATTCAACTGTTAGGTTTCGGTGGCTGCCGGACGTGGCGGCCACCACAGGAGGTAACGAGATGATCAGCGAGTACCCGGACGGTCTGACCCCGGCGGCGTTGTCGCTGCTGGACCAGCAGGTGTCGGTGGAGATCGCGGCGTCGGCGGGGCCGTCGTCGGCGTTGGTGGACGGTTCGGCGCGGGAGCGGCGTAACCGTCGGATCTTGGCGAGGGCGTTGGCGGGGATTACGCCGTCGTTCGGCGTGACGTTGGGGCAGGCGGTGGCCGAGCTGGACGAGCCGGTGCGGCCGGTGGTGGCGGCGTCGGTGTTGCCGGTCCCGGTGTTCGGGTCGCGGAAGGCCAAGGGCCGTAAGGCGCGTCGGAACGCCGCGCGTGGTGCGGCTGCTGTGGTCGCGAAGCGGGTGGCGTGATGTCGCCGGAGGTGTTGCGGGCGGTGACGTTCGCGGTGACGCTGCCGGTGTTGTTGGTGGCGCACACCGTGGCCGATCACTGGGTGCAGACCTCTCACCAGTCGGCGGCCAAGGGTGGCCGGTCGTGGGCGGGTCGGTGGGCGTGTGTGCGGCATGTGGCCTCGTACACGCTGGTGACGGCCGTAGCGGTGGCGTCGGTGTGGTGGCTGTTCTCGCTGCCGATCTCGCCGGCGGGGTTCGTGGCGGGTCAGGTGTTGTCGGCGGTGACGCACTACTGGGCGGACCGCCGTTTCACCCTGGCGCGGCTGGCGAAGGCGGCGGGCAAGGGCGAGTTCTACCGGTTCGGCGCGCCGCGTGAGGGTCGTGACGACAACCCGGGGATCGGCACCGGCGCGTACGCGCTGGACCAGTCTTTCCACTGGCTGATGCTGACCGGGGCCGGGCTGCTCACCGCGGTGGTGGCGTGATGGCCGCGCCGGTGGTGCCGTTCCGGGTGGACGACCACTACGACCGGGACCGGGCCAGTGACGGCCGCAGTCGGTTCGGCGCTTATCTGGAGCGTCACGCCCGGTCGTTCCGGGAGGACGGCGAACTGACCGACGACCCGGCGGAGTTCGCGGCGGCGGTGTTCCTGACGGCGGTTCCGCCGATCATGTCGCCCGGGTACGTGTCGGTGGACATGCGGGTGACGCGGATGGGGCGTCACTGGGGCGAGGACGGCCGCTGCGCACTCGCGTTCACGCTGGTGTCGGCGCTGCCCACCGTGCTGGAGCGGGGGATGCGCCGGGAGTGGCGCACCTGGGAGACCGTGAGCCTGGGCGGCGTCAGGGACTGGGTCCCTCCCGACGACAACGGGCGTCCGGTGGCGCTGCCGATGCTGGAACTGCGCGTGCCGTTGCCGGTCGGGGACCTGCCGTCCCCGCGCTATCGCGACGGCGTCCCCGAGCTCGCCACCGCCAAACGGGCCGTGGTCGTGCTGGTGGGTGAGCTGAACCGCCGGCTGGAGCCGGTGTTGTCCGGGCTGACCGCCGCCGGGGTGGCCTGACCACCGTCCCGGTCCTGCCCGGTGCCGACCGCACCACCGTTCACCGCGCCACCCGACCACGAAGGACGTCCGACATGGCCCACACCTGCGATTCCGCGACGGTCATCACCGAGGGCACCGAGCTGGGAGGCGAGCGGGTCTGGTCCTGCTCGGTGTGCGGCAGGGAGATGATCCGCCGCGACCTGCGCCCCGGGGAGAGCTGACCGCCGGCCACGCCGAACCGACCAATCCCCCTTCCCTTTGCGCACCAACGATTCCGAGGAGTTCACCGCTGTGAAGGACACCAATGCTTCGCTCACCACAGATGTGGTGTTGTTCGCCCAGGACGACACCGGGGAGTGGTGCGTGCTGCTGATTGAACGCGGTCACGCCCCGTTCGCGGGTCGGTGGGCGCTGCCCGGCGGCTACGTCGACCCGCACGAGACCGCCGCCACCGCCGCCGCCCGCGAGCTGCGCGAGGAGACCGGCGTCCTGCTCCCGGAATGGGAGCTGGACCAGGTCGGCGTGTACGACGAGCCCGCCCGCGACCCGCGCGGCCGTGTCGTGTCGGTCGCCTACTGCGCGGTGCTCGACCACCTGCCCGCCGCCGTCGGTGGCGACGACGCCCGCCAGGCCCGCTGGTGGCCGGTCGCCGAGGTGCTGGTGGCCGACTTCGGGCCGCTGGCGTTCGACCACGACCAGATCCTCACCGACGCCCTGGACCTGGCCCTGACCCGGGGCATCGGCCTCGCGCACTAGCTCCGCCCGGACCGGCGGCCCACTCCCGCGAAGAAGACGCCGCCGGTCCGGTCCACACCCCCCAACACCGCCCCACGGGGCGGGTCAGGAGACCACCAAAGTGTTCCGCACCCTGCTCGTCACGTCCTCCGCGACCCACTGCACCGCCCCGACCGGCCGCAACGGGCGGCACTGCGGCAAGCGCCTGCTCACCGGCCGCCTGGCCGACGGCATCACCTGCGGCGGCCCGATGTGCGTGCTGTGGCACGCCAGCCGCTGACCACCACCCCGCAACAACCGACCACGCTCGCCCGGAAAGGACACCACCCCATGGTCTGGGTCACCCGATACGGCTGGCAGTGCGACTGCGGCAAGACCTCGGTCATCACCGTCCCCGACATCGACGACGCGCGGGCCGGCCTGCGCCACCACCTCAAGGACAGCCGGTCCCACCACGCCGAACTGGTCGAGGTCCACGACGAGGAGTCCGACGACGACTACGAGGACGACGAGTACTGATCCCCGCCCGGACCGGCGGCCCACTCCCGCGAAGAAGACGCCGCCGGTCCGGTCCACACCCCCCAACACCGCCCCATGGGGCGGGTCAGGAGAGCACCAGCATGTCCGACACGACTGGACACCACACCGCCGGGCTGCGGTCCGGCCCCGGGATCACCGAGCAGTGTTTCCCCACCCCGCACCTGGCGGTGCGCGGCACCGCCGACCAGACCCGGGTGCGGGTGTTCGCGACGGAGCAGGCCCGCGCGGCGCGGGAGGTGCACGACCGGATCGCGACCCGGCTGTCCGGGCTGCCCACCGCCGGGCGGGTCGTGGTGTTGACCGCCGCCTACGACGCGGTGGTGCGGTGGAGGCGCGCGGTCGCGGTCTCCGGCGACGCCCGCTACGACAGCGCGGGCCGGGCGGCCGGTGCCCGCTATGCGGTGACGCTGGACCAGGACGGCCCGAACCTCGACCGGCTCGGCGGTGCCCGCCTGCGTGCCGACGCCCGCTGGGACACCGCCACCAGGCGGTGGACCGGCGGCAGCAGCACCCCCGCCAGCCGAATCCTGGACGCCTACCAGCGGGCCGCGCTCGCACGGTTCGCGGTCGAGGCTCCCGACTCCGACGTGCTCGACAACCAGGTCACCCTGCCCTCCGGCGGTCGGGTCGCGGGCAACACGTTGTTGCGTGGCGCGGTGGCGCGGGACGCGGCCGAGGCGCTGGCCGAGCGCCTGTACGCCCGCCGTGGTGTCAGCCAGGTCGAGACGGCCGGGGACCTGCTCTACGCGGTCACCGCCCCCGACCGGTCCCGCCGGCTGATGTTCGCCGAGGCGATGACCGTGCTCGCCACCGCCGGCCACGGCGACACCGCCGCGTGGTGGCAGGCCGCCTACCTGCTCTACCAGGCCCCGCAGTACAAGAAGGGCAGCGACGCCGTCGCCCGGGTGTTCCTGGTCGCGGTCGGCACCGCCCTGCTCGGCCGGCCGGTGGTCCTGCCCCACGACCTGGACCTGGCGTGCATGGTCCTCGGGCAGACCGCCGTCGTCGCCGGACCGCTGGCATGCGGCGGTGCGGCATGACCGCCACCACCCGGGACAACTCGGTAGTCGAAACCGCCGCCCGCGACACCTACGAATCGGGTCACCTGGGCCGGTGCTGGGACGACGCCCCGGCCTGGCTGCGCGACCGGGTCCGCCGCCAGGCCCGCGACCGGGCGGGGGTGGCCGACGATGACTGAAATCCCCGCCCCGCTGATGCTGCTCACCGCCGCGCTGGCCGTGGTCGGCGTGGTCGTGCTGTGGAAGCTGCTCGCCGCCGCCGGCCTGATCGGCCTGACCCAATGGCTGGTCATCACCCAGACCGAAAGCCCCACCGCCGTCCTGATCGCGATCGGCATACCGGCGCTCGCGCTGGTCCTGCTCGCCCGGCGACCGGGTGTCCAGCACCGCTTTCCTTTGTCCCGCAACCGTTCCGTGTTCCGCATGACCCGACAGGAGGTGACCTCGTGAGCACGACTGTTCTTCCCCTGCCCGGCCCCGACGAGTCCGACGCGTTCGCCGCGACCGTGGCCGAGTTGGAACGCTACGTCGCCGCCGCCGTGCCCGTCGACCAGATCCCGCCCGTTGGCCGGTGCGAACAGCTCGTCGGCGAGGAGGGCCAGGACCACACCGCGGTCACCGTCGCCGGGGACACGCGGCGGGTGCGCGGGTTGCGCGCCGAGGTCGCCGAAGCACATGCCCTGCTGGCGTTGCAGGACGACACCGCGCCGCTGCTGGTCGACACCGGGCGAGTGCGCAAGGCACTCAAGCGGTCGCGCGAGGCCGCGCGCCTGCACACCCTGGGGCAGAACCCGATGGCGCGGGCGTGGCAGGCCGCCCGCGTACGGCTGGTCCTCACCGTCACCGCGTTGGTCGCGCTGGTCGGTGCGCTCGGGTGGTCGACCACCGGCGTGCACCACACGCTGACCATGGACATGGTCGAACGCAGCGCCGCGTGGTGGGGCGCATGGGCGGTCGAACCGGTCATCTCCGCCGTGCTGCTGGTGGTCGTCGGCGCGAAGGCGTTCCTGGCCGTACGCGGCCAGGTGCTGGCCCACCGCCATCTCGCCTGGGTCGAGTCCGGCGCGCTGGGGGTCACCCTGACCCTCAACGTCTGGCCCTACCTGCCCGGCGTCGCCGAGACCTTCGCCCCCATGACGCTGCTGGCCCACGCCATCGGCCCCCTGGTCGCCGTCGGCGCGGTCACCGTCCTGCCCATCGTCTGGGACGGCTTCGCCCGCCTCGACCACACCACCGGCCTCCACACCGACGGCCCGACCGACACCACCCCGACCGGACCCCACCCGGTGATCACCGACAAGGCCCCCGACGAGGCCCCCGACACCCCGATCGTTCAGGCAGAACTCTCCCCGAGGTCCACCGCGCTGCTTCCCCGACTGCACGCCGCCATCGCGGCCGGCGAACTGCCCGCGACCGCCTCGGCCAGCGCCATCCGCGCGCACCTGCGCTGCGGCAGCGAGTACGCCCGCGAACTGCGCAACGCCCTGACCGACCCCGCCCGACAGACCCGACCGGAAGCGAGGTGACCCGATGAGCACCACCGCCCACACCCACGACGGACACCAGGCCGACGACGAGGACCGGGAGCGCACCAACGTGCTGCACCTGCCGGTGCGGCACGCGGACGCCGTGCGTGCGGACGCCGGTCCGGCTGTGGCCGCCGCCCCTGTGGCATCCGGTGGGGAGCTGGCACCGGACGCCGCCATCGCGGGGCACTTGCTCACCCCGGCGGAGTCCGAGGAGCTGGACCGGCGCATCGCGGAGCAGACCGTGCGGGCGCGGGCGGGGGAGTTGGTGCGCGTGGTGCGCGCCAACCCGACGGCGGGCAAGGCCGCCAAGGGCGCGCGGGTCGCGGCGCGGGCGGGGTGGACGGTGGCGCAGGGCCACCTGTCGTGGACCCGTCGCGCGGCGCAGGCGTTGACCTACGGGCACGTGCGCGAACAGATCCGCCTGGCCCAGGTCGCCGGGGACTCCGTCGCGTTGGCGGAGTGGACCGACCGGCTCGACGCGCTCAGGAACGGGCGTGTGCAGCGGCTGCGCGCCCTGCCCGGCACCCTGTGGGCCGGTCTCAAGGCGTTGATGTTCGCCGTCACGGTGCTGGCCGGTGTGCTGCTGGTCTGCGGCGTGGCCATCCAGCTCACCCCCGGCGGGTGGGACTGGGCGACCTGGTGGGGCGTGCTCGGCGACATCGCCGGTGTCCTCGGCGTGCTGGCCTCGATCGCGGTGCAACTGCTGGTGTGGGGCGCGGTGCCGGCGCTGCTGGTCGCGGCGTGGCGCGAGGGTCGCCGGTCGGCGATGGTGCCGCGCTGGCTGGTCAGCGAGACCGAGCGGGCGGAACTGGACTCCGAGATCACCCCGGACCTGATCACCAAGGCGCTCGCGCACGTCAAGGTCACCGCCCTGACCGGGTTCCTCAAGCAGGGCGGGCAACTGGAGTACCTGGTCCAGCCCCGTGAGCAGGGCGGCGGCACCTACACCCAGATCAAGCTTCCGATGGGCGTGGTGGCCGCGGACCTGTTGCCCTCGGGCAAGGTCGAGCTGCTGGCGGGCAACCTCAGCCGGCACAAGCACGAGGTGTGGCCCCAGCGCGACCCCACCGCCGACGCCCGCGTGCTCGATCTGTGGGTGGCCGACAAGGGCACCATGGACCGCCCCGCCCCCGCGTGGCCGCTGTTGACCGACGGCGAGTTCGACGTCTTCCGCGACCGGCTGCCCTTCGGCGTGACCATGCGCCAGGAGCAGATAGGCGTGGGCATGTTGCAGAAGCACTGGCTGATCGGCGCGACCAGCAAGCAGGGCAAGTCCACCGTGATGCGGCTGCTCGCGCTGGGCCTGGCCCTGGACCCCACAGTGGAGCTGCTGGTCGCGGACCTCAAGGGCGACGGGGACTGGAAGATGTTCGCCCGCCGCGCCACCCAGTACATCGAAGGCTCCACCGACGACCACGCCGGACGGACCTGCGACATGCTGGAGTGGGCCGTGGCGGAGATGGAACGCCGCTACCAGGCCAAGTCCGACCAGGGCATCGTCGGCCCGATCCCGCGCGAGCTGTCCCGGCGCAAGGGTTCCGGCTTCCACCCCGTCTACGTGTTCGTCGACGAATGCCAGGTGCTCTACGGCGCACCGCACCCCATCGGCGGCACCAAGGACGACTCCCGCGCGGTCAAGGCCGCCAAACGCCTGCACGACCAGGCACGCGCGGTCAACATCCACCTCGTCCAGGCCACCCAGCGACCCGACGACCGCACCCTGCCCGTCCGTGTCCGCGAGGGCGCGCACGTGCGCTGCTCGCTCAACGTCCCCAACGAGGGCACCGCCCGCATGATCCTGGCCGACGCCGTCGACCGGGGCGCACGCCCCCAGGACCTCCGGCCCGGCGCGGACGCCGGAACCGTCGTGGCCACCGGCGAAGTCGAGGACATCCCCGCAGGACAGGCATTCGTCATCACCCGCACCCACTACGTGTCCACCAAGGACGCCTACGGCGTCATCGACCGCGCCATGGCCATCCTCAACCGTCACGGCCGCACCGTCGAATCCATCCAGGACGACGCCGAGCAGGACGCACCCGTCGACCACCTGACCAACATCGAACGCGCCATGCGCGACGAGAACTACACCGGCACCACCGTGGTCCTCTCCCGCATGGTCGAGGACAACCCCGAGGTCTACGAGACCTGGGGCGCGGAGCGCCTGGCCGAGGAACTCAAGCGCTGGAACATCCCCATCCGCAAGGTCAGCGTCAAAGTCATCAAGGCCGACGACGTCCACACCGCCATTACTCAACGTAATAATGGTGGGCTTCCCGACAACTCCGGCGGCACCGCCTGAAACTCGCCGGAGTCAGGGACCCCGCCCAGGGACCCCCACCCCCGACAGGGAGAGGTCCCTGCCGGGGTCCCTGAACAGGGTCCCTAGCCCTCAGCAGCAAAAACACATCATCAGGGACCCAGGGACCCCCGCGCCGGCAACCAGCCAGAACCTCTCCGCAGGCGCTGTCCGCCCTCCTCCCGCGAGGTCCCTCAACAACGCATACCCCGGACGCGCCAGCACCCGCGACACCGCCCGCGCGGCACCCCCTTACACCCACACACCGTCACACACGGTCACGAAACATGTGTGGCGTGACCCATTACGCGAGGAGAAACCCTTGTCCGGCAACACCATGCCCCCGGTCACCGTCACGATCGGCATCTCGACCGGCATCGGCGACCGCGCCCACCAGTGCGACGCCACCGCCACCGCGACCGCCCCGGACGGCACCGTCGCCGTCGCCCTGATCGACGGCATCGGCGACACCCCCGAGGTGGCGGACACCGCCGGGCTGCTCGCCCGCGTCGCCGCCCGCGTCGGCTGCCGACGCGGCGCACTCGCCGGGCTCCTGGCCGCCGCCGAACTCGTCTCATCCGGCACCGCCGACCTCACCGTCCCCAACGCCATCGGCGTCCTGGCCGTGGTCTACCCCGACGGTCAGACCGTCGTCGGCCACTGCGGCGACGCCCGCGCCCACTCCTGGAACGGCCACACCCTCGACATCCACACCGTGGACCACACCCTCGCCCAACTCGTCCGCGAACACTCCGAACGCGGCGCGTGGCGACGCGTCGGACTCGGCGGCCTGGAAGACGGCGTCCGCACCACCCTCGCCCGCGCCACCGTCGGCAGCATCGCCACCACCACCCTCACCGCCGGCGACCACACCGTGATCCTCACCAGCGACGGGGTCCACCGCGCACTCGGGGACGACGCCGAGGAGCACGTCGCCGCCATCGCCCAACTCCACCCCCTGCCCCGGGAACTGGCCGACCGCCTCACCCGGGCCGCACTCAACACCTCCACCCCCCGGGGCACCCGCGACAACGCCACCGCCGCCGTCCTGCGCATCCACTGACCCCGACCGGAGTGATCGTCTTGACCGACGCAGTCATGCACATCGCCACCGGCACCGCCACGCTCGCCCACACCCTGCGGCTGACCAGCGGCCCCCGCGCCTTCTGCGGCGTGCGGATCACCGGGGCCGCCCGCACCGCCCCGCTCTGCCCGGCCTGCGCCACCAAAGCCGGCTGGACCCACGACAAACGCCACTGACCACCACCCGGACACCGTCCACCCAGGACGGTGATCCTCCGTGAAACGGCTGACCACACAAGGGACGTGACCCCATGGCATCCCAAGACGACAACCTCATCCACATCGAGGTCAAACGCTCCTGGTGGAACGGCAGGTCGACCACCCTCTGCGGACGGACCATCCAGGACGCCGAGACCATCTGGGCCTGGTGCAGCTCCCGGACGATGTGCCCCGCCTGCCAGAAGATCAGCGCAAAACGCTGACACCGCACGGGAAACCCACCTCACGGCAGGGACGTGACATGTGCAGAGCAGGCGGACGCCGCTGCCCCAACGCCGGCGGCAGGTCCACCCAGAACACCCGCAAGGGCGTCTCCCGCGCCCGCCAGGCCCTGCGGGCAGCCAAAGCGTGCGGGGACGACAACACCGTCGCAACCGCCCGCGAACGGCTCGCCGTCGCCAGGAAAGCCCACCAGGAAGCCAAAAACGCCATGGACCACCACGAGCACGACCACACCACCGCGCACGACACCCCACGTCACGACGGGGACGTGACCGCAGAGGACACCACCGCCCACACCGACCGCCACGACAGGCACACCTTCGCCGTCCACAACCAGGTCACCGGCACCGTGAACGGCATCCTCGTACAGGGCAACGTGATCCACGGACCGATCGGCGTCACCGTCGGGGACGGCGTCACCGCAGACCACGACGGGGACGTGACCGGCCCGCCGCGCCACCGACCACGCGCCGGCGGGATCGGCACCGTCAACGCCACCCACCTCACCCACATCGACCGCCCCACCGGAGCGGTCAACCTCGGCACCGGCCACCAGTACAACGCCGACAACCTCACCGTCGTGGCCGGCACCGGCATCCACTTCGCACCCGACGGCGTCACCACCACCCCGCCGACGAACCCCGCCACCGGACAGGGCGGCAACGTCTTCAGATTCCACGGACCCGCCAACGTCAACCTCGGCGACGGCAACCAGTTCAACCACCCCGACCGAACCCACCGGACCCACCGGGCAGGCGATCGGGCAACCCCGTGGACCCACGAGACCACAAACCCACACGGCCGGACCGACCGGTTCGAATTCCACGGCGGCCCCGTCAACCTGACCACCGACACCGACACCCGGACCAGCCGACGACGCGACTCCGGCACAGGTGACGACGGGGACGTGACCGACCGCGAACCATCACGCCGCGCCGAACGAGCCGCGCGCGACGACCACCGGCAGCACGGCGACGGCCGGCACGTCACCCGCAACGTCGCGTCGGGCGACGACCACGTCGACCAGCAGATCGGGTTCCGCTTCCGCTGACAACCGCCCACTTTCGGCAGGCCGCGCCGGGGACGTGACACCCGGCGCGGCCTGCCCCCGCCCTTCCGAGGAGTTCGAGCATGCTGACCGTTACCGATCTGTTCTGCGGGGCCGGTGGTTCCGGCCTGGGCGCGACCGCTGTCCCCGGTGTGCAGTTGGCCATGGCGGCCAACCACTCGCCGCGCGCCATCGAGACCCACTCGTCCAACTTCCCGTTCTGCGCCCACGACTGCGCGGACATCTCCCAGGTGGAGCCCCGCCGCTACCGGCGCACCAACATCCTGTGGGCCTCGCCGGAATGCACGAACCACAGCGTGGCCAAGGGCCGCAAGCGCACCGCCGACACGCCGACGCTGTTCGACGAGCCCGTGCCCGACCACGTCGCGGAGCGCTCACGGGCGACGATGTGGGACGTGCCGCGCTTCGCCGAGGTGCACCGCTACGACGCGGTGATCGTGGAGAACGTGGTCGACGCCGCCGCCTGGCCGCCGTTCCGGGCGTGGCTGATGGCCATGGACTCCTACGGCTACGACCACCACGTCGTCTTCCTCAACTCGATGCACGCCCCCGCGATCGCCGCGCCCCGCGCACCGCAGTCCCGCGACCGCATGTACGTGGTGTTCTGGCGCAAGGGCAACCCGCGCCCCGACCTGGACATCCGGCCGGCGGGATGGTGCGCGGGATGCGACCGCCAGGTGGAGACCCGGCAGGCGTTCAAGGCGCGGGGCAGGTCGTGGCCGCTGGCCCGCTGGGGCAAGTACCGCTCCCAGTACCTCTACGTGTGCACCACGCCCGGCTGCGGCCGGCAGGTCGAGCCCTACACACTGCCCGCCGCGTCCGCCATCGACTGGTCCACCCCCGGCGAACGCATCGGCGACCGCGACAAGCCGTTGTCGGACAAGACCATCGCCCGTATCCGGGCGGGACTGGAACGCTACGGGAAGCCGATGACGATCGAGGCCAGCGGGAACACGTTCGTACGCACGGATGCCAACGGACGCCCGTCCTACGCGCGGGCATGGCCGGTGGACCAGCCGACCGCCACGCTGACGACCTCGCAGACGCGAGCGCTGCTGGTACCGAGCGGCGGCACCTGGAACGAGGAAGCACAACCGACCGGCCTCCTCCCGTTTCGCGCCCGCACCACCCGCGAGAACGAAGCCCTGGTGGTCCCCTACTACTCCGCCGCCGGGACCGCACACCCCGCCGACCGGCCGATCGGCACCCTGACCACCCTGGACCGCTACGGGCTGGCGTTCATCGCCGAGCTGCGCGGCGGCGGCAGCACCGTCCGCGACGTGCGCGTACCGCTGGCCACCGTCACCGCCGCCGGCAACCACCACATGCTCGTGCGCCACAACACCGCACGCGGCAACGAGGGCTACCTCTCCACCCCGGTCACCGAACCGATGCGCACCCTGACCACCGCCGGACACCAGTCCCTCGTGGGCTGGGACACCCGGCCCCAGGTCGAGGACTGCACCTTCCGCATGCTCCAGGTCTCCGAGATCCAGGCCGCGATGGCCTTCACCCCCGACTACATCGTCACCGGCACCAAACGCGAACGCGTCAGGCAACTCGGCAACGGCGTCACACCCCCCGCAGCCGAATTCCTGGTGCGCGCCGTGGCCCGATCCCTCGGCCACACCGCCTGACAGACCGCGCCGTCCGGCAAGCCGCGCTGACTCCCACGTCGATCGCCACGGCACGCCCATCGAGAGGAATCACCGTCATGACCACAATCGTGCCCACCGCCGCCGTCGCGCTGTGGGTGGCCCGGCGGCACGGCTGGCACGTACTGCCCCTGCACCCCGGCACCAAACGTCCGCTGGCCGGCTGCCCGGACTGCCGGGGCGGGGGAGACCACACCGCCGCCGAGTGTCCGTGCCTGGCCCGTGCGGCGGGGGCGTTGTGCCACGGGGTATGGGCCGCGACCGCCGACCCTCAGGTGATCGGCTCATGGGCGGGGCGGTGGCGTACGAGCGTGTGGGCGGTGCACCTGGGCGTGTCCGGACTGCTCGCGGTGGACCTCGACACGCACGGCGGCACCCCGCCCACCCAACCACTCAACGGCGAGCCCTGGCCGAATGACGCCCCGCCGCCCGCCGACGGGATCGACACCTACGCCACGCTCGCCGGCCTGCGAAGCCAGGCGTTCGACGTCGACACCCTCCTGACGGAGACGCCGTCCGGTGGGCTGCACCTGCTCTACACCGCCGAGCCGGGCCGATGGAAGTCCAGCAGCGGCCGTGTCCGCGACGGAGACCACGCGGTGCGCAGCGGGGTGGGCTGGCAGATCGACATCAAGGCCCACGCCGGCTACGTCGTACTGCCCGGCTCCACCATCCCCGCCGGCACCTACCGCCGCGCCTCGACCACCCTCGTCCCTGCCGCGCTGCCCGTCTGGCTCGCCGCCGACCTCGTGCGCACCGGCCACGACCGCCACGCCACCCCGACCCCGACCCGACCGACGCCGGTCACGGTCACCGCCCACGGTGAGGATCGCCAGGCCCGCTACGCCGCCGGCGCGCTCCGGTCGGCATGCGCCGAGCTGGCCGGCATGGGGGTCGACTCCGGCCGCAACCGCAAGCTGTTCCGCAGCGCCACCAGGCTCGCCGGAATGGTCGAGGCCGGCTGGATCGACCGCGACCAGGTCGAAACCGCCCTCGCCGACGCCGCCCACACCGCCGGCCTGCCCGCCGGAGAAGTCCGCTACGCGCTCGCCTCCGGATTCGCCCGCCCCCGCACCCCGACCGGACACACCGCCGCGTGACCACCACCGCATCCACCCGCCATACCACCCCGGAAGGGAGGCCCGCCGCATGACCACCGCCGCCGAACCCGCCAACGCCGACCTCGACGCGGACACCGCCGGCAGGACCGTTCCCGCCGACCGGCCGCCCATCCGCATCGGCGGGGAAGCCGAGACCATCCGCGTGCTCACCGCCGCCGTCGGCGGCGGTGCCCTCCCGGACGTGTTCGTCGCCGGCGGGCAGCTCGTGCATCTCTCGCGCGTCTCCGGCCCCGCCGCCGCCGGCGACCGGACCGGCGGGCAGCCCGCGGCGCTGCCGGTGCAGGCCGACCCGCTCACCGCCCCCGCCCTGGCGTGGCTGCTCGCCCACCACACCTACGTCCACCGGCTCAAGAAGGACAAGGACTCCGGCGAACTGTCGGAGGTCGAGGCGAGTCCCACCAAGACTGCGCTGTCCGCGGTGCTGTCCACCCGCTACTGGCCCGACGTCCGACCGCTCACCGGCATCGTCGGCTCACCCGTGCTGCGTCCGGACGGAACCCTGGTCCAGACCGCCGGCTACGACCCCGCCACCGGCCTCTACTACGCCCCCAGCGCCCCGATGCCGACCGTGCCCGCCCACCCCACCACCACCGAGGTCGCCGACGCCAAAGCCTTCGTGCTCGACCGGCTGCTGTGCGACTTCCCGTTCGTCGCCCCCGCTGACCGCGCCAACCACCTCGCCCTGCTCCTGGCCCCGATCCTGCGCCCCTACCTCGGCGGCCTCACCCCCTTCGGCCTCATCTCCGCGACCACCCAGTCCAGCGGCAAGACCCTGCTCGCCGAGATCCCCGGCTACCTCTACGGCTGCAAGAACCTCGTGTGGCGCAAAGGCGACGACAGCGAGTTGGAGAAATCCATCACCAGCGCCCTGCACAGCGCCTCGCCGATCATGCTGTGGGACAACATCGCCGAGGGAACCGTCGTCTCCTCCGCGGTGCTCGCCCAACTACTCACCTCGCCGCAATGGTCCGCCCGGATGCTCGGATCCTCCGGAGCCGGGTTCATCGCAACCAACGACCGGCTGTGGCTGGCCACCGGCAACAACATCCGTCTGGGCGGGGACATGGCCACCCGCACCGTCCTGGTCCGCCTCGACCCCGACGACCCCCACCCCGACCAACGCGACCAGACCGCGTTCGGCATCCCCCACCTCGATAACTGGCTCAAACACCCCGACAACCGGATCACCGTCCTGCGTCACCTGCTCGTCCTGGCCATGGACTGGATCAACGCCGGCGCACCCCGCACCGGCCACACCATGCGCCAATTCACCACCTGGGCCGCAGCCTCCGGTGGACTGCTCGCCCACCACGGCATCGACGGATTCCTCGACAACCTCGCAGAGATGCGCGAAGCCGACGACGACGACGCCGAATGGACCGGCTTCCTCGCCCGCTGGCACGAACTCAACCACGACCGACCCGTCACCAGCCGACACCTCCGACAAAGCGCCGAAATCGACATCGTCAACAACCAACCCGTCGACCGATGGGAAGGAGCATTCCTCACCGACGACCAGGGCCGCACCCCCTCCACCAAATCCATCGGCCGCATCCTCACCGGCCACATCGGACGCTGGCACGGCGACCACGTCATCCGCAGCGCCATGGACCCCCACGCCAAAGCCCGCGTCTTCTGGACCGAAACCCGCATCGGCGCTCACCACCAGGCCGACGACGACCAGGCCCCACCCGCCGAACCCGACCTCTGGCAGTAGCCCGACCGGCCCAACGAGCCCGCGCGCACCCCGAGGCTGCGGGTTTGACCCAGCCGTCCGCGGCTTTGACGCGGGTTTGGCCGACACCCAAACCCGCACCCCGTTCGCCCAGCTCACGGCCCTACGCAAGCCGTCCTGCGGGTTTGCGGGTTTGACCCGCCACACCCCCGCGCGCACAGCCACACACGGCCACGCCACCCACCACCGCCCGACCCGAGGTGATGACCCATGCCCGAAACACCCACCCACGACACGCCTCACCAACGGAGTGCCGCATGACCAAAACGACACCCGCAGGCGACGTCTGCCTGTACCGCCCTCGTGAGGTCGCCAAGCAACTCGGCTGCTCGGAATGGTGGGTCAAGGAACAGGCACGGAACCGGCGTATCCCGTACGCCTGGATCGGCGGGCGGTACCTGTTCACGGCCGACCACGTCGCCGCGATCGTGACGATCTTCGAGCAGCGGCCGCCGGAGTCCGCAGGAGCTGGAGTTGCGGACTCCGGGAACAGCCGTGATTCACGGACCGCCGCTCGCCGGTCGACCGCTCCTGTCGCCCGACTCCGGGCACGCACACCCAGGCGGGCTCGCGGCGTTCCAACCCAACCGAACGCCGCCTGACCGAACCCGAACGCCCGCCGCAGTCCTGCACTGCGGCGGGCGCTTCCAGCGCGAGGAGAAACCCATGGGCTACGCGGAGAAGCGTGGGGACTACTGGCGTGGCCGATATAAGGTCGGGCCGGGTCAATACGGGACCGTGTCCGATTCAGACGGTAGCGTCATCCGCTTCGCGAAGAAGCGCGATGCCGAGAAGGCCGCGAACGAAGCTGAGGCATTCGTCCGCAACGGCAAGCGCGTGTTTTCGGCGAAGAACGGGCAACTGTTCAGCGAGTTCGTCAGCGAGTGGTACGCGGTCCAGGACCTGGCCGCGTCCACGATGCAGAACTACAAGAGGCACATCGAGGAACACCTGCTCCCGCGGTTCGAGAACGAGCCGATACGCCGTATCCGCCAAGTCGACGTGAACGCGTGGGAGAAGGCGGAACGCCAGGCCGGGTACGCGGAATCGAGCATCAAGACCTGGCGGGCGACACTCCACCTGATCCTGGCGGACGCGCTGGACGAAGGACTGATCGACTCCAACCCGGCGGCGCGACGGCGGGGGAGAGGGAAGAGAGCCGGTCGCTCGCGGAATCGTGGACCCGAGAAGGCGGTGACGACGGCATCGGGCGTTCTCCTCATCGCCGAACGGGCAGCCCTGCTGTCCGGCCGCGACGATGAGTTCGTCGCCATCGTCACGCTGGGTTTCACGGGCATGCGGTGGGGCGAGCTCGTCGGCCTCGAAGCGCGGTGCGTGGGGGAGTCCGCGATCCAGGTGGAGTCACAGCTCTACGAACTCGACACGGGCGAGCTGCACCGTTGCCCGCCCAAGGACGACTCGTACCGGACCATCGACGTTCCGGAGTGGCACTCGGAACTGTTGGTGGACCACCTGGCCCACAACTCGCCGCCCCCGTGCTCGTGCCACGACGGACGCAGCTACCTGTTCGGCGGGCATCGCGCGGCCGCCGGGTCCGTCAGGAAGGTGGGCGCGAAGTTGGTCGACGTCGCCCGGCTCGCCGCGGTCTCGACCGGGACCGTGTCCGCCGTGCTCAACAGACCCGACACGGTGAAGGAGGCGACGAGGCAGCCGGTCGAGACGGCGATCGCCGAACTCGGCTACGTGCGGGGTGGCGCGCCCGCGCGGCTCGCCGCGCATTGGCGGCGGAACGGATTCGCCACCTGGCTGTTCCACCCCGCCGCGACCGGCTGGTACCCGAGCAAGGCTCCGTCGCCGACCCGGCCGGTGCCGGTCATCGGGGAGCCGTGGCCGGGCGTGCCCGTGCGGGGCCGGAACGCTGCCGGGCGCGCGGACTCGTGCTGGCTGCCCATCGCTCCCGCGCTCACGCCGCACGGGCTGCGGCACACCCACCGGACGCTCCTGGTGGAGCTAGGGGTGCCCGACAAGCTGATCGACGAACGCATGGGCCATGAGGACGGCTCCGTGCAGGGCCGCTACACCCACGTGACGGCGTCCATGCGCGAGTCGCTTTTGGAGGGCCTAACGGGGCTGTGGGAAGCCGCTCTGGAGGTTCGGAGGGCCATGCGGCCCACATCGCCCGTGACGGTGCTGGACGCGCTACTCCGGGCCGGGTGACCGGGGAAAATTTCAAGATCTTCTACCAGCCGAGGCCCGGAGACGAGTCAGGCCCTGTTCGCGTTCTCTGTGGACAGGGCCTGACCACTCGGAGGTCGTCCCGACCTTCCATCTCGGGATTAGAGCGAGACGTCTGCCATCGTCCGCTGTAATCAGTGAACAGCGCTCCTGACCTGGGGCGATGCTGGACGCAGGTTTAGCATGGCCAACTGTCCGCGATGGTCATCTGCTGTCGTTTCACAGGGGAAAGGCATGGAGATGATCTTTCTCTCGTCCGGTGAATGCAGTGCTGAGCGCCTCGACTCCTTTGCAGACGGTGCAGTCGGGCGTCCTACGGGGTCGGCCTACCAGGCGGCACCCTGCCTTGGGGACACCTCTGCCACTGGATGTGAGCTAGCACCTGTAGCACTGTGGCAGGCACTCAACGATGCTCCGAAGGAAGGATGTGAAACAAACTCAAGATCCGTGATGCTAGGTGGGCGGCTGCAACGGATTGGACACAGTGAGGAGGTGGAGTGAGTTGACTCTCACACCTCTCTGTATCCAACCGCTACGCTACGGAGCCATGTCAGCCGAGGAGTCTCAGGAACTCGGACGCAGGGGCGTCATGCGAGTAAAGCAGTACTTGGAGAGCACGACCTACCTCCAGATGCCCTGGACTGCATACGACCACGGCAAGCTGTGTTTGCTGCAAAAACTTGACGGCAACAAAAAACAGTACGATCTGAGCGGTTTTTTCCTCGGCGATCGCCGCTTTCCGCTCTACGTGGAGTCGAAAAAGTACACGACGCCGGGCGGGCAGGGTACGGCATACGACGAGTATCTTGCGAACGCGTACAGCATTACGGCTCGCGCGATTAAAGAGGACATGGACCAAGAAATTGAGTTCATGTGGATTACGTGGCACCCTTTTCGACTTAATCACTGGACCCGCCTTATGGACTTTGATTACATCAAAGAGGCGGTCCTTAAGCGTCCGGATGTCTTGGGAGAAATAGATAGTAAGCCTCCCGAAGAGGTTGTTGACGAGAATATTTGTCGTCAGGTTTCCAGGCGACTTTGGATGGTTGTCCTAACTGAACGTCAACAGGAACTTGTTCTATCTCCTGAAGAAGTTAAGCTAGCAATGACCGTACTCAAGCGAGAGGGGGCCTGAAATGCCGGGTAGCCCACTTCGGGACGCAATCGCGGATGCCCTCAATCAAGACTCTCCTCAAGACGTAATAGACGACGTCAAATCGGCTGTTATCGCTGAAATTGAGAATCTTGACCCGGCGGTGCAGATTAAGAAAACAGATTACTTCAACCACAGTTTCGCGCCGGATCTGGTTCTCACCTGGAAAACTGCTGCCAGGAAAGAAGAGACACGCGAGCTCTATGTGCGCTACAGTTTGGGTTCGTCGCAAGCCGCCGGGGATGTGGACATTCTCGGGAAGGGTGGGCCGATATTTTTCTCCTTGAATTCTTCAAACGATGACGAAGAGTTCGCGGGATCGATTCGCGAAGAGCTTATGCGCGCTCCGCGATCACTTTTTACCAATGCTCCTGCTATAGATCGAATCACACTCGATGCGGAGACTGAAGAACCGCAGCATAGAGACTCACCGGCTCCTCCGTTGCTGAATCTTTTCAGGCGGAACGTCGTGCGCGGCGGGCGGGGCCTGATCGTCGCGAATGTAGCGGAACGTCTAGAGCGGTCAACGTCGACGGATGTTGAGGAAGACTTTCTCTATGTTGATAGGTTCACAGAAGCGGTATCCGGGATTTTTGATGAAGCGGCTACGCTGAGACTGCGACGTGCTGCCGACCTTGTAAAGATTGCCTTGTCGGGAGAAGTTTCTATTCTCGATCGTCCTGACGATGGTGACGACGGAGTCGCGACGATTTCCGGCAAGCTTGACGACACAGAGTTGCGTGCCTTGCTGCCATTTTTGTTGGATCGAGGTCAGTCTATTGATGACGTCCGATTCTGGCAGCACCTAGGGCAGATGCTTACGCTTGCACAGCTAGAGAATATGGCCTCAACGCTCAGTGATCACGACTTGACCCCCCTGGCTCAGGCAAATCTACCAGCCTGGCGTGCGGCCAAGGCAGTACTGTCCTTCAACGCTGACGCGCTTGAAGAAGAAGGCTACCAAGGGCCTCGTTGGCGTATGCATGGTGGAAGTCTTTGTGCGTCGGCAGGTGCATGGAATATCCACTTCGCTTCTGATCTGCGGCGTGGGCTGCGATCCCGCGAGGATTCAACGCTCCCGCGATGGGAAAAAGTGCTTCCAAGTGTACAATCTTTCAGTGTGTCCAAGGTTGAACTGCAGGGAATCACCCGCAGGATTTCGATCGCGGCGGACGCTGAAGCGGCTGTCAATGTTCTTGGTGACGTAGTGTCGGTCCAGGGAAATATTGACGATACCTTCTTCGTTCGCAGTGTGGAGGTTCGGCCAGCGGGTGAAGAATCTGCTGACGTCAATCTCGACTTCTCAACTCTCATGGCGACGGGCGCAAATGTTCCAGTTGACTACTTGACGCGCGCCTCTTTGGGGGTTCTCGGACACCGCTATCCTGTGAGCCCTGCGGATATGGCAACACTTCTGGGGGAAACTCAAGCCGACGCGGGTACTTAATTAAAGAGGGGCTTCGTGTCATCCCGCCGACCTGGCTCGCCCCAACCGCGCGTGTCAAGGGGGCACCTTGCACGGCTTGGACGCTTGGGCTGGGTCTGCCCCCTTGACACGTGTGGTTGCCCTCGTGGAGGTCGGCGGGATGACACGTTGCCCCGGCCCACGCTGGTAGCCGAGCTGGTGGTGCCGTCCCGGTCATCCTGCTGGCCTGCCGCGCGGCGAGCGCTTCTTGTGATCTTTGCGGTCGCCTTCGGGGTCGCTGGCCGTTCCTCGCTGACGTCTGGACCGGTGCCCTTACTCGCGTGGCACGCCCACGGGCCGCCAGGCCCGCTTGGGCGTGCCGCACTACAGGGGCGTCGGTTCTTCGGCGTCGGCTTGGCACCAACGGCCAGTGACCCCTGGAGAGGGCCGCCTTGAAACCAAGAAGAGAAACTCTGAACACGGCCGGGTGACGTGGAGGTAGGTGCGCTGCGCGACCGCGCTCGTCAAGGCGCTGGGCGTTCGTCTCCAGGAGGTTCGCGGGGAGATTTTCAAGATCTTCTCCCAGATTTCTCCCAGGACCACCCCCGGAGACGAATCAGGCCCTGTCCACAACCTCTGCGGACAGGGCCTGACCTGCAAGTACACGAGTCGGGGTGACAGGATTTGAACCTGCGACCTCTTCGTCCCGAACGAAGCGCGCTACCAAACTGCGCCACACCCCGGTCTTGCTCTCGAACGAGGAGAACTCTACCTGACGTTCCCACCGACTCCGAACCGGGTATCGCTTTCCGCGCCCGACCGGTCCTGACCAGCGTCGACGGGGCGGGCCACGAGGGTCAACAAGCTCGCCTCCGGTGGGCAGGCGAAGCGGACCGGGGCGTACGGGGACGTGCCCAGGCCCGCCGACACGTTCAGCCACATGTGCGACCCCCACCTCGACACGCCGCGCGCCCGCGAGCGGTCCAGGTCGCAGTTGGTCACCAGTGCTCCGTACCCCGGGATGCGGAGCTGTCCGCCGTGCGTGTGGCCCGCCAGCACCAGGTCGTAGCCGTCCGCCGCGAACGGGTCCAGGACGCGGGGCTCCGGGGAGTGGGTCACGCCCAGCCGCAGTGCCGCTGCGGGCACCCGTCCCGCGATCTCCTCGTACCGGTCGCGCTTCAGGTGCGGGTCGTCCAGCCCGGCGGCGAAAACCGACTGGCCCGCCACGGTGAACGTCTCGCGCACGTGCGTCAGGTCCAGCCACCCGTGTTCGATCATCGCCGCGCGCAGGTCCCGCCACGGCAGGGTGATCCCGTGGATGCGCTTCGTCTTCGACGACGGCAGCAGGTACCGGACCGGGTTCTTCGGGCGCGGTGCGAAGTAGTCGTTGCTGCCGAACACGAACGCGCCCGGCCGGTTCAGCAGCGGGCCCAGGGCGCGGATCACGCCGGGCACGGCCTGCTGGTGCGCCAGGTTGTCCCCGGTGTTCACGACCAGGTCCGGCTCCAGCTCGGCCAGCGCCGCCACCCACCGCTGCTTGGACTTCTGTCCGGGCAGCATGTGCAGGTCCGAGATGTGCAGCACGCGCATCGGCGCGGAGCCCGGCGCGAGCACCGGCACCGTGGCCTGGCGCAGGGTCCAGTGCCTCCGCTCGATCCCGGCCGCGTACGCGACGGTGGCGGTGCCCAGGGCGGTGGTGGCGAGGAGCGCGCGACCGAACGTGTTCACAGTTCCGAGGGTAGGGGGTTGACCGGTTCGGGGCGCAGCGCGGTGCCCGGTAACGTTTGCCCGCATGGCGGAGCTCAAGGCGCGGTTGCAGGCCGATCTGACGACGGCGATCAAGGGGCGGGAGACGGTCCGGGCGGGTGCGCTGCGCATGACGTTGGCCGCCATCACCACCGAAGAGGTCTCCGGCAAGACCGCGCGCGAGCTCACCGACGACGAGGTGCTGAAGGTCATCACCCGCGAGGTGAAGAAGCGCCGCGAGGCGTCCGAGGCGTTCGCCGGCGCGGGGCGCACCGAGCAGGCCGAGCTGGAGCAGGCCGAGTCCGCGATCTTGGAGCACTACCTGCCCGCCCAGCTCGACGACGCCGAGCTGCACTCGATCGTGGACGCCGCGGTCGCGGAGGTCGCGGCGCAGCTCGGCGAGCAGCCGGGCCAGCGGCAGATGGGCCAGGTCATGAAGCTGGTCAGCGGCAAGGTCGCGGGCCGCGCCGAGGGCGGCAAGGTGGCCGCCGCGGTGAAGTCCCGCCTGGTCTAGAACTCGTCGTCGGCCGGTTCCTCGGACCGGTCGGCGATCCAGGTCAGCACCTCCGGCGTGATCCGACCGGCCTCGGGGTCCTCGTTGCGGGCCGCCAAGCGCCGCAGGAGTTCGTCGTGCGGCACGGCGAAGTGCACCAGCCGCCACGTCCCGCCGGCGTCCTCCACCAGCCGTTTGTACTCGTCGCGCTCCGCACGCCGGCCCAACCCGTGGTCCAGCACCACCGACCGGCCCGCGCGCACGTGCGCCACCAGTTCCGCGCGCACCTCCGCGACCACCGGGCCCAGCAGCGCCAGGTGGTCGGCGGACGGGTAGTCCTTGCCGAGCCTGCCGTGCCGGGCCTTCACCCGCTCGTCCACCGACAGCCGCACGACCCCGAGGCCGCGCGCGTACGTGGACTTGCCCGACCCGGGCAGCCCGACCAGCAGGTGCACGACCGGACGCGCGGTCACCGGCCCGGCGGATCGGTCGGGATGGTGATCTGCGGCGGGTCGCCCGGTCGCCCGCCGGGCGGCGGTTCGACCGCCGGCGGCGGCGTGGTCGGGTCGGCGGGTTGCGGTGGTGGGACGTACCCGGTCGACACGAACAGGGTCACGACCGTGCCGCGCAGCGCGCTGCCGCGCGGGGTCTGGCTGACCACGGTCCCCTTGGGCTGCTCGGAGTTCCGGTTGGACGTGGTCACCTTGTACCCGGCCTCCTCCAGCACCCGGGTGGCGTCGTTGACCTGCTTGCCCACCACCTCGGGGATCTGGATCTCCTTGCCGCCCTTGCGGTACCGCTCCTCGACGGGCGGCAGGTCGCGCACCGGGAGTCCTTCGTGGACCTTCGTCATGGTGTCGAACCAGGTCCTCGCGGGCACGGTGCCGCCGTAGATGTCACCGTTGCCGCACAGCCTCGGCGGACCGCCGTTGACGCAGATGCCGCGCGGGTTGGTGCCGTCGTTGAACGTCTGCACGGACGCGGCGAAGTCCGGGGTGGCCCCGATGAACGCCGCCGACTTGTAGTCCTCCGTGGTGCCGGTCTTGCCGAGCATCGGCCGGGACCACTTCGCGTTGCGCGCGGCGGCGGCGGCCGTGCCGCTGCCCTGGTCGTCCTTGCTCATCCCGGTGGCCAGGCCGTTCGCCAGACCTTCGGCCACCACCTGCTCGCACGGTGCTTCGTTGACCGGGACGGCCTTGCCGTTGCGGTCCAGCACCTTTGCGATCGGGGTGGGCGGGCACCACACGCCGCCGCTCATGACGGTGGCCGCCACGTTGGCCAGTTCCAGCGTGCTCACCGGGGCGGGGCTGAGCGTGAACGACGCGTTGCCGCCGTTGGCCTTGTAGAACTCGGTCTGCGAGATCCGGAGCTGCTTGTCCTTGGCCTTCGGGTCGGGTCGGGTGCCGGCGATGTTGGTCGCCATGGTCTCGCGCATGCCGAGCCGGGACGCCATGTCCACCACCGGGTCCATGCCCAGTTGCTCCTCCAGGATGACGAACCCGGTGTTGGGCGAGGTCTGCAACGCGGTCTGCAACGACATCTGCGGCGGGTACCCGGACGACGAGTTGCCCAGGCAGTACCACCGGGTGTCCGGCTCACCGGTACCCGGGCACTTCGCGCCGCCGCCCTTGAACACCCGCGACACGTAGGAGTTCGGCGTGGCCATCGTGTTGTCGATGCCCATGCCCTTCTCCAGCGCCGCCGCCGCGGTGAAGACCTTGTAGATGCTGCCCGCGCCGAACTTGTTCTCGACGCCGGACGGCAGGTCGTAGGTGGTCTGGAACTGGTCGGCCTTCAGGCCGTAGTCGCGGTTCGCGACCAGCGCCACGACCTCGTGCTTGTCCCGGCCGGGCCGGACGATCGCCATCGCGTTGGCGACCCCCTCGGTGTCCTTGCCGACCTGGCCCTCGGCGGCCACCTTGGCCTGGCTGGTGATGCCGCGGTCCAGCGTGGTCTGGATGGTGTAGCCGCCGTTCTTCAACTGCTCCAGGCTGAACCCGTTGCGCTCCAGGTAGGTCACCGCGTAGGAGCAGAAGAAGCCGTTCTCCGGGCCCGCGCCGACGCAGCCGTTGGGCGGGGTGCGGACCGGGTCGGCCAGGCCGAGCGGCTCCTTCTTGGCGGCCTCGGCGGCGTCGCGGGAGAGCTTGTCGTTCTCGACCATCTTGTCGATCACCTGGTTGCGCCGCTCCAGCGCCTTCTCCGGGAACACCTCCGGGTTGAGCGCGGACGGGCTGTTGACCATGCCGGCCAGCATCGCGGCCTGGGGCACGGTCAGCGCCTCGGGCGTGGTGTTGAAGTACGCCTGGGACGCCGCCGCGATGCCGTAGATCGTCGAGCCGAACGGCACCACGTTGAGGTAGCGGGCGAGGATTTCGTCCTTGCCGAGTTTGCGTTCGAGCTGCAACGCGATGCGCGCTTCGCGGGCCTTGCGAGCAATTGTCTGCTCTTGTGCTTTCTGCTGCTCGACCTGGTTGTTCCGTGCAACTACGTGAACGAGGTAGTTCTTCACGTATTGCTGCGTGAGCGTGGAGGCACCCTGCGTGACCGCCCCGCTGAACTGGTTGGTCAGGCCGGCGCGGATCGTGCCCCGCCAGTCGACGCCCTCGTGTTCGTAGAAACGCCGATCTTCGACCGAGACCAGGGCCGCCTTCATCGACGCGGCGATCTTGTCCGGCGGAACCAGCACCCGGTACTGGTCGTACAGGTACGCGATCGGCGCGCCGTCCTTGTCCGTGATCGTCGAGATCAGCGGCGGGTCCGTGGTCACGAGATCTGCGGAGATGCTGTCCACCGTGTCGCTGGCTCTGTTCGACACGAGCCCCAGCGAGCCGATGACAGGGAACATCATGCCTGCCAGCAACACGCCGGCTAGCAGACACAGGCCGAGCAGTTTCAGCACGCCGTTCCTGGCTCGCATGGTCCAGAGCGTAGCGGGGACCTGAACGGGTGATCAGCATCGCGCAACGTTCATTACCCAGGATGAGTACTCGTACTCAAGACAGGTAACAGGTGGGCAACCCAGGGTTGGAGGTGGAACCAGAAGGCTCTACAGTCCGTCACTGTCCAAGACAGCAGCCGACGGCACGACCACTCGATGTGGGGAGCCTACGGCATCCGCGGCAGGGGTGTGGCGGATTTAAAAGAGTCTGGGCACTGTGTGAACTGAGGTGGGGGTTATGCAGCAGCAGGGGGATTGGCGGATCAAGGCCTCGTGCCGTGATGAGGAGCCGGACCAGCTCTTCGTCCGCGGTGCGGAGCAGCGCAAGGCCAAGGTGGTGTGCCTGGGATGCCCGGTGCGCACCGAGTGCCTCGCCGAGGCGCTCGACAACCGGATCGAGTTCGGCGTCTGGGGCGGCATGACGGAACGGGAGCGTCGAGCGCTCCTGCGCCGCCGGCCCGACGTCACGTCCTGGCACGAGCTCCTGGACACCGCGCGCCAGGAGCACCACGAGGAGAAGGTCGGGTAGTCACTCGCCCGCGAGCCGCCGGCCGATCTCGTGCAGGCCGACCAGGTCGTGCACGTCGGCCGGCAGTGCGGGCACACCCACGAGCGGGACCCCGGGATGTGCGCGGGTGAACCGCGCGAGCAGTCGCCTTTCCCGATCGGCGACGGCCACGCGGTCCGCGTGCACCCGGAGCACGGCCTCGGCCAGCGGAGCGCCTCCGGAGCGCTCCAGGCGGTCGGCTGCCGCGAGCGCGCCCGGTGCGGGCAGGGAGGCCAGCACCGGGTGCGTGCGGTTGGCGACGAGGCCGGTGATCGGCATGTCCTCGGTCGAGAGGCGCTCCACGAAGTAGCTGGCCTCGCGCAGCGCGTCCGGCTCGGCGGCGGCGATCACCAGGAAGCCGGTGCCGGGCGAGCGGAGCAGCTCGTAGGTGGCCTGCGCGCGCTGGCGGAAGCCGCCGAACATGCTGTCGAACGCCTGGACGAACGTCGACGCGTCCTGGAGCAGTTGACCGCCGACGATGGTGGAGACGGCCTTCGTGAACAGGCCGAACCCCGCTCCGACGATCTTGCGGAGGCCCCGGCCGCCGGCCCGCGCGGGCGCGGAGAGCATCCGGATCAGCTTGCCGTCGAGCACCGTGGACAGGCGCTGCGGCGCGTCCAGGAAGTCCAGGGCGCTGCGGCTGGGCGGGGTGTCCACGACGATCAGGTCCCACTCGTCCTGCGCGACGAGCTGGCCGAGCTTCTCCATCGCCATGTACTCCTGCGTGCCGGAGAACGACGTGGAGATCGTCTGGTAGAAGGGGTTCTGGAGGATCTGCTCGGCCCGGTCGCGGCCGGCGTGCTGCCAGACCATGTCGTCGAACGTGCGACGCATGTCGAGCATCATCGCGTGCAGCTCGCCCGCGGGCTCGAACCCGTCGACCTTCACCGGGCGCGGGTGGTTGTCCAGCTCGCGCAGGCCCAGCGACTGGGCGAGCCGGCGCGCCGGGTCGATGGTCAGCACGACCGCCCGCCGCCCGCGCTCGGCGGCCCGGACGGCGAGCGCGGCGGCGGTCGTGGTCTTCCCGACCCCGCCCGAGCCGCAGCACACCAGCACCCGGGTCGCCGGGTTGTCCAGCAGCGCGTCGATGTCCAGCCGGTTCACCGCACACCCCGTTCGACCAGCACCTCGGCCAGCTCGTAGAGGGCACCCACGTCCACGCCGTCGGGCAGCTCGGGCAGTTCGAGCGTGGGCAGGTCGGCTTCGGCGAGCAGCTCCTTCGCGTCCTGCTCCATCCGCACCCGGATCGCGTGCTCGACGGTCTCGTCGACCAGGGCGGTCAGCACGTCGTCGGCGACGTCCAGACCGCCCTCCAGCAGCCCGGCCCGCAACCCCTCGACGTCCACCTGCCCGCCGGCGGCCGAGGGCAGCGCGTGGTCCGGCAGCCGGGGCGTGCGCACCCGGTTCACGAACACCGCGCCGGGCCGCAGGTCGGCCGCGTCCAGCTCGGCCACCGCGTCCAGCGTCTCCCGGACCGGCATCTCCTCCAGCAGCGCGACCAGGTGCACCGCCGTGTCGCCCGAGTGCAGCAGCTTCACCACGCCGTCGCTCTGCCCCTTGATCGGCCCGACCTTCGCCAGGTCCGCCATCGCCCGCGTGACGTCGAGGAACCGCACGACCCGCCCGGTCGGCGGCGCGTCCAGCACCACCGCGTCGTACTCGTGCCGCCCGGCCTTGCCCGCCCGGCGCACGCACTCCTTGACCTTCCCGGTCAGCAGCACGTCCCGCAGGCCGGGGGCCAGCGTCGTGGCGAACTCGATCGCGCCCATCCGGCGCAGGGTCCGCCCGGCGAAGCCCAGGTTGTAGAACATGTCCAGGTACTCCAGCAGTGCCGCCTCCGGGTCGACGGCGAGAGCGCGCACCTCGCCGCCGCCGGGCGCGGACGCGATCCGCTCCTCCGAGTACGGCAGCGGCGCGCGGTCGAAGAGCTGCGCGATGCCCTGCCGGTTCTCGACCTCGACCAGCAGCACCCGCCGCCCGCCGGTGGCGAGCGCCAGGGCGAGCGCGGCGGCCACCGTCGTCTTGCCGGTGCCGCCCTTCCCGGTGACCACGTGCAGGCGTGCGCGGGCGAGTTCGTCGGTCCAGCCGTTCACCTGCTCAGCCTAAGTGCGCCGAGCTGAGACCCGCTGGACACGCTCAGTCCATCATCGTGACGAAGAGCACCGCGATCGCCGTCGCCGCGACGATCCCCCACGCCGCGACCGAGGGCAGCACGTACGCGATGAGCACGGCGACCACCGCCACCACGCCCAACCCGATCAGCGCGGCCCGCCACACGTCGGCCCCCCGCGCGTTCTTGCGGTCCCGGGCCTGCGCCATGCCCACGAGCACCATGATCAGCCCGCCGACGATGAACGATCCCGCCGCGACGATCCGCCACGTCTCCACGCGATCAACGTAGCGCCGGAGCACGGCACCGCGCCGAGTTCACCCACACGATCGTGGTTCGCACCTCGTCGCCCTCTTCGAAGTACCGCAGCGCGCCTTCGGCCGTCGCGGTGAGCATCCTCAGGTCGCCGGAGGTCGACGCGACCTCCGCGTGGTCCTCGAACGCCATGCCCCACGCGGCCACCCAGTCGTCCTCGTCGTCCTGCTGGACGACGGCGAACAGTCGCGGGGCGAGCCGGTCCACGTCGATTCCGGTCACTGCCCGTCCTCCTCGATCTCGACGTGGCCGTCGACCACGACGTGCCCCCGGGCCTCGGCCCACTTCATGGCCTGCCACCCGACGTCGAGCAGCACCACGCCGAGGTCGCGCGCCCACTGCTCGATCGACTCGGTGTAGTCGGTGGTGCTGCGACCCCCGGTCTCGTCCAGCACCCGCGCGATGAACCGCTTGCACTCGTCCAGCGCGCGCCCGGCCCCGGCCGCCATTTCCAACTCGTCGCGATCCATCCGCCCTGCCCCCGAATTGCCCCTCGAATGAGACGAGCCTAACATCTGTACTGTGCACAGCCTGGGAGTTCAGCAGGGTGAAGTCTCGTGACAGACCATCGCCCACGGTGATTGGAATAAGTGAATGGCAGACGGCACTACCCGCGGGAAGCGCAGGCTGGCCCGATTCGTGCGGGAACTCCAGGAGAAGTCCGGTCTCACCCCCGAGGAGATCGCCAAGCGCATCCGGGTGTCGCGCCCCACGGTCACCCGATTGCTCGCCGGCACGCACCTGGCGCGGTGGCCGTCCCTCTCCGTGATCCTCGACGTGCTGGAGGCGACACCGGAGCAGAAGACCTTCCTGCTCCAGATGTGGGAGGTCGCGGACGTCGACAACGCGACGGTCGAGTACGCCGCCGCCCTGCCGATCAAGTACCGCCGGTTCCGCATGGACGAACTGGAGGCGTACCGCGAGCGCACGCTCGACGTCACGCACGTGCCGGGGATGCTCCAGACCCCGGCCTACGCCGAGGCGATCGCGCACGCGTCGCACCGGTTGATCGTCGGCGACGGCTGGGACCGGACGGCGGCGGCCGAGCGGTCGACCCGGCGGCAGTTGCTCGACCGCGAGGAGCCGTTCGAGTTCCACGCGCTGGTCGACGAGGCCGCGTTGCGCCGGCTGGTGGGCGGCTCCGAGGTCATGCGGGAGCAGCTCGACTTCCTGGTCGAGTCGGCGGCCCGGCCGAACATCACCGTGCAGGTGCTGCCGTTCGGCGTCGGCGCGTACGGGCCGCAACCGACCGCGTTGCTCCTGCTGTTGGACTTTCCGGAGGAAGACGCCCCCTGTGCGGCCTATACCGAGGAAATCTCGGGTCTTGCCATGCTGGAGGAGCAGCACGAGGTGGAACCGCTCGACGGGGTGTGGCGGGACGCGGCAGCGGTCGCGCTCCCGCCCGCGGAGTCCGTCGACTTCATCAAGGCGGTTCGGAGCACACTAGGAGACCGATGATCGAGCAGACCTGGCGCAAGAGCAGTCGGAGCGCGTCGGCGGCGCAGTGCGTCGAACTGGCGGTGGCGGACGCGGTCACCGGCGTGCGGGACACGAAGAACCGCGACGGCGGGACGCTGATCTTCAAGGCACGGGCGTTCCGGGCCTTCCTGTCCGTGGTGAAAGCTGGTTGACGTGCGGCGGGGCACCCTTCCCGGGTGTCCCGCCCCGCGTCGTGAGAAGGGGCGTTCGAGCCCTCGCGCCCACTCGCGGGACCGCAGCACGGTGCCCGGCCACCGGGTGCGACTAGGCTGCGCCCCATGACCAAGTGGGAGTACGCCACCGTCCCGCTGCTGATCCACGCCACCAAGGCGATCCTGGACCAGTGGGGCGATGACGGCTGGGAGCTCGTGACCGTTCTGCCCAACCCCAGCGGTGAGCAGCACGTGGCCTACCTGAAGCGATCCAAGGCATGAGCTGGACGTCCCGGCTGGCGGAACTGGGAGTCGAACTGCCCGAGGTCGCGGCCCCCGTCGCGGCGTACGTCCCGGCGGTCCGCACCGGGTCGCTGGTGTACACCTCCGGGCAGCTCCCGTTCGTCTCGGGGACGCTCGCCGCCACCGGCAAGGTCGGCGCGGACGTCAGCCCCGAGGAGGCCAAGGGCCACGCCCGGACGTGCGCGCTGAACGCGCTGGCCGCGATCGACGCCCTGGTGGGGCTCGACTCGGTGGTCCGGATCGTGAAGCTGACCGGGTACGTGGCCTCCGCCGAGGGGTTCACCGGGCAGCCGGCCGTGATCAACGGGTCGTCGGAGCTGCTCGGCGAGATCTTCGGGGACGCGGGCAAGCACGCGCGTGCGGCGGTCGGCGTGGGCGAGCTGCCCCTGGGCGCGCCGGTCGAGGTGGACCTGATCGTCGAAATCGGGGAGTGAGATGTCCGACACCCTGCACGAGCTGCTGCTGAGACTCGCCGGCCGGCTGCCGGACGACGTGCTGTGGAGGTTCCGCGACTGGGCCGCCACGGATGCGGTAGCGGTGCTCGCGCGGGCGTTGCCCCGGACGTTGCTGCACGACCGGATCGGGTTGACCGACCGCGAACAGCGCCTGCTGGCGGACGCCCTGGTGCCGCACGGAGCCGATCTTTCCGCGATCAGTTCTGTCAAGGGACTGGACGACGAGCCCGATCCCGGTTACACATTCACCCCGGAATCACCCGAACGGGTGGTGATGGGGGATTCCGCGACCGTAGTGCTCGGCGCGACCCTGCGCGGTCGCCTCGGGGTCGGCGAAGTCCGGACCACGTGGCGGCAGGGCGGGGACGCGACCAGGAGGATCATCCTGGTCGCGGCCACGACCGAGCCCGCCCGGCTGGCAGGCGAACTCCAGCGGGTGCTGCGGGCGCTCGGCGAGCACGACCCCTGCGTTGAGGTCCTGCCCACCGGACATGACCTGCCGCCCTACCACCGGGCGGCGTTGGCGGCATCGGAGCTGGTTTGCGCCGGAGCCGAGGCCGACGGGCACCTGGTGCCCGTGTAGAGCTCGTCGCTGCCGCGCGGGCCGGAAGGAGACCAGGCGTGACGAACGACGGAGTGGGGCTTCCCGTCCGTTTACACGACCTCCTGTTGGCGCTGGCCGGACGCGTTGACGACGACGCGCTGACCCAGGCGCGGGAGCTGCTGGCCGTCGCCGAGCTCGACCGCGCGGTCGAGCTGGCGGTGGGCGTGCTGCTGGCCGGGCGCATCCCGGTGTCGGTCGACGAGCGGCGCGAGATCGGCTGGTTGCTGGGCGAGGTCCGGTCGGACCGGGGCCTGGCCGACAAGCTGTTCGCGGTCGAGCAGGTCCCCGTGGCGCGACACCGGTTCACGGTCGAGTCGGACCCGGCGGACGGCCTGGCCGAGGTGATCGGCAAGACCGCGTCGGTGCTGCCGGACGTGCGCTCGGTGCGGGCGACGTGGCGGTCCAGCCCGGCGGGCGCGACCCCCGGCCCGTTGCCGCAGCGGGTGGTCCTCGTGGACATCGGTCCCTCCGGGTTCGCGCCGGCGACGGCGTACCGGGTGGACACCGTGCTGCGCCAAGCCGGCATCCGGGCGGCGGTCGAGGTGCTGACCGTCGGCGTGCCGCTGAACGAGTACCACGCGGCGGCCGTGACCACGGCGCGCGAGGTCTTCTTCCAGACCATGACAGCCCCCGCGTTGCCGCCCCCGGACGCCGCGACCTGGTTCGACGGCGAGGTCCGTGACGAGGCACCGGTGGTCGAGCCGGAACCGGTGCCCGAAGAACCCGAAGCCGGCTCCAAGTCCCGACGTGCGCGCGTGGACCCGTTCGAGGGTGCCCAGCCCTTCCCGCCGAAGCCCGTGAAACGGCTGCCGGTGCGAGAGGCCGCACCCGACCCGGTGCCGTCTTTGGACGGCCCTGGCGGCCCTGGCGGCCCTGCCGGGCTTGACGGGTCGGGCGGGTCGGGCGGGTCGGCTGAGCCGAACGACTCGCGCGCCGACTCGCACGACAGTTCGTACAACGGTTCGCACGACATCCGGGTCGAGTTCGGCTCGAACGTCAACGCGAGCTTCGACAGCGCGCCCTCCGAGCCGACTGTCGACGACCGACCGGACTCGCTGAACGACTCGCGCCAGGACTCGCCTGTCGTGTCGATCAACGGTTCGCGCTCGGACTCGCGCAACGGCTCGCGTCACAACTCCCACGATGACTCCCATGACGACACGCGCGCTGACTCGCACACCGACTCGCACACCGACTTGCGTGCCGACGTGCGAAACGATTCGCGGAACGACGAGCCCGAGCTCCACGAGGACTACCCACGCCAGCGAAACGGCCGGTCCCGCAACGGTGAGTCGCACAATGAGCACGAAGAGTCGCGTGACGAGTTGCGAGACGAGTCGCACGACGAGTCGCGCGAGGAGCTGCCGACCGATCCGCTTGTCGTCCCGCAGATCGATCAACCGGCTATCGCGCACTCCGATCAACCGAGTACCGCGCACACCGATCAACCGGGCCCTGCGCACATCGATCCATTCGGCGTCTCGCGCCCCGAGGAGCACCCGCTGTCGCGGGCCGAGGTGACGACCGAGCTGAGGCCGGACGACCTCGCCGCGTTGCAAGCGGCGTTGGCCGAAGGCCAGGCACCGTCGGCGGTGCAGTTGTCGCCGACCGTGGACGCGAAACTCAGCGACCGGGAGCGGGCGTTGTTGCAGCAGCTCCACGAGGAACTCGCCCAACGCGAACAGCAGTCGTGGCCGCACGGGCCGGAATACGTGAACGGTGTTCACAAGCCGAACAACGGCAAGTACTCCGGCTGAGCGACCCGAGTCGCACACCCCGCCACCGCCACCCCGCCACCGCGCCCGGTCTGACACCCGCGAAGTGTCTTTCCGGCCGGACCGGCGGGGTGTTCTCGTCGCGCTAACTTTCAGGAATCCTTCCTGAAAGATGTGCCATCGTGAATCTTCAGGCAGGCTGCCTGAAAGTTCGGGCACCGCTGACTGCCCGATGGCGACCGGCGGCAGGCACCTGACGGCAGGCACCCGGCGGCCGAGGGATCGGGGCCGAGGCCTAGGGCAATGGCGGCGGCGGGGGGCGGGGGCTGGCGCGCCTTTCAGTCCCTACGCTTCTGCCCGCTGCCTTGCCTGGTCGAGGATTCGCTGCAAGTGCAAGCCCCGGCGCACGTCGCACCGGTGCGTCGTGGTTCCGCTGTGGACCATCGCGACGAAATCGTCCAGCAGGTTCGTGTAGCACTGCTGCGCCGTCGTCCCCCGATCCGCCAACACCCGGTACCCGTGCTTCCCGAACACACTCACCTCGGAGATGGCCGGGTTCAGCGGCACGTTCATGGTCAGCGTCGCGCTACTCGTCGCCCCGCCCTCGTGCGCGAACACGAACTGCCACAGTCCCGCGTCCGAGCGGTCCGCCGCGATGACGTCGGTGATCGTGCCCAGGGCCGCATCGAGCAGGTCGAACGCGTGCGGGCCGATGTCGTCCAGTGGTCCGCGTTCGTGCCGCCACGGCGAGTGCGAGTACGGGCCGTCCAACAGCGCTCCGGTCAGCCACCGCGCGTTGCCGCCCACCCAGCCGCCGACGGCGCGCAGTTGGGTCAACTGCTCCTCGGTCTCCGGGGCGAAGCGCTTGGTCAACACCACCAACGAGGCCACGCCGGCCTGGGTGACCGCGTCGGCCAGGCGTTCGGCGTCGTCGACCGTGGACGCGATGGGCTTCTCCAGGATCACGTGCTTGCCCAGCAGGGCTGCTTTCGTCGCGATCTCGGCCTGGATTCCCGGCGGCACGGCGAAGGCGACGGCGTCCACAGTGGACAGGAGGTCGTCCGGGGACGTGGCGACCGTCGCGCCGTAGGCGTCGGCCAGCTCTGCGGCGGCTTCGGGGCGGCGGGCCCAGACGGCGGTCAGCCGCGTCCCGGGGTGGTCCGCCAGGCCGGGGGCGTGCACCCGGTGCGCCCACGGTCCGGCTCCGACAAGTCCTACGCGTAGCTGCTCGTCCACGCGTTCCATGCTGTCACGTCCACCACACCGTCACCGGCCGCCGCGATAGGCCGACTCGGGAACGAAGATCCGGCCGCCGTTGTCGAACGCGAGCTCTACGCCGTCGCCACCGCGCACCACCTCGGGGGTGTGGTCCCAGCCGGGCGGGATCTCGACCACGTGCCCCCGGTCCTCGTCCTGCCCCACCCACACCTGGTAGTCGGCGGTGCCCAGCAGGCTCTCGCGCTTCTTCACCCACACGCCCGGTGTGCCCGGGTCCGCGCCGACCGTCTCGGTCGACGGCAGGAGCAGGACCACCGCGAGCACGGCGGTCATCCCCGTCCCGACCATCGCGCCCAGGACGAACAGCAGCACCTTGACCAGGCAGCCTCTTGTCGTGGTGTCCACGGGAGATGATCCTCGTCGTAGGCTCGGGACCGTGCGCGAACTCCCCGAGGAACTGGTTCTGCCGCCCGGCATGCTGCCCGACGTCGTCCCGGCGGTGCCGGTGACCCCTCGGGACGCCGCCACCGTGATGCTGCTGCGCGACGGCGAAGCCGGCCTGGAGGTGTTCCTCCAGCGGCGGGTGCGGGGCATGGCGTTCGCGGGCGGGATGACGGTCTTCCCCGGCGGCGGGGTCGACCCGCGCGACGGGGACGCGTCCGTGGCGTGGAGCGGACCGTCGCCCGGGTGGTGGGCCGAGCGGTTCGCGGTGTCCGAGGAGCTGGCCCGCGCGCTGGTGTGCGCGGCGGTGCGGGAGACGTTCGAGGAGTCCGGCGTGCTGCTGGCCGGGACGTCCGCCGACTCCGTCGTCGCCGACACCACCTCGTACCGCGACGCGCGCCGGGCGCTGGTGGCGCGTGAGCTGTCCTTCGCCCGGTTCCTGGCGGACGAGGGGTTGGCGCTGCGCGCCGACCTGCTGCGACCGTGGACGAACTGGGTGACGCCCGTCGAGGAGCCCCGGCGCTACGACACGCGGTTCTTCGTGGCCGTGCTGCCGGTGGGCCAGCGGGCCGACGGGTGGACCACGGAAGCTTCGGACGCGGTCTGGCAGACGCCGCTGGAAGCGTTGCAGGATTGGCAGCAGGGGCGGCGGACGCTGATGCCGCCCACGTGGGTGACGTTGACGGAGCTGGCCGAGTACTCGGGGGTGTCGGACGTGCTGAACGCACCGCGCGCGGTGGAGAAGATCGTGCCCAAGCTGGTGCGGGACGGGGACGCGATCCGGGTGATCGTGCCGTGAACCCGGCCTACGGGCAGTTGCGCGAGGTCACGCCGTTCGCGTCGGTCGTGCTCGCGGAGAACCCCTCGGTGATGACGCTGGAGGGCACCAACACCTGGCTGCTGCGCGCGCCGAGGTCGGCGTCCTGCGCGGTGGTCGACCCGGGACCGCTGGACCGGGAGCACCTGGCGCGGGTCGCCGCGCACGGGCCGGTCGACGTCGTGCTGCTCACGCACGGCCACCACGACCACTCCGAAGGCGCGGCCGAGTTCGGTGCGCTGGTCGGTGCGCCCGTCCGGGCCCGGAACCCGGAGCTGGGCACCGAGGGGCTGGCCGGCGGGGACGTCGTGCGGGCCGGCGGGCTGGAGATCCGGGTGCTGGCCACACCGGGGCACACCGACGACTCGGTGTGCTTCCTGGTGGAGAACGCGGTGCTGACGGGGGACACCGTGCTCGGCCGGGGGACCACCGTCCTGGACGGGAGCCTCCGGGACTACCTGGCGTCGCTGGACGTGCTCGCCGACCTGCCGCCGGGCACGATCGCCCTGCCCGGTCACGGGCCCGAGCTCGCGGACGTCGGGACCGTCGCGCGGCAGTACCTGGCGCACCGCGAGCAGCGGTTGGCCCAGGTGCGCGCGGCGGTGGTGGAACTCGGCGGGTCGCCGACGGCGCGACAGGTGGTGGAGCTGGTCTACGCGGACGTCGACCGCTCGCTGTGGCAGGCCGCCGAGTGGTCGGTGCGCGCGCAACTGGACTACCTAGCCGAGTCCTGACGGGTTGTCGATCACGTACCGCCAGCCGTCCGGACCTCGGCGGGCCACGTCGACGGCGGTGCCGTGCTCGTCGCCGAGTCGCCAGTCCACCACCAGGAGGGCGATGTCGCCGTTGGTGAGGACTTTGCGCGGGGTGACGTGCATGGTCGCGTCGGCGGAGAGGTGGCCGGCGAGCTCGGGCGGGTGCGCGCCGGGTTCGTGGAGGCTGGACGGGTCACCCTCGTTGAACAGCTTCGCGAACAGGGCGGGGAGGTCTTCGGGTGTCGGAGCGGGCATGTCGGGGACGGTAGGAGGGGGATTCGTGACCAACCAAACGGTGAGTGACCACCTGCTGGTCGACCGGCCCTCGCCGGACTGCCCGGTGGAGGTCACGCTGGCCGCGTTGCGCGGGCGGTGGACGACGCTGGTGGTGCGGGAGCTGCTCGGCGGGGTGCGGAGCTACGGCGAGTTGGCGGCGGCGCTGGCGCTGTCGGACAAGGTGCTGGCCGACCGGTTGGCGCAGCTCGTGGCGCACGGCGTGGCAGAGCGGGTGCGCACGCCGGGCTGGCCGGCCCGCGTGCACTACTCGCTCACCCCGCGCGGCGAACGTCTGCGCGGAGTGCTGGACGCGATGTGGGAGTGGGGCTCGGCCTGAGCCAAGCCAGCCGGTGCCCGTGGCGGGCTGGGGCGTGCCGCGTCGGTGGTGCGTGAGCGGTCGTGTCCCAGCCTGCCGTGTCGGGCTCGGCCGTCGTCGGGCTCGGCCGTGTCGTGTTCGGTTGTGTCGTGTTCGGTTGTGGGGCGGTCCCGCTGCGCGCGTGGTGCCCGGTGTGCCGGGCGGGGCGTGCGTGGCCCTGCGGAGTGGGCCGTGCGACCTGCACCCGGATCGGGTCGGCTGCGGAGGTGCCGACTCGGGCCTGGGGCTAGGCGACCGTGCGCAGGGGGACCACCAGGTACTTCAGCTCGACACCGTCCTCTCCGGGTTGTGAGGTGAGCACGGTCGAGCGCAGGCCGTCCTGGATGCGGAGCTCCACCCGCCTGCCGCTGAACGCCCGGAGGGCGTCGGCCAGGTACCTGGCCTGGAACGTCTTGGTGACGCGGTTGCCTTCGATGGTGGCCTTGACCGACTCCTCGGATTCGCCGGTCTGCGGGTCGCTGCCGCGCACGCGCAGCTCGCTGTCCTCGACCTGCAACGTCACGGAACCGTGCGGGCCCGAGTACGGAGTCGCCCGGCGGACGGCTCCCGCCAGGGCATCCGCCTCCACCACCACAGTGCTGTCGATGATCGCCTCCAGCAGTTTGCGGGCTCTGTCGTCGGGAAAGGGTGCGGCCAGGAGGGTGGTGCTGACACTGCCGCCCGGCCACGAAAGGGCGATGCGGTCTTCGTCCGCGTGGATGGTCACGACAGTGTGCTGCGGGAGGCGCGAGACGTCAGCCATTAGAGCGGCGGGGGCTAGGACGTTCAGGGAACCTTCAGCCGACCAGGGGACGGTCGCGAAGGCCATTCGGTAACGGTCCGTGGCGATCAGCTCCAGGTGGTCGCCGACGGCGAGCATCCGGACGCCGGTGAAGATCGGCAGTGCGTCGTCCTTCGAGGTCGCGCCGGCCACCGGGGTCAGCGCGGCGGTCAGCACGTCGGACGGCATCCGGCCGGCCACCGGGGGCAGCGGTGGCACGCCGGGGTGGGAGGCGAGGTCGAGCACCGGCAGGGCGAACCGGGCCGCGCTCGTGCGCACGGCCAGCCTGGACCCCTCCACGACCAGGCGGACCTGGTCGTCCTCCACACCGCGCAGGGTGTCCGCCAGGGGCCGGGCGGGCACCAGGACCGCGCCGTCCTCGTGCACGGTCGCTGGCCGGTTGAGCCGGACCGCGTGCTCCCGGTCGCTGCCCACCAGCTCGACGCCGTCCCGGTTCGCGCGCAGCACCAGCCCGGCCAGCACGGGGTCGAACACCCTGGTCGGCAGGAGGCGGGCCACCTCGGTCGCGGCGGCGGCGAGGTCGGCGGTGGTCGCGGTGAGATCCATGGCGCGGACGGTAACGACGAGCACCGACAATCCCACGACAAGCGCAGGTCAGAGGGCGAATGAGGGCACATCGCCGCCGAGGCCGGGAGCGGGCTCAGCGCGAGACCAGCTCCACCTCGTCCTGGCGCGGGGGCACGCCGGCGGCGATCGTCCCGCGGAACGCCCAGACCAGCGCGGCGATCGCCAGACCGGCCCCGGCGGCGGCGATGAACGCGGCGCTCGTGCCGCCGCTCTCGACCAGCAGGCCGCTGAAGAACTGGCCGAAGGCCAGGCCCACGGTGACCGCGGTGATCACCCAGCCGAACGCCTCGGTGGCGGTGCCCGCCGGGGCGACCTGCTCGATGGCGGCCGAGTGCGAGGTGGCCTGGGGCGTGATCAGGGTGCCGACCACCAGCAGCGCCAGACCCAGGCCGATCAGCGTGGTCGGGATCGCCAGCAGCAGGGACAGCAGCGCGAACCCGCCGAGCAGCACCGGCAGCCGCAGGTGCATGGCCTTGGGGAACGGCTTCATCGCGTACAGCACGCCGAACAGCACCGAGCTGACCGACCAGAGGCTCAGCAGCAGCCCGCCGAGGCCGAAGTGGCCCGCTTCCTCGGCCGCCGCCGGAACGGCGACCTCGATGAACCCGATGGTCACGCCGAAGCCCAGCGCGGCCAGCGCCACCGTGCGCATGCCCGGCGAGGCGAGCGCGCCCAGCAGGTTGCGGGTGGTCTTCTCCGGCTTCACCCTCCGGACCGTGGGGTTCAGCGCGAACCACAGCGCGCCGACCACCATCGAGCCCGCGCCGATCACCACGCCGGTGCCCGCCCACGGGGCGGTGACCAGCACACCGGCCAGGCCGGGGCCGAGGATGAAGAACACCTCCATGCTGATCGCCTCGTAGGCGTAGCCGGCGAGGCGGACCGAGCCGGCGGGCACCATGTGCGCCCAGAGGGCCCGCGACGCGGAGCCGACCATCGGTTCGTTCAGGCCGACCGCGAACGCCACCGGCACCAGCAGCCCGAGCGGGGCCCGGCTCTCGACGGCGAGCACGGCGAGCGTGACGAACAGGGTGAACAGCGACACCGCGCCGAGCAGCGGGCGGGTGGGGCCGTAGCGGTCCATCAGCCGGCCCTGCACGATCGAGCCCACCGCCACGCCGATCAGCGACGCGGCCGACACCAGACCGGCCGCGGCGAACGAGCCCGTCTCCAGCTTGACGTAGAGCAGCAGGGAGAGGCCGACCATGGCGATGGGCAGCCGGGCGAGCAGCGACGCGACCACCGGGCCGCGCATGCCCGGCGTGGTCAGGGCGGCGCGGTAGTCGGACAGGCGGGCGGACTGGGACATGCGTACCAGTGTGCACGATACTGGTACGCGCGTACCAGTGTTTTCGCCGGTGTGGTCCGTCACCAGGTGGCGTTGAGTTGCGATTCGGTCACAACAATGGGATGACCGGGTGAAACCACGCAACGAAAGCGCTGTACAGAAGGTCCTTGAGGGTGAACGGGCTTGAGTTGGGTGGTGGGTGGCGTGCGATCGTGGGCAGTACCACCGCAGGATCGTTTCCACCGAGGTCAGGCGGGGTAACCAAGCCTCCTTCCGGCGCCAGAGGGTCGGGGCCTGCGGGCGTCGGAGGTGTGGAGAAGCGCGGTCTGTCGGGGGATGGGCCGCGCACACAACAAGACCGGTGCGCCGCGTCGGGGGCGGCGCCCGGTCTTGTTGTACGAGAACGTCCTCCGGTGCGGGTCCGAGGACCTACCGGGCCCGGCGCGCCAGGCGCTCCGGGTCGAGGATCAGCACGCTCTTGCCTTCCAGCCGCAGCCAGCCCCGGTGGGCGAAGTCGGCCAGGGCCTTGTTCACCGTTTCCCGCGACGCGCCCACGAACTGGGCGATCTCCTCCTGCGTCAGGTCGTGGGTGACCCTCAGCAGACCGGCCTCCTGGCTGCCGAAGCGCTGCGCGAGCTGCAACAACGCCTTGGCGACGCGGCCGGGCACGTCGGTGAAGATCAGGTCGGCCAGCATGGAGTTCGTCCGGCGCAACCGCCGGGCCAGCGCCCGCAACAACTGCTCCGCGATCTCCGGCCGGTTGGTGATCCACTGCCGCAGTGCCGGTCGGTCCATGCTCACCGCGCGCACCTCGGTCACGGTGGTGGCGGTGGACGTGCGCGGACCGGGGTCGAAGATCGACAGCTCGCCGAACATGTCGGAGGGCCCGAAGATCCCCAACAGGTTCTCCCGACCGTCCGGCGACTTGCGGCCGATCTTCACCTTCCCGGACTGGATGATGTAGAGCCGGTCGCCCGGCTCGCCTTCCGCGAAGATCACGTGGCCGCGCGGGAATTCAACGGACTCCAGCGTCTGCGCCAGCGCCTCCGCTGCGGCCTGTTCAACCCCCTGGAAAATGCCCGCGCGGGCCAGGGTCTCGTCCACCTCGTCCCTCCTGTCGAGACGCGACGGCTGGTCGAGCGCGTTCCGCCTTCTGGCGGATCAGCGCCTGCCGTCGATCACTGAGTGCAGTCTAGGCGCTGTGTGGTGGATCGCCTTTCGGCGCGCCGCCGCACAGCGCCCGGACAGCCCGAAAAGGCCCACCGGGGGTGACCCCGCGGGCCTCGCCGGTTCGCTTGTCCCGCTAGCGGCGGGTGCGCCGCTGGCGGAGGTTCCTGGCACGACCGCCCAGCCTGCGCAGCCGGAACAGCTCCAGCGCGCGGCCGATGCCGTGCCCGTAGAGCGCCCTGACCTCGTCGGGGCGCACCGACTCCAGGAACTCCTCGACCTCGTCCTCCTGGACGGCGACGTGGCGCAGACGAGCTTCCACGCGCTCCATGAAGAGCGCGAAGAACATGATCACGATCGGAACGGCGATGACGAACCAGGCAGTCATGATGGCTCCGATCCTTGCGCATCCCCCGTGGACGCGCATCCGAGGGGTCTCTTGTCCGCTTCGAGGTCGTCTCGTAGGGGGACGTGCGTCACCACCCGGTGGTTGCGCACGTTCTCCGGGTATCCCGGATACCGCGCGGTCAACCGGGCGTGTCGGTGGGGGGCAGTAACCTTCTCACCATGGCTCGCAGCACGATCAAGAAACCGGAGACCCCGCTCGGCCGCACGAGGCGCGCCCGCCGGATGGTCCGCGTGCTGGACCTGGGCTACCCCGACGCGCACTGCGAGCTGGACTTCACCACCCCGCTGGAACTGCTGGTCGCCGTGGTGCTCTCCGCGCAGACCACCGACGTCCGGGTCAACATGGTGACCCCGGCGCTGTTCCGGCGCTACCGGAAGGCCGCCGACTACGCCTCGGCGGACCGCGCCGAGCTGGAGGAGCTCATCCACTCCACCGGCTTCTACCGGAACAAGGCCACCTCGCTGATCGGCCTCGGCTCGGCCCTGGTCGAGCGGTTCGGCGGCGAGGTGCCCGGCACGCTGGCCGAGCTGGTCACCCTGCCCGGCGTCGGCCGCAAGACGGCGAACGTGGTGCTCGGCGACGCGTTCGGCGTGCCCGGGATCACGGTCGACACCCACTTCGGCCGGCTGGTGCGCCGCTGGGGCTGGACCGAGGAGGAGGACCCGGTCAAGGTCGAGCACGCCATCGGCGCGCTGATCGAGCGCAAGGACTGGACGCTCCTGTCGCACCGCACGATCTTCCACGGCCGGCGCGTCTGCCACGCCCGCACGCCCGCTTGTGGCGCGTGCCTGCTGGCCCCGCAGTGCCCGTCCTACGGCCTCGGCCAGGTCGACCCGGCCAAGGCCGAGAAGCTGGTCAAGGGCGAGGAGGCCCCGCACCTGATCGCGCTGGCCGAGCGGGTGCGGGCGGGGGAGAAGCTGGCGTGAGCCGGGGAGCTCGGTGGGCCGCCGTCGTCCTGGTGCTCGCGGTGGCCGGGGTGGTGGCCCTGTGGCCCCGCACGCCGGACCCCGAGCCGTCGGGGAGCGGTCCGCCCCCCGGACGGCCCGCGCAGGACCTGGGTCCGCTGCGCGAGCGGGCCGCGCTGCGACCGTGCCCGGCGGGACCGGCCGGGCAGGCCGGTGCGTCCGGTGCGACCGGGCAGGGCGGGCCGGCCGTGCTGCGCGGGGTGACCGCGCGGTGCCTGGGCGACGGCTCCGAGGTCGACGCCGCGACCGCCCTGTCGGGTCCGGCGGTGGTGAACTTCTGGGCCACCTGGTGCCTTCCCTGTCAAGGAGAGCTGCGGGTGCTCGACGCGTACGCGCGGGAGCCGGGCGCGGTCCCGGTGGTGACCGTGCTGGTGGAGAGTAAGGAGGGGGACGGGCTGGAACTGCTGGCGAAGCTCGGGGTGCGGCTGCCGGCCGTGTTCAGCGGGGAGGACGCGGTGCGCGAGGCCGTGCGCCCCCGGCCGGGGATGCCGGTGACCTTCGTCGTCGGCGCGGACGGCGCGCTGACCGAGGTCACCCGGTACCCCGTCCTGACCAGCGTCGAGCAGGTGCGCGAGGTGGTCGGATGAGCGCGCTGGTGAGCTCGGACGACGTCCCCGGGTGGATGCGCGGGCTGGTCGAGGCCACCGACGGGATCGACGCCCGCACGTTCACCAGGATCTCCCCGCCACCCGCCGGCACGGGGCGCGCGGCGGCCGTGCTGATGCTGTTCGGCGAGGGCCCGAACGGTCCCGACGTGCTGCTGCTGCGCCGCTCGGACACCCTGGGCTCGCACCCGGGCCAGGTGGCGTTCCCCGGCGGCGCGGCCGACCCGACCGACGACGGACCGGTGGACACGGCGCTGCGCGAGGCGTTCGAGGAGACCGGCGTGCTGCGGTCCGGCGTGCGGCCGGTGGCCCAGTTGCCCGAGCTGTACGTGCCGGTGTCGAAGTACGTGGTCACGCCCGTGCTCGCGCACTGGGACGAGCCGTCCCCGGTCGCGCCGGTCGACTTCAACGAGACCGCCGCCGTGGCCCGGGTGCCGATCGCGCACCTGGCCGATCCGGCCAACCGGTTCCGGGTCGCCCACCCGTCCGGCTACTCCGGACCCGCGTTCTCCGCGCCTGGCATGTTGGTGTGGGGGTTCACCGCCGGCCTGGTCGACGGGCTGCTCGCGCTGGGCGGCTGGGAACAACCGTGGGACCGGGCCGACGTGCGCGACCTTGAGCTAGCGTTGCGCGCTACGTGACGGAGGGTTGGGCTGCGTGAACTGGGTTGACCTGCTTGTCCTGGCGCTGGCCGCCTTCGCCGCGGTCTCGGGGGCCCGGCAGGGCATGGTCGTCGCGCTGCCCGCGTTCGTCGGGGTGCTGATCGGTCTGGTCCTCGGCACGCAGTTGGCCCCGCTGGTGGTCGCCCAGTTCGAGAACGTCGTCACCAAGGTCGTGTTCGCGGTCGGGATCGTGGTGCTGCTGGTGGCGCTCGGCGAGACGCTGGGCGTGTACGTCGGGCGGACCATCAAGCCCAAGGTCAACTCCACCCCGCTGCGCGGCGTGGACAACGCGCTGGGCGCGATCGTGCAGGGCGCGGTGGTCTTCGTGGTGGCGTGGATGATCGCGCTGCCGCTGACCATGGTGGCCGGCCTGCCGTCGCTGGCCAAGGCGCTGAACCAGTCGGTGATCCTGTCCACGGTGGACGGCGCGATGCCGCAGGCCGCGCGCACGCTGTCCCAGGACCTCCAGAACCTGTTCGACGTGTCGGGCTTCCCGGCGGCGATGGACCCGTTCAACCGGACGCCGCTCAAGGAGGTCGGGCCGCCGGACCCGGCGCTGTCGGCCAACCCGATCGTGCAGCAGTTGCGCCCCAGCGTGCTCAAGGTGCGCGGGCGCGCGCCGTCGTGCTCGCGGGCGCTGGAGGGCACCGGTTTCGTCGTCGCGCCGGAACGGGTGATGACGAACGCGCACGTCGTGGCCGGGACCACCGAGGTCACCGTGGAGGTCGGCCGGGGCCAGTTCGACGCGACCGTCGTGCACTACGACCCGCAGACCGACGTGGCGATCCTGGCCGTGCCGGACCTGGAGGCCGCGCCGCTGGTGTTCCGCACCGACGAGATCGAGCAGGGCGAGGACGGGATCGTGCTCGGCTACCCGCTGGACGGGCCGTACACGGCGTCCGAGGCGCGGGTCCGGGAACGCATCCCGATGCTGCGCGGCCCGGACATCTACGACGCGGCGACCGTGACGCGGGACGTGTACACGGTCCGGGCGAAGGTGCGCAGCGGCAATTCCGGCGGCCCGCTGATCGACCCGCAGGGGCGGGTGATGGGCGTGGTGTTCGGCGCGGCCGTGGACGACCAGGAGACCGGTTTCGTGCTCACCGCGCAGGAGGTGGCGAAAGAGGTGGCCGACGCGCCCGCGCAGGTCCGCCGGGCCTCCACGCAAACCTGCGCCTCCTGATCACCGGATCTCCACAACCCGCTGCTTGGCTGGTGGGGTGGACGCGATCGGGTACTGGGACGCGGTGGCCGGGCACGACACCGCGCGGGCCTACAAGCAACGGCTGCTCAGCGCGTTGGACGTGTGGCGGCGGCACACCGTGGTGGACATCGGCTGCGGTCCGGGGGCGGACCTGGTGGACCTCGCCGCGACCGGCGCGGAGTGGGTGATCGGGATCGACTCCGACCCGGAGGTGGTGGCGGCGGCGCGGGAGCGTGCCGAGGAGTACCCGGCGGTCGACGTGCACCTCGCGGACGCGGCGGCGCTGCCGCTGGCCGACGCGACGGTGGACCGGGCCCGGCTGGACCGGGTGCTGCACCGGGTCGCGTCGCCCGAGGCGGTGTTCGCCGAGCTGCGGCGGGTGCTGCGGCCGGACGGGATCGCGGTGGTGGCGCAGCCGGACTGGGACACCATCGTCGTCGACCCGGGCAGCGTGCGGGTGGGTCGTGCGGTGCGGGACCACCTGTGCGACCACGTCGTGCCGGGCGGGACCGTGGGGCGCGGGGTGGCGCGGCTGGCCGAGCGGGCCGGGTTCGACGTGGAGCTGCACGTGACCGCGCCGGTGCTCCGGGACTTCCGGGCGGCCGACGAGATCCTGGGGCTGCGGCGCACCGCGGAACGGGCCGTGCGCGCGGGCGGGCTCGCGCCGGACTCGGCGAGCCGGTGGCTGCGGGAACTCGGGACGACGCCGTTCCTGGCGACGTTCCTGCTGTTCACCGCTGTGCTGCGGCCCCGCGCAGGAACTCGGTGATCAACCGGCTCGTGGTGTGCGGCGCTTCCTCGTGCGGGAAGTGCCCCACCTCGGGCAGGGACCGGTAGCGGGAGTTCGGGCCGACCCACTGGCCCGAGTCGGCCGCGGTGGAGGACAGCATCACCGGGTCGTCCGCGCCGTGCAGTTGCAGCACCGGCACGGTCAGCCGGCGGTCCACGACCTCGGCGAACCGGCGGCCGTCGCTGCGCAGTTGCGAGCGCACCGCCCAGCGGTGGTACTCCAGCGCGGAGTGGGCCACGCCGGGCACCAGCATCGCCTCCCGGTTGCGCCGGACCACCTCGTCGAACTCGGGCGACACCGTCCACTTCGGACCGGCCCAGGCGGAGATCAGCCGGGTCACCTCCGCGCCGCCGTGCGCGGTCAGCTTGCGCTCGGGGTACAGGGGCACCTGGGAGCGGAACACGTGCGCGCTGGCCCGGCCCTGCCGGCGCGGGTGCCGGCGGATCGCGCGGCGCAGCGCCAGCGGGTGCGGCGCGGAGACCGCGGTGACGGTGTGCACCAGCCGGGGGTGCATGGCGGCGACCGTCCACGCGAGCATCCCGCCCCACGCGTGGCCGACGACGTGCGCCTTGGCCGCGCCGAGCGCCTTGATCAGCCCCGCAACGTCGCCGGCGAGCGTGAAGCCGTCGTAGCCGCGCGGGGGTTTGTCGGAGTCGCCGTAGCCGCGCAGGTCGACCGCCGCCACCCGGAACCCGGCTTCGGCGAGCGCGGGTAGCTGGTGCCGCCACGACCACCAGAACTCCGGGAACCCGTGCAGCAGCACCACCAGCGGGCCGTCGCCGAGCTCGGCGACGTGCAGGCGGATGCCGTTCGCGGACACGTCGCGGTGCGTCCAGGGCCCGGGTATCCGGACCGTCGACGGGTCCGGCGGCAGCCGCACGGCGCTGCTCAGGACTCGTCGCCGCGGTGGGTGAGCGCCGCGACGGTGTCCCTGGCCGACTCGATGGTGCGGACCGGTGCGCGCAGCTTCTTCATCTTGCGGTAGCCGAGGAACCCGAACGCGGCCACGCCGAGCAGCATCACGCCGAAGACGATCAGGAACGACGCCCACCGCGGCAGCCACTCGGCGAGCAGCTCGGCCGCGAAGAAGAAGAAGAAGAACGAGCTGAACAGCAGGATGGTCAGCGCGACGATGAAGTAGACGCTGCCCTTGATCCCCTTCTTCACCTCGCCCGCGATCTCCGACTTGGCGAGCTCGACCTCGGCCCTGACCAACGTCGACAGGTGCGAGGTCGCATCGCGGACCAAGCCGCCGATCGACGTCTCCTCCGCGATCTTGGCCGCGCTCTCCGCGGTCAGCGGGATCGACGGAACAGGGGGCAGGCCGCTGCCGTTGGTGTTCTCCCGAGCGCTGGTCACGCCGCTCATCGTGCCATGCACGGGATCGCGGGGCCGCTCGACCGGCGGATCACGCGTCCTCGTCGGCGCGCCGGGGCCGGTTCGGGGGCCGGCCGGTCGAGCGCCGGGCGGGGGCCGAGCCCCGTGCGGGAGGAACGCGGGAGGGTGCCCGCCGTCGCCCGGCGGACACCCTCCCGGTCGTGCTCAGTCCTCCGCCGACCCCGACTTCAGGCCCTGCGAGATGAGGTCCATCACGGACGAGTCGGCGAGCGTGGTGACGTCGCCGACCTGGCGGTTCTCCGCCACGTCGCGCAGCAGCCGGCGCATGATCTTGCCGGAGCGGGTCTTCGGCAGCTCCTGCACCACCAGGATCTGGCGGGGCTTCGCGATCGGGCCGATCTCCTTGGCCACGTGGTCGCGCAGCGCCTTGATCGCCGTCGCGCCGTCGGAGCCCTCGGCCACCCCGCCGCGCAGGATGACGAACGCCACGATGCCCTGGCCGGTGGTCGCGTCGGACGCGCCGACGACCGCCGCTTCCGCCACGGTCGGGTGCGAGACCAGCGCGGACTCGACCTCGGTGGTGGAGATTCGGTGGCCGGACACGTTCATCACGTCGTCCACCCGGCCGAGCAGCCAGATGTCGCCGTCGGCGTCGTACTTCGCGCCGTCGCCCGCGAAGTAGTAGCCCTGCTCGCCGAACCGGGACCAGTAGGTGTCGCGGTAGCGGGCCTCGTCGCCCCAGATGCCGCGCAGCATCGACGGCCACGGCTGGTCGAGCACCAGGTAGCCGCCACCGCCGGGGCCGACCTCGACGCCCTGGTCGTCGACGACCTTCGCGCCGATGCCGGGCAGCGGGCGCTGCGCCGAACCGGGCTTGGTGGAGGTCGCGCCGGGCAGCGGCGAGATCATGATCGCGCCGGTCTCGGTCTGCCACCAGGTGTCCACGATCGGCGTCTTGCCCGCGCCGACGTTCTCCCGGTACCAGATCCACGCCTCGGGGTTGATCGGCTCGCCGACGCTGCCCAGCACGCGCAGCGAGGACAGGTCGTACTTGGCCGGGATGTCCGCGCCCCACTTCATGAACGTGCGGATCAGCGTGGGCGCGGTGTAGTAGATCGAGACGCCGTACTTCTGCACGATCTCCCAGTGGCGGCCCTCGTGCGGGGTGTTCGGCGTGCCCTCGTAGACGACCTGCGTGACGCGGTTGGACAGCGGGCCGTAGACGATGTAGCTGTGGCCGGTGACCCAGCCGATGTCGGCCGTGCACCAGTACACGTCGGTGTCCGGCTTGAGGTCGAACACGTTGTGGTGCGTGTAGGACGCCTGGGTCAGGAACCCGCCGGACGTGTGCAGGATGCCCTTGGGGTTACCCGTCGTGCCGGACGTGTAGAGGATGAACAGCGGGTGCTCGGAGTCGAACGCCTCCGGCGTGTGCTGGTCGGACTGGCGGTCGACGAGGTCGTGCCACCAGAGGTCGCGGCCCTCGGTCCACTCGACCTCGGAGTCCGTGCGCTTGACGACGAGCACGTGCTCGATGCTCGGGGTCTTGGCCACGGCCTCGTCCACGGCGGGCTTGAGCGCCGCCGGGTTGCCGCGCCGGTACTGGCCGTCGGTGGTGATGACCAGCTTGGCCTGCGAGTCCTCGATGCGGGTGCGCAGCGCCTCGGCGGAGAAGCCGCCGAACACGACGCTGTGCAGCGCGCCGAGCCGGGCGCAGGCGAGCATGGAGAAGATCGCCTCGGGCACCATCGGCATGTAGATCGCGACCCGGTCCTCCGCGCCGACGCCCAGTTCGACCAGGGCGTTCGCCGTCTTGGAGACCTCGCGCTGGAGCTCGGCGTAGGTGATGGCGCGGCTGTCGCCGGGCTCGCCCTCCCAGTGGATGGCGACCTGGTCGCCGTGGCCGGACTCGACGTGCCGGTCCACGCAGTTGTAGGCGACGTTGAGCCTGCCGCCGACGAACCACTTCGCGAACGGGGCGTTCGACCAGTCCAGGACCTGCGTCCACCTGGTGTCCCAGGCCAGCCGCTCGGCCTGCTCCGCCCAGAACGCGTCGCGGTCGGCCGCCGCCTCGTCGTAGAGCGCCGGGGTGGCGTTGGCCTGGGCGGCGAACTCCGCGCTCGGCGGGAACGTCCGGTTCTCGGTGAGCAGGTTGTCCAGGGCCGGTCCCTGGGCTTGCGGCTGGGTCATGGTGCGAGGACCTCCTGAATCCGTGGGGGTGCGCACCGACGGTAGTGCGATCCGGCTCACTGCGCACCCAAAAGGTACAGACCAATTTGTCGCATGGTCGAACCCGCGGGCAACTCCGCGGGTACCTGTGTAACCCGGCGCGGCCCCGCCTGGCCATGGTGATCCCGCTGGGTGGCACAACCCCTGCGACCAGCGGCGCGATTCGTGAGCAGGGTCACGACCCGAGGCGGGCTTTGGCGGCCGGCCACTCGGTCGCGGTCATCGAGAACACGACCGTGTCGCGGAGGGTGCCGTCGGGTCGGATGCGGTGCGCCCGCAACACGCCCTCGCGGGTCGCGCCGAGCCGTTCGATCGCTCGCTGTGACCGTTCGTTGAGGCTGTCGGTGTGCCAGCCGACGCGGTGCGCGCCCAGTTCCTCGAACGCCCTGGTGAGCAGCAGCAGCTTCGCGTCGCGGTTCAGCGCGGTGCGCTGCCAGCGCGCGCCGATCCACGTGTAGCCGATGTGGAGCCCCCGGTGCACGGGGTCGATGCCGTAGTACGACGTCGTGCCGGCGACCTCGCCGGTGACCGGGTCGACCTGCGCCCACGCCCGGCGGTCCGGGTCGGCGAGGACCTTCTCCACCATGGTCCGGGCCTCGGTGGCGGTCCGGGGCTGCCGCAGGCTCAACCACGTCCAGATGGCCGGGTCCTCGCCCGCATCGAGCAGCCCTTCGGCGTGGTCGACGGTCAGCGGTTCCAGGCGCACGTGCTCGCCGACGAGGGTGGGGCGGTCGTACCAGGTCATGTCCCCGACCCTAAGCGCCCCAGTGGCTACTTGTCACGGCCATTGCCGACGAGTTCCAGGATGCCACTTACCGGCGGGTAGTGTGCTCCGGCGTGACCGATCCGCTTGCCCCGCTGCTGGACCTGCCCGGTGTGGCCGCTGCCGTCCGGTCCGCCCGCGACGCCGTGTTCCAGGTGCACCGGCACCGGGTGAACCTGCGCGGGTGGGCGACCACGGCGGCCGAGGCGTCGGTGCGCGCCGCGCGCGCCTCGGCGGCCCTCGACGGCGGACCCACCGCGATCCCCGAGGACGGCACGGTGTCCGACCCCGTGCTGGCCGGGTCGCTGCGGGTGGCCGAGGCGCTGGGCGTGGTCCTGCCGACGTGGCAGCGCGCGCCGTTGCAGGCGCTGGCCCGGCTGCACGTGCTCGCGGGCGCGGACCTGGGCGTGGAACGCGGCCGGCCGAGGGTCGCGCCCGGCATCGCCGAGCGGCTGGACCTGCTGGCCGGGCTGGTGACCGGCGGGACGTCCGCGCCCGGACCGCTGGTGGTGGCCGTCGTGCACGGCGAGCTGATGACCCTCGCGCCCTTCGCCACCGCGAACGGCGTGGTGGCGCGGGCGGCGTCCCGGCTGGCGTCCATCGCGACCGGCCTGGACCCCAAGTCGCTCGGCGTGCCCGAGGTGGCGTGCCTGCGCCGGCAGCACGACTACGCCGCCGCGCTGCACGGCTTCTCCACCGGCGAGCCGGAGGGCGTGGGGAAGTGGGTGCTGTTCTGGTGCGAGGCGCTGGAGGCCGGTGCCCGCGAGGCGCGGAGCATCGCGGACGCCGCCTCCGCCTAGAGCAGCTCCTTCAAGGTCGCGGCGGCCCGCTCGGCGTCCTCGAACGAGTTGTAGAGCGGCGCGAAGCCGAACCTCAGCACGTCCGGCGGGCGGTGGTCGCCGATCACGTTCCGCTCGACCAACCGCCGCATCAGCGACTGCGCGTCGCGGTGCCGCAGCGAGACCTGGTGGCCGCGCCACTCGTCGGCGGGCGTGATCACCCCGACCCCCGGCAGGTCCTCGACCAGCTCGCGGAAGTGCGCGGTCAGCGCCAGGCCCTTCGCCCGGACCTCCCGCAGGTCCACCTGGTCCCAGACGTCCAGCGCGGCGTCCAGGGTCAGCATCGACACGATGTCCGGCGTGCCCGCCCGCGCCCGCGAGATGCCGGGGTCGGGTGCGTAGTCGGGGGTCATCGCGAACGGGGTGCGGTGGCCGGTCCAACCGGTCAGCGGCTGGTGGAAGCCCGCCTGCGCGGCGGTCGGGACGTAGATGAACGCGGGCGAGCCGGGGCCGCCGTTGAGGAACTTGTACGTGCAGCCGACCGCCAGGTCCACCTCCAGCCGGTCCAGCTCGATCGGCAGCACGCCGGCGCTGTGGCACAGGTCCCAGACGACCTTCGCGCCCGCCTCGTGCGCCCGCCGGGTCAGCGCCGCCATGTCCAGCAGGCGTCCGGTGCGGTAGTCGACGTGGTTCAGCAGCACCACGGCGGTCCGGTCGTCGACGGTCAGGTGCTCCGGGTCGACCGGGCGCAGGGTCAGGCCGGTGAGCTCGGCCACCGACCGCGCGATGTAGCCGTCGGTGGGGAACGTGCCGGCGTCCACCACGATCTCCGACCGGTCCGTGCGGCGGACCGCCGCTATCAGCGCCTTGAACAGGTTCACGCTGGTCGAGTCGGCCACCACGACCTGGCCCGGAGCCGCGCCGACCAACTTGCCGATCCGGTCGCCGACCCGCTCCGGTGCCTCCCACCAGCCCTCCGACCAGCTCCGGATCAGCCGCCGGCCCCACTGGTTCGCGATGACGTCCTGCACCCTGGCGGCCACGTTCTTCGGCGGCGCGCCCAGCGAGTTGCCGTCCAGGTAGACGACCTCGTCGTCCAGGTCGAACAGGGCGCGGACGTGCGCCAGCGGGTCCCGGTTCACACGTGGCTCCGCGCGGTCCACAGCTCCGGGAAGATCGCCCGGCGGGTGCGCTTCTCCAGCCACGCCACGCCCGCCGACCCGCCGGTGCCGACCTTCGAGCCCATCGAACGCCGGGTCGCCAGCAGGTGGTCGTAGCGCCAGCGGGCGAACTCCTCGGCGAGGTCGGTCAACGCCTCGCCGAGCTCCAGCAGGTCGCGGGAGCCCTCGCGGTAGATGTCGGCCCACACGCGCTCGACGCCCGCGTCCGGCTCGTAAGGCGCGCTGAGGTCCCTCTCCAGGACGTCCTCGGGGATCGGCAGGCCGTGGCGGTGCAGCGCGGCCAGCACGTCGTCGTAGAGGCTCGGCTCGTTGAGCAGGGCCTCCAGGGCGTCGTGCTGGGCGGGCACGGCGCGGTGCGGCACCAGCATGGAGCGGGACTTCTCGCCGAGCAGGAACTCCACCTCGCGGTAGCGGCCGGACTGGAAGCCCGAGCCCTCGCCCAGCGCGTCCCGGAACGAGTTGAACTCGGTCGGGGTCATCCGGGCGATCGGCCGCCACGCCGCGTTCAGGCCCTGCATGTGCAGGTCGCTGCGCTTGAGCGTGCGGACGGCGGCCCGCAGGTCGTCTTCCCGGAGCTCCTTCTGGGCCTGCCGCCACTCGAAGCAGAGCAGACCGAAGTAGAGCTCCATGATCTGCGTGATCACCAGGAACGACATCTCACGCGGGTCCTTGGACCACTGCTGCTGCAACGAGTGCAGCACGGAAGCGTGCACGTAGTCCTCGTAGGGCGTCGTGCCGCCGAAGTCCAGCTTGGGTGCGACCGGGCATTCCATGACTTCATCATGGCTGCCCTTTCTGATGATCTGAATGGGTGTCGCAGCCGGTTTCCGCCGGAACCTCTCATGGATGAAAACAAATTCCCCGGATAGCTTTGGGTTCATGAACATCGAGCTGGACCGGGTCGACTGGGCCCTGCTGGAGGCGTTGCAGGAGGACGCGAGGCTGTCCTACAACGAACTCGCGCGGCGGGTGCACGTGTCGCCGCCGACCGTGGCGCAGCGCGTGCGCCGCCTGGAGAACGCGGGGGTGATCACCGGCTACCGGGCGACCGTCGACCCCACGGCGGTGGGCCGGTCCGTGGTGGCCCTGGTGCGGATGAAGTGCTACGGGCCCCGGTGCATCACGGTGCACCCGGAACTGCTCGACGACTGCCCGGAGGTGGTCGAGGTGGTGCGGCTGACCGGCGACATCTGCTCGGTCGTCAAGATCGTGACCAGCTCGATCGTCGAACTGGAGCGGCTGCTGGTGCGGTTGGGCGGTTACGGCGAGACGTCCTCGGCGATGGTGCTGTCGACGCCTATCCCGTGGCGTCCGGTGACAGCAGGCTGAGCGCGTGCCGGACGTGTCCGCCGGCCGCCTCCAGCGCCTCGGCGGCCCGCGCGGTGGGCACGTCGGCCAGCAGGTGCACCAGCGCCACCTTCAGGTCGCCGTTCGCGTCCACCAGCGCCGAGGTGCACTCGTCCTCGCCCAGGCCGGTCGCCTCGCGCAGGATGCGGACCGTGCGACCGCGCAGCTTCGCGTTCGTGGCGCGCATGGACACCATCAGGTTCGAGTACGTGCGACCCAGCCGGACCATCACGGCCGTCGAGAACGAGGTGAGCACCAGCTTCTGCGAGGTGCCCGCCTTCATCCGGGTGGAACCCGCGATCGCCTCCGGGCCGGTGTCCACCGCGATCAGCACGTCCACGTCGACCGGGGGCGCGATCGGGTTGTTCGAGACCAGCACCGTGTGCGCGCCCATCGTGCGGGCCTCCTCCAGCGCGGCCACCACGAACGGCGTGCGGCCGGACGCGGTCAGGCCCAGCACGAGATCGCCGGCCACCGCGTGCCTGCGGATCTGCGCGGCCCCGCCCGCGGCCTCGTCCTCGACGTCCTCCACCGCCTTGACCAGCGCTTCCACCCCTCCCGCGTGGTGGGCGACGAACCAGTCCGGCGGGGCGTTGAAGGTCGGCACCAGCTCGGCGGCGTCCAGCGTGGCCAGCCTGCCGGACGTGCCCGCGCCGACGTAGTGCACCCGGTGACCCGCGCGCAGCGCGCCCACCGCCAGGTCGGCCGCCCGCGCGAGCTCCGGCAGCACGGCGGCCACCGCGTCGGGCACCCGGCTGTCCTCGGTGTTGATCAACCGCAGCACGTCCAGCGTGGACAGCCGGTCGATGTCCTCGGTCCGGGGGTTGCGGGCCTCCGTCGGCGAGTCCACCCGGATGGCGACATCGGGCCGGTGCGGCGTCATTTACCGGTCTCCCGGCGACGCCTGCCGTCCGGCCGGGCACCCAGGCGGTGGCCCGAGACGGCGTCGTAGGTCGCTTCGAGCGCGGACTTGGCGGTGTCCACGTGCTTCTGGGCGACGCCGATGAACAGGCAGTCGACCACCGTGAGCTGCGCGATCCGGCTGGACATCGCACCGGAGCGGAACGTCGTCTCGCGGGCCGCCGTGGTCAGCACGTGGTCGGCGACCTCGCTGATCGGCGAGCGCGGGAAGTTCGTCAGCGCCACCGTGGCCGCGCCGTGCTCCCGGGCCACCCGGAGGGCCTCGACGGTCTCCGAGGTCGAGCCGGTGTGCGAGATGCCGACCGCCACGTCGTCCCCGGTCAGCACGGCGGCCGACGTGAGCGCGATGTGGGTGTCGTTCCAGGCGAAGCACGTCCGCCCGATCCGGTGCAGCTTCTGCTGGAGGTCGAACGCGACGAACGCGCTCGCACCGAACCCGTAGACGTCCACCCGGCGCGCGCCCGCGACCAGTTCCACCACCTGCTGGAGGGTCTCCACGTCGAGCTGCTCGGCGGTCTCCTCGACCGCGCGGGCGTCCGCGAACGCCACCTTGCCCACCACCTGGCGCAGGTCGTCGCCGGGGCCGATGTCGCCGCCCAGGTCCCGGTCGGTGCGGGCGGCGGTGCGCGCGGTGTCGGCGGCCAGCGCGATGCGCAGTTCCGGGTACCCGCCGACGCCGATGGCCTTGCAGAACCGGGTCACCGTCGTCTCGCTGGTGCCGGCGGCCTCGGCGACCTCGGTGATGCTGCGGTGGGCGACCGTCGCCGGGCTGTCCAGCACGACCTTGGCGACGCGCTGCTCCGCGCGGGCGAGACCGGGCAGCAGGGACCGGATCTTGACGAGGGGACTGGCATCGGTGCTCTCGGAGGACACGTGGGAAACTTACTAACCGTTAACCCCAAAATCAACGCACCGTGGCCGGAACTCACCCCGCCCGCCGCCGATTCCCACCCGGTGGCGTGGCCTGTTCGGGCCGGAGCCCCTAACGGTCGGTCGCACGCCACCCGTCGGCGCGCAACGCCGCCGGATCGCGCTCCGAATCGACCAGCACCCCGTGCCGGTCCGTCACCCGCACGCCGTCGACGTGCACGCCGCGCCCGCCGTGGCCGTCACCCCGCACGAAGCGCCAGCGGAAGGCGGTCGCCGACCCGGTGACGAGCTCCACGTGCTCCCAGCGGCGGGCACCGTAGCCGGTCAACGTCGTCAGGTCGCGCCACGACGTGCCGTCGCCGGCCTGGACCACCACCCGGTCGCCCGGGTCGAGGTCGACGAACACGTCGAATTCCAGCTCCTGCCGCGCCGACCGGACCGGCACGGCGGTCGTGGTGAGCGTGCCGAGGTGGGTCGTCGCGGCCCAGGCCGTGCGCCCGTGCCGGGGCCGGACCGCGAGCGCTCGCGCCAACCCGTCGGCCACCGCCCGGCGCGCGGGGTTGACCGTGCCCCAGTCGCGGCTCGGGTGGACCCGGTTGGTCAGCAGGATCGCGATCGAGCCCGACAGCGGGTCGAGCACCAGCGAGGTGCCGGTGTAGCCGGTGTGACCGGCGGCCCTCGGGGACGTGAGCGCGCCCGCGTACCAGCGCTGGTCGAGCTCGAAGCCCAGCCCGTGCGCGTGGCCGGGGAATTGCTGGTTGAAGTCGGTGAGCATCAGCTCGACGGTGCGCGGGCGCAGGACGCGGTGGTGCCGGTAGCCGCCGCCGTTGAGGATCGCCTGGCCCAGCACGGCCAGGTCGGCGGCGGTGGAGAACACCCCGGCGTGCCCGGCGACCCCGCCCAGCGACCAGGCGTTCTCGTCGTGGACCTGGCCCCGGACCATGCCCCGGTGGGGCTGGAACTCCGTCGCCGCGATCCGATGGAGCTTCGCGGCCGGCGGGTTGTAGCCGGTGTCGCGCAGGCCGAGGGGCTCGGTGATCTCCTCGCGGACGAGCACGTCGAGCGGCTTGCCGGTGAGGCGGTGGACGAGCACGCCGAGCGTGATCAGGTTCAGGTCGGAGTAGGTGTAGGCCGAGCCCGGCGGGTTCTCCGGGGCCACGTCCAGCACGGCCTTGAGGCGGGCCGGGACGTCGGGGTAGCCGGACCACAGCGGCAGCCACGGTTCGAGGCCCGAGGTGTGGGTGAGGAGCCGGCGGACGGTGATGGCGGACTTGCCGTTGACGCCGAACTCCGGCAGGTACCGGGCGACCGGGGCGTCGAGGTCGAGCTCGCCGAGCTCCTGGCGGCGCATCACCACGATCGAGGTGAAGAGCTTGGAGATCGAGGCGAGGTCGAAGATCGTGTCGGCCGCCACCGGCACCCGCCGGCCTTCGGGCAGCTCGGTGCCGGCGGCGTCGGCGTAGCGGACCGCCCAGCCGACGGGCTCGTGCGTGGTGACGACACCGCCGTGGGCGAGCAGCATGACGGCCCCGGCGAACAGCGGGTGGCCGGACGCGTCGGGCGCGGTGTGGCGGCGCACCTGGTCGAGCGCGGCGTCGATCGGTCCCGGGTCGAGGCCCGCGCCCTCCGGCGTGCCCGGTCGCAGCACGTCGTCCGCCCAGCCACGACGAACCACGTCGAACCGCCCCCGCCGCCCGTCGTCCGGACTCCCGCCCTCCACCTCGTGGCCCGCCCCCTCTCCTGCCTCGCCCGTTCCGGGCCCGGGTGCGGCCTGGGCCGGCGCGCCCGTGGCCAGGATCGCGAGCAGGGCGGTGATCAGCAGGGTGCGCACGATCGCTCCTCCACCGGCGGTGCAGGTGGGCGTGGTGCAAGGCGCGACCGCGCGGTCACGATCATGGCCACGGCGAACTCGGCGAACGCCGGTGTAAAGCGGGCCTCGCGGAACCGCACCCCGGCAGGTCCACTGCGTTCAGGTCCACTGCGTTTAGATCCACTGCGTTCAGGTCCTCCGTCCGCCGCCAGTCGATCCCGGATGCGCACCCCGCCTCGAACGGTCGGGTGGTGCCCCGCCCCTCGGAGAGCACCGCCCCCTCGAACAAGCACGTACCGGGGTGGACCAGCGCCGTGCCCTGGGTGGGTGTGTTCGGGCTCGGCGACACCCACGGCAGACCCGTGTCCAGATCACCGCGCCGCCGGCCCCGCACGACGAACTCGGCACCAGTCGCGGCGGCGGCCCGCATCGCCCCGTCCACGCTGTACGCGTCGTCCGCGTCGTCCACCGGGACATCCGTGCGCGGGCCGGAGTAGTCGCCCTCGGACCCGCCGGCTCGCGCAGTGCCGTGGAATCCGCGCTCCGGCCCCGACGCGACCTTCGGTGCACGCCCGGCGACCACCGAGTCGACCCCGTGCGTCCGGTCGCGCAAGGCCCCCGTCGAATGGATGACCACGCCGACCGACCGCCCCACGAGCAACCGCCACCCGTCTATCGTGACCCGCGCCTGTCTGAGCGTGACCGCCCGTGTCGCGCGGACCGTCGCACCGGTCGGCAGCCGTCGACGCGGAACCCCGGCGGTCACCACGTCACCCCGTGCCCGATCGGGTACGGCGTCGGGCCGGGCACGTCGACCGGCAGCCGCCCGCTCGGCCGCACCTCGCCGGTGATCACCTTCGCCACCGCCGCCATCGACCCCGGCCGGTGGGAGTAGCAGGCCAGCCAGTTGGGCGCGGCGGTGTGCGCCACGTCGTACGGGTTGCCCACGGCCACCGCGACCACCGGTTTGCCCACCGCCAGCAGCCTGGTCAGCAACGCCTGCTGCGCGGGTTCCCCGGACAGCGCGTTGGTCAGCACGACCACCAGGTCGGCGCTCGCCGCCGCCCGCACGGCCTGCGCGATCCGGGGCTCGCTGGGCGTGCTGCCGGTCGGCAGGGCGGTGCCGCCGAGCAGCCCGGCCAGGGTGCGGGTCGTCCCGTCGTCCCACCCCGTCACCAGGGCGGACGTGGTCTTGAGCGGCAGCGCCTCGTTGCGGACCACGGTGACCGTGCGGTCGGTGATCGCTTGCGCGGCGGCGAGGTGCTGTGGCGTGCCGACGCTCCCGGCCACCCGGCTCTCGTCCACCAGCGGGTCGCTCAGCACCCCGCGCAGGAACTTCATCCGCAGCACCCGCAGCGCGCTCTGGTCGATCCGCCGCTCGGTCAGCTCGCCGCCGCGCACCGCCGCCACCACGCTGTCGATGGCCAGGCCCAGGTCCACCGGCATCAGCAACTGGTCGACGCCGGCTTTCAGCGCCAGCACCGGGATCTCCGCGTCCGGGTGCAACTGGCGGACGCCCGCCATCCCGAGCGAATCGGTGATCACCACGCCGTCGTAGCCGAGGTCGTGGCGCAGCAGGTCGATCGCGGGCTTGGAGAGCGTCGCGGGTTCACCGGACGGGTCGATCCGCGGCAACCGGATGTGCGCGGTCATGATCGAGTCGACCCCCGCGCCGATCGCCGCCTCGAACGGCGGGGCGTCGATCGCGCGCCACTCCTCGACGGTCCGGTCGACGCGCGGCAGGGTGCTGTGGCTGTCCTCGGCGGTGTCGCCGTGGCCGGGGAAGTGCTTGGCGGTGGCCGAAACGCCGTGCGGGGACAGGTACCGCTGCTGGTAGCCGCGCACCTGGGCGGCGGTGAGCTCGGCCGCCAGCGCCGGGTCGCCGGAGTAGGAGCGGACGCCGATCACCGGGTTGTCCGGGTTGGAGTTGACGTCCGCGTCCGGCGCGAAGTCCTGGTTGACCCCCATCGCGCGCAGCTCGCGCGCGGTGATCGCGGCGGCCCGCTCGGCGTCCTGCGCGCGGCGGCCCGCGCCGAGCGCCATGTTGCCGGGGAACTGGGTGGCGGGCGCGCCGATCCGCGTCACCAGGCCCATCTCCTGGTCGGTGGCCACGGTCAGCGGGACGCGGCTCGCGCGTTGCAGGCCGTTGGACAGGCGCGCGATCTGCTCGGGGGTGTCGATGTTGTCGCGGGTGGGGTTGTCGAAGTAGACGACGCCGCCGGGCTGGTACTCGGCGACGACCTCGGCGGGGGTGCCCACGCCGAAGTCGCGCAGGTTGTCGGGGTGGACCTCGTCCGGGGCCTGCCCGTGCACGTAGGTCACGAAGAGCTGCGCGACCTTCTGCTCCAGGGACATGGCCTCGACCACCTCGGCGACCGACGGCGGTGCGGCGGCCGGTTCCGGCGCGGCGGCGGCCGACGGCACCACGAAGGACGCCGCGACCGCGACTGCGGCGACGAGCGGTCGGAGCACGGTGTCCCCCTCGCTTGGCAATCTTCCCACCACTTATCGGACCTATTCGGCAAGTTACCCACGTCACAGGGACGGGTCAACGGGTTGCGCTGCGTGAGAATTGTGCGGACGAGCACCGACAATTCCCGGCCCGGCAGGGTCACTCGATCGGGCGATTCCGCCGAATGTGCCCCGAAAGTGGGCAAAAAACAGGCCGTGCCCCCCATCCCTGGGGGGCACGGCCGACAGCGCGGGCTTTCGAGTTACCAAGCGTGCAACTCGTGTCGTATCAACCTGGCCTCGGCGTCCGGCGTCCCGATTACGCAGGCCCTTGACGACAAGCCTCCCGCGGCGTGCTGCGCGTGGGTGCTCGAAGTCCGCGCACGGAGCTCTGTCGGGGTGGACGGGGCTTCTCCTCCGCTCCGTCCCTGGCCAACCGGAGGTCCGCAATTCCTTTGTAGTGCGTCTCCGGCCCTCCGGCAAGGGCTCGATGGGGTGCACCGGTCAAGCGACCGTCCGTAGCGGATCTTCTTGTGTGACACCGTTTCCGACGTCGGCGCGGGCGCGGGTACCGCCGACCGGGGTCCCGGCGGGTGAATCAGCTCCGACGCCGGCGACGCAAGCCGTACCAGGCGACACCGGCGGCGGTCGCCGCGCCCAACCCGATCGCGGTCACCGCCACCGTCGTGCCCGACGGGCGCGGGATGCGGGCCCGGAGCGAAACCGGGTCGGAGAACGTGAGCACCGGCCACCCGCGCAGCGCCGCGACCTTGCGCAGCGCGCGGTCGGGGTTGACCGCGGTCGGGTGCCCGACCGCCTCCAGCAGCGGGAGGTCGGAGATGGAGTCGGAGTAGGCGAAGCACCGGGTCAGGTCGTAGTCGTGCTCGTCGGCGAGCTGCTTGGCCGCTGCCGCCTTGTTCTCCCCGGCGCAGTAGAAGCCGACGTCCCCCGAGTAGCGGCCGTCGCTGACGACCATCCGGGTGCCGACGCTGCGCGTCGCGCCCACCATCTCGGAGATCGGGGCGACGAGTTCCTCGCCGGAAGCGGAGATGACGACCACGTCGTGGCCGTCCGCCTTGTGGTCGATGATGAGCTGGGTGGCTTCCTTGTAGACCAAGGGATCCACGATGTCGTGCAGCGTCTCGTCGACGATCGAGCGGACCTGCTCGACGTCCCAGCCCTCGCAAAGGGCGGTGATGTGCGAGCGCATCCGGTCCATCTGGTCGGCATCCGCACCGGCCAGCATGAACACGAACTGCGCGTAGGCGCTCTTGAGCACCGCACGCCGGTTGATCAGGCCTTCTTGGAAGAAGGGCCGGCTGAACGCCAACGTGCTCGACTTGGCGATGACCGTCTTGTCCAAGTCGAAGAACGCGGCGACTCTGCTGCCTTCGGTGGCGTGCTCGGTCACCGCTCCAGCTTAAGGGCCGGTCGGAGCAGTGGGTTGACCACGCTAATTCGTCGGTTTACGAACTCACAGTGATGCGGTCTACCGAATTTTCCGTGTCCCTCTAACGGAAGACACGCATGACCCTGGGCTGTGGGGATACAGTAGACGGGTCCGGCTCGACCGGACAGGTTCAGTCCGACCCCCCGGGACTGAACCAATGACGACCCCCGTCCCTCCCCCCTGGCGGGGGTCGTCCCATGTCCGGGGTCGGTTTCGACCCCCTCTCCGCAGAACCCCCGCCCGGTTCCGGGCCGGTCGCGCGCGGTTCCAGCTCCCTCGCCCCCGCCACAGGGGATTCCGCCGATTCGCGGCTTGGAGTTGTCCACAGCCCGAAAAGCTGTCCACAGTTCGATCACCGGCAGTTGTGGCCTTCCTCACCGCTCGGGAACGTGGGGCAACACCCGACGTGAACGACCCGAGGAGGAACCGTGGATCGACTGCTGACCCTGGTCGCGGACCCGACGCTGCTGGACGAGGTGCTCCAGGCCGCGGCGGTCGCGGGCTGCGAGGTGGAGCGGGTGCCGGACGTGGCCGCGCTGCGCGGCCTGTGGCGCGCCGCGCCGGCCGTGGTGCTCGACGCCGAGGCCCTGGCCGGGTGCGCCGGCACCGCGCTGCCCCGGCGGCCGGGGGTGTTCGTGGTGTCCACCGGTCCACCCGAGCGGACCGTGTGGCCACCGGCCCTGGAACTGGGCGTGGAGCAGGTGATCGACGTCCGGGCCGGTCGCGCGCGGCTCCAGGAGGCCCTGTCGGACCTGGTGGAGTCGCCACCGGGGGACGGCCGGGTGCTGTCCGTGCTGGGCGGGTGCGGGGGCGCGGGCGCGTCCGTGCTGGCGACGGCCGTGGGGCAGGCCGTGCTGTCCGGTGGCGGGCGGGGCCTGCTGGTGGACTGCGACCCGTTGGGCGGCGGGCTCGACCTGGCGCTCGGCGCGGAGCGGGAGGCCGGCAAGCGCTGGCCGGACCTGAGCCTGAGCGGCGGGCGGGTGCCGGTCGCGGAACTGCGGTCCGCCCTGCCCAGCCGCACCAGGGGCAGCGGGCGGCTGGCGTTCCTGTCCTGCGCGCGGAACGGGCCCGACCCGACGCCGCAGGCCGTGGCGGCGGTGGTCGACGCGGGGCGGCGGGCCGGGGAGACGGTGATCTGCGACGTGCCCCGGCAGCTCTCACCCGCCGCCGGGGCCGCCCTGGAGCGGTCGGACCTGGCGGTCCTGGTGGTGCCGGCCCGGCTGCGGGCGTGCGCGGCGGCCCGGCGGGTGGTGGAGCAGGTCGCCGGGAGGGGCGTCGCGTTGCACGCCGTCGTCCGGGGGCCGTCGCCGACCGGCATCCACGCCCGCCAGGTGGCGAAGGCGATCGGGCTGCCCCTGCTCACCGCCATGCGGCCGGAGCGCCGGCTGGCCGCAGCGCTCGACCAGGGCCGGTTCCCGGCCCACCGGCAGGGCCCGCTCGCCGCCGCCGCGCGTGAGGTGCTGACGGTGTTGCGGGCGCAGAAGCCGTTGTCCCGCAGGACTTTCGCTCCGGCGGAGGTGGGTCGTGGCTGAGGGTCGCCGGTGGCAGGTGCTCCGGCGGTGCGGTGCGGCCGTCCGCCGGCTGGTCGAGAACGTTCGCCCGGCCCGGGAGGTCGCCGGCCGGGAGGAGCGCCGGCGGGGCGTCGGAGGTCGGCCGTGATCGAACTCGTGGAGCGCGTCCGGCGGCGGTTGGCGGACGGCGGTGCCGAGCTCACCTCCGCGTCGGTGGCCGCCGCCGTGCGCAACGAGGCCGGCGGCGTGGTCAGCCAGGAGGACGTGCGGCGGGCGCTGACCGTGCTGCGGCAGGAGTTCGTGGGCGCGGGCGTGCTGGAACCGCTGCTGCGCGACCCGGAGCACACCGACGTCCTGGTCACCGGGCCGGACCAGGTGTGGGTCGACGGCCCGGCCGGGCTCCGGCGCACCGACGTGGTGTTCGCCGGGGAGGCGGCGGTGCGGCGGCTGGCGCAACGGCTCGCGGTCGAGGCGGGGCGGCGGCTGGACGACGCGGTGCCCTACGTCGACGGGTGGCTGCCGGGCTCGGTGCGGCTGCACGCCGTGCTGCCGCCGATCACCCCGTCGACCTGCCTGTCGCTGCGCATCCTGCGTCCCGCCGTGCACGACCTGGCGGCGCTGGAGCGGCGCGGGACGTTCTCCCGGGAGACCGGCGAGGTGCTGCGCGCCGTCGTCCGGGCCAGGTCGGCGTTCCTGGTCGTCGGCGGCACCGGCTCGGGCAAGACGACCCTGCTCGCCGCCCTGCTCGGCTGCGTGCCGCACGACCAGCGCGTGGTGTGCGTCGAGGACGCCGGCGAGCTGCACCCCGACCACCCGCAGTTCGTGCGGCTGCTGGCGCGGGGCGCGAACGTCGAGGGAGCGGGGCGGGTCACACTGCGCGACCTGGTCCGCCAGGCGCTGCGGATGCGCCCGGACCGGATCGTCGTCGGCGAGGTGCGGGGTGCCGAGGTGGTCGACCTGCTGACCGCGTTCAACACCGGGCACGACGGGGGCGCGGGGACGTTGCACGCCAACTCGCCCGCCGAGGTGCCCGCGCGGCTGGAAGCGCTCGCGGCGCTGGGCGGGCTGGACCGGCGGGCGCTGCACAGCCAGGTGGCGGCGGCGGTGAAGGTGGTGCTGCACATGCGCCGGGACCCGGGCGGTGGGCGGCACCTCGCGGAGATCGGGGTGTTCGAGCGGCGGCCGGACGCGTTGCTGGTCCGGTCGGCGTGGCAGCGCGACGAGGGTTGGCGGCCGGCGGGTGCGGAGCTGCGACGCCTGGCGGGTGCGTCGTGAGCCTGCTGCTGCTGGCCGGTGCCCTGCTGGTCGTCCCGGTGTCGGTGGTGGGGCGGCTGAAGGCGTTGCGGGGCAGGCGACCTTCCGGCCTCCGCTGGAAACCGCCCGACCGGGTGACCGCCGTCGTGGTGGGTGCGGCGCTCGGGCTGGTCGGCGGCATCGGTGGGGCGCTGGCCGGTGCCCTGATCGGCTGGACTTCGTGGCGGGTGCGGCGCGCCCGCCGCGTCGAGCGCTCCCGACTGCGCGCCTCGGCGGCGGTCGCCGAGGGGTTGGCGGGGTTCGTCGCCGAGCTGCGTTCCGGGGCGCACCCGGCACAGGCCGCCGCCAACGCCGCCGAGGACGCGGAACCTCCGGCGGGCCGCGTGTTTCGGGCGATCGCGTCGGCGGCGGCGCGCGGCGGTGACGTGGAGGCCGCCCTGACCGATCCCGACGCGCGTCCGCTGGCCAGGGCGTGGCGGTTGTCGGGCGAGCACGGCGTGCCGTTGGCGGACGTGCTGGAGGAGGTGCGGCGGGACCTGCGGCGGCGGATCGGCTTCGCCCACCGCTTCCACGCGCGGATGGCCGGGCCGAGGTCGAGCGCGGCGGTGCTGGCGGCGTTGCCGGTGTTCGGGGTGTTGCTGGGCGAACTGACCGGCTCGGGCCCGGTGGAGGTGCTGACGTCCACCGTCGCGGGGCAGGTGCTGCTGGTGGTGGGTGCCGCGCTGATCTGCGTCGGCCTGGCCTGGAGCGCGCGGCTGACGAGGCAGGTGGTCACGTGATCCTGTTCCTGCTGGCGGCGGCCCTGGCGGTCCTCCCACCCCGCCGCTCGCTGCTCGCCCGCCTGACCACCGAACCGCCGGCCGGCTCTCCGTCGACCGGACCCCAACCGATCGAACCCAAGCCGGCCGGACCCCAGCCGGCCGGAGGTCAGCCGGCCGGACCCCGGCCGGCCGGAGGCCAGCGGATCGGGCAGTGGGCCGCCCGCCTGGCGGTGCGCACACGGCCGATGGTCGGCCGACTGGTCGTCGAGCTGGCGGCGCGCACGCGGTCGGGGGTCGGGCGGGGTGGGCTGCCGGGTGGTGAGCGGAGTGGTGGTGCGCGGTCGGGCTCGGGTACGGCGCGGTCGGGGTTTGTGGCGAAACGCGTGCCACGGGCCAAGTCGCCGCCGTCGGATCCGTTCGCCCTGGCGGCGACGTGGGACCTGCTGGCAGCGGCGTTGCGCGCTGGTCTGCCGGTCGCGACGGCCGTGCGCGCGGTGGTGGCGGGCGCGCCGGCGGGGCCGGGGTCGTGCCTGCGGAAGGTCGGCGACCTGCTGGCGTTGGGCGCTGATCCGGCGACGGCGTGGACCGCCGCGCTGGACCACCCCGACACCGCTCCGCTGGCGCGTGCGGCACGGCGCAGTGCGAGGTCCGGTGCGGCGCTGGCCGGTGCGGTAACGGACCTGGCGGCCGAGTTGCGGGCGCGGGCCGACGACCAGGCCGAAGCCCGCGCCCAGCGGGCGGCGGTGCTGGTGGCCGGGCCGTTGGCGCTGTGCTTCCTGCCCGCGTTCCTGTGCCTGGGTGTCCTGCCGGTCGTGGTCGGGCTGGCCGGTCGGGTGAGTGCGAACTGGTGATCGTCCACAGTGGAATGAAGGAGAATCGTGATGAACGACAAGGGAATGACGACCGCCGAGTACGCCATCGGCACGTTGGCGGCGGCCGGGTTCGCGGGTGTGCTGCTCGTGCTGCTCGGTGGCGACTGGGTCACGGACATGCTGCGCGGGCTGCTGCAAAAAGCCTTCTCGGCGGGGACGTGATGCCGCGCCGCCCGCGACTCCGGAAAACCGTTGCCGGCCGCCGATTCTCGCCACTCGGGGACCGTGGTGCGGTGACGGTGGAGGCCGCCTTGGCGGTCTGCGGGCTCGTGGCGTTCGTGGTGCTGGGCGTCGAGGTGGTCATGACCGTCGTCGCCAAGGTCCGGTGCACGGACGCCGCTCGCGAGGTCGCCCGGCTGGTCGCGCGCGGGGATTCGGCGCGGGCGTCCACCGCCTCGGCGGCCATCGCACCCCAGGGTGCCGAGCTGACCATCGGGTACGACGGCGACACGGTTCGAGTCGAGGTGACAGCACGGCGTGCGGTGGTGGACGTGCACGCCGACGCCTACGCCGTGCTCGAACCAGGCGTCACCGGTTCCACCGGCACGCCCACCGGTGCACCCGCCGGGACGTCTGACGGCACACACGACAGCAAGCACCGCAGCACGCGCGATGCGGCCGTGGGTCGCGCAAGGCCGCGCGGCTACGACTGGCGGGAGGTGCGCGGCCGGTGTGGACGAGTCCGCTGTGGATGACGCCGGTGTGGAGGTGGCGGGTGTGGAGGTGGCCGAGGTGGGCGGGTCCTGGGTTGGGGGACGACCGCGGGGCGGCGAGTGTGCTGGCTGTGGCGTTGCTCGGGGTGTTGTGCGGCGCTGTCGTGTTCGGAGTGTCGTTCGGGGAGGTGGTGGTCGCTCGGCACCGGGTGGCGGCGACTGCGGATCTTGCCGCTGTCGCGGCGGCCGGGTGGGTGGTCGAGGGGAGTTCGCGCGCTTGCGGGAAGGCCGAGTGGGTGGTGCGGCGGATGGGCGGGGAGCTGGTGACCTGCGACGTGGCCGGGTGGGAGGTGGTGGTCGAGGTGCGGGGCTCCCCGGTCAGGGGCGTGGCCGCAGTGTTCGGTGCGCCCAGCGCGCGGGCTCGGGCCGGCGCGGGTGAAGGGTCGAGTGGGGCTGCCGCGACGAACGGTCACCCTCCGGCGGTGAGCGGCCTCACACACCCGCTGGTTGCGGCTTCGGGGGCCTTCTGCGGGAACGCGGGAGTTCTGTCGGCCGTCCGGCCGACCGGCGTTCGCCGTTCCGTACCTACCAGTTGTCGACTGGTGGTTACCAGAAGTCCCTGTCATGTCGTTAGTTCAAGTGAAGGCACCGACGCGGTGTCGAAAAACACCCGACACGGTGTCGTGGTCTTCAAGGAGGCGAACGGAAGATGGAGTGGTCCGATAGCTGGCGCGGGGCCTTCCGCATCGAGCTGCGCGCAGAGGCGGTCAACCTCGCGTGGCACGGGTGGCCTGTGCTGCCGGGGACCTATCCGGCGGGTGCGCAGTGGGCCGGCCGCGAGGTCGCCGAACTGGACGGCCCGGCTCCGGTGCACCACGACTGGCAGGAGCGCATCGGCACCAAGGCGGAGCAGGTCGCCACCTGGTGGGCCGGTCACTCCTACAGCATCCTGCTGGCCACCGGGCACGGTGTGGACGCCATCGAGGTCGACGCCGACCTCGGCCGGCGGGCCGCCGTGGCCCTGCGGGCGGCCGGTGTGCCGGTGCCGATCGCGGCCACCCCCTCCGGGCGCTGGATGTTCCTCGTCTCCTCCGGTCAGCCGCTGCGCGCCGACTGGGTGGCCGACCACGACGTCCACCACTACGGCCGGGGCGAGTTCGTCCCGCTGCCGCCGACGCCCTTCCAGCACGGTGTCGTGCACTGGCGGGTCAAGCCGCAGATCTGCGCGTGGCAGCTACCCCGGACGAGCGTCGTCCAGGACGCGCTGACCGAGGCCGTCCTGACCGACGTCGTGCTGACCGATGCCGTGCACGCACCCACCGACTACGGCCTGGTCCTCGGCGGACTGGCCTGACCCGGGTACGCCGGTCCGTCGTCCTCCTCCGGCGGTTCGGCACCCGTTGAGAAGGGTCGTCGGCCTCACCGACGACCTGGCACGACCTGCGGACGCACCCGTGGGAGCAGTACCCGCCAGGCCGTGTTGGACGTCGTGGATCACTCCCCGACAACCCCGAGCACGACGTCCAACACGGCCAGCCCGCCCGCCTTGTCCAGCGGATCGTTGCCGTTCCCGCACTTCGGCGACTGCACGCAGGACGGGCAACCGGCCGGGCACGTGCAAGCAGCGATCGCCTCCCTCGTGGCGACCAGCCATGGGACCACCGCCGCGAACCCGCGGTCGGCGAAGCCGGCGCCTCCCGGATGACCGTCGTGCACGAACACCGTCGCCTCCCCGGTGTCCTGGTGCAGCGCGGTCGAGACGCCGCCGATGTCCCATCGGTCGCAAGTCGCGAACAGGGGTAGCAGGCCGATCGCCGCGTGCTCGGCGGCGTGTAGTGCGCCGGGGATGCGCGCCGGAACCAGACCGGCGCTCCCCGGCGCACTACCCAACAGCTCTTCGCCGACGGTGTACCAGACCGCGCGGGTCCGCAGGGTCTGCGCCGGGAGGTCCAGCGGCACCGAGTCGACCACCTGGCCGGAGGGCAGCTTCCGCAGGTAGCCGACGACCCGCGAGGTCACCTCGACCTCGCCCAGGCACACCGTCACCCCGGCGTACTTCCGCTCCTCCACCACCCGCACGACGGCGATGTCCTTGGTGTCGCGCGCGGTCGTCGTCCACTCCGGCTTCTCCGCGCGCACCAGCGCGATGCCGCTCTCCAGGTCCAGCCGGTCCACCACGTACGACTCGCCCTGGTGCAGGTACACCGCGCCCTCGTGCACGGTCCAGCACGCCGCCGCCGGGTCGACGGTGCCGAGCACCCGGCCCGAGTCGCCCTCCACCACGACGACCTGCTCGCCGCCCGAACCCCGGATGTCGACCGCGCTGTGCGGCCGGTCGTGGGACGTCCAGTACCAGCCGTTCGGCCTGCGCCGCAGCACCTTCCGCTCGACCATGTCGTCCAGCACGGCCACCGCGAGGTCGCCGCCGAACTCCTCCAGCGAGTCCGGCGTCAGCGGCAGTTCCGCCGCCGCGCACGCCAACTGGGGCTCCAGCACGTACGGGTTGGTCGGGTCGAGCACGGTCGCCTCGACCGGTTTCTCCAGCACCGCCGCCGGGTTGTGCACCAGGTAGGTGTCCAGCGGGTCGTCCCGCGCCACGAACACCACCAGCGCGCCCGAGTCGCCGGTCCGCCCCGCCCGCCCGGCCTGCTGCCAGAACGACGCCAGCGTCCCCGGGAACCCGGCCACCACCACGGCGTCCAGGCCGACGATGTCCACGCCGAGCTCCAGCGCGTTCGTCGTCGCCACCCCGAGCAGGTCACCGCTGGACACGGCCTTCTCCAACGCCCGCCGCTCCTCCGGCAGGTACCCGCCCCGGTACGCGGCCACCCGCGTCGCCAGCTCCGGGTCGATCTCGGCCAGCACCCGCCGCGCCCCGATCGCGGTCAGCTCCGCGCCGACCCGGGACCGGACGAACGCCAGCGATCGCGCGCCCTCCACGACCAGGTCCGCCAGGATCCGCGCGGTCTCCGCGCCCGCCGACCGCCGCACGGGCGCGCCGTTCTCGCCCTCCAGCTCGGTCAGCAGCGGCGGTTCCCACAGCGCGACGGTCCGCCCGGCGCGCGGCGAACCGTCCCGCGTCACCGCCTCGCACGGCACGCCGGTCAGGCGGGAAGCCGAAGTCGCGGGATCGGCCACCGTCGCCGACGCCAGCACGAACACCGGGTCTGCCCCGTACCGCCGGGCGACCCGCCGCAGCCGCCGCACCAGCAGCGCCACGTGCGACCCGAACACCCCCCGGTAGGAGTGGCACTCGTCGACCACCACGTACGACAACCGGCGGAAGAACCTGATCCACCTGGCGTGGTTCGGCAGGATTCCGCGGTGCAGCATGTCGGGGTTGGTGAACACCCAGTTCGCGTGCGCCCGCACCCAGTCCCGCTCGGCCATCGGCGTGTCGCCGTCGAACGTCGCCGCGCGCACCTGCGGCACGCCCAGCGCCTCGACGGACCGGAGCTGGTCCGCACCCAGCGCCTTGGTCGGGGACAGGTACAGGGCCGTCGCCCTCGGGTCCTCGCGCACGGCGCTGAGCACCGGCAACTGGTAGGCCAGCGACTTGCCCGACGCGGTGCCCGTCGCGACCACCACGTGCCGTCCCGCCCACGCGTGCTCGGCCGCTTCCGCCTGGTGCCGCCACGGTTCCGGGACACCCCGCTCCACCAGCGCCGACACCACGTCCGGCGCGGCCCAGGACGGCCACGGCACGGGCTGCGCGTCCTGCCGGGGCAGGTCCGCGCGGTGTGTCAACGGCGACTCCCCTGCCGGGACGCCGGCGAGCACCCGGTCCAGCAAACGACGTCCCTGGTTCGCCACGGGGCGCAGCTTCGCACACGCCGCCGACACCCCGGTTGCTTCCTGCGCCTATGACGGTGAGTGCACGGATCGGGACTCACTGTCGGGTACTTGCGGACCTTGAATAGACTCCGCCGCTATCGCGTCCAATGAGGGGTGCGTCACGTTGTGTCGGGGCTGACCGTCGCGGGTGGACAAGGCCGGTCCCGGCGTAGCGCGGTGCTTCCCGCCTTGGGCTAGGAAAACTCACCAGGAGGACGGATGTCCCGGCAATTCCTCGCGGAGGGCCTAGAGCTCTCCGGAGGTGACCAAGGTCTCGTGGCCGTGGTCGCCGTGGTCGCCCTGGCTGCTCTCGCCGTCGGTTATGTGCTGCTTCGGGAGGTCCTGGCCGCCGGCCAGGGCACCGCGAAGATGCAGGACATCGCCAAAGCGGTTCAAGAGGGCGCTGCGGCCTACCTCAATCGGCAGTTCCGAACGCTAGGCATTTTCGTCGTCATCGTGTTCGTGCTGCTCTTCCTGCTCCCCGCGGAGGACGTCGGGGAGCGGATCGGCCGGTCGCTGTTCTTCCTCGTCGGTGCGGCGTTCTCCGCCGCCATCGGCTACCTGGGCATGTGGCTGTCCACCCGCGCGAACGTGCGCGTGGCGGCAGCCGCGAATGAGCCGGGCGGGCGGGAGAAGGCGACGCGGATCGCTTTCCGCACCGGTGGCGCGGTGGGCATGTTCACCGTGGGCCTCGGCCTGTTCGGCGCGGCCCTCGTCGTGCTGGTGTACACCGGCCAGGCACCGAAGGTGCTGGAGGGCTTCGGCTTCGGCGCGGCGCTGCTCGCGATGTTCATGCGGGTCGGCGGCGGCATCTTCACCAAGGCCGCCGACGTCGGCGCGGACCTCGTCGGCAAGGTCGAGCAGGGCATCCCGGAGGACGACCCGCGCAACGCGGCGACCATCGCGGACAACGTGGGCGACAACGTCGGCGACTGCGCCGGCATGGCGGCCGACCTGTTCGAGTCCTACGCGGTGACGCTGGTCGCGTCGCTCATCCTGGGCACGGCCGCGTTCGGCGCGAAGGGCCTGCTGTTCCCGTTGATCGTCCCGGCGATCGGCGTGATCACCGCGGTGATCGGGGTGTACATCACCTCGGCCCGAACGGGTGAGAGCGGCCTCTCGGCGATCAACCGCTCGTTCTACATCTCGGCGGTGATCTCGGCCGTGCTGTGCACGGTGGCCGCGTTCGTGTTCCTGCCCAGCTCGTTCGGCGAGCTCAAGGGCGTGGACGACCCCGAGGTGATCGCGACGGCGGGCAACCCGGCGTTGATCGCGGCCATCGCGGTGATCATCGGCATCGTGCTGGCGGGCGTCATCCTGTGGCTGACCGGCTACTACACCGGCACCGAGCACAAGCCCGTCAAGGAGGTCGGCAAGACCTCCCTGACCGGCGCGGCGACGGTCATCCTGTCCGGCATCTCGGTCGGCTTCGAGTCGGCGGTCTACACGGCGCTGGTCATCGGCGGCGCGGTGTACGGCGCGTTCCTGCTGTCCGGCACGCTGGTCGTGGCGCTGTTCGCGGTGGCCCTGGCCGGGTGCGGTCTGCTGACCACGGTCGGCGTCATCGTCGCCATGGACACGTTCGGCCCGGTGTCGGACAACGCCCAGGGCATCGCGGAGATGTCCGGCGACGTCGACGGCGAGGGCGCGCAGATCCTCACCGAGCTCGACGCGGTCGGCAACACCACGAAGGCGATCACCAAGGGCATCGCGATCGCGACCGCCGTGCTGGCCGCCACCGCGCTGTTCGGCTCCTACCAGGACGCGATCAAGCAGGCGTTGGAGGGCATCACGGAGGCCGTCCCGGTCTCCTTCAGCAACGTCGTGTTCTCGCCGAACGTGCTGGTCGGCATCATCATCGGTGCGGCCGTCGTGTTCATGTTCTCCGGTCTGGCCGTCAACGCGGTCACCCGGGCGGCGGGCGCGATCGTGTTCGAGGTGCGCCGCCAGTTCCGCGAGAACCCCGGCATCATGGACGGCACGGTCAAGCCCGAGTACGGCCGGGTCGTGGACATCTGCACGAAGGACTCGCTGCGCGAGCTGGCCACCCCCGGTCTGCTCGCGGTGATGGCCCCGATCGCGGTCGGCTTCGGCCTCGGCGTCGGGCCGCTGGCGGGCTACCTGGCGGGCGCGATCGCCACCGGCACCCTGATGGCCGTGTTCCTGGCCAACTCCGGTGGCGCGTGGGACAACGCCAAGAAGCTGGTCGAGGACGGCAACCACGGCGGCAAGGGCTCCGACGCCCACGCGGCCACGGTCATCGGCGACACCGTCGGCGACCCGTTCAAGGACACCGCCGGTCCCGCGATCAACCCGCTGATCAAGGTGATGAACCTGGTCTCGGTGCTGATCGCGCCGGCCATCGTCACGTTCTCGGTGGGCGCGGACGCGTCGGCGGGCGTCCGGTACGCGATCGCGCTCGTGGCGGTCGCGGTGATCGTCGTCGCGGTCGTCGTGTCGAAGCGGCGCGGCACCGCCATCGCGGACTCCCCGGCGGAGACCCCGGTGTCCAACGGGGCGGTCTGACCGGAGGTCGGCAGCGGTTGACGGTCCCCGAAGCGGGCGTCCCCTCCACGGGGGCGTCCGCTTCGGCGTGTGCGGCTTGCCCCGCATGGGCACACTGTGGGTGTTTCCGGGTGATGGGAGAGTCCGATGGTGATCCGGCTGGCCGTGGTGGCCGCGTCGGCGGCGCTGATCACGGCGTGCGGTTCCGGCGGGGACCCCGCCCCGAGCTCGTCGCCGCCGTCGTCCTCCGGCGGTGACACCGTGGCCTACATGGACAAGGTGTGCACGGCGGCGGCCTCGTTCGTGTCCGTGCCCAAGACGCCGCCGAAGCTGGACGCGAACGACCCGGTGAAGCTCAAGGCCGACATGGGCGCGTACATGGGCCAGTTGGCCCAGGCGTTCGACCAGACGGCCGCGAAGCTCCGCGAGGTCGGGCCGTCGCCGGTCGCGGGCGGTGACGAGCAGGTGTCGAAGATGGCGACCACGTTCTCCGACATCGGCAAGTCGTTCGGCGACGCCAAGGCCTCGGTCGAGCAGGCCGACGCGAACGACCCGGTCGGCGGGCTCCAGGCGGCGGGCGAGGCGATCGGCAGGCTGGACCAGTTCGCGGAGCCGCTCAAGCAGTTGGAGGCGACCCCGGAGCTCAAGGAAGCGGCCGAGAAGGCCCCCGCCTGCCAGGACCTGCGCACGCTCCGGCCGTCCGAACCGGTAACCCCCACGTCGTAGTATCCGGCGGTCGAACAGGACCAGTGGGGGGAATCAGCGTGAAACTTCGCCTGACGGTGGCCGGTGTCCTCGCGGGCGTGCTCCTGACCGGGGCGTGCTCGGGCGCGGAGTCGTCCGGTGCGGGTACGTCGACCGCGAGCGGCGGCACGACCACCACCCGGGCGGCGGCGGCCGATCCGGTGACGTGGAGCGGCACCTACTGCGAGGGCATCACGCCCGCGCTGGAGGGCCTCGTGGAACTGCTCCAGACCATGCTCGCGGGCGCGTCCGCCGACCCGGTGGCGTTCAAGGCCGAGATCCAGGAGTTCGCGGACAAGTCCGGCAAGTCGTTCGCCGAGGCCGGCCGGAAGCTGGCGGACCTCGGTGCTCCGTCGACGGGCGCGCAGGCGCTGCACGACGAGCTGGTCAAGTTCTTCGACGACTCGGCGAAGACGTGGGTCCAGGCGAGCGAAGAGGTGGCGAAGCTCGACCCGAACGACCCCGAGTTCACCACCAAGATCGGTGAGCTCGGCGGCAGCGAGACGAGCACCGCCAACGACCAGATCAAGAAGCTGACCAGCGACCCCGAGCTGGCCGAGGCGTACCGGAAGGCACCCGCCTGCGTCGCGCTGGCCGACAAGATGAAGACGCTCGGCGGCTGACCCGGGAGTCCCGGCCGGACGGGATCGCCCGGTCGGAGACTGGCCGTGCTCGAACGTGTGTTCTACGCTGCCGGATCGTGGGGCAACTGTCCTTCTTTTCGGCCGAGGCACGCCGGCCCTGTGTCGCGGACCTGGCCGGGCTGCTGTGCGGGCCCGGTCGGGCGGTGGGGTTCGCCCGTGGTCGGGCGGCCCGGATCTCGGTGTGCCTGGACGAGCGCCGGCGCGCGATCGCGCTGGTCGCGGCCCTGGCCGAACGGGACGTGCAGGCGCGGCTGGAGGTCGTGCGACGCCCTGCGGCGGTCCCGGACGAGACCGCCGACGAGCCGCCGGCCGTGCCCCCGCCGGGGTTGGGCGACGGCCTGGAGGTGGTGACGGCGTACCGCACGGACCTCACCGGGCTGGCCCACCAGTGGCTCGCCGGTGACGCCAAGGTGGTGCCGCCGGACTTCACGGCGCACGGTGGCGTGCTGCGGCTGTGGGCGCTCGTGTCGGGCCGCTGGGCCGAGTCGGCGTACGTGCTCGGGCTCGACCCGGACTCGCCCGACACGCACGAGCCGTTGCAAAAGGCGTTGGCCGCGTCGGGACTTCCGGCGACACTGCTCACGGCCGGCGGACCCGCCCTGCGGGTGGTGGGCCGGCGGCGGTTGGAGCGGCTGGCAGAGCTGGTCGGGAGGGCTCCGCGAGGGGTCGGGGAGCGCACCTGGCCGGCCGCCTAGCGGTCCTCCTGGCGGGTGATCGGGCACAGTTGTGTCACCCTGTCCCGACCAGGGCTGCCCATGCGGCGACATAGGACAGTGCACACTGGCGGGTCGGGACACAGATGTTCGGAGAGAGCGGGACGGCGTGGCTGGATCGACACGGGCGAAGAAGAGCAGCGGGGGATCCGCGAGCGGCAACCGGCGGTTGGTGATCGTCGAGTCGCCCGCGAAGGCGCGGAAGATCGCGTCCTACCTCGGCACCGACTTCGTCGTGGAGTCCTCCAAGGGGCACATCCGCGACCTGCCCCGGGGCGCGGCGGACGTGCCCGCCAAGTACAAGGGTCAGCCGTGGGCGCGGCTGGGCGTCGACGTCGACCACGACTTCGAGCCCCTCTACGTGGTCACGCCGGACAAGAAGGCGACCGTCGCGGAGCTGAAAGAGCTGCTCAAGGACGTCGACGAGCTCTACCTGGCGACAGACGGCGACCGGGAGGGCGAGGCCATCGCCTGGCACCTCCTGGACACCCTCAAGCCCAAGGTCCCGGTCCGCCGGATGGTGTTCCACGAGATCACCGAGCCCGCGATCCTGGCCGCCGCCGCGAACCCCCGCGACCTCGACCAGGACCTGGTCGACGCGCAGGAGACCCGCCGCATCCTGGACCGCCTCTACGGCTACGAGGTCAGCCCCGTGCTGTGGAAGAAGGTCATGCCGAAGCTCTCGGCGGGCCGGGTGCAGTCCGTGGCGACCCGGATCGTGGTCGAGCGGGAACGCGAGCGGATGAAGTTCGTGAGCGCCTCGTACTGGGACGTCTCGGCGACCATGGACGCGGGTGCGAAGGCGTCGCCGCGCCAGTTCTCCGCGCGCCTGGTGGCCGTGGACGGGCAGCGCCTGGCGACCGGCCGCGACTTCGAGTCGACGGGCCGGCTCAAGGAGGGCTCGGAGGTCCGGGTCCTGGACGAGTCGCAGGCCCGCGCGATCGCGGAGGGCCTGGTCAAGGCGGACATGACGGTCTCCTCGGTGGAGGAGAAGCCGTACACCCGCAAGCCGTACGCGCCGTTCATGACCTCGACCCTCCAGCAGGAGGCGGGCCGCAAGCTGCGGTTCTCGGCCGACCGGACCATGCGCACCGCGCAGAAGCTGTACGAGAACGGCTACATCACCTACATGCGCACCGACAGCACCACGCTGTCCGAGACGGCCATCACGGCGGCCCGTGCGCAGGCCACGGAGCTCTACGGCGCGGAGTACGTCTCCAAGACGCCCCGCCAGTACACCCGGAAGGTCAAGAACGCCCAGGAGGCCCACGAGGCCATCCGCCCGGCCGGCGAGGTGTTCCGCACCCCCGGCGAGGTGGCGCGGGAGCTGGAGTCCGACGAGTTCAAGATGTACGAGCTCATCTGGCAGCGCACCATCGCCTGCCAGATGACCGACGCGCGCGGCAACACGACCAGCGTGCGCATCTCCGGCACCACGCGGGGGGTGCCCGGCTCGGCCGGGGACGAGAGCGTCACGTTCGCCGCGTCCGGCCGCACGATCACCTTCGCGGGCTTCCTGAAGGCCTACGTGGAGACGGTCGACGCGGAGGCGGGCGGCGAGTCCGACGACGCCGAGTCGCGGCTGCCCGAGCTGGTCAAGGACCAGCCGCTGGTCGCCGCCGAGCTGTCCCCGGACGGCCACTCGACGTCCCCGCCGCCGCGCTTCACCGAGGCGAGCCTGATCAAGACGATGGAGGAGCTGGGCATCGGCCGCCCGTCCACCTACGCCTCGATCATCAGCACCGTCCAGGACCGCGGCTACGTCTGGAAGAAGGGGTCCGCGCTGGTCCCCTCCTGGGTGGCGTTCGCCGTGGTCGGGCTGCTGGAGCGGCACTTCGGCCGGCTGGTGGACTACGACTTCACCGCCGCGCTGGAGGACGAGCTGGACGGCATCGCCGCCGGCCGCCAGGAGCGCACCACGTGGCTGTCCGGGTTCTACTTCGGCGGCAACGTCGGCCCCGAGTCGTCGGTGGGCCGGTCGGGCGGGCTGAAGAAGCTGGTCGGGTCGAGCGTCGAGCAGATCGACGCCCGCGAGGTGAACTCGATCCCGCTGTTCGTGGACGAGGAAGGCCGCACGGTCGTGGTCCGGGTGGGCCGCTACGGGCCGTACCTGGAGCGCGAGGTCGAGGGCGAGGACGGCGCGCCCACGTCGCAGCGGGCGAACCTGCCCGACGACCTGCCGCCGGACGAGCTCGACCGGAGCCTCGCGGAGAAGCTCTTCGCGACCCCGCAGGAGGGGCGCTCGCTGGGCAACGACCCGGTCACCGGGCACGAGATCGTGGCCAAGGAGGGCCGTTTCGGCCCGTACGTGACCGAGGTCCTGCCGGACCCGCCCGAGGGCACCAAGAAGCCGCCGAAGCCGCGCACCGGCTCGCTGTTCAAGTCCATGTCGCTGGACGTGGTCACGCTGGACGACGCGCTGAAGCTGCTCTCGCTGCCGCGCGTGGTCGGCAAGGACCCGGAGACCGGCGCGGAGATCACCGCGCAGAACGGCCGCTACGGGCCCTACCTGAAGAAGGGCACCGACTCGCGGTCGCTGACCAGCGAGGACCAGCTCTTCACGGTGACCCTGGACGAGGCGCTGAAGATCTACGCCGAGCCGAAGAAGCGCGGTCGGGCCGCCGCCGCGCCGCCGTTGAAGGAGCTGGGCAACGACCCGGTGTCCGGCAAGCCGATGGTGGTGAAGGAGGGCCGCTTCGGGCCCTACGTCACCGACGGCGAGGTGAACGCGTCGCTGCGCAAGTCGGACAGCGTCGAGGGGTTGAGCGACGAGCGGGCCGCGGAACTGCTCGCGGAGAAGCGCGCGAAGGGCCCGACGACGAAGAAGAAGGCCCCGGCCCGCAAGAAGGCACCCGCCAAGGCGAAGAGTTAGCGGGAGGATGGGGCGGTGGACGACTTCGGCCCGGACGGCACGCAGGAACCACCGCCACCCCGCTCGTTCCCGGACCCGCTCGCGGGTCTGGTCACGGGCGAGACCTATCCACCCCGGCCCTTCCCGGACGCGCTGAGCGGACCGGCGGCCCCCGGGCCGCCGGTCATCCCGCACGTCGACGTGCCGTCGGTGTACGCGGAGCCGACGCGCCGGCCCGCGCACCACAAGCAGACCCGCCGCGCGCCGGGTCCCCTGTCGGGGTCCGCGCCGCAGCTCGCGCCCGCCTGGTCGGACGCCTCGCAGGCCTACCGGCAGCGGTCGGTGCCGTTCGCGCAGCGGCCCGCCATGAACCAGGTCGGGCACCAGCCGGCCAAGAAGAGCGGCAAGGGCGGCCTGATCGGGTGCCTGGTGGTGCTCGCGGGGTTGAGCGGACTGCTGTTCAACGTGCTGCGCGAGATCTTCGAAGCGATCGCCAAGCTGTTCACGTGACCGCCCGGACCACCCGAACGGCCTAGGCGGTCCGAGGGGCTCGCACGCCCCGGTTACCCTGGTTCCCCGGCACGGACGGGCGGGGGTGGGCACCATCCAGGACAGCGGCACAGCGGCCTCGACCAGCCACCGGATTCGCAGCGTGCTCGCGATCCGGCCGTTCCGCAGGCTCTGGGGTGTCACCTATCTGTGCAGTGTCGGTGACTGGCTGTCACTGCTCGCGCTGACCGGTCTCGTCTCCAAGCTCACCCAGAGCTACCAGTGGGAGAGCTTCGCGCTCAGCCTGGTGGTGCTCACCCAGTTGCTGCCGGGCATCCTGTTCGCCCCGCTGGGCGGTGTGCTCGCGGACCGGTTCGACCGCCGCAAGATCATGGTCGTCTGCGACCTGCTGCGCGGCGGCCTGTTCCTCTCCATCGCCCTGGTCGGCACGGCCTGGTGGCTGTTCATCGCGAACTTCCTGGTCGGCTGCTGCGCGATGCTGTGGATTCCGGCCAAGGACTCGGCCGTGCCGAACCTGCTGCGCCGCTCGGACCAGGTCGAGACGGCCAACCAGCTCGGCCTGGCGATGACCTACGGCATCGCGGTGATCAGCGGTGCGGGCCTGTACGCGCTGATCTCCGGCATCCCCGGCTACCTGCACCTCCAGAGCACCGACATCGAGTTCCGGATCGCGACCATCGCCGTGATGGTCAACGGCGCGCTGTACGTGACCTCGGCGGTCCTGGTCGCGGTGCGGATACCGGAGCTGTCCGGCCGCGCCGACGCGGCCAGGCGCGAGGAGGGTGAGCGCGAGGGCTTCTTCGCGATGCTCCGCGACGGCCTACGGTTCGCCGGGCGCACGCCGCTGGTGCGCGGCCTGGTGATCGGCATGATCGGCGCGTTCGCGGCGGCCGGCGCGGTGATCGGCACGGCCAAGCTTTACGCGCTGTCCCTGCTCGGCGGCGACTCGACGTTCGGCCTGCTGTTCGTCGCGGTGTTCACGGGCCTCGCGGTCGGCATGGCCGTCGCGCCCCGGATGGCCCGCCGGCTGTCCTACGAGCGGCTGTTCGGCGTGACGATCGTGCTCGCCGGCACCAGCCTGGTGCTGGTCGCGCTCGCGCCGCACCTGTGGACCGCGCTGATCGCGGTGGCGCTGGTCGGCGGCTGCGCCGGGATGGCGTTCCTGACCGGCCTGACCATCGTCGGGTCCAAGGTCGAGGACGCCATGCGCGGCCGGACCGTGGCGCTGCTCCAGTCGCTGCTCAAGGTGGTGCTCTTCGCCGCGTCCGCCACGGCCCCGCTGCTGGTCAGCCTGATCCAGCAGCGGACCATCACGGTGCTCGGCCACCAGGTGCAGGTCGACGGCACCCGCCCGGTGCTGTTCGGCGCGGCGGTGATCGCGGCGCTGCTCGGCCTGATCGCCTACCGGCAGATGGACGACCGGCGCACCGAGCCGATCCTGTCCGACCTGCTGGCCGCGCTGCGCGGGCGGTCCCGGCGGGGCGGGGGCGTGCTGATCGCGGTCGAGGGGGAGAGCCGGGCCGACACGTCCGCGCAGGCGCGCCTGCTGGCCGAGGCGCTGCGCGCGGCCGGGCACCGGGTGCTGCTCGCGTCCGACCCGGACCTGGACGAGCAGCGGTTGCGCAACCTGCTGTCCACCGCCGACCTCGCGGGGGTGCGGGCGCACGCCCTGGTCGCGGCGGCGGTGCGGGCGGACGTGGTGGAGCGCGAGGTGCGGCCCGCGCTGGCCGGCGGCTCGCTGGTGGTGATGGAGCGGTACGTGGACAGCCCGTTGGCGCACTTCAGCGCGGCGGGCAGCATCGAGCCCCGGGAGGTGGAGGGGCTGGTCGACTGGGCCACCGGTCGGCTGCGGCCGGACCTGACCGTGCTGCTCGACCGGACGCCGACCGGGCCCGCCGCGTCCGAACCCGCCGCGTCCGCGGACGCCGTGGAGCACCACTGGCGGGTGCAGCGGCTGCTGACCGGGATGGCGTCCGCCGATCCGGGCCGCTACCTGGTGGTGGACGGGGACGGGACGGTGGACGAGGTGGCCGACCGGGTGCGCGCCGCCGTGGTGCCGCTGCTGGCCGGCGTTCCGGTGCGGCCGGTGGCGGAGAACTCCTGAGAACTCGGTAGGTTTGACGACCGTGGCCGGCAGAGGGGTGTGGAACCAGGTCGTCGGGCAGCCCGACGCGGTGGCGGTGCTGCGCGCGGCGGCCGAGGCCGCCGCGTCGATCGTGGTCGGCGGATCGCCCCCACCCGGTGCCATGACGCACGCCTGGCTGTTCACCGGCCCGCCCGGCTCGGGGCGCTCCGGCACGGCGCGGGCGTTCGCCGCGGCGCTGGAGTGCACGGCCGTCGACGACCGGCCGGGCTGCGGCACGTGCGCCGGGTGCCACACGACCCTGGCCGGCACGCACGCCGACGTGCGGGTGGTCGCGCCCGAGGGCCTGTCGATCGCGGTGGCCGAGATGCGCGCGCTGGTCCAGGTGTCGGCGCGCCGCCCGACGTCCGGGCGGTGGCAGGTGGTGATCATCGCGGACGCCGACCGGTTGACCGAGGGCGCGTCGAACGCGCTGCTCAAGGCCGTGGAGGAACCGCCGGCGCGGACCGTGTTCCTGTTGTGCGCGCCGTCGTCCCACCCCGACGACGTGTCGGTGACGATCCGCTCGCGGTGCCGGGTCGTGTCGCTGGGCACGCCCCGGCTCGACGCGATCGCGGCGGCGCTGGCCGAGGACGGCGTCCCCGCCGACGAGGCGCGGTGGGCCGCGTCGGTGTGCGGCGGGAACGTGGCCCGCGCCCGGCGGCTGGCGACCGAGGAGTCGGTGCGGGCGCGGCGCGAATCGGTGCTGCGGATACCGCTGGCGCTGCGCCGGCCGGCGGACATCTTCACCTGCGCGGACAACCTGGTCCAGGCCGCCGAGGCGGACGCGCTGACCGCAAACGAGGCCCGCGACGAGTCCGAGCGGCACGCGCTGGAGACCGCGATGGGCGCGGGCGGCACGGGCAAGGGCACGGCGGCGGCCACCCGGGGTGCCAAGGGCGCGCTGAAGGACCTGGAGAAGCGGCAGAAGTCGCGCACCACCCGGACCCAGCGGGACTCGCTGGACCAGGCGCTGGTGGACCTGGCGGCGTTCTACCGGGACGTGCTGGTCACGTCGTCGGGTGCGGTGGCCGTGCTGAACCACCCCGACCGGGAGGCCGACGCGCGCACGGCGGCCGAGGCGTGGACCCAGGAGTCGACGTTGCGCCGGCTGGAGGCCGTGCTCGCATGCCGGAACGCGCTGGAGCTGAACGTGAAGCCGCGGATCGCGGTCGAGGCGATGCTGACCACGCTCCACCGCGGCTGACACCCCCGGACGGGCGCTCGCACGACGTGCGAGCCCGGCTCACCCCCGCGCGGCGGGCTCCGGGGCACCGCCGGCGGATCGGCACCGCCGCCACCGCGACCACTCCGGCGAGCCGGAGCGCCGTGCCCGTCCAGAAGATCGGGACGGTCCGGTAGGCGGCGTTGGTGTGCGCCAGTCGCCGGACGTCCTTGGGCGGGGCGGCGTGCCCACCGCCGCCGGGAGGCGTCGGTACCGGTGGGCACACCACCCCGCCAGTCGGGGCAGCCGCGCGGACGACCTGCTCACCAGGGACACCTGTGCCAACGCCGAAGGCAGGTTCGGCAGCCCGAGGGCTTCGGTCGGCAACAGCCGGAGGTCGAGCAGCCGCGCGGTTGCCCCGAGCACGTGTCCCCTGATGGCGGGGCCGTCTTGCCGGAGCGGGCTGTCGGGGGCCGTGGACTTCTCGGTGAGCTGCGCGATCCGGAGGCGCAGCACGCCGATCGGCACGTCGAAGCCCGGGGTGGGCGGCGTCGAGCCGGGTGCGGGCCGGGCCGACGCGGGAGCGGCACGCGGCGCGACCAGCACAGCGGCAACCGGCACGGCCGTCAGGCGCATGTGGTCGTACCTCCCCGCAGTGGTGTCGACGAGCGCGGCGCTCACGTGAGCGGCGTCACGAACGACCTAACGACGGCACCCCCTGCTGGGTGACGCCCGACGCTTGGGCTATAGTTCTCGCGTCTCGCCGCCTTAGCTCAGTCGGCCAGAGCAGCTCACTCGTAATGAGCAGGTCATCGGTTCGATTCCGATAGGCGGCTCGCGGGATACAAGGACCAGGTCAGCGTGTCTGACCTGGTCCTTTTCGTTCCTCGCGGTGGTGCCGGGTGGCAGTGCTGTGCGGTCTCGAACGGCTGTGCGCGGAGCGTGCCCGGCGGTGTGGACCGCTGCCCCGTGCGGTCTACCTGGTCCTTTCCGGGCCGACCCCGTAGGTGTCGGTGCCGGAGGGCGCATTTCCCCCGACGACGTCGGTCAGCGCTCTCCGGTGGTCCGGGCACAGCAGCGGAATGCCCAGCTCGAAGATCTCCCGGCGGTCCGGGTCGTCCGCGACCTGTGCGCTGAGCACTTCGGCCGGGGTCGTGTAGGGGCCGGCTTCCGCCAGGCTCCGGCACGTGGTGGCCACCCAGGCGGAAGCCGTGCGGTAGTGGCGGTGCACCGAGCCGGAGAGCCCCGCCCGGGACACGGCCTCGTCGAGCTGCTCCTCCGGGGTGAACACGCCGCGCCGCACCCAGACGTTCGCGGTCGGGTAGCTGCTCCGGTCGACCAGGATCGAACTCACCAACCACTTTCCCAGTGACTCCGGGAGTGCTCCGGTCGGCGTGATCGTGAACAGCGCGGCTTTTGTCTTGTCGTCGGTGAGGTAGACGGAGTAGCCGAGGTCCCGGATTTCCGCCACGGCGGTGTCGGCGGCGCTGCCCGAGTACTTCGCCGGGTCGATCTCCGGGGGAAGCGGAGCCGGGGTCGTGGTGGTCACCACGACCGTTGTCGGCGATTGTGCCGGCCCGGTCGACCGGACCACGGCAGAACCGCACGACGACAGGGTGATCGCGGTTCCGATCACCAGGACGGACAGCACGAATGGGCGCATGCGGACTCTTTCGCAGTCGCTATCGGTACGTCGCCTCGCATGGTGAGGTATTCCGTGTATCGGTGACCGGCCCGCCTCGCGTTACTGCGTTCGGCGGAACACTGAATCGGCTGTTCGGTGCTCCAGCGCGGTCGGTGCGGGGGCGACGATCGCTACCGGGTGCGTTTCGTCTGAGTTGACTGCTCCATCAGGGTGGCCTTTCGCCCGTTCGCGTCAGGCTTCGTCCACCCTGGCGTTGCCACCGTGGAGGTGAGGGCGATGATCGCGATGATCGCGGTGACGGTCCTGGCATTGCCGCTGGTCCTGCTGGCCGCACGAATCGGCCGACGGCGCTGGGTGCGGGGGCGCGGGGTGGCGCTGGTGCGGACCGGACTGGTGTTCCACCACCGGCTCACCCGGTCCTGAGCACCCTCGTGGCGACGTCGCCGTAGCGGCGCTCCAGTTCGGCCTCGACTTCGGACGGGGTGCCCACCACCGTGAACGCGTGGAGCACGTCGTCGTCCACGGCGGCGGACATGTCGTCCCACAGCCGACGGCGCGACATCCGGTGCAGCTCCTCGTGCAGCTCGCCCCAGCCGTGCAGGTCGAGCACCTTGCGGTAGGCGGGGGTCGAGCCGTAGAACGCGATCTGCCGGCGCGCGTCGGCGACCTCCCGCTCGTCGGTGGCGACCAGGGACGGCGCGCTGATCTCCAGGTCCGCCACCGTCCTCCCGGTCGTCGCCCGGCCCTTCGCCAAGGCGGGCAGCGTCACTTCCCGCAGGTACCGCTCGGTGGTGAAGTTGTGGCACAGGAACCCGTCGGCCACCTCGCCCGCCACCTCGGTCATCAGCTCGCCCACGCCCGCGAGCCACACCTTCGGCCGGCCGTGCGGGTTCGGGCCGGGGTCGAAGAACGGGGTCATCAGGGTGTGCGTGTAGAACTCGCCGCGGAAGCGCAGCCGCTCGCCGGTGGCCCAGGCATCCCAGATCGCGTGCAGGGCCTGGACGAACTCGCGCATCCGCGCCGCCGGCCGAGACCACGGCATCCCGAACCGCTTGGTGACGTGCGGCTCGACCTGCGAGCCCAGGCCCAGGTGGAACCGGCCGCCGGAGGCCAGGTGCAGGTCGTTCGCCTGCACGGCGGTGCTCATGGGGTTGCGGGCGAAGGCGACGGCGATCGCGGTGCCCAGGTCGAGGCCGACGTCGGCCACCCGCGACAGGCCCAGGAACGGGTCGTGCTTCGTCTCGGCGAGCCAGAAACCCGTGCGGCCGGCGGCGTGCGCGCGCCGGGCGGCGTCCCCGACGGTGCGCGGGTCGTACTCGATCTCCAGGCGTTCGACCTTCACGCCCCCGAACCTACTTCTCGCAGGCCACCCCGTCGCCGTCGCGGTCGAGCCCGGCGCGGTAACCGGGTTGGCCCGCGTAGAGCGGCGCTGCTCCGGCGGCCTTCGCGTCGGTGCAGTTCGCGTAGTACGCGCTCGGCGGCGGTGCGGGTGCCACCGGTCGCGGAGGTGCCACGGTCTGCCTCGGCGGGGGTGCCACGGTCTGCTGGACCGGGGGAGCCGGAGGCGGTTCCGGGACCGGCTCCGGGGTGGGCGGGGGAGGCGGCGCGACGGTGTCCGCGCCCGAGCACGGCGGGCCCCACAGACCCCGGCCCGCGTTCCGCGCGGACGTCTGGGCGGTGGTGAGCGCCGAGGACGCCGACTGCGCGGCCCGAGCCGCGCCCTGCTCGACCGCGCGCACGGCCAGGTCGGTGCCATCGGCCAGCACGACGGCGTCGCCGACCACGCGAACCTCCTTGCCGCCGACCGTGGCGGTCAGGAAGTCCACCGCGGCCTGGGCCCAGCAGGCTCCCGGTTCGGCCAGGGCGCTCAACACCATCCGGTTCCCGCCGGCCACGGTGATCGTGCGGCCGTCCACGATTCCGGTGACGCCCACGGCGGGTGGTGCGGTGGTCGTCGTCGGGGAAATCGTGGTGGACGTGGGTGCGGTATCGGAGGAAGGCGCTGCCGGACCGGACATGGCCGGTGAAGAGTTGCACGCGCTCACCGCCAGTACGGTCAGCACCAGCGCGGATGACGATCTTCTCAACATTGTGGCGGTCATGTCGACGTCATCGCCGGGCACTGCGGATTGTTACCCGCAGGCACGGCGAATTCGGGTCGGGTCGATCTGTGCGCCGTTTTCCGCGATCCCCGACCTGCGGCGAAGAAGATTCACGAAATGACTTCAGAACCGGTGGTGACCAATACCGCGACGAGTGCGGGCCCCGATCCGGGGATCAGGTCCGGTTCGGGCGCAGCGTCCAGACGACGGTCATCTCGGCGGTCGTCACGCCGTCGGCGTTGGTGATCGTCACGGCCACCGGGAACTCCGGGCGAGTGCCCGCGTCGAGTTCCGCCACCACCTCGTCCGCCGGCCGGCCCAGCACCGCCTCGGCGCGCAGCGCGCCCCGCGCCAGCTTCCGGTACGTGATCTCCGACCGGGCGACGAGCGGGGTGGCCTTGCCCAGGTGCGGGGCGAAGGCGGCCATGGCCACCGCGCCCGAGGCGGTCTCGCCGAGGCCGAAGATCATCGCCGCGTGCGGGCCCGCGACGTGGTTGTGGGTGGCCGGGTCGTCCGGCAGCCCGGCCACCACCCGGTCCCCGGTGAGCTCGAAGAACTCCACCCGGCTGGTCTGCACCCACGGCACGGCCTGCGTCATCGCGTCGGCGACGAACGAGTAGTCAGCGGTCATGCCCCGGATGTTACCGACCGGTAGTCATGAGACGCGAGTCACCGGTTATTTCATTTGCCAAGACTCTCCGCAAGGTCCAAGCTTGTATCCAGCAACTAGTTGGATGATGCAAGCAAACGGAGTGTTCCATGGTGACCCCGGTGAGTGACGACGTGCCTGACGCGCAGCTCGCCCAGGCCGAGCGCATCGGCATGGCGCTGGTCCGCCTCAACAAGATGCACGCCTGCGTCGCCGCCCAACTGAGCAGGACGGGGATGGACAAGGCCTCGTTCGTGCTGCTGGCGAACCTGAGCCACCTGGGGCCCTCCCGGTCGAGCGCACTGGCCGAAGCGGTCTTCTCGGACCCCTCGACGGTCAGCCGCCAGGTCGCGACGCTGGTCAAGGAGGGGTGGGTGGAGCGCCGGGCGGATCCCGACGACGGCCGGGCCAGCGTGCTGGCCGTGACGGACGCGGGGACCCGCCTGCTGGCGGAGCGGCGGCTGATGCGCAACCAGTCCATCGCCCGGATGTTCACCGACTGGTCCGAGGAGGACCTGGGGGCGTTCATCGACTACTTCGAGCGCTTCGTGGGCGACTACGAGAAGGCGCTGCCGAATTTCATCGCTGAGAGCGGACTGGGGCCGCGCTCAGAAGGGGAGAAGTGATGTCGGAGACGACAACCCGAGCGGACGCGCCGCCACCCGGTGCCGCGCTGCTCACCCACCGGCAGATCCTGACGATCCTGTCCGGACTGCTGCTGGGGCTGTTCCTCGCCGCGCTGGACCAGATGATCGTGGCCACGGCCATGAAGACCATCGCGGACGAGCTCAACGGCCAGACGCTTCAGGCGTGGGCGACCACGGCGTACCTGATCACGGCCACCATCTCGACCCCGTTGTACGGCAAGCTGTCCGACATCTACGGCCGCAAGCCGATGTACCTCACCGCCATCTCGCTGTTCCTCGCCGGCTCGCTGCTGTGCGGCATCGCGAACTCGATGTACGAGCTGGCCGCGTTCCGCGCGGTGCAGGGCCTCGGCGCGGGTGGTCTGATGTCGCTGGCGATGGCGATCCTGGCGGATATCACGTCGCCGCGCGAGCGCAGCAAGTACACCGGCTACTTCATGGCCGTGTTCGGCATCGCGAGCGTCGCGGGCCCCGTCGTCGGCGGCCTGTTCGCGGGCCTGGAGACGTTCCTGGGCACCGCCGGCTGGCGCTGGGTGTTCCTGATCAACGTGCCGGTCGCGCTGATCGCGCTGGTCGTGGTGGGCAAGGTGCTCAACATCCCGCACAAGCGGGTGAACCACCGGATCGACTTCCTGGGCGCGGCGACGATCACCATCGGCCTGGTGCCGCTGCTGGTCGTGGCCGAGCAGGGCCGGGAGTGGGGCTGGGCCTCCGGCACCTCGATCACGATGTACGTGGTCGGCGTGCTCGGGCTGGTCGCGTTCGTGTTCGTGCAGAAGCGGATGGGCGACGAGGCGCTGCTGCCGCTGCGGCTGTTCCGCCGGCAGACGTTCTCGCTCGGCAACACCGTCAACTTCCTGCTCGGCGTCGGGATGTTCGGCGGCATGGTCTCGCTGCCGCTCTACCTCCAGATCGTGAAGGGCTACTCCGCCACCCAGGCGGGCCTGATGATGCTGCCGCTCACGCTCGGCATCATGACCGCCGCCGGCACCAGCGGCCAGTACACCGCGAAGACCGGCCGGTACAAGGTGTTCCCGGTGGTCGGGCTGGGGCTGATGGCGGTGACGCTGTTCGCGTTCAGCACCATCGGCACGGACACCCCGTCCTGGGGACCGCTCGTCCTGATGTTCTTCATGGGCGCGGGGCTGGGCCTGTGCATGCAGACCCTGCTGGTGGCCATCCAGAACGACGCGGAGCCCCGCGACATGGGTGTCGCGACCGCCTCGGCCACGTTCTTCCGGCAGATCGGCGGCACGGTCGGCACGGCGGTGTTCCTGTCCATCCTGTTCAGCACGGTCGGCGACAAGATCGGCAACGCGGTGAACGCGTCGATGGGCGACCCGGCGTTCCTGGCCGCCCTGGCGCGCCCGGAGAACCAGCAGTTCGCCGCGTCGCTGAAGGAGGGCGGTGCGGGGCTGAGCCTGGACAACACCGAGTTCCTGCAAACCCTGGACCCGGTGCTGGCCCGGCCGTTCCTGGACGGCTTCTCCGGCTCGATCGACCTGGTGTTCCTGGTCGGCGCGCTGGTGACGGTGGTCGGCTTCGCGTTCGTGTGGTTCCTGCGCGAGGTGCCGCTGTCCAACCGGTCCGGCCTGGAGCGGGTGAACGACGAGAACGAGGCCGCCCAGGCCCCGGTCGCCATCCACTGATCACGCACGCCGGATGACGGAAGCGGGCCACCCGTCGGGGGTGGCCCGCTTCGTCACGTGCCCGGGGTCAGTGGTCCTCGCCGTTCGCGACGGCGTCCTTGAGGCGCTGGTAGGAGCGCACGATCTCGGCCTCGGCCTCGGTGCGCCCGACCCACGTCGCGCCCTCCACGCTCTTGCCCGGCTCCAGGTCCTTGTAGACCTCGAAGAAGTGCTGGATCTCCAGCCGGTAGAACTCGTTGAGGTGGTGGATGTCGCGCAGGTGCTCGCTGCGGGGGTCCTCGGCCGGCACGCAGAGCAGCTTGTCGTCGCCGCCCTTCTCGTCGGTCATGCGGAACATGCCGATCGCGCGGGAGCGGATGAGGCAGCCGGGAAACGTCGGCTCCTGGACGACGACGAGGGCGTCGAGCGGGTCGCCGTCCTCACCCAGTGTGTCGTCGACGAAGCCGTAGTCCGCCGGGTACTGAGTGGCCGTGAAGAGGGTGCGGTCCAGGCGGATGCGCCCCGTCTTGTGGTCCATCTCGTACTTGTTGCGGACCCCCTTGGGGATCTCGATGGTGACGTCGAACTCCACTGCGCGGTCCTCGCTCGTCCTTGACGTTCGTTACGCCACTAGTGTGGACCACGAGGTGTCGTCAACCCTCACCCACGTGCAGGTCGCGGGTGTGACATTGCCCGTAATCAACCCCGGAGGACTGCGTGGCCGACGAGCCATCCTGGCCGACCGTCGACGGCGACGAGAAGACCGGAGAATCGCCGACCGTGCAGGTCAGGCGTCCGCGACCGGCCGATCCGCCGACCATGCGCATTCCCGTGCCGCTGCCCGCGAAGCCGCCGCCGGCCGGTCCGGGGCCCGCCGGCGGGCCGGCTCCGAAGCCGGCCGCTGAACCGATCACGGAACGTGAGAGGTCGTCGACGCCCACCGGCACGGCGGCCGTCCCCGCCGTCCGGGGCACGTCCGCCGCCACCGCATCGGGTGGTTCCGCGCCGCGTGGCGGTCAGGCCGGGAGCGGGCCGGGCGGCAGCCGCGCGCCGGGCACCGGTGGCCCGCCGGACGGGCCGTGGACGCCCGGTCGGGGAGTGCCCGTCGCCGCCCAGTCCGAACGTGCCCAGTCGGAGCGTGCCCAGTCGGAGCGTCCGGCGCGGGCCGCCGAGCCGGAGCCGCGCAGCGAGCCCGTGCGGGTGCCGCCGGCCGACGACGTCGTGGAGGAGGCCCCGCGCAAGCGCCGGTGGCCGCTGGTCGGCGCGCTCGCGCTGGTCGTGGTGCTGGCGGGCGGCGCGGTGGCGGGTTGGCAGCTCGGCTGGCTGGACACCGCGCCCACCCCGACGACCGCCGCCCCGCAGCCGCCCGCGCCGGTCTCGCTCGCCGTGCGGGGCATCGGCGCGACCGCGCCCGTCCCGTCCGCCACCGGTGTCGGGGCCGTGCTGCGCGGACCGGCCGGCAACGCCGCGCTGGGCACCCTCACCGGGATCGTGGTCGACCCGGCCGCCGGCACCACCCTGTGGAAGCAGGGCGAGACGACCCCGCTGACCCCCGCGTCGACGGTGAAGGTGCTGGTCGCGACGGCCGCGCTGCTCACCCTCGACCACACCGCCCAGCTTTCCACCAAGGTCGTCCGGGGCGACCAGCCCGGCACGGTCGTGCTGGTCGGCGGCGGCGACCCGACGCTGTCCACGTTCCCGGCCGACCGCCGCACGGTCTACCCCGGCGCGGCGACGCTCGACGACCTCGCCTCCCAGGTGTCCCGGAACGGCCCGGTCACGCAGGTGCTGTTCGACGTCAGCCGGTACCAGGGCGAGGGCCTGGCCCCCGGCTGGGACCCCACCGACGTGCCGAACGGCTACGTGTCCCCGATCGGGCCGCTGATGGCCGACGGCGGCCGGCAGGACCCGACCACGCCGGACACGCCCCGCACCGCCACGCCCGGCGCGGCGGCGGCCTCCGCGCTGGCCGGCCGGCTGGGCGTGACCTCGGTCGGCGCGGGGACCGCGCCCGCCGCCGGCGAGGTGCTCGGCGAGGTGAAGTCCGCGCCGGTCGACCAGCTCGTCGAGAACATGATGCAGATCTCGGACAACGTGCTGGCCGAGACGCTCGCCCGCGAGGTCGCGCTGGCCAAGGGGCTGCCGCCGACCTTCGCCGGCGGGGTCCAGGCGGTGCGCGCGGTGCTCACCGAGAACGGGTTCGACCTGACCGGCGTGCAGGTGGTGGACGCCTCCGGCCTCTCGCCCGACGACAAGGTGCCCGCGCGGCTGCTCGGCGACCTGCTGGTGGCCGCCGCCAAGCCGGACGCCGCCGACGTCCGCACGGCCAAGCTGCGACCGCTGCTGACCGCGCTGCCGGTCGCGGGTGGCAGCGGCACGCTGGCCGGCCGCTACGGCACGGCGGGCGCGGCGGGCAAGGGCTGGGTGCGCGCCAAGACCGGCACGCTGACCGGGGTGAACTCGCTGGCCGGCGTCGTGGTGGACGTGGACGGCCGGCTGCTGGTGTTCGCGTTCATGTCGCTCAGCCCGACCGACGCCAAGACCGTTCGCGGCGGGCTGGACGAGCTCGCCGCCGCGCTCCGGGGCTGCGGCTGCGCTTGACCGGTGAATCCGGGAACGCGGAGTGTCGCCGGGCCCTGCGGCGCAGGTAGCGTCAGTGGGGTGAGCGCCTCTACGCAGGACCACCGGGCGGGGAGCGAACCCGTCGACTGGGAATTGGCCGTGGCCACCGCCGACCGGCTGGTGCGGCCGGGACCGGTGGTGCCCCGGGCCGAGGCGGACCTCGCCGTCGGCCTGCTGCGCGAGCAGGCGATCGACGCCGAGGTGCACGTCCGGGAGCTGACCGGGCTCGGGCACGGGCTGCCGCTCCAGGCGGGCGAGGTCGTGGACCGGCCCGGCTGGGTGCGCGCGGCCGTGCGGGGCCTGGCCGCGCTGACCGACGGTGCGCTCCCGCGCCAGTCCGGCGCGTTCAGCGGGGTCCTCGCGAGCACGGCGGGCGTGCAGACGGGCGTGGTCGTCGCGTTCCTCAGCGGCCGGGTGCTCGGCCAGTACGACCCGTTCTCGGCCGGCGGCCGGTTGCTCCTGGTCGCGCCCAACATCGTCGGCGCGCAGCGCGCGCTGGACGTCCCCGGCCCGGATTTCAGCATGTGGGTGTGCCTGCACGAGGGCACGCACCGGCTCCAGTTCACCGCCGTGCCGTGGCTCGCCGAGCACTTCTCCGGGCTGGTCACCACGCTGCTCGGCGCGCTGGACGAGGGCGTCGCGCCGAGGCTGCGCGACCTGCCCCGGCGGCTGCGCGAGGCGGGCGGGTTCGTCGACCTGTTGCAGAGCCCGGCGCAGCGCGAGCCGCTGGACCGGCTGATCGCGCTGTCCACCCTGCTCGAAGGCCACGCTGACCACGTGATGGACGCCGTGGGCCCGGAGGTCGTCCCGTCCGTCGGGGTCATCCGCGAGCGGTTCACCGCCCGGCGCAAGGGCGGCGGGGTGCTCGATCGGATTCTGCGCACGCTGCTCGGCGTCGAGGCGAAGGTCCGCCAGTACGCGGAGGGGGCGGCGTTCACCCGGCACGTGGTCGACCGCGTGGGCATGGCCGGCTTCAACGTGGTGTGGACCAGCCCCGAGACGCTGCCCACCCGGGCCGAGATCGCCGATCCGGCCGCTTGGCTGCGCCGCGTCTCCCCGTGAACGGTCCGCTCGCGGAGGTCCGCACAGCCGTCAAGCGGTTCTTCGCCGAGCACCAGCCCGAACAGGTGACCGTCGCCGTGTCCGGCGGCGCGGACTCGCTCGCCCTGGCCGCCGTGACCGCACACCTCGTGCCCGGCGCGCGGGCCGTGGTGGTCGACCACGGCCTCCAGGAGGGGTCCGCCGCCATCGCGGAGCGAGCCGCGACCACGTGCGCGGAGCTCGGCCTCGCAGCGGAGGTCCGAAGGGTCGTCGTGTCCGGTCCCGGCGGCCCGGAGGCCGCCGCCCGGCGGGCCCGGTACGCGGCGCTGCGCCCGGACCGGGGGGTGGTGCTGCTCGGCCACACCAGGGACGACCAGGCGGAAACCGTCCTGCTGGGGCTGGGGCGCGGGTCCGGGCCCCGCAGCATCGCCGGGATGCGGTCCCACGACCCGCCGTGGGGCCGGCCGCTGCTGGCCGTCGCCCGCGACACCACGAACGCGGCGTGCGCCGAACTGGGCCTGACTCCGTGGGTCGACCCGCACAACTCCGACCCGGCGTTCACCCGCGTCAGGCTGCGCGCCGAGGTGTTGCCGCTCCTCGAAGACGTGCTCCGGCACGGCGTCGCCGACGCGCTGGCGCGCACCGCCGCGCAACTGCGCGAGGACTGCGACGCGCTGGACGAGATCGCCCGGCGCTTCTCCGGCGACCGGCGCGCGGCCGACGACCTCCACGACCTCCCCCCGGCGCTGCGCAGGCGGGTCCTGCGCCTGTGGCTGCTCGACGCGGGCGTGCCCGAGTTGTCCGACTCGCACCTGCGGCGGGTCGACGCGCTGGTGGGCGAGTGGCGCGGGCAGGGCGGCGTCTGGCTGCCCGGCGGCTTTGTGGCGCGCCGCGTGCATGGCAGGCTGGCTGTCGAACGGCCCGAGGGAACACCGGACAAACCAGTTCAGTCATGACAAAAAGGGGATCGTCCGTGTACGACGGCGACATCGCCTCCGTGCTCATCACCGAGCAGGAAATCAGCGACAAGGTCACCGAGCTGGCCAACAAGGTCGGGGCCGACTACCCGGCCGACGGCGGGTCGGACCTGGTCTTGATCACCGTGCTCAAGGGCGCGGTGATGTTCATGACCGACTTGGCCAGGGCGCTCCCGGTGCCCGTGCAACTGGAGTTCATGGCGGTCAGCTCCTACGGCTCCTCCACCTCGTCGTCCGGCGTGGTGCGCATCCTCAAGGACCTGGACCGCGACATCGCGGACCGGGACGTGATCATCGTCGAGGACATCATCGACTCCGGTCTGACGTTGTCCTGGCTGCTCAAGAACCTGGCGTCGCGCAAGCCGCGCTCGCTGGAGGTGTGCTCGCTGCTCCGCAAGCCGGACGCCGTGAAGGTCGACGTGCCGGTGAAGTACGTGGGCTTCGAGATCCCCAACGAGTTCGTCGTGGGCTACGGCCTGGACTACTCCGAGCGCTACCGCGACCTGCCCTACATCGGCACCTTGGACCCCAAGGTCTACACGGTGTGATTTTGCCGCGACTTCGTCGCGGCGGGCTCGGCCGCCTGGAGTCGGCCCATCGCACCGTCTTCCACCCCGATCGGAAAGCGTGATCGGGGTGGAAGGCGGTGCGACAGGCCGACGCGGCCTCGCGTGGTGGTTGCGTGAGGGCCGGGTGCCGGGTGTTGGGGGAGCTGGGGGGCGAGCTGGGCGGGGGCGGGCGACCGGGGAATGCGTGGCGCACGTCACTTGGGTGGAACTCACCTTGTGTTACCTGTGGGTAACCTTTGATCTTTCGTCGGTGTTGTGGGTGGTTCGCCGCTGCGGTTCGCCTTCTGCCAGGCGTGAATTGGACCCGTCTGACCTGCGAACCGTGTTCGCGGTCACTGCGGGGAACGCTTGACGCCTCCCATCCGTTGGTCGTACGAGACGTGACAGCCCCGCACGCGGAGCACTCCGCCCGCGCCTTGGGCGGTAGGCTGGTCGGACGGGTCGTGCCCGTCCGCGCCCGTCACCAAGTCAGGGAGGGTCGAGGCCGCCCGCCGGCCGTAAGTGAATGGACCGCAAGCGCCTGCTTCGCAACCCGCTGCTGTGGATCGTGGCGGTGTTGCTGCTCTACTACGCCTTCACCGTGCTCTTCGACGACGCACGGGGTTACACCCCGGTCAAAACGTCCCAGGCACTGCAACAAGTCCGGGACGGCAAAGTCAAAGAAGCCACGATCGAGGACAAGGAGCAGCGCCTCAAACTGACCCTCAACGACGGGGTGACCTTCGAAGGTCACAACCGGTTGATCACGCAGTTCCCGGCGAGCTCCACCGACGAGGTCTTCACCATCCTCGACCAGGCGGGCAACAAGCCGACCGTCGAGACCAAGGTCAGCCAGGACTCGTTCCTGATGCAGATGCTGCTGTACCTGGTCCCGCTCGGCCTGCTGCTGCTCCTGCTGATGTGGATGATGAACAACTCCCAGGGCGGCGGCAACCGCGTCCTGAACTTCGGCAAGTCCAAGGCCAAGCAGTTGTCCAAGGACATGCCCAAGACGACCTTCGCGGACGTCGCGGGTGCCGAGGAGGCCGTGGAGGAGCTCTACGAGATCAAGGACTTCCTCCAGAACCCCGGCCGCTACCAGGCGTTGGGCGCGAAGATCCCGAAGGGCGTGCTGCTCTACGGCCCGCCCGGCACCGGCAAGACCCTGCTGGCCAGGGCCGTCGCCGGTGAAGCCGGGGTGCCGTTCTACTCGATCTCCGGCTCGGACTTCGTCGAGATGTTCGTCGGTGTGGGCGCTTCCCGCGTTCGCGACCTGTTCGAACAGGCCAAGCAGAACGCGCCGTGCATCATCTTCGTGGACGAGATCGACGCGGTCGGCCGCCATCGCGGCGCGGGCCTCGGCGGCGGCCACGACGAGCGCGAGCAGACCCTCAACCAGTTGCTCGTCGAGATGGACGGCTTCGACTCGCGCGGCGGGATCATCCTGATCGCCGCCACCAACCGCCCCGACATCCTGGACCCGGCGCTGCTGCGCCCCGGCCGGTTCGACCGGCAGATCCCGGTGTCCCCGCCCGACCTCAAGGGCCGTCGGCAGATCCTCCGCGTCCACGCCAAGGGCAAGCCGCTGGCGTCGGAATCGGACCTGGACGGCCTGGCCAAGCGCACCGTGGGCTTCTCCGGCGCGGACCTCGCGAACGTGATCAACGAGGCCGCCCTGCTCACCGCCCGCCAGAACGGCACCGTGATCGACGCGGCGGCCCTGGAGGAGTCGGTGGACCGGGTGATCGGCGGTCCGGCCCGCAAGAGCCGGATCATCTCCGAGAAGGAGAAGAAGATCACCGCCTACCACGAGGCCGGGCACGCCCTGGCCGCGTGGGCGATGCCGGACATCGACCCGGTGTACAAGGTCACCATCCTCGCCCGCGGGCGGACCGGCGGTCACACGCTGTCCGTGCCGGAGGAGGACAAGGACCTGATGACCAGGTCCGAGATGATCGCCCGGCTGGTGTTCGCGCTCGGCGGCCGGTCCGCCGAGGAGCTGGTCTTCCACGAGCCGACCACGGGTGCGTCCAACGACATCGAGCAGGCGACCAAGATCGCCCGCGCGATGGTCACCGAGTACGGCATGTCCGCCCGGCTCGGGGCCGTCAAGTACGGCCAGGAGCAGGGCGAGCCGTTCCTCGGCCGCACCGCGGGCCGGCAGGCGGACTACTCGCTGGAGGTCGCGCACGAGATCGACGAGGAGGTGCGCGAACTCATCGAGGCCGCGCACACCGAGGCGTACGAGGTGCTCAACACCTACCGCGACGTTCTCGACGCGCTCACGCTGGAGCTGATCGAGAAGGAGACCCTGCACCAGAAGGACCTGGAGCGGATCTTCGCCGCCGTGGAGAAGCGCCCGCGGATCACGAAGTTCAACGACTTCGGCAACCGCACGCCGTCGGACAAACCGCCGGTCAAGACCCCCGCGGAGCTGGCGAAGGAGCGCGGCGAGCCGTGGCCCCCCGCCATCGAGGACACCCTCCAGCAGGAGTTGCCCCCGGCGCAGGACCCGGTCCCCGGACCGCAGCCGGCGGTGCCCAACGGCAACGGCGCGCCCTACCAGCCGCAGCAGCCGCAGCACCCCACGTCCGGCCCGCCGAACTACGGCGCGCCGCCCGGGTGGACCCCGGCCACCGTCCCCGGCAGCGGTCAGCCCGCGCCGTGGCAGCCGGAGCACACCGACGCGGAGGCGGGGAAGCGGACCTTCGACGCCGATCCGGACAACCGCACGTGACCGAGATCGACCAGGCCGGCCTCCCCGCGAGCGGGGAGGCCGGCTCCACGCGGCGGGTGTTCGACCAGAAGCGGGCCGAGGCGGCCGTCCGCGAGCTGCTGCTCGCGTGCGGCGAGGACCCCGAACGGGAAGGGCTCCGCGACACGCCGGCGCGGGTCGCGCGGGCGTACCGGGAGCTGTTCGCGGGCCTGTACACCGACCCGGACTCGGTGCTGGCGAAGACCTTCGACGAGAGCCACGAGGAACTCGTCCTGGTCACCGACATCCCGATGTTCTCGTTCTGCGAGCACCACCTGCTGCCGTTCCACGGGGTCGCGCACGTGGGGTACATCCCCAACGAGCACGGCCGGGTGACCGGGCTGTCCAAGCTGGCCCGGTTGGTCGACCTCTACGCCAAGCGGCCCCAGGTGCAGGAGCGCCTGACGTCCCAGGTCGCGGACGCCCTGGTGCGCCGGCTCGAACCGCGCGGCGCGATCGTCGTGGTCGAGGCCGAACACCTGTGCATGGGGATGCGGGGTGTCCGCAAGCCCGGCTCGCGGACCACCACGTCCGCCGTGCGCGGCATCCTGCGGTCCTCCGCGTCGTCCCGGGCAGAGGCGATCGAGTTGATCCGAGGGCGCACCAGGTGAGCCTGCCTCGGCCGGGGCGCTGCGTGGTGATGGGCGTCCTGAACGTCACCCCGGACTCGTTCAGCGACGGCGGCCGGTACCTCGGCCGCTCGGACGCGGTCGAGCACGGCGTGGCGATGTTCCGGCGCGGCGCGGACGTGATCGACGTCGGCGGCGAGTCCACCCGGCCGGGCGCGGACCGCGTCGACCCGGCGGTCGAGGCCGCGCGGATCACCCCGGTGATCCGCGAGCTGGTCGCCGAGGGCGTGCCGGTGTCGGTGGACACCATGCGCGCCGAGGTGGCCTCGGCGGCGCTGGAGGCGGGCGCGTCGATCGTGAACGACGTGTCGGGCGGGCTCGCCGACCCGGGGATGGCGTCCGTGGTGGCGTCGGCCGGGGTGCCCTACGTGCTGATGCACTGGCGCGGGCACAGTCGCGGGATGAACCGCCTCGCCGTCTACGACGACGTGGTGCGGGACGTCCGGGACGAGCTGTGCGCGCGGGTCGACGTCGCGCTGGCGGCGGGCGTGGCGGCGGACCGGATCGTGCTGGACCCCGGGCTGGGGTTCGCCAAGGACGCCGACCACAACTGGCAGTTGCTGCACCGCCTGGACGAGCTGGTGGCCCTGGGGTTCCCGGTGCTGGTCGGCGCGTCCCGCAAGCGCTTCCTCGGCTCGCTGCTGGGTGAGCGCGCGCCGGCCGGCCGCGAGGACGCGACGGCCGCCGTGTCGGCGCTGGCCGCGTTCGTCGGGGCGTGGGGCGTGCGGGTGCACGACGTGGACCGGACGGTGGACGCGGTGGCCGTGGCGCGCGCCTGGCGGGCCGGGCGTGGTGGGTTCTCCGGCGGAGGTGGCTGAGATGGCGGATCGGATTTCGTTGCGCGGACTGCGCGTGCGCGGGTTCCACGGCGTGTTCGAGCACGAGAAGCGCGACGGGCAGGACTTCCTGGTCGACGTGACGGTGTGGCTGGACCTGTCCCGCGCGGCGGCCACCGACGACCTGCGCGAGACGCTGCACTACGGCGAGCTGGCCGAGCGCGCGGCGGCGATCGTCGGCGGCGGCCCTTATGACCTGATCGAGACGGTCGCGAGCAAGGTCGCCGACGAGGTGATGACCGACCTGCGGGTCCGGGCCACCGAGGTGACGATCCACAAGCCGTCCGCGCCGATCCCGCTCTCCTTCGAGGACGTGTCGGTGACCGTCCGCCGGGAACGCGGGTGAGCCGCGCCGTCCTGTCCATCGGCTCGAACCTGGGCGACCGGTTCGGGTTCCTGCGGGCGGCGGTGGCGGGGTTCGCGGCCGAGCTGGTCGCGGTGTCCCCGGTGTACGAGACCGCGCCGTGGGGTGTGACCGACCAGGACGACTTCCTCAACGCCGTGCTGGTGGTGTCCGGCGGGCCGGGGCCGTGGGACTGGCTGCGGCGCGGCCGGGAGCTGGAGGACGCGGCCGGCCGGGTGCGCGTGCTGCGGTGGGGCCCCCGGACGTTGGACGTGGACGTGGTCACCGTGGACGGGGTCGAGTCGGACGACCCGTCGCTGGTGCTGCCGCACCCCGGCGCGCACGAGCGGGCCACCGTGCTGGTGCCCTGGCTGGACGTCGAGCCGGACGCGGTCCTGCCCGGCCACGGCCCGGTGGCCGGGCTGGTGGCGGCGCTGGACCTGGGTGGCGTGACCCGCCGCGACGACCTCCGGTTGGCCTGATCCCCGAGGTGCGCCCCGCGCGGCCCGGCCGTTCGGCTCGTGGGAGACCGCCGGTCGGATGACACCATGGGGTGCGTGAGGTTCACCAAGCCCCGTGACCTGCTCGCCGCCGGACTGATCGCGGGCCTGCTCGCGCACCTGCTGCTCCGGCTCGCCTACGACACCCTGCCGCCGCTGCCCACCTTCGCCGGGTTCACCCTGCTCGTCATAGCGGCGGTGGACCTCGTGCTGGGTTTCTCGCTGCGCGCGCGCATCCTGCGCCGGCCCGGCACCGCCCCGGTGCAGCCGTTGACCGCGGCGCGGGCGGTGGCGCTGGCCAAGGCGTCCTCGCTGCTCGGCGCGATCATGGGTGGGGCGTGGGCGGGCGTGCTGATCTACGTGCTGCCCGCGCGCGGCGAGTTCGAGGCCGCCGACCACGATCTGGTGAGCGGGGTGGTCGGAATCCTCTGCGCGGCGGCGCTGGTGGGCGCGGCGTTGTGGCTGGAGCACTGCTGCAAAACGCCGGAAGATCCCCACCTGGACGGGTGAATACCGGTGCGGAGGTCTCAATCGGGTAACTGGCCGGTACGGTAGACGCCATGACCGGGCGAGGCACGTCGCAGGACGACGAGCAGCAAGATCACGGTCGTGGCTCTGGGCGACTACTGCTGGTAGCAGCGTTGGCGCTCGCGCTGGGTGCCGCGGCGGTGCTGGTGCTGAGCGACAGCGCCCGGTGGCTGAGACTGGCCGTCGTCGCGGCGCTGTGGGCCGCGCTGGTCGGCGCGTTCCTCGCGGCCCGCTACCGCGGGCAGGTCCACGACGGCGCGGACGAGGTGGCCGACCTCCAGTCGGTGTACGAGTTGGAGCTGGAGCGCGAGGTCGCCGCCCGCCGCGAGTACGAGCTGGAGATCGAGGCGGAGACCCGCAAGCGGGTGCGGGAAGAGGCCAAGGACGACCTGGAGGCGCTGCGCGGCGAGCTGCGCGCCCTGCGGGAGAACCTGGAGGCCCTGCTCGGCGGCGAGGTGCTGGTGGAACGCGTGGCGCTGCGCGCCGAGTCGACCCGGATGCGCTCGCTGTCCGACCAGTCCCGGGTGATGTCGGTGAGCGACCAGCGGATCATCACGACCGGGCCCGCGAAGACGACGACCGTGACGAAGACCGTGGAGAAGCCGGCCGCGCCGGACCGCACGGAGTTGATCGAGCGGGTGCCGCACGAGGCCCCGCGCAAGGAGCAGGTTCGGCGTCCCGAACCCGTGCGCCCCGACCCGAGCAGGCGTGACCCGGCCCAGCCCGCGCGGCGCGAACCCGCCCGGACGACCCAGCAGCGGCCCGCCTCGGCGGTGCGCGCGCCGGAGTCGCCCGAGCGGGTCAGCCGGGCGGAACCGGCGGGTCGGCTGACGCCGGCGAGCCGTCCGGCGGATTCGACGCGGCGCGCCGAACCGGTCCGTGCGACCGAGCCCGCGGACTTCTTCACCGACGCGAAGGCACCGGCCCGGTCCGGCGGTGGCGCGGTGCCGGGTGGCGGTGGTGGTCGTGCCGGTGGTGACGGGCCCGGTTCCGGCGGGGCTCCCGGTGGCGGTGCCGCCGGTGGCAGCGGTTCAGGTGGTAGTGGTTCGGGCGGTAGTGGTTCGGGTGGCGGGGTGTCCGCCGGTGGTGCTTCCGGCGGTGGTGCTTCGGGCGGTGCGCCCGGTGGTGACGAGGTTCGGGGGCGGGCCGAGGCCGCGCGGCCGGAGGTGCCCGCCGAACCGGTGGTGCGCAAGTCCGAGCCGTCCCGCACCGAGCACACGATCCAGCGGCGCAGCCGGGTCGCCGAGCGGACCGAGATGATCAGCCGGGACGCGGTGGCGGCGGACCAGTCCGCCCGCCACCCCGCGACCGAGCAGGCCGCGCCGGTCGAGCAGGCCCCCGTGCGGCGCGCCGCGCCGCGCCCGGCCGACCAGACCGGCGGCTTCCGCCCGGTGACCGGTGCGGAGTCGGCGCAGGCCGCTCGGCGCGCGGCCGAGCAGAGCGGCTACCACCCCGCGCCGGGGACCGGGCAGCGGACCGAGCAAGCCGGGCACCGGCCCACGCCGGTCCGGCGCGCCGAGCAGAGCGGGTACCAGCAGGCCGTGCCCACCGCCGGGCAGCGGGCCGAGCAGAGCGGCTACCACCCCGCTCCCGCGCCGGTCCGGCGCGTGGCCGAGCAGAGCGGGTACCACCCCGTGCCGGTGTCCGGGCAGCGGGCGGCCGAGCAGAGCGGGTACCAGGCGGTGCCCGCGACCGGGCAGCGCGCGGCGGAGGAGAGCGGCTACCTGCCGGTCTCGGCGGAGCCCGCCGGGCGGTCGTCGGCCGAGCTGTCCACCGAGCGGCGGACGGCCGACGAGGCCGGCGGCCGGCGGCGGGCCGAGGACCGGCCCGCCGGGCACCGGGGCGCGCCCGAACCCGAGCCCGCCGGTGCGCACGCGGACGGCAAGTCGGTGAGCGAGCTGCTGGCCGCGTTCGGCGGGGGCGAGTCGCCGCGCCGGCGTCGGCGGCGGGGCGAGGACTGACCTACTTGTCGATGTCGCCGACCACCACGGCGAACGACCCGAGCACGGCCGGCAGGTCGACCACCGCCGTGCCGGGCAGCAGCGCGGACAACGCCTGCACGTTGTTGAACGACGGCGTGCGCAGCTTGAGCCGCCACGGCGTCTTCTCGCCGCGCGACGCCAGGTGCACCCCGGACGTGCCGAGCGGCGCTTCGACCCGGGTGTACACCGACCCCTCGGGGGCCTTGACCGCCTTGGGCAGCCGCAGGTTCACCGGCCCGCCCGGCACCCGGTCCAGGCACCGCCCCACCAGCCGGACCGACTGCCGCACCTCGTCCACCAGGCACCGGACCCGGGCCAGCGCGTCGCCCCCGGTCCGCACCACCGGCGTCACGTCGAGCCCCCGGTAGCCGGGCAGCGGATCGTCCCGGCGCAGGTCGAAGTCCACCCCCGACGCCCGCCCGGTCGGACCGGTCACGCCGTACGCGAGCGCGGACTCCCGCGACAGCACGCCGATCCCGGCCAAGCCGTCGGGGATCGGGCCGATGTCCACGGCGGACAGCGCGGCGCGCACCCGGTCGGCCCACCCGGCGGGCACGTCCTCGCGGAGCCCGCCGATCCGGTTGAACATGAAGTGGATCCGGCCGCCCGACGCCTCTTCCAGCACGGCCTGCACGGCTTCCCGCCCGCGCGCGGCGGCCGGTCCGGTCAGCGGCGTCAGGAACACCAGGTGCGCCATGATCCGGTTGAGCTCGCACAGCACGACCCGCAGGACCTGCGCGCGGGCGGGCACGTCCATGCCGGTCATCCGCTCGACGGCGAGCGCGACGGCCAGTTCGTTGCAGAACGCGGCCAGCCAGTCGTGCCGGTTGGCCAGCGTCAGCACCTGGCGGTAGTCGCGGACCTCGAAGAGCTTCTCCGCGCCCCGGTGCAGGTGGCCGACGAGCGGTTCGGCGGCGGTGATGACCTCGTCGTCGCGCACGGTCAACCGGAGCCGGTACGCGCCGTGCGCGGAGGGGTGCAGCGGGCCGAGGTCGACGACCCGGTCCACGCCCAGGTGACGGGCTCCGGCACCGACGCCGACGGTGATCTCCACCGCGTCATGCTCGCACGTCAGTCCGCGGTGACCGCGAACAGGAAGCAACCGTGCGACACGCTGCGCACCTGCACCTCGACCACGGCGGGGTCGTCCAACAACCCTTCGATCCGGGCGCTCAACTCGTCGGGCCGCGCGATCTCGCCGTCCCGGATGCGGCCGTCGGCGTCGTAGGCGCGCAGGGTGCGCCGGTTGTGCCGGAACGCCTCGGGCACTTCGTGCACGGTGTCCGGGCCGGCGCACGGCAGCATGTGCGCGAACACCGGGCCGAACTCCTCGTACGGGCCGCGCCCGGCGGTGGGCGAGTACCGGAACAGCACCAGCGGTTCGCCGGGGCCGGCCTTGCGCAGGCAGCACCGCAGCGGCGCGCCCGGGGACTCGTACCGCAGCTCGTGGAACTCGTCCGTGCCGGCCAGCCGGCGGGCCCGCTCCACCACGTCCGTGGGCAACGCGTGAATCCTCATGCGGCCGAGCCTGGTCGTCGGGACCCCGGGAGGCCGGCGGTCTTCGGACGTGGCGGCCCGGGTGGGGTCACCAGACCGGGCGGATGCCGCCCGGCGCGGTGCGGTCCAGGTACGCGGTGAGGCTGTCGCGGAGGCCGGCGAACTCGGCGTCGCCGACGAGGGCGGCGAATTCGGCGTCCAGTTCGGCCCACAGGCGGTCGGCCAGGCGCAGGTAGTCGTGGCCCTCGCCGGTCAGCGCGAGGACCTGCGCGCGGCGGTCGGCGGGGTGCGGCTCGCGCCGGACGTAGCCCCACCCGACCAGTTCGGCGACGGTCTTGCCGGCGGCCTGCTTCGAGACGCCCAGGTGCGCGGCCAGGTCGACGGTCGTCGGGTGCGGGTGCGCGGACAGGTACCGGAAGACGTACCCGTGCGCGGGGCGCAGCGGCTCCAGCCGGTGCTCGGCCAGGCGCTCGTGGAAGCGGTCGGTCATCGCCCGGAACGTCCTGGCCAGCAGCATCGACACGGGTTGCACGGTCGTCCAGTGTGCAGGCGGACAACCTGGTTGTCCACTGGCGGGGCCGGGTGCCGGGTCAGGGACGCCAGGGCGGCAGCGGCGGCAGCAGGTCCGCGACCGGGACGCCGACGCCGTGCAGCAGCCAGCCGAACGAGCCCAGGCCGCCGGGCGCGCGGAGCTCGGCCACCCGGGACGCCTTGGCCGCCGCCTCCAGCCACGCCACGCCGGTAAGACCGCGCGGACTCGACGAGGACAGGCCGAGGGCGGCCAGCGCGTCGCGCTGGGACACCAGCACCCGGTCGCCGCCGGCGGCCTCGGCGCAGGCGTCCAGGGCCACGTGCGCGGTCAGGTCGCACGACCCGTCGAACACCGGCGGCACGCGGCGGCCCTCCCGGTACGCGGCGAAGGTGCCTTCCGGGTACCGGCCCGCCGCCCGGTCTGCCCGCAGGTGCCCGTAGTCGACGGCCAGCGCCGCGCCCCGCACCCGGCCCACGGCGTCCGCCCACGCCCGGTCCCGGGGCGCGCCGACCTCGGCGCGCCGGCCGGGTGCCAACGGCCACCAGCGGTCCAGCCACGGGTCCTCGTGCGGGCCCACCACCAGCGGGCACGGGATCGCGTCCAGCCACTCGTGGCCGACCAGCAGCCCGTGCACGGCGGCGGGCAGCTCCCGCGTCCACCCGACGCCCGGCAGCGAGCGGGCCGGACCGAGGTCGACGGCGGTCACGCGCAGCCGGTCGGCGAGCGGACCGGTGGCCAGCGAGCGGACGGCCGCCGCGAGTTCGCCGCCGCCCGCGCCGACGTCGACGAAGTCCAGGCGGGCCGGCCCACCCAGGGCGAAGTCCACCCGTTCGAGCAGCACCAGGAGCGCTTCGGCCAGCTCAGGGCCGATCAGCGGCGCGGTGCGGAAGTGGTCGGCCGGTACCGCGCCTCGGGTGAAGAACCCCTCCGGGCCGTACAGCGCGGTGCGCCACGCCCCTTCCGAGTCCCTCATCCGTCAAGTGTCCCTTTAAGGTTGCTCACTGTGACCACCTCCCCCGCCCGCAAGCGCGTCGACCAGCGCCGCTGGACCGTCCTCCTGCCGGTGGTCGGGCTGATCACGCTGGGCACGTGCGGCCTGATCCTGCTCGGCCTGGGCACCAGCAAGATCGGCGTGGGGCCGATCCTGGTCGGCGCGATCGCCGCCCTGGTGCCGGTCGCCGCGGTGCTCGGCGCGTTCCTCTGGGTGGACCGCTGGGAACCGGAGCCGGCGAAGATCCTGCTGCTGGCCTTCGCCTGGGGGGCGTGCGGCGCGACCATCACGTCGCTGGTGTTCAACCAGACCGCGCACGTGCTGGGCGAGCTGATCAACAACGGCGACGGGTCGACGTTCGCCGCCGTCGTGGGCGCGCCGATCGTGGAGGAGGCGACCAAGGCGGTGTTCGTGGTCGCGCTGTTCCTGCGCCGGCGCGAGGAGTTCGACGGCGTGGTGGACGGGATCGTCTACGCCGGCGTGACCGCGGCCGGCTTCGCGTACACCGAGAACATCTACTACTTCGCGCGGGTGTTCGTGGACAGCGGCTTCGGCGACCTGTCCAGCGGGGTGGTGGCGCTGTTCGTCCTGCGCGGCGTGCTCTCGCCGTTCGCGCACCCGCTGTTCACCGCCATGACCGGGATCGGCGTCGGCATCGCGGCGATGACCGGCAACCGGACGCTGCGGTGGGTCGCGCCGGTCCTGGGCTACCTCGGCGCGGCCGGGCTGCACTCGCTGTGGAACTTCTCCACCACGGTGGGCACCGGGTCGACGTTCATCAACCTGTACTTCCTGATCATGGTGCCGATCTTCGCGGGCGTGGTGTGGCTGGTGATCTGGCAGCGCCGCCGGGAGCAGCGGATCGTGGCCCGCCGGCTCCCGGAGATGGCCGCGCAGCGGTGGATCGCGTCCAGCGAGGTCACCCTGCTGGCGTCGTTGCAGGGCCGCCGGCGGTGGCGGCGCGCGGTGCGGCGCAAGGTCGGCGAGCAGGCCGCGCGGGCCGTCGCCGAGTACCAGGTGGCCGCGACCGAGCTCGCGTTCCTGCGGCACCGGATTCAGCTCGGAACAGCGGGCGCGGGTGCTGAAAAGCGGCACGCCGAGCTCCTGGAGGCGCTGATCGCCGCACGTCAGGCGGCGGTGGACGCGCCGGGCGCGCTGAAAGCGGCGGGTGGTGTTCGTCGCAGTTGAGTTCTGCCCGGCGGACGCGGGATTACGCTCGCGGCCGTCGTCCGGTACCCGTCCAGGGCCTGGAACGCCGTTGAAGGAGTACGTCGCATGGACGCGACCCCCCGCCCCGCGCGGCTGGCTGTCGGAGTGATCTCGGCGGGCCGGGTGGGTTCGGTGCTGGGTGCCGCCCTGGCCAGGGCGGGCCACGTGGTCAGCTCGGTGTCCGCCGTGTCGGTCGAGTCGCTGCGCCGGGCCGAAGAGCTGCTGCCGGACGTGCCGGTGGCGTCGCCGCCCGAGGTCGCCGCGTCGGCCGACCTGGTGCTGCTGGCCGTCCCGGACGACGAACTGGCCGGCCTGGTGCGCGGCCTGGTCGCCACCGGGTCGCTGCGCGCCGGGCAGATCGTCGTGCACACCAGCGGTGCGCAGGGCGTCGACGTCCTGGAGCCCGCGCGGTCGGTCGGTGCCCTCTGCGTCGCCCTGCACCCGGTGATGACGTTCACCGGGCGGCCCGAGGACGTCGAGCGGATGACCGCGTGCTCGGTCGGCGTGACCGCCGCCGACGGCGACGAGGCGGCGTGGAACGTCGGCGAGGCGCTGGTCGTGGAGATGGCGGCGGAGCCCGTGCGCATCCCCGGAGCCGCCCGACCGCTCTACCACGCGGCCCTCGCGCACGGCGCGAACCACCTGATCACGCTGGTCGCGGACTGCGCGGACCTGCTCCGCTCGGCCGGGGTCGACGACGCCGAGCGGGTGGTCGGGCCGCTGCTGTCCGCCGCGCTGGACAACGTCCTGCGCCACGGCGACCGGGCGCTCACCGGACCGGTCGCGCGCGGCGACACCGGGACCCTCGCCGAGCACCTGCGCGTGCTGGCCGCCGAAGCACCTGACACCCTCGCCCCGTACCGAGCACTCGCGCGCCGCACCGCCGACCGCGCGCAGGCCGCCGGGCTGCTCAAGCCCGAACCGGCCGCCGACGTCCGCACCACCCTTGAGGACCGATGACCAAGCCGCTCACCAAAGACGACTACGCGCCCGACGACGTCACGGTGCACCGTGACCCGGAGCGGTTGCGGCGGGTGGTGCGCGCGCTGCGCGCCGCCGGGCGCAACATCGCGCTGGTGCCCACCATGGGCGCGCTGCACGAGGGCCACCGGAAGCTGATCCGGGAAGCCCGCGTCATGCAGAACACCGTGGTCGTGGTGTCGATCTTCGTCAACCCCACCCAGTTCGGGCCGGCGGAGGACTTCTCGCGGTACCCGCGCTCCTTCGAGTCCGATGTGGACCTCTGCCGGCAGGAGCGGGCGGGCCTGGTGTTCGCGCCGGCGGTGGAGGACGTCTACCTGCCGGGCGCGACGGTGACCGTGTCGCCCGGACCGCTCGGCGACGAGCTGGAGGGCGCGTCCCGGCCGGGGCACTTCACCGGGGTGCTGACCGTGGTGGCCAAGCTGTTCAACATCGTCCAGCCGAACTACGCGGTGTTCGGCGAGAAGGACTACCAGCAGTTGACGCTGATCCACCGGATGGCGCGGGACCTGGACATCCCGGTCGCCGTCGTCGGCGTGCCGACCGTGCGGGAACCGGACGGCCTGGCCCTGTCGTCGCGCAACCGGTACCTGTCGGACGGGGAGCGGTCGGCGGCCACCGCGCTGTCGGCCGCGCTGGTGGCGGGCGCGCACGTGAGCGGCAGGGGGCCGGCGGCCGTGGTCGAGGCGGCCTCCGCCGTCCTCGCGGCCGAGCCCTCGGTGGACGTGGACTACCTGGAGGTGCGGGCACCCGACCTGGGGCCCGCGCCGGAGAACGGGGACGCGCGGCTGCTGGTCGCCGCGCGGGTGGGCTCCACCCGGCTGATCGACAACATCGCCGTGCTGCTCGGCACCGGCGACGAGTGAGGGGGACCCCGGTGTTCCGCACGATGCTCAAGTCGAAGATCCACCGCGCCACGGTGACCCAGGCCGACCTGCACTACGTGGGGTCGGTGACCGTGGACCGGGATCTGATGGAGGCCGCCGACCTGCTGGCCGGCGAGCAGGTCGCGATCGTCGACGTCACCAACGGGGCGCGGCTGGAGACCTACGTCATCCCCGGCGAGCGCGGGTCCGGCGTGATCGGGATCAACGGGGCCGCTGCGCACCTGGTCGAGCCCGGTGACCTGGTGATCCTGATCGCCTACGGGCAGATGGACGACGCCGAGGCGCGGGAGCACCGGCCGCGCGTGGTGTTCGTCGACGCGGACAACCGGGTGGTGGAGCTCGGCGCGGACGCCGCGCACGCGCCCGAGGGGTCCGGGCTGGTCAGCGGTGCCGCGGTGCCGAGTGGCGCGGGTGCTGCCGTGGCGGTCGGCGGTGCGGTGCCCGAGGTGGCCTCGTCGTCGGAGACCGAGGACGCCACGGCGTTGGACGCGTTGATCCAGGCCGAGAACTGACCGGGGTTCCGGCGGAGGGGATTGTCCAGTGCTGCTCGCCATCGACGTCGGCAACACCAACATCGTCCTGGGCCTGTACGACGGGACGGGGGACAGGGCCGCGCTGGTGCGCGACTGGCGGATGCGCACCGACGCGCGGATGACCGCCGACGAGCTCGCGCTGACCATGCGCGGGCTGCTGGGGCAGTACGCGGACGAGATCACCGGGATCTCGGCGCTGTCGACGGTGCCGGCGGTGCTGCGGGAACTGCGGGTCATGCTCGGCCGGTACTACTCGGCGGTGCCGAAGGTGCTGGTCGAGCCCGGTGTGCGGACCGGCGTGCCGCTGCTGGTCGACAACCCGAAGGAAGTCGGGTCCGACCGGGTGATCAACACACTGGCCGCGCACCACCTGCACAGCACGGCGTGCGTGGTGGTCGACTTCGGCACCTCCACCAACCTGGACGTCATCTCGGCCAAGGGCGAGTTCCTGGGCGGGGCGCTGGCCCCGGGGATCGAGATCTCGGTCGACGCGCTGGCCGCGCGGGCGGCGCAGCTCCGGAAGGTCGAGCTGGTGCGCCCCCGGTCGGTGATCGGGAAGAACACCGTGGAGTGCCTCCAGTCCGGGATCGTGTACGGGTTCGTCGGGCAGGTGGACGGGCTGGTGCGGCGGATCGTGGACGAGTTGCAGGTGACCGAGCCCGGACCGGTGACCGTGATCGCCACGGGCGGGCTGGCCCCGCTGGTGGTGACGGAGTCGGCGACGATCCAGGCCCACGTGCCGGACCTGACGCTGCTGGGTCTGCGGCTGGTGTTCGAGCGCAACATGCGGTGAGCGGCGCGGTGGGCGGTGCGCCCCGCGCGCACCGGGACCGCGCCGTGGTCAGCGGCGGTGCTGGCGGGTCGCCACGGTCACGATGGGGAAGTCGAACTCGCCGGTCGCCGTCTCCGGGTTGCCCTTCAGGAAGGCCAGCAGGGAGGCCAGCAGCTCCCGCCGTTCCGCTCCGCTGATCACCAGCGCGTGGGAGTGCGTGCCGATCGTCTCCACCAGGGACTCCGCCGTCCGGCGGTGCGCGTGGGGGAACCGCCGGTGCTCGGTCCGCTGGAACTCCTCGTGCTCCGGGACCTCCTCTTCCAGCGAGTGCTGCCCGCTGACCGTGGACTTGGCCAGTTCGTCCAGCTTCGCCACCCACGGCACGGTGGTGTCCGAGTCGTTCCACAGCGAGGTCAGGGTGCCCCCGGGCCGCAGCACCCGGGCGATCTCGGTCTGCGCCCTCGCCTTGTCGAACCAGTGGAACGCCTGGCCCACCAGGACCGCGTCCACCGTCGCGTCCGGGAGGGGGATGCGCTCCGCGGTTCCCGGCAGCGCCCGCACGCCCCCGTGCCGGCGCACCAGCTCCGACAGCATCGACTCGTCGGGCTCCACGGCGGTGACCTGGTGGCCTTCCGCGATGAGCCCGCCGGTGAGCTTCCCGGTTCCCGCCGCCAGGTCGAGGACCCGGTGCGGACCTTCGCCCAGGGGTTCCACCGCCCACCGGATGGCGGCCACGGGGTAGTCCGGGCGGTGTTCGGCGTAGGTGGCGGCATGTGCTCCGAAGGAGTTCGCTCGGCGAGCACGCAAGTCATCACTCGTCACCGTCCCCACCATAGTGAGAACCGGTTCGATTCCCCGAGGGGTCTTTCCGTACGCTTCCCCCCGTGAGTGAGCAGCCTGCGACCCCCACCGCCACCAGTGACGACGACCTTCCCGAACAGCTTCGGGTGCGCCGGGAGAAGCGGGCGCGGCTGCTGGAGCGCGGGGTGGACCCCTATCCGGTCGAGGTCCCCCGCACGCACACGTTGCGCGAGGTCCGGGAACGGCACCAGGGGCTCGAACCCGATGTCACCACCGGCGAGGTCGTCGGGGTGACCGGACGGGTGATGTTCATCCGCAACACCGGGAAGTTGTGCTTCGCCACGCTCCGCGAAGGCGACGGCACCGAACTCCAGGCCATGCTCAGCCTGAACGGGGTCGGCGAGCGGGCGCTGGCGGACTGGAAGTCCGACGTCGACCTGGGCGACCACGTGTTCGTGCGCGGTGAGGTCATCACCTCCCGGCGCGGCGAGCTCTCCGTGATGGCCGCCGAGTGGCGGTTGGCCGCCAAGTCGCTCCGGCCGCTTCCCGTGGCGCACAAGGAACTGGCCGAGGAAACCCGCATCCGCCGGCGGTACGTGGACCTCATCGTGCGGGAGCAGGCCCGGGACACCGTGCGCGGGCGGGCCGCCGTCGTGCGGTCCCTGCGGGAGTCGTTCCACCGGCGCGGCTTCGTCGAGGTCGAGACGCCGATGTTGCAGACGTTGCAGGGCGGCGCGTCCGCGCGCCCCTTCGTCACGCACTCCAACGCCCTGGACATCGACCTCTTCCTGCGCATCGCCCCCGAGCTGTACCTCAAGCGCTGCGTGGTGGGCGGCATCGAGAAGGTCTTCGAGATCAACCGCAACTTCCGCAACGAGGGCATGGACTCGTCCCACTCGCCCGAGTTCTCGATGCTGGAGTTCTACGAGGCGTACGCGACCTACGAGTCGAACGCGGTCTTCACCCGCGAGCTGGTCCAGGAGGCCGCCCTCGCGGTCGCGGGCTCGCACCGGGTGACGCTGGCCGACGGCTCGGAGTACGACCTCGGCGGCGAGTGGACGACCCTCGGCATGTACGAGTCGCTCTCCGAGGCCGCCGGCGGAGTCGTGACGCCGGACACCTCCGTCGAGGAGCTCCGCGAGCTCGCGGACCGGGTGCGGCTGGAGGTCGACCCGAAGTCGGGCCACGGCAAGCTGGTCGAGGAGCTGTGGGAGCACCTGGTCGGGGCCGACCTGCACGCGCCCACGTTCGTCCGTGATTTCCCGCTGGAGACCTCGCCGCTCACCCGGCGGCACCGCAGCCGGGCCGGCGTGGCCGAAAAGTGGGACCTGTACGTGCGCGGATTCGAGTTGGCCACGGGATACTCCGAACTGGTCGACCCGGTGGCCCAGCGGGAGCGGTTGGAAGCCCAGGCGCGGTTGAGCGCCGCCGGGGACGTCGAGGCCATGCCGGTGGACGAAGACTTTCTGCGATCGCTGGAGTACGGAATGCCACCGAGCGGTGGCGTGGGAATGGGCATCGACCGACTGCTGATGGCCATCACCGGTCTCGGTATCCGGGAGACGATCCTGTTCCCCCTCGTGCGCCCTGAATGAAGTAACTTCTCGGACTCCGGTCTGCGCATTGCGGTAGTTGTGCGCTAACCTGCACCCGACATTGCTTTGGTCGCGGTCGGGGAACACCGCGAATTCGGAGTCCAGGAGGATACGCATGGCGCAGAAGGTCACCGTGACCCTGGTCGATGACCTGGACGGCGGGAAGGCGGAGGAGACGGTCGGCTTCGGTTTGGACGGCGTGTCCTACGAGATCGACCTTTCTTCGGGCAATGCGGGCAAGCTCCGCGACGCTCTCGCCGACTTCGTCGCCGGCGCTCGCAAGGCCGGAGGTCGCAAGCGCGGCCCGGGCCGTCCGGCCGGTGTGAAGGCCGCACGTCCCGCATCCGCCGATCGTGAGCAGAACCAGGCCATTCGGGAGTGGGCCCGCAAGCAGGGGAGGAAGGTGTCCGATCGTGGACGTATCCCCGCCGAGGTGCTGGAGGCCTACCACCAGCAGGGCTGACACGTGATTGCGTGGCGTGCGCCACGGCAATTACGCCATACGACGAAGGGGCACCGGTCCGAAACCGGTGCCCCTTGGTTGTTCTATCACCCCGCCCGGTCCTCGAAAGATCTTGGACGGACCCCGGATGGTGAAGTTCATAACGATGCGCGGCCGATGGTCCGCCACGCGGTCACCGACCGGCATTAGGCGTCGCCCGGACTCGTCCCCCGGTCGGGGGATGAGTCCGAACGGTCCAAAGGGGGAGCGGCGACTTTCCCGGCGGCGGTCCGACCGGTTTCCCGGCCCGGGGAGTCGGTCCCCCGGGGCCGGTCCCGGGGAGTCGGCCCGGGGAGTCGACGCGGAGGTGGGCGGGGCTGTTCCGCCGGCAGGGCGACCACGTTCGAGTATCGGATCGCCGCGTACCCGCCGGTCCGGTCGCCGGAGAGGCCCGGCGGGCGGTCCGAGGAGGCTCGCCCTGCCTGGTCAGGTCTGCCTCGCGCCGGCGGTCCACTGTGATGCCGGTCACCCCACGTGCCACCGAACGGGGGGTTGTTCGCGCTCAGCGGACATCGCCCGATCCGTGGAATCTGCCTGGCAGATCACGCGTTGGTACCGGTGTCAGAGATCCTCGACGGCGACTGCACGCGAACGGGAACTGAGAGTGTCGGGGCCGGCGACTACAGTGGTCCCACGGTGCCGCGCTCTCCACGGTATGCCAGTGGTGAGCCCGAGGACCGCCGGCGCAGCAGTCAGGGAGTGCGAATGTTCGAAAGGTTCACCGACCGCGCGAGGCGGGTGGTTGTCCTGGCCCAGGAAGAGGCCCGGATGCTCAACCACAACTACATCGGCACCGAACACATCCTTTTGGGGTTGATCCACGAGGGTGAGGGTGTCGCCGCCAAGGCGCTGGAGTCGCTGGGGATCGCGCTGGAGGGGGTGCGCCAGCAGGTGGAGGAGATCATCGGGCAGGGGCAGCAGGCCCCGTCCGGTCACATCCCCTTCACCCCGCGCGCCAAGAAGGTGCTCGAGCTGTCGTTGCGGGAGGCGCTTCAGCTCGGTCACAACTACATCGGCACCGAGCACATCCTGCTGGGCCTGATCCGCGAGGGCGAGGGTGTCGCCGCGCAGGTGCTGGTCAAGCTGGGCGCGGACCTCAACCGGGTCCGCCAGCAGGTGTTGCAGTTGTTGTCGGGGTATTCGACGAGCAAGGAGACCGCGGAGTCCGGCGGTCGTGGCGAGGGCACGCCGTCGTCGTCGTTGGTGTTGGACCAGTTCGGGCGCAATCTGACCGCGAGTGCGCGGGAGGGGAAGCTGGACCCGGTCATCGGTCGCGCCAAGGAGATCGAGCGGGTCATGCAGGTGCTCTCGCGCCGGACGAAGAACAACCCGGTGCTGATCGGCGAGCCCGGTGTGGGCAAGACCGCGGTGGTCGAGGGCCTGGCGCAGATGGTGGTCAAGGGCGAGGTGCCCGAGACGCTCAAGGACAAGCAGCTCTACACGTTGGACCTGGGTTCGCTGGTGGCGGGTTCGCGGTACCGGGGTGATTTCGAGGAGCGCCTGAAGAAGGTGCTCAAGGAGATCCGGACGCGCGGGGACATCATCCTGTTCATCGACGAGATCCACACCCTGGTCGGTGCGGGTGCGGCGGAGGGCGCGATCGACGCGGCGTCGATCCTCAAGCCGATGTTGGCTCGGGGCGAGTTGCAGACGATCGGTGCGACCACGCTGGACGAGTACCGCAAGTACGTGGAGAAGGACCCGGCGCTGGAGCGGCGCTTCCAGCCGATCCAGGTCGGTGAGCCGTCGCTGGAGCACACGATCGAGATCCTCAAGGGTCTGCGCGACCGGTACGAGGCGCACCACCGGGTGTCGATCACCGATTCGGCGCTGGTGGCGGCGGCGACGCTGGCCGACCGGTACATCAACGACCGGTTCCTGCCGGACAAGGCGATCGACCTGATCGACGAGGCGGGCGCGCGGATGCGCATCCGCCGGATGACCGCGCCGCCGGACCTGCGCGAGTTCGACGAGAAGATCGCCGACGTGCGCCGGGAGAAGGAGTCCGCGATCGACGCGCAGGACTTCGAGCGGGCGGCGAAGCTGCGGGATTCCGAGAAGCAGCTCCTGGGCCGCAAGGCCGAGCGGGAGAAGCAGTGGAAGGACGGCGACCTGGACGTGGTCGCCGAGGTCGACGACGAGCAGATCGCCGAGGTCCTGGCGAACTGGACGGGCATCCCGGTGTTCAAGCTCACCGAGGAGGAGACCACCCGCCTGCTGCGCATGGAGGACGAGCTCCACAAGCGGATCATCGGCCAGGTCGACGCGGTCAGGGCCGTGTCGCAGGCGATCCGCCGCACCCGGGCGGGGTTGAAGGACCCCAAGCGGCCCTCGGGCTCGTTCATCTTCGCCGGCCCGTCGGGCGTGGGCAAGACGGAGCTGTCCAAGGCGTTGGCGCAGTTCCTCTTCGGCGAGGACGACGCGCTGATCCAGATCGACATGGGCGAGTTCCACGACCGGTACACCGCCTCGCGGCTGTTCGGTGCCCCTCCCGGCTACGTCGGCTACGAGGAGGGCGGGCAGCTCACGGAGAAGGTGCGGCGCAAGCCGTTCTCGGTGGTGCTGTTCGACGAGATCGAGAAGGCGCACCAGGAGGTCTACAACACGCTGTTGCAGGTGTTGGAGGACGGCCGGTTGACCGACGGCCAGGGCCGGACGGTCGACTTCAAGAACACGGTGATCATCTTCACGTCGAACCTGGGCACCTCGGACATCTCCAAGGCCGTGGGGCTGGGGTTCACCTCGGGGCAGGACACCGCGTCGAACTACGAGCGGATGAAGAACAAGGTCAACGACGAGCTCAAGAAGCACTTCCGGCCGGAGTTCCTCAACCGGATCGACGACATCATCGTGTTCCACCAGCTCACCCAGGACGAGATCATCAAGATGGTCGACCTGATGATCGCCCGCGTCGAGGCGCAGCTCAAGAACAAGGACATGGCGATCGAGCTCACCGACCGGGCCAAGATGCTGCTGGCCAAGCGCGGTTTCGACCCCGTGCTCGGCGCGCGCCCGCTGCGGCGCACGATCCAGCGCGAGATCGAGGACCAGCTCTCGGAGAAGATCCTGTTCGGCGAGATCCAGCCGGGCCAGATCATCATCACCGACGTCGAGGGCTGGGACGGCGAGTCCGAGGCGGACGACAAGGCGCACTTCGTCTTCCGAGGCGAGACGAAGCCGCTCACCGTGCCCGACGCGCCGCCGGTGGACCTGGCCGCGTCCGGCGGGTCCGGCAGCTCCGGTGGCGACACCGGTGAGTCGGACGTCGAGTCGGCCTGACAGCCGGCGAGGGCGGCCCTCCGGGGCCGCCCCGGCGGCCGGCCGAGACCGGCTCAGGCCGCGCCTGGGCCCGCTCGGTCGGGTTGAGACGAGGGTGGACGCGCCAAACGCCCCCTGGAGCCCCCAGGGGGCGTTTTCGCGTGCGGGGAAGTCGGGCCGGGCCTCGTCGGCCGGTGCGCCCCGTGGGCGCGGGGGCGGGCCGGGTGGTCAGTGCAGGGTGCCGGCCGTGCTGCGCAGGTCGGTGGTGCGGGCGACGGTGGTGCGGATGATCAGGTCGAGAGCGCGGGCCGTGGTCCCGACGTCGAGGCTCGGCGCGTCCTCGTGGCCCTGGCCCGGCGCGTAGGGCACGTGCACGAAGCCGCCCCTGACCTGCGGGAACTCCGTCGCGACCAGGTGCATGAGCCCGTAGAACACGTGGTTGCAGACGAACGTCCCGGCGGTGTGCGACACCGAGGCCGGGATGTCCGCGTCCAGCAGCGCCTCGACGCACGCCTTCACCGGCAGGGTGCCGAAGTACGCCGTCGGCCCGCCTGCCACGACCGGCTCGTCGATCGGCTGGTTGCCGGCGTTGTCCGGGATTCGGGCGTCGTCCAGGTTCACCGCGACCCGTTCCGGCGTCACGCCCACCCGTCCGCCGGCCTGCCCCACGCACACCACCACGTCCGGCCGGTGTGCCACGAGCAGGTCCCGCAGCACGGCCACCGAGCGCCCGAACTCGCACGGCAGCTCGGCCGCCACCAGCTCGTACCCGGCCGGTGACCCGCCCTCCCGCAACTCCTCGGCGACCAGCCGCACCGCGTCCCACGACGGGTTGGTGGCGTCGCCCCCGAACGGTTCGAAGCCCGTCAGCACAACTCTCACTCGGGCAGACTAGATGCCGTGGCCGACCTCGGAGTACGCCGTCCGCGCCGCAAGGCCGTGACGTTCCTGCTGGTGCTGACCACCTTCGCGTTCGTCGCCGTCGCGGTGCTCCGCCTGCTGGGCATCGACGGCACCCGCCACATGGTCGTGCTCACCGCGCTGACCCCGTACTCCACCGCGGCGGGCGTCCTGCTCGGCGCGGTGGCGCTGCTCCTGCGCCGCTGGGCACGATCACCCTGCTGCTCTCCCTGGTGCTGGTCGCGGCCGTCGCGCCGCGCGCCTTCCCGGACCCCCGGCCGATCGGTGTCGGCCGGGACGTCCGGGTGCTGTCGGCGAACCTGCTGCGCGGGAACGCCGACGCGGCGGCGGTCGTGGCGGCGGTGCGGGCGCACCGGGTCGACGTCCTGGCGTTGCAGGAGCTCACGCCGGACGCCGTCGCGGACCTCGACCGCGCGGGCCTGGCCGACGTGCTGCCGCACCGGGTGTTCCTGCCCGAGCCGGGCGTGCCCGGGTCGGGGCTGGCCTCGCGGCACCCGCTGTCCTCCCGCCCGCCGTCCGCGCCGAGCACGCTCCGGCAGGCCCGCGCGCTGGTGGACCTGCCCGGCGACGAGGACGTCGAGGTGCTGTCCGTGCACGCGCTCGCCCCGACGGTGCCGGGCGGTTCGGAACCGTGGCGACGCGACCTCGCCGGCCTGCCCGGACGGGACCTCGACGGGCCGGTGCGGGTGCTGGTGGGCGACTTCAACGCGACCCTGGACCACGTGGGCCTGCGCCGCCTGCTCAACCAGGGCTACGTGGACGCCGCGGACCAGGTCGGCGAGGGGCTGAACCCGACGTGGCCGGCCACCGGGTACTGGCCGCCGGTGGTGATCGACCACGCGCTGGTGGACAACCGGTGCCCGGTCGAGGAGTTCCGGGTGGTCGACCTGCCCGGCACGGACCACCGGGCGGTCCTCACCCGGTTCGTCGTGCCGACCCCGTGAGCCGGTCCAGCTCCACGAGCGCCGCCGCCGCGCCCATCCGCAACGACACCCCGCGCCCGTGCCGGACGTCCGGCTCCCTCGGGTTGATCCTGATCAGCGCCCCGGACGCGGCACTGGCCAGCTCCGCCTGCCGCCGCACGGTCGGCACCGCCAAGCCCGCCCCGATCTCCAGCACGACCAGGCGGCGCGCGGACCGCCGCCACCCGGTCAGCGCGTCCAGCGCGCGTCGACCGGGGCCCGCGACCCACGACCAGTCCTCGAACATCAGGATGTTGGGCCGGGCCAGACCACCGCAGTTGCGGCACGCGGGCAGCGGCGAGACGGCCCGCACGGTCTCCGGGTCGACCTCCACCACGACGTCGTCGGCCGACCACACGTCGTCCGTGCACGGCTCGACGCACTGGAGGCGGTGGATGGACCCGTGCACCTCGGCGACGTCGGCGAACCCGGCCCGCTGGAAGTGCCCGTCCACGTTCGAGGTGAACACCCGGGCCCCCCACGACCGCAGCACGGCGAACCCCGCGTGGGGCTCGGTGCGCCGGTAGAGGTCCAGCCGGTGGCCGTAGAAACCCCAGGCCAACGCCGGGTCCGCGACGAAGTGCACCGGGTCGGCGAGCTCGGCGAACCGCAGGCCGAGCCGTTCGTACGGCGGGTAGGCGCGCCAGAACCCGCGGTCGCCCCGGAAATCGGGCAATCCCGAGTCGACACCCATCCCCGCGCCGGCGCACACCAGCACCGCGTCCGCGCCGGCGACCAGTTCTGCCGCCCGGTCCAGCGCCGCCGGGTCGGGCGCTGCCGGGTCGGGCGCTGCCGGGTCGGGCGCTGCCGGGTCGGGCGCTGCCGGGGGGTCGAGCTCCGCGTGGGGGCCGTCAGTCACGCTTCGGCTGGGAGCTCAGCACGACCTCGAACTCCAGCAGGTCGGACCCGGTCGCGACGGGCTTGGCCCGCTCGCCCGCGTGCGCTTCGCGCGCGCTGCCGTTGCGCCAGGCGTCGAAGTCCGCGTCGGTCTCCCAGTGGGTGACGACGAAGTACCGCTCGTCGCCGGCGACCGGCCGCAGCAGTTGGAAACCGAGGAACCCGGGCGACGAGTCCACCGCGCCGAGCCGCGCGGCGAAGCGCTTCTCCAGCTCCGGGCCGCCACCGTCGGGGACGTGGATCGCGTTGATCTTCACAACTGCCATGGCACCGACGTTAGCAGGGCACGACGGCACCGGGTCGGGTGACGCGGCGCGCTACTTCCGCAGCGTGCCCGGCCACAGGTGCTGGTCGGACGGGATCGCGTCGGCGCGGAACCACGCCGCGAAGAACCCGTCGAGCTCCTGCCCGGACACCTGCTCCACGTGCGCCTCGAACTCGGGCCACGAGGCGTTGCCGTCCCGGTGCCGCGCGATCCAGGTCCGCAGGACCTCGCCGAAGGATTCGTCGCCGATCTGCCGCCGCAGCGCGTGCACGGCGAGCTGCCCCTTGTCGTACACGCCCCGGAACTCGTTGCCCCGGCCCATGTCGTAGAGCTTGCGGTTCCAGTACTGGGTCGAGTCGCCGGTCCGCGCGACCTCGGCGCGGTAGTCGGCGTCCAGGTCCGCGCCGTCCTTCTCCTCGGCCCACAGCCACTGCGCGTAGCTCGCGAAGCACTCGTTGAGGCAGATGTCGGCCCACGACCGCAGCGTCACCGAGTTGCCGAACCACTGGTGGGCGTTCTCGTGGACGACCGTCTCCAGGTCGGCCCACCCGGCGTAGACGGGCCGGGTCTGGGTCTCCAGGGAGAAGCCGATGTCGTCCGCCAGGAAGATCCCGCCCGCCGACTCGAACGGGTACGGGCCGAACTCCGAGGCCAGGAACGCCAGGACCTCCGGCAGCCGGTCCCGGTCCTCCGGCGCTCGTGACACGCCCGGCGCGAACGCGTTCACCACGGGCGTGCCGTCCGCCAGGGTCGTCCGGTCGATCGTCCACTTGTCGATCGCGACGGTGGTCAGGTAGGTGGCCATCGGCTGCGGGGCGTCCCACCGGTACGTGGACCACCCGTCGGCGTGGGTCGTCTCGCCCTCCGCGCCGTTGGACACCACCGACCAGCCGTCCGGCACCCGCGCCGCGAGCGTGAACGACGCCTTGTCGCGCGGGGTGTCGTTGGCGGGGAACCAGGTGGTCGCCGAGTGCGGCTCGCCCGCCGCGAACGCGCCGCCGGACGCGGACACCTGCCACCCGCTGCGGCCCAGCGCGCGGTCCTCGAACAGGGTCGGCACGCCGCCGTAGGTGACCGCGACGACGAATTCGCCGCCCTCGGCCAGCGGGTCGGCGGGCGTGATCACCAGTTCGTGGTCACCCTCCTGGCGGAACTCGGCGGGCCGGTCGCCGACCGCGACCTCGGAGACCTCCAGCTCGTACAGGTCGAGGTTGAAGCGGCTCAGCCCGTCCGTGGCGACGGCCGTGATCAGCGCCTTCCCGTCCAGCCGCCGGGTGGCGGGGTCGTAGCTGATCGACACGTCGTACCCGCGCACGTCGTACCCGGTGTTGCCGTCCTGCGGGTAGTACGGGTCACCCGCGCCGTCACCGCCCTCGGCGTCCACCACGGCGGGCGTGGTCGTCGCCGGGGACTCGGGCACGGCCTGCGGCGTCACCTCCGGTGGTCCGGGCATCTTGACGACCAGCACACCGGCGACGACCAGCACCAAGGCGGCGACGAGGAGGTAAGGGCGGGCCTTGGAGCTCAGTGCCATGCCGACATGATGCACGCATGGGCGTCGCGGAGTTCGGCGGATCGGGACAGGGCATCCTGCTCCTGCACGGCCTGATGAGCAGGGCGAGCACGTGGTGGACGGTGGCGCAGTGGCTCCGGCCGTACGGGCGGGTGGTCGCGACCGACGCGCGCGGTCACGGCCGCAACCCCCGGCGCGGGCCGTTCCGCACGGAGGACTTCGTCGCCGACGCCGCCGAGACCATCGAGCGGCTGGACCTCGCCCCCGCCGTGGTGATCGGCCACTCGATGGGCGGGCTGCACGCGTGGGTGCTCGCCGCCACCCGTCCCGACCTGGTGCGGGCCGTGGTGGCGGAGGACGTGGTGCCGGACAACACCGGCCGCTCGGTGGACGAGTGGCGCTGGTACTTCGACTCGTGGCCGGTGTTCGAGTCGCTCGCGCACGTCCGGTCCGTGGTGCGGGTGCCGCATGTCGAGGAGATGTTCGAGGAGCGCGCGGACGGCTACCACCTGATCGCGCGGCTGGAGGACCTCTACGAGATCGCCGCCGAGTGGGGCGGGCGGTCCTACTGGGAGTTCGTGGACGCCATCCGGTGCCCGACGCTGACCGTCGAGGCCGGTCGGGGCGGGCTGCGGCCCGGCCAGATGGCCGAGGTCGCCCGGCGGACGGGCGGCGCGCACCTGCTGGTCCCCGAGTCCGGGCACGTCGTGCACGACGAGGCCCCGGAGGTCTACCGGGGCGCGGTGGAGGCCTTCCTCAGCGGGTCGATCCCGCCGGTCTGAGTGTCCACCACGGACATCTCGCGGATCTTGGCGCGGATCGGTTCGAGCGGGTGCACGGCGGTGAACGCCCGCACGAGCTCCTCGTCGGTGACGCCGTGCAGCAGCGTGCAGTGCGGCACCCAGTTGCCCGGCAGGTAGTACGCGTTCGGGTCCTTCACCCGGCCCGCGAGCACGTCGTGGACCGCCGAGTGCACGGCCAGCAGCTCGCTGTCCACGACCGCGCCGAGCTGGAGGACGTTCTCCGACGCGGCGAACACACCGAGGGTGTGCAGCCACAGGTCGGGCAGCCACAGCCGGGACAGGTCCTCGCGCAGCTCGGCGCGGACCTTCGGCCCGATCGTGCCCGCGCCGGCCCAGCTCAGGTGCGGCGGGTACTCGAACGTCGCCCCGACCCGCCGCCACAGGTCGCGGATGCGCGCGTCGGCCTCGTCGTCGAAGAACACCACCAGCCAGTGCACGTCAGTGCTCCCCGGGCAGCGCGAACAACCCGGCGTCGGTCTGCTCGACCAGCCCGTCCACCAGCAGCGAGTCCAGGCACCGGTCGCGCTGGCCGGCGTCCGACCACACGACGTCCAGCCGGGTCTTCGCGACCGGCTCGGCCGTGCCGCGCAGCACGTCCAGCAGCAGTCCCCGCACCTGCCGGTCGGTGCCCGCGAACTTCTGCACCGCCTTGACCGGCCCGTCGTACGCGGGGCGGCCGTTGCGCTGCCAGGCGCACGTGTCGAACACCGGGCAGACCGCGCACCGGGGCGCGCGGGCCGTGCAGACGATCGCACCCAGCTCCATCAGCGCCGCCGAGAACACCGCCGCGTTCTCCTCCGGCAGCAGGACCCGCACGTCGTTCATGTCCCGCGTGGTCGACGGCGGTCCCGCGTCGCCCGCGCCGTGCACGGCCCGTGCGATGACCCGGCGGACGTTCGTGTCGACCACCGGGCACCGTTGGCCGTAGGCGAAAGCGGCGACCGCGCGAGCCGTGTACGCGCCGATGCCCGGCAGCGCGAGCAGCTTGTCCACGTTGCTCGGCACCACGTCGGCGTGGTCGGCGGAAATGGCCCGTGCGGCTTCGTGCAGCCGCAGCGCGCGCCTCGGGTAGCCGAGCTTCCCCCACGCGCGCAGCACTTCGCCCTGCGTGGCGGCGGCCATGGCGGACGGCGTGGGCCAGCGCTCCAGCCACTCGCGCCAGAGGGGCTCCACCCGGGCCACGGGGGTCTGCTGCAACATGATCTCGCTGACCAGCACGCCCCACGCGGTGCACTCGGGCTCACGCCAGGGCAGCGCGCGGGCGTTGTCGGCGAACCAGTCGAGGAGGGTCTGCGCGTCCAGGCTCATAGCGCGCGTCAGTGTTCCAGAATGACCTGGAGGGGTGAAAACCGATCGGGGAGTCCGGCACACGTCCCGGCCGACCGGTGGACGCGGACTCCCGGCGGACCGGGCACGCACGCGGAGGTGGTCGTGCCCGGTTCCCCGCCGCCTAGACGACCTCGGTCAGCGCACCCGTGTGGACGTCGTAGACGAACCCCCGCACGTTGTCCCGGTGCGGCACGAACGGGCTGTGGCGAAGTCTGTTCATCGAGTTGCGGACGCTGTCCTTGACCTCGCGGAAGGCCTCCACGGACCACGTCGGGCGCATCCCGGCGTCCTGCTCCAGCTCGTCCTTGAACGCGTCCTCGGTCACCAGCTCCAGGCCGCAGTTCGTGTGGTGCACCAGCAGCACCTCGCGGGTGCCGAGCTTGCGCTGGCTGAGCGCCAGCGACCGGATCATGTCGTCGGTCACGACACCGCCGGCGTTGCGCAGCACGTGCGCCTCGCCCTGCCGCAGACCGAAGATCTCGAACACCCTGATCCTGGAATCCATGCAGGTCAGGATCGCCACCTTCATCGAAGGCATCGGCGACGAGCGGTCGCCGGGCACCACGTTGCCCAGCTCGTCGTTGCGGCGGAGAAGTTCGTCGATCGAGGTCATGGCCCACCTCCCTGTTCCCCCGGATTGGAACCCGCGTCCCGGACGCCGGCAAGCGAATCGGGCCGGAATCACGTTCACCTCATCGGATTACCGCCGCCTACGCCGTTAATCCGACTGCCCCGATTACCTTCGGTCGGGTGACCGAGCCCACCGGCCCGCTTCCGCCATCCGTGTACCGGCGGCGTCGCGCGCTGGCCATCGGTGGCTCGGCGGTGGCCGTGGTGCTGGTCGCGTGGCTGGTCGGGGCGCTGATCGGGCGCGGCCAGCCCGGGTCCACGACCCCGCAGGCGGCGGTCACGTCCAGCCCGCCGCAGGGCGAGCGCCCCACGGCGGCCCCGTCGTCCACCTCGCCCGCGCCCTCGCCCACCTCGTCGCCCTCGCCCTCGCCGTCACCTTCACCCTCGCCGTCACCCTCGCCGTCACCCTCGCCCGAGCCGCCGCCCGGCCCGCCGCAGCCGTGCGAGGACGCGCAGTTGGGCGTGAAGGCGGAGGTGGCGAAGCCCGCGTACCCGGCCGGGCAGTCGGTCGGGATGACCATCCTGGTGTCCAACACCGGGCCGCTGCCGTGCACGCGGGAGATCGGCCGCGCGGTGCGGGAACTGGTGGTGACCAGCGCGGACGGCTCCACGCGCCTGTGGTCGAGCAACGACTGCTTCGCCACCGGGGGGAGCGAGGTCCGGGTGCTGCGGCCCGGCGAGGTGTTCGACTTCGGGCTGGAGTGGCGCGGCAGCACGTCGGAGCCGGGCTGCGCGGAGCACACCCCGCTGGGGCCGGGGGACTACCTGCTCATCGCGCGGGTGGCCGGGAAGACGAGCGATCCGGTCGTGTTCCGGATGACCTGACGCCCGGCCACCGCCGCGTCACGGACCGAACCAGCGCTCTTCGACCACACCGCGCGGCGCGGCGGCGGTGGTGCCGACGACCAGTTCGGTGGACAGCGTGACCGAGCGCGGACGGGTCCGCTCGGCCGAGTCCAGCAGCAGCCTGCCCGCCGCGCGGCCCTTCTCCAGCACCGGCTGGCGGACCGTGGTCAGACCGGACTGCTCGGCCTCCCGGATGCCGTCGAACCCGGTGACGGTCAGGTCGTGCGGCACGTTCAGCCCGCGCTCGCGGGCCTCGGCGAGCGCGCCCAGGGCGAGGATGTCCGAGGTGCAGACCAGCGCGGTGATCCGCGGGTCGCGGTCGAGCACCTGCGCCGCGGCCGACGCGCCGGACGCGGTGGTGTGGTCGAACCGCTCCACCACCGGGACGGCCGCCCAGTCCACGCCGGCCTCGGTGAACGCCTCGGCCAGCCCGGCGATCCGGGCCCGCTGCACGTGGAAGTGCGCCGACCGCTGCCGCTCCAGCGACACGTAGCCGTCGTTGCGGTCGCGGGCCAGCCTCATGCACACCACGCCGATCCGCCGGTGCCCCAGCGAGATCAGGTGCTTGGCGAGCGAGTTCATCGCGGCCCGGTCGTCGATTCCCACCCGATCGACGTTCCCCAGGTCCGGCTGGTCGCACACCACGGTCGGCACCGGCCGTTCGAGCACGGCGGCCAGGTGCGGGTCGTCGTCGGGCACCGAGTACACGACGAACCCGTCGACGCCCGCGCGGTGCACGGCCGCCACGTCCTCGCGCTCGGGGTTCGCCGGCACCAGCAGCAGGCCGGTCCCGGCGTCCTCGCACGCCAGCGCCAGGCCCTCCAGGAACCCGATCGCGGCCGGGTCGCGGAACGCGTAGGACAGGTTCTCGGTGAGCAAGAGCCCCACCGCACCCGCCTTCCGCGTGCGCAGCGACCTGGCCACCGGGTCGGGGCCCGGGTACCCGAGTCGTCTCGCTGTCTCCAACACCCGGCGTCGCAGCTCTGGCGAGAGCTGGTCGGGACGGTTGTACGCGTTGGACACCGTTGTCCGGGAAACACCCAGCTCCGCCGCCAGTGAGGCGAGCGTCGCGGGGCGTCGCACATGCATCGACCGCGCCATGAAGTGACCGTAACGGTTCAGAACCAATTACAGAAGCAGGGGTGACCCGCATCCCTGCAACTGGTCATCAGCGCAGGTCGGACCGGGTTAACTGTCTGGAACATGGTCCAGACCAATTAGGCGGGTGGTGGCGGCGCGCACGACTCCCGGATGACCAGCTTCGGGCGGAACACGCGGGTGTAGTTGCCCACCGGCCGACGCCGCCGATCGGGGTCCAGCCGGTGCACCAACTCGTCCACGGCCGCTGCCGCCATCTCCTCGATCGGCTGGGCCAGCGTGGTCAACGACGGCGAGCAGTAGGACGCCAGCGGGATGTCGTCGAAACCCACCACCGACAGGTCGCGCGGCACGTTCAGCCCGCGCTTGTGCGCCTCCCGCAGCACGCCGATCGCCATGTGGTCGGAGGAGCAGAACACCGCCGTGGGCCGCACGGTGTCCAGCAGCCGGCCCGTCGCCTCGGCCCCGCCCTCCGGCCCGAACGAGGAGTGCGCCACGAACTCCGAGCCCGCCGGCAACCCGTCCTCCTCCATCGCCGCCGCCCAGCCCGCGCGCTTGAGCCGGGACGGCAGCGACCGGCCCGGTCCCGACACGAACCCGATCCGCCGGTGCCCCAGCTCCACCAGGTGTCGGGTCGCCGCGTAGCCGGCGTGCTGCTCGTCCACGGTCACGTCCGGCACGTCCAGCGACGGGGTCGCGCCGTTGAGGAAGACCATGTGCACGCCGTCCGCGAGCAGCTTGGCGTAGTAGCTCGGGCGCGGGGCCTGGCCCAGCGGGACCTCCACGTTGGTGATCTCCGGCGACACGAACACCATGCCCTCGACGCCGCGCGCGAGCAGCATCCGGACGTACTCCTCCTCGCCCATCGCGGCCGAGCCGGTGGCGCGGGTGTTGCACAGCAGCGACGAGTAGCCCAGCCGGGCGGCGCGCACCTCCAGCGCCTCGGCGAACGCCGGGAACACCGGGTTGGACAGCTCCGGCACCAGCAGCCCGATCACGCCGGTCCGCTGCAACGCCCCCAGGCCCCTCGGCGTGTAGGGCATGTCCGCGAGGACCGCGAGCACGCGCTGGCGCGTCTCCTCGTTGACCCCCGCCCGGCGGTTGAGCACCCGGCTGACCGTGGAGATGCTCACCCCGGCTGCCCTCGCGATCTCGGACAGACCGGACACCCTGCCTCCTCGCTCGTCGTGGGTGACGTGCAGCCTGCCGCGAGTGGCAAACTTTTGCAACGCCTACCCGGCATTCGCCCGGACGGCCGCCTCCGTTACGGCAGGCTTTCGCTGGAGGTCTTGACCCCGTGCTGGTCGTGGGTATGAAATCCGCGTCAAGAATTTCGCAACTTCTTGCAATGGTTTCACTCCGGTGGGGCCGGTAGGAGGACTGCAACGACGATGCGACGGACCACCCTCACGACCGCCGTGGCAGCAGGCATCGCCGGTGCCCTCGTCCTCACCGCGTGCGGTGGCGGCGGCGCGGCGGGCGACAGCGGCGAGGTCACCTTCTGGGACACCAGCGGGCCCAACGAGGCCCCGGTGTTCGACGAGATCGCGCGGGACTGCGCGACCCGGGGCGGGTTCGAGGTCAAGACCGAGACGGTCCCCTTCGACCTGGCGCTGAACAACTACAAGACCGCCGCGCAGGGCGGCCAGGGGCCCGACGTCCTCCGCGCCGAGGTCGCCTGGGTGCCGCAGCTCGCGAAGCTCGGCTACCTGGTGGACCTGACCGACACGGACCTCGGCCGGGACAGCGCGGACTTCCTCGCCACCCCGCTCGGCTCGACCAGGTACGAGGGCAGGACCTACGGCGTGCCGCAGGTGACGGACTCGCTGGCGCTGTTCTACAACAAGGAGCTGCTCGCCGCTGCGGGCGTCGAACCGCCGAAGACGTGGGACGAGGTCAAGGCCGCGGCGACGAAGCTCGGCGGCGAGAAGACCTTCTTCATCAACAACGACGCCTACTACGCGCTGCCGTTCATCTACGGGGCCGGCGGCGACCTGGTGGACGCGTCGGCGAAGAAGATCGTGGTCGACTCGCCGGAGAACGTGAAGGCGCTGCGGACCGCGAAGGGCCTGCTCGACGCGAAGGCCGCGACGACCGCGCTGGACCCGGCCAACTCCTACGGCAACATGCAGGCCGCGTTCTCGTCGGGCGAGGTCGCGATGGTGGTCAACGGGCCGTGGTCGGTGGCGGACTACCACCAGGGCACGGCGTTCGCGGACAAGGGCAACCTGGGCATCGCGCCGGTCCCGGGCGAGGTGGCGGGCAAGGGCTCCGCGCCGGTGGGCGGGCACGACTACGTGATCCGCAAGGGCAGCCGGGCCGAGGGCTCGGCGGCGAAGCTCATCGCCTGCCTGAGCTCGGTCGGGTCGCAGGTGCGGATCGCGAAGGAACTCGGGCTGCTGCCCACCCGCAAGTCGGCGTACGAGGACGCGGACGTGCGGGCGAACCCGGTGGTGTCGGCGTTCCAGCCGGTGGTGACGGCCGCGCACGCCCGGCCGTGGATTCCCGAGGGCGGGCAGTTGTTCGACCCGCTGAAGATCGCGTACGCGGACGTGCTGGCGGGGAAGAAGGACGCCGGGACGGCGCTGGACGAGGTGGCCAAGGCGTACAAGGACCAGGTCGTGACGGACTACAGCACCGACTGACGTGCCCGCGCGCCGCGCGTCGTCCGCACGGCGCGCAGCGCCCCGGGCCGGGCGCGGCGGGTGCGTCCCGCGCCGTCCCCGACCACAGCGAGGAGGCGACCCGACCGTGCGCAGGTTCCTGGACCGGCACTGGTACGCGTACGCGATGGTGCTGCCGGTGGTGGTGGTCGTCGCGGTGCTGGTGCTGTACCCGCTCGCCCAAGGGGTGTTCTTCACCTTCACGGACGTCAACGAGGGCACCATCGCCAACCCGGTCCTCGACCGGCCCGCCGCGTACCGCGTCGTGGGGTTGGCGAACTACCTGCACGTCCTGTCCGGCGACCCCAGCTTCGGCGCGTTCTGGTCCACGCTGGTCCGCACGCTGGTCTGGACGTTCGGCTGCGTGTCCTGCCACTTCGCGATCGGCCTCGGCCTGGCGCTGCTGCTCAACCGCCGGGTGGCGGGGCGGGCCGTCTACCGGGTGCTGCTGATCCTGCCGTGGGCGGTGCCGGCGTTCATCAGCGCGTTCGCGTGGAAGTACATGTTCAACGCCCAGTACGGGATCATCAACCAGCTCCTGCGCGCGCTCGGCCTGCCCGACCCGATCTGGCTGGGCCAGTCCGACTGGGCCCTGGTGGCCGTCGTGGTGGTCAACGTCTGGTTGGGCGTGCCGTTCATGATGGTGGCGCTGCTGGGCGGTCTCCAGTCGATCCCCGGCGACCTCTACGAGGCGGCCGAGGTGGACGGGGCGTCGGCGTGGCAGCGGTTCCGCGACATCACCCTGCCGGGGCTCCGGGCGGTGTCCGGGACCGTCGTGCTGCTGGGCACCATCTGGACGTTCAACATGTTCGCCGTCATCTACCTGATCACCGGCTCGAACCCGAACACGCGCATCCTGGTGACCTACGCGTTCGAGCGGTTCTTCTCCGGCGCGTCGCGCGACTACGCCGTGGCGTCCACGTACGGCGTGCTGATCCTGTCCGTCCTGCTCGTGTTCGCGGGCGTCTACCGGCGTGCACTGCGCAAGCAGGGTGAGGTGTGGTGATGACGGTGGAAGCCGTGTCCCTGCGGGCCGTCGACAAGACCGCCGCGCCCCTGCGCAAGCGCGGTGACCGTTCCACGCTCGCCGGCGTCGGTCTGCACGCGGCGCTCGGCGGTGCGTCCCTGATCGCCGTCTTCCCCGTGTTCTGGGTGCTCGTCACGTCGTTCAAACCCGACGCCCGTGCGATCGAGAGCACGCCGAAGCTGGTCAACGAGTCCAGCGTGGACAACTACGCGCGAATCCTGTCCGGGGAGAAGGGCGACTTCCTGGCGTGGTTCGGCAACTCGATCACGATCGCGCTGATGACGACGGTGATCTCGGTGTTCCTGTCGGCGACCACGGGCTACGCCGTGTCCCGGTTCCGCTTCCCCGGCAAGCGGTCGCTGATGCTGTCGTTCCTGGTGGTGCAGATGTTCCCGTTCGCGGTGCTGATCGTGCCGCTGTACAACATCCTGCTCGCGCTCGGCGTGCAGGGCACGAGCCTCGGCCTGGTGCTGGTCTACTGCACGACCGCCGTGCCGTTCTGCACGTACATGCTGAAGGGCTACTTCGACACCATCCCGACCGACATCGACGAGGCCGGGCGGGTGGACGGGCTGTCGCCGTTCGGCGTGTTCCGGCGGCTGATCTTGCCGCTGGCACGACCGGGGTTGGCGGTGACGGCGTTCTACGCGTTCCTGACGGCCTGGGGCGAGGTGGCGTTCGCGTCGGCGTTCCTGTCCGCCGCCGACGGGTCGAAGACGCTCGCGGTGGGGTTGCAGGTGTTCGTCCAGCAGAACCGGACCGAGTGGGGGCACCTGGCGGCGGCGTCGGTCCTGGTGGCGATCCCGGCGGTCGTGGTGTTCTACCTGGTGCAGCGGTTCCTGGTGACCGGGCTGTCGTCGGGCGCGGTGAAGGGCTGACCCCGGCCGCGCGGCGCGAACGGCGGCCGGATCGGCGGAAAGTAGACCAATGCACCCGTTCCCGTAAGCGCTTGCAATGCCTAGCGTTGCGGCAAAGCTGGGTAGTGAAAGGTGCGTTACATGGCTGAGGTCGCCTACGTCAAAGCGTCGCGGATCTTCTCCGGCAACCCGCCGGTCCGTGCCGTCGACGAGTTGTCGCTCGACGTCGCCGACGGCGAGTTCCTGGTGCTGGTCGGTCCGTCCGGCTCGGGCAAGTCGACCGCGCTGCGGATGCTCGCGGGTCTGGAGGACGTGGACGAGGGTGCCATCAAGATCGGCGGCAAGGACGTCACCAACGTGCCGCCGAAGGGCCGGGACATCGCGATGGTGTTCCAGTCCTACGCGCTCTACCCGCACATGACGGTCGCCGAGAACATGGGCTTCGCGCTCAAGCTGCGCGGCGTCAACAAGGCGCAGATCAAGGAGAAGGTCGGTGAGGCGGCCAAGATGCTCGACCTCACCAAGTACCTGGAGCGCAAGCCCAAGGCGCTCTCCGGCGGCCAGCGGCAGCGCGTCGCGATGGGCCGGGCGATCGTGCGCGAGCCCTCCGTCTTCCTGATGGACGAGCCGCTGTCCAACCTGGACGCGAAGCTGCGCGTGGAGACCCGCGCCAACATCGCCGCCCTCCAGCAGCGCCTCGGCACGACCACCATCTACGTCACGCACGACCAGGTCGAGGCCATGACCATGGGCCACCGGGTGGCCGTGCTCAAGGACGGCCTGCTCCAGCAGTGCGACACCCCGCGCGCGCTCTACGACAGGCCGGGCAACGCGTTCGTGGCCGGGTTCATGGGCTCGCCCGCGATGAACCTCAAGACCGTGCCGCTGACCGCCGAGGGCGTGAAGCTCGACGGGATCGTGGTGCCGCTGGAGCGCCGCGCGCTGGACGCGGCCGGGGTCGAGGGCCTGAACGAGGTCACGTTCGGCATCCGGCCGGAGGCGCTGGCGCTGGTCAGCTCGCAGGGCGATGGCATGGAGATGGTCGTCGAGCTGGTCGAGGAGCTGGGCGCGGACGCGCTCGTGCACGGCGCGGTGCGGATCGGCAGCTCCTCGCAGCGGTTCGTGGTCCGGGTCGACGGGCGCACGCCGCCGGCGCTGGGCCAGAGGGTGAAGGTCGCCGTGCGGGACGCCGGCGAGGTCCACCTGTTCCACCCGGAGACGGGCGCGCGCATCACCAACTGAGACGGGTCGGCTACCGACCGCCCACCTATCGGGGGCCACCTGCTGCGGCGGGTGGCCCCCGATGGCGTTCCAGGCCACAAACCACCCGGTCGGTGGACGTCCGGGTGGCGCAGCGTTCTAAACTGAACTCGACAACGGTTTCCATTACCTATCGATCAGCCTGTCGAGGAGTCCACTCATGACCGTCCGTAACGCGATGCTCGGCGCGGTGGCCGCCGTGACGGCCGTCGCCCTCACCGCCTGCGGCGGCTCACCGGCCTCCCCGACCGCCGACGGCAAGATCAAGGTCGTCGCCTCGACCAACGTGTGGGGCAGCGTCGTCAAGGCCGTGGGCGGCGACGCGGTCGACGTCACCGCGATCATCAACGACCCTTCGGGCGACCCGCACTCCTACAACAGCAAGCCCTCCGACGTGGCCCTGGTGAGGGACGCCCAACTGGTCATCTTCAACGGCGGCGGCTACGACGACTTCTTCGCCACGCTCCTCACCACGGAGACCGAGAAGGCCAAGAAGATCGAGACCTTCCCGCTGTCCGGCAAGATCCACGACCACGAGGAGCCCCACCCGGAGGAATCGCACCCCGAGGAGTCGCACGCCGAGGAGCCGCACGACCACTCGGTCAACGAGCACGTCTGGTACGACCTGGACACCGTGCGCAAGGTCGCCGACCAGGCCGCCGCCGACCTGTCCGAGATCGCGCCGGACAAGAAGGCCGCCTTCACCGACAACGCCGCCGAGTTCGGTCGCAGGCTGGAGGAGCTGCACCAGCGCCTCGACGGCGTGGGCAAGGGCAAGAAGGTGCTGGAGACCGAGCCGGTCGCGCACTACCTGCTGGACGTCGCGGGCGTGGAGGACGCCACCCCGGAGACGTTCAGCGAGGCCGTCGAGGGCGAGACCGACATCCCGGCCGCCGCGCTGGCGGATGTCATCCGACTGGTGGACGAGAAGCAGGTGTCCGCCATCGTGAACAACGTGCAGACCGAGAACACGGCGGTCAAGCAGGTCGTGGAGAAGGCGGGCAAGGCCGGTGTCCCGGTCGTCGAGGTCACCGAGACGCTGCCGGAGGGCGTGACGGGTTACCTTGACTGGATGACGAAGCAGGTGGACGCGTTGGCGGGGGCGCTTCGCGGATGACCGCACAGGTGAGCGACAAGTCCGTGCGGAGCGCGGTGGCCCTGCGCGGGGCGCGACTGTCCTACGGGGACCGCGTGCTGTGGGACGGGCTGGACCTGGACGTGGCCCCCGGCGAGTTCGTGGCCGTGCTGGGGCCCAACGGGTCGGGCAAGACGAGCCTGATGCGCGTGCTGCTGGGCCTGCAACCGCTTTCCGCGGGCACGGTGGACGTGGTCGGCGGCAACCGGCGCATCGGCTACATCCCGCAGCAGCGCGCGCTGGACCCGTCGCTCACCCTGCGCGGCCGGGACCTGGTCGGGTTCGGCCTGGACGGGCACGACTGGGGCATCGGCTGGCGCAACCGCGGCCGGCGGCGGGCCGCGGTGGACACCGCGCTGGCCGCCGTCGGCGCGACCCGCTACGCCGCCGACCCAGTCGGGCTGCTGTCCGGTGGCGAGCAGCAGCGGCTGCGGGTGGCGCAGGCGCTGGTGGGCGACCCGAAGGTGCTGCTCTGCGACGAGCCCCTGCTCTCGCTGGACCTCGCGCACCAGCGGGTGGTCAGCGACCTGATCGACCGCAGGCGGCGCGCGGCCGGCACCGCCGTGCTCTTCGTGACCCACGAGATCAACCCGGTCCTGCCGCTGGTCGACCGGGTGCTGTACCTGGTGGACGGTCGCTTCCGGATCGGCGCGCCGGCCGACGTGATGACGTCGGCCACGCTGTCCGCGCTCTACCGCACGAACGTCGAGGTGGTCCGCGTGCGCGGCCAGATCCACGTGGTCGGCGCGCAGCACGTGTGCGAGGAAGAGCCGCACCACCTGGCGGATGAGGACTGATGGAGAACTTCTTCGACCTGTCGCTCACGGTCGACCTGCTCGGGTACGACTTCGTGCGGCAGATGCTGCTGGCGGGTGCGGTGCTGGGCGTGGTGGCCGGGTTGCTCGGGCCGCTCGTGGTGACCCGCAAGATGGCGTTCGCCGTGCACGGCACGTCCGAGCTCGCCTTCACCGGCGGCGCGGCGGCGCTGCTCGTCGGCGTCGGGGTCGGCTACGGCGCGCTGGCCGGGTCCGTGGTGGCGGCGCTGCTGCTGGGGCTGCTGTCCCGGCGCGACTCCGACCGGGACTCGGTGATCGGCGCGATCCTGGCGTTCGGGCTCGGCCTGGGCGTGCTGTTCCTGTTCATGTACAAGGGCCGGTCGGCCAACAAGTTCGGCCTGCTGACCGGGCAGATCGTGAACGTCGGCTCGACCGACATGTGGCTGCTGGTCGGCTCGTCGGTCGCGGTGCTCGTGGTGCTGGCGGTCATCTACCGGCCGCTGCACTTCGCCTCGGTCGACCCGGGCGTGGCGACGGCGCGGGGCGTGCCGGTGCGCACGCTCGCGGTGATCTTCGCGGTGCTGGTGGGCATCGCCACGGCGCTGAGCGTGCAGATCGTCGGCGCGCTCCTGGTGCTGTCGCTGATGATCACACCGGCCGCCGCCGCGAGCCGGGTCACCGCGTCGCCGGTCAAGGCGACCGTGCTGGCGGTGGTGTTCGCGGAAACCGCCGTGCTGCTGGGAATCCTGCTGTCGCTCGCCCCCGGCGTGCCGGTGAGCGCGTTCGTCACGGCGGTGTCCTTCCTGATCTACGTCGTGTGCCGGGTTCTCGGCGGCTCGCGGAGCCGCGCGGAAGTCTGACCGGGCCGTCCACGGGGACGTTCCACAGTGGACGCGACCGCCGCACGCACCACGTGGAGACGCTCATCTCCGAGATCGGCGTGGGGGTGGAGATCGCGCCGGACGACCATTCGGTCGCGGGCTGTTCGAGTGGAGTTCGCGGGCTGCCGGCACCGCACGCGCCGGACGACCCGGAACGGGAGCCGTGCGTCCAGGTGGCCACGGGGCGGGGCGCGCTGCGCGCCGGACCGGACGTGCTGGTGATCCTCGCGCACGACCCCGACCTGCTGGTCCGTGCCGCCGGCCTGGTGGTTCGCGGCGTCGCGGCCGGTCGCCGCATGGGGGCTGGACGACCCGGCCCGGCAGGTCCGGATGAGGGCGGTGGAGGAGCCCGGAGCGGTGGTGGGGTGCCTGGCGGACGGCCACCCCGACGTTAGGAAAGCCGTGGTCCGGGTACCCGCGCAGTGGGCTGACCGGCTCGATGTTTCGGCTGCGCTGGAACGGGCACTGGGTGACACGGACGCGGATGTGCGCGCTGATGCGCGTCAGGCCCTCCGCTAGCTCGGAGGGTGCCGGTCGCGCGCCCGGCTCAGGCGGAGCGGGTGATCTCGGGTTCGTCCACGAGCGGCACGGGTTCGTCCACGCGCGGCACGGGCAGCCGGTGGGCTTGGATGTCGATGCCCGCCACGCGCACCTGGTTGCGGCCGTTCTCCTTGGCCGCGTAGAGCGCCGCGTCGGCGCTGTGCTGGGCGGCCAGCAGGTTGTCGCCGTTGTCCGGGACCACGGCCACGCCGACGGACGCGGAGATCGCCCGCACCTCCGGGCCGTCCTCGGTCAGCGGCAGGTTGCGTCCCCGCAGGGTCACCGTGTTGCGGTGCTTGTCGGTGGTCACCACGGACATCTCGCCGATCGCCTCGCGCACCCGCTCCGCGATGGCGGTGCCCTGCGCGAGGCCCGTCTCGGCCAGCACGACCACGAACTCCTCGCCGCCGTCCCGGCCCGCCACGTCGCCGGGACGCAGCTTCTCGCGCAGGATGCGGCCCACCTCGGCCAGCACCGCGTTGCCCGCCGGGTGGCCCCACGTGTCGTTGATCCGCTTGAAGTGGTCCAGGTCGATCGCCAGCACGGTCACCGGCAGGTCCGCGTGCCGGCACCGCTCGGTCAGCCGGCCCGCGTGCTCGCTCAGGCCGTTGGTGTTGAACAGGCCGGTGCGGTAGTCGGTGTGCGCGTCCTTGGTGAGCTGGAGGTGCGCCTTGTGCTGCTCGGCGACCAGCCGCTCCAGGTGGGCCTGCCGCTCCGACGCGCGGTGCAGCAGGGCGTTGACCAGGATCACCGGCAGGACCAGCAGCAGCGGCGCGACCCAGTGCGTGGCGACCAGCAGGCCGAGCATCGCGCCGACGCCCAGCGTGGTCATCTCCAGCATGTTGTCGTTGCGCGTGCCCAGCGAGTCCACGAACCGGGTCTGCGGGTTGACGATCTTCAGCGCGATGGTCATCAGCAGCACCTGGACGAACCAGTACAGCGCGGCCACCAGGACCAGCACGCCCAGCAGGGCCAGGTCCGTCAAGACCCGGCCGGAGGCGTCGAGCGAGAATCCCGACAGGTGGACGGCCGCGTTCGCGAGCAGCGTGCTCGCCACGATGTGCGCGGAGGTGAACACGAACCGGTACGGCTGCCGCCGGGCGATCGGCCACAGCACGATCCGCAGCCACACCGCGACCAGCACGGCCAAGGCGGGTGGCAGCACGATCGCCGCGGCGAAAGTCCACACGGACGTGAGGTCGAAGTACGGCCCCGCGGATTCGTCCCGACGGGATTCCTCGGCCCGGCGCACGGTCGTCAAGTGGATCGTGACGGCCAACAGCAGGGCCGCGAAGCGGAGCCAATCCGTGGTCGGTGCGGAACCGAGGGTAGCCAGCAGCCAAATGGCGGCAATTGCCACCACCAGTTCGACGGAAAGGATGTAGCCGATCGCGGTGCGGCGCAGCGCCCAAAGGTCCCAGTTGCGCCTCAGACGCCACTTGGCTGTCGCGGACGGCCCGTGGTCAGGCAAACTGTTCTCCACCACGTCCCCCTACACTCATGCCGCCGCCGTGCGGCCACTCGCCGGCGCAGCGACGGCCTTACGGCCCCCCTCGGTACCCAAGCTGCGAGTAGAGGAGTGTCTGCCATGCGTAACCGCGAGTGGTGACCCCATCGCTCTCCTTGAGCCCGGTCCTGAATCTTCACCGTACGTGCGTGCGTTCTCGCTGAGCGCGCACGAACGCCTCGTCATGAGAATCGCCATTCGTGATGAGTACGTTTCATGTGGTCACCGTGTTCGGGTCGGTCCTGGCCCTTGCCCGGTTCCAGGCTACGGTCGCCTGCCCCGCGAGGAGCAGCCCGATGGCACCCGCGCCCGCCAGGGTCGCGGTCACCGAGCCGATCGCGTGCGCGACCACACCCGCCAGGGCCATGCCGCCCCCCTGGCTGGACCGCAGCGCCGTGCGGGCGATGCCGTAGGCGCGTCCGCGGTAGGCGTCCGGCAGGATGCGCATCCACGCCGAGCGCGCGGGCGTGTGGTAGGCCCCGGCCATGCCGGCGATCACCAGCAGGGCGATCGTCCAGGTCAGGTTGGGGTTCAGCGCGAACAGGACGAGCGGGGCCAGCGACAGGATCGCCAGCGGCCCGATCAGCCGCTCGCGCTTCGCCGGGTCCCGCACCAACCGGAACAGCACCGCCACCCCCAGCACGTTCGCCGCCGGCTCGATGGCCAGGATGAGCCCCACGGCCCACACCGCGTCCAGGTCGGCCGCCAACGGCACGGCCAGGCCCTCGGGCACCATGGCGATGCCTGCCAACATGCGCATACCCATTAGAGAGCGCAACCGCGGCTCAGTGACGAGCAGCGCGAAAGCTCCTTTTCGATCTTCGGTTTCCCGATGCTCCGAGCCGAGCGGGTCGGCCGCCGGGCGGAACGTCACCGACGCCTGGATCAGGATCGCGACCAGCACGAACGTCACCGCGTCGACCGCCAGCGCCACCTGCGGGCTCGCCGCCGTGACCAGGAAGCCCGCCCCGGCCAGACCGGCCATCTGGGCCACGTCCACGGAGGTCCCGAACAGGGCGACGCCGTCGTCGTAGCGCTTGTCCGGCAGCACGGAGGGGAGGCTCGCCTCCTGGGCGGCCAGGAAGGGGGAGGCGATCATCAGCACGGCGACCAGGAGGACTATCATGATCCACAGCGGTACGCCGGGCAGCGCCATCAGACCGACCAGGGCGGCCTGCGCCCAGGCGCAGCAGACCATCACCGTGCGTCGGGGGTACCGGTCCGCGACCCAGCCCAGCAGGGGGCCGGACACCAGCGCCGGGAGCAGCGTGAGGGACCAGGTCAGAGCGGTCCACGCGGGGGAGCCCGTGCGCTCGAACACCAGGAGTGACAGCGCCACCGCCGCGAACTGGTCGCCGACGGTGGACACGGTCGAACCGATCCACATGCCGCGGAACTCGCGGTTGCCCACGAGCGCGCGGATCGTCCCCCCGGAAGTCACCGCTCCTCCAGGTTCGTCGGCCCCGATGAGTGAGTCACGTGACCCCCACCCGAAGTAACAATTATCTCGGTTAGCACGGTAGAAGCTGCTGGTTGTTCACTCTCTGTCCTACCACAGTGTGTACCCGAACGGACCAGATCAGTTACATAAAGTAGTTACAATGGCGATGGGCCGGGTAACTATTCTTGACAGTTGACGGTAGGTGACCCGCCGTGCGCAAAGCCCGCCTACTCGGGGTCAAGGCGACCTCCATTGGTCGTCGCACCGCTGGTCCGTGCGGTCCAGCGCGTTCGTGCGGGCCGACCAGCGTGCGGTCGGAGCACCGTTCGACAATTGTTGCCGAGGCCCGCTTGTCGATCATCAGAACTGGTAGTACAGGAACGGGCTGAACGTGCCGCTGGCGACCAGGATCGCCGCGTAGGCAACGCCCACCGTCATCAGGGACACCCTAGCGGCTACCGCGATCTTGTCCCGAGAGGACTCCAGGTAAGGGCCCGTCACGGGGTGCGCGGGCATTATCACAATCGCCAGCGCGGCGACCAGGAGCACAATCCGCTGATTGGTCGCGGCGGCTGCCACGGCTTCCCCCAGGCCCCCGAAATCGGGTACCAGGAGGTGGCCGATGATGGTGAACGCGTCGCCGAGGTCCGCCGACCGGAAGAACACCCAGCCGATTACCACGAGCACGGTGGTGAGCACCCGCCGGGCAATTCGGGCGCGGGTGGTGACCGGACCGGAATCCCAGCCGAAACGCCGTTCCAGGACCAGCAGGCCGCCGTGGAACAAACCCCAGACGAGGAACGTCCAGTTGGCTCCGTGCCAGAAACCGGTGAGCACGAAAACGATCCCGAGGTTCCGGTAGGTGCGCAGCACGCCGGTCCGGTTGCCGCCCAGCGGGATGTAGACGTAGTCCCGGAACCAGCGGGACAGCGACATGTGCCAGCGCCGCCAGAACTCGGTGATGGTCACCGAGGAGTACGGCCGGGCGAAGTTCTCCGGCAACCGGAAGCCGAGCATCCGGCCCAGCCCGATCGCCATGTCCGAGTAGCCGGAGAAGTCGAAGTACAGTTGCAGGGTGTAACCGATCGCGCCCAACCAGGCGATCGCGAAGGTCATCCGGTCGTTCGGGGTGGCGAAGCAGGCGTCGACCAGCGGAGCCAGCGAGTCGGCGATGACGACCTTCTTGCAGAGCCCCAGCGCGAACCTCGGGAACCCCGCCGCGATGTCGTCCCACCGGTGCAGCCGCCGCTGCGGCAACTGGTCCGCGATCTCCCGGTACCGGACGATCGGCCCGGCCACGAGCTGGGGGAACATCGCGATGTAGGTGACGAACGCGACCGGCTCCTTCAGCGCGGGCCGCTCACCCCGGTACACGTCCACCACGTACGAGATGTGGTGGAACGTGTAGAACGAGATGCCGATCGGCAGCGCGAGGTGTACCACCGGCAGGTCCACGCCGATGATCGACGCGATCGCGGCGAGCTGCTCGGTGGCGAACCCCAGGTACTTCCAGACCAGCAGCACGCCCAGGTTCAGGCAGATCGCGCCGACCAGGACCAGCTTCCGGTCGCCCGGCGCGCCCGGCTCCAGCCGGCGGCCCGCCAGGTAGTTCACCACCATCGCGCCGAGCAGCAGGAACGTCGTCCCGCCCGCGCCGGTGAAGTAGAAGAACAGGCTGGCGACCGCCACGACCCCGTTGCGCCAGGTCCGGGGCGCGACGAGGACCGCCGCGAGCACGAGCGGCAGGAAGAACCACAGGAACAGGGGCGTGGCGAAGGACATCGCCGGGAACCTTATCCGGCGGTCGCCGGCGAGGTTGCCGATCGGGTGACAAACCGCCCGCCGTCACCCCCGGTCAAAGCTCCGACCTGCGTCGACGGGCCACCTCCGCGAGCACCACACCGGCCGCCACCGACGCGTTGAGCGATTCCACGCCCGCCGCCATCGGGATCGACACGGTCTGGTCGCAGGTCTCCCGGACCAACCGGGACAGCCCGCGCCCCTCCGAGCCCACGACCACCACCAGCGGCCCGGTGGCCAGGTCGAGGCCGTCCACGTCGACGTCGCCGTCGGCGTCCAGGCCCACGATCATCAGGCCCGCCTCGGCCCACTCGCGCAACTGCCGGGTGAGGTTCGTCGCGATCGCGATCGGCAGCCGCGCCGCGGTGCCCGCGCTGGTCCGCCACGCCACGGCGGTGATGCTCGCCGAGCGCCGCTGCGGCAGCACCACGCCCTGCGCCCCGAACGCCGCCGCCGAGCGCACCACGGCACCCAGGTTGCGCGGGTCGGTCACGCCGTCCAGCGCCACCAGCAGCGGCGGGTTGTCGGACTCGCGGGCGAGCTTGAGCAGCTCGCGCGGCTCGGCGTACTCGTAGGGCGGCACCTGGAGCCCGAGGCCCTGGTGCAGTGCGCCGCCGGTGATCCGGTCCAGCTCGCCGCGCTGCACCTCCAGCACCGAGATGCCCCGGTCGGCGGCCAGCTTCACCGCCTCGGCGACCCGGTCGTCGGCCTCGATGCCCATCGCCACGTAGAGCGCCGTCGCCGGGATGCCCGCGCGCAGGCACTCGACCACCGGGTTGCGCCCGGCGACCGTCTCCGGCGAGTTCTCCCCGGACTTCTGGCGGCGCGAGCGGTTCTGGTCGGCCTTGGCGCTCGCCTGGGCGCGCTTGTACGCGGGGTGGTTCGGCCGGTCCGTCGCCTTGGGCGTCGGGCCCTTGCCCTGCAAGCCCTTCGACTTCTGCCCGCCGGAACCGACGACCGCGCCCTTCTTGGACCCGGGGTTGCGCATCGCACCCCGGCGCTTGGAGTTCCCTGCCACGGGCTTCAGTCGTCCTTCAAGGTCCACAGTGGACCGTCGGGGGTGTCCTCGACGGCGATCCCGGCCAGCAGCAGGTGGTCGCGCAGCGCATCGGCCTTCGCGAAGTCCCTGTCCTGGCGGGCTTTCACGCGCTCTTCCAGCACGTGTTCGACCAACGTGGCCAGCGCCTGTCGGCTGCCCGTCCCGTCGGTCGTGTTGTCGGTCCACGTCAGCGGGTCGACGCCGAGCACACCGGCCATGGCGCGCACCGACTCGGCCGCCGCGCGGGCGGTCAGGTCGTCCGCCGCCTCCAGCGCCGTGTTGCCCTCCCGGACCCGCTTGTGGATCGCGGCCACCGCACCCGGTGTCCCCATGTCGTCGTCCATCGACGCGGTGAACGCCTCGGACAGCACGCCCTCCTCGCCGATCGACCCGGTCCGCTCCACCACGCGGCGCAGGAACGACTCGATCCGCCGGTACGCGGACACCGCGTCGTCGAGCGCCTCGCGGGAGAACTCGATGGTCGACCGGTAGTGCGGGCCGACCAGGTAGTAGCGCAGCTCGGCCGCGCGGACCTGCTTGAGCAGCTCGGGGATGGCGACCGTGTTGCCCAGCGACTTGGACATCTTCTCGCCGCTGAGGGTCACCCACGCGTTGTGCATCCAGTACCGCGAGAACCCGTCGCCGGCCGCGCGGGACTGCGCCTGCTCGTTCTCGTGGTGCGGGAAGATCAGGTCGATGCCGCCGCCGTGGATGTCGAACGTGCCACCCAGGTAGGTGGTGGCCATCGCGGAGCACTCCAGGTGCCAGCCGGGCCGGCCCGGACCCCACGGCGTCGGCCAGGACGGCTCACCGGGCTTCGCGGCCTTCCACAGCGTGAAGTCGCGCGGGTCGCGCTTGCCCCGGCCCGTCGTCTCGCCCTGGTGCACGTCGTCGAGCTTCTGGCCGGACAGCGCGCCGTACTCCGGGAACGACGTGACCGAGAAGTAGACGTCGCCCCGCGCCGCGTACGCGTGGCCGCGGTCCACCAGGCGTTGCATCAGGTCGACCATCTGCGACACGTGGCCGGTGGCGCGCGGCGCGTAGGACGGCGGCAGGCAGCCCAGCGCCGTGTACGCGTCCTCGAACTCGCGCTCGTGCTGGTAGGCCCACTCCCACCACGGGCGGCCGTGGTCGGCGGCCTTGGCCAGGATCTTGTCGTCGATGTCCGTGACGTTGCGCACCAGCCGGACGTCCGCGTACGTGCGGCCGAGCCAGCGCCGCAGCACGTCGAAGTTGAGCCCGCTGCGCACGTGGCCGATGTGGGGCACACCCTGCACGGTCGCCCCGCACACGTAGATCGACGCCGTTCCGGAGACCTGCGGGAGGAATGCCCGCATGGACCGGCTCGCCGTGTCGTACAGGTGGAGGCTCACGTGGGAATGGTACGGCCGTTGGCCGGGCGGGGTTGAATCGCCCGGCGGGTTGTGCTTGTGCCGGATGCCTACGCCACGTGGTCGCGGAGCACCCGGAGCAGCGCGTCGGGTCGCTCGCCGGTCTCCAGCGGGGGCACGATCGCCACCCGGCAGCCCACCGCCGCCGCGCCGCCGTCGGCCTCCTCGCTGTCGCCGACCATCAGCGCCTCGCTCGGGTGCACGCCCAGCCGGTCGCAGGCGATCCGGAAGATCTTCGGGTCCGGCTTCACGTGGCCGACCTCGAAGGACAGCACGAACTCGTCCACCCGGTCCTCGACGCCGTGCCGGGCGAAGACGGTCCGGACGTCCCACGCGATGTTGCTCACCACGGCGGTCGGCAGGTCGGTGCCCAGCGCCGTCGCGGTGTCCGGGTAGGGCTGCCAGAACGGCGGCGAGCACAGCCGGGCGTAGAAGTCGTGCGGGTCCACCGCCCCGGCCGCGAGCAGCGCCTTGACGTGCAGGTCCCGGTGGAGGTCGCCGTCGAGGTCGCGGCGCTCCCACTCGTCGGGGTCGATGTCCAGCCCCTCGGCGACGCCGACCGGGGCGGTGAGCGCCCGCATCAGGTCGGCGTGCTCGACCAGGGAGTCGTGTTCGAGGCGGAAGAGCGTGCCGGAGAAGTCGAAGAGCACGGCGCGGATCGTCACATCCGCACGCTACGTGGTCTGGACCTCTCGGGTGAAGGCTTCCGGCCGGAGGTGGACGCCACACCACACCGCTCCGGACAGGCCGGGGAACGGGGCAGGGGAGCGGTCATGCCGGCCACGCCCCCGCCGCGCCTCCTCGCCCGTCCGCTACTTCGCGTTGCCGGTGACCTTGGTCGGCGTCAGGCGCAGGACCACGCGGACCACGTCCGGCTCCTCGCCGGGGTACGGGCCGTCCAGGTACTTCCGCGCCAGGGCGTCGACGAGCGCCCGGCCCTCGTCCTCGACGATCGTCACGGTGCCGCGGATCTCCACGTAGTTCTCGGGGTCCTGCTTGTCCCACACCGAGACGCTGGCCCGCGGGTCACGGCCCAGGTTGCGCTCCTTGAGCCGGCCGCGCACGGTCGAGAACAGGATGTCGTCGCCGTCCCGGGTGATCCACATGACCGAGCTCTGCGGACTGCCGTCCTTGTTGAGCGTGGAGATCGTGGCGTAGTTCCGGCCGTCCACCAGGTCGCGCGTCGCCGCGCTGAGGATGATCGCCATGCGCCCAGGCTAGTGCGGCGGTCCGTCCAGCGGGACGACCAGCGCGGTGGCGATCGCGGCGACGCCCTCACCTCGACCGGTGAGGCCCAGGCCGTCCGTCGTCGTCCCACTGACCGAGACGGGGCCGCCGGCGGCGGCCGACAGCACGCGCTGCGCCTCGTCCCGGCGCTTGCCGATCCGAGGAGCGTTGCCGATCACCTGGACCACCGCGTTGCCCACCCGGTAGCCCTCCCCGGCGAGCAGCCGGCGCACCTCGGCGAGGAACTCGACGCCGTGCTTCCCGGACCAGCGCGGGTCGGCGGTGCCGAACACCGACCCCAGGTCGCCCAGGCCGCCGGCCGACAGCAGGGCGTCGCACAGGGCGTGCGCGGCGACGTCGCCGTCCGAGTGGCCCGCGCACCCGGCGACGCCCTCCCAGAACAGTCCCGCGATCCAGCAGTCCCGTCCCGCTTCCACCTGGTGGACGTCGGAACCGATGCCGACCCTCACGCCTGGCCTCCCACGAGCAGCGCCTCCGCGACCGCGAGGTCGAACGGAGTGGTGATCTTCATGGCGTTCTGGTGCCCCGGCACGGTGGTGACGGGCACGCCCAGCCGCTCCACCAGGCCCGCGTCGTCGGTCGCGTGGTGACCGGCCTCGTGCGCGCGCAGCAGCACCCGCGCGTCGAAGCCCTGCGGGGTCTGCACGACCCGCAGCGCCGCGCGGTCGGGGGTGGCGACGACCACGCCGGCCGCGTCGACCTCCTTGACCGTGTCGGCGACCGGGAGCACCGGGATCACCGCCGGCCTGCCCGCCGCGACGGCGTCCACCACGGCGCGCACCACGTGCGGCGGGGTGAAGGCGCGGGCGGCGTCGTGCACGAGGACGATGGTGGTGCCCGGGAGCTCGCGCAGCGCGTACGCCAGCGCCAGCCGGACCGAGTCGGACCGCTCGGCACCGCCCGCCAACACGTGTACCGCCCCGCCGGCGGGTGCCAACGGGGCGGTGACGGTGTTCACAGTGTCCACATCGGACGGAGGTGCGGCGATCACCACGTGCTGCACGCGGTCCGCCTGGAACAGACCTCGCACGGCACGCACCAGCAGTGGCACGCCACCGACCGGTACGAGCGCCTTGGGCAGCCCGTGGCCCAGCCGCTCACCCCGGCCCGCCGCGGGCACGAGCGCGACAACACCCATGTTCGCGGATCTCTTACGCGTGGGATTCGATGATCAGGACGCGGTGGCCAGGACCTCGTCGAGGAGGACCTCTGCCTTGTCCTCGTCGGTGCCCTCGGCGAGCGCCAACTCACTAACCAGTATCTGTCGAGCCTTCGCCAGCATCCGCTTCTCACCTGCGGACAGACCGCGGTCCTTCTCACGCCGCCACAGGTCGCGCACCACTTCGGCCACCTTGTTCACGTCACCGGACGCGAGCTTCTCCAGGTTGGCCTTGTACCGCCGGGACCAGTTGGTCGGCTCCTCGGTGTGAGGAGCGCGCAAGACCTCGAAGACCTTGTCCAGACCCTCTTGGCCGACGACGTCACGCACACCGACGATCTCGGCGTTGTCGGCGGGGACGCGGACCGTCAGGTCACCTTGGGCGACCTTGAGGACGAGGTACTTCTTCTCCTCGCCCTTGATCAACCGGGTCTCGATCGCCTCGATGAGAGCGGCACCGTGGTGCGGGTAGACGACGGTCTCTCCGACCTTGAAAACCATGTGTCCTCTGCCCCTTTCGCTAACCCCATCCTAACACGTCGGGCAATCCCCTCTTCGGCGTCCGGAGATCAGTTCGCGCAGGTCAGGACCACGAGGGGGGTTGACAAACCGCCCAGTCGCGTGCAACGGCCGAGGTCGATCTTGCTCCACTGTGGACGGCTCCGGCGGCTGTGGGGCACCACATGAGGTGCGTGATCGGCACCCCGGTTAGGCTCCTCGCTGGTGGTCGGCCCGCTCCTGCCTGGGTACGGCCTCGCCTGGTCAGCTCACCGGAAGGATCCGAGAAGCCGTGGGTCGCGCACCGCAGAAGTCCCCAGCGCCACGCCGCCTGGCCCTCGTGGCCGCCGTCGCGGCGGGCCTCGGCCTGGCCGCCGCGGGTTGCAGCGCAGGTCAGATCACCCAGACCGACCAGCAGGTCGCCGCGGTGAACGGCGCGCACGGCCAGGCCGGCGACATCGCCGTCCGGGACGCCCAGTTGCTGTTCCCGGTCGCGGAGGGCTACTACCGCGAGGGCGACGACGCCCCGGTGGTGGTGGTCGTCGCGAACAACGGCGCGACCCCCGACAAGCTGATCTCGGTGTCCGCCGACATCGCCGAGGGCGGCGAGGTCGCCGGCGACTCGGCGCTGGAGCCGAACACGACGATCCAGAGCGGGGCCGACCAGGACGACCAGGGCACCCGCCTGACCACGACCCCGCACGGCTCGTCGACGGGCTCCGCCGGGTCGACGGCCACCGCGACCACCACGCCGTCGTCCGGGACCTCCGGCACGTCCGGGGCTCCCGAGACCACCGGCAGCTCCACGGGCACCACGACGGGCACCACGACGGGCACCACCGGCTCCCCGGTGACCGGGACGACCACGGCGGGCCAACCCCCGGGCAGCTCGGTGCGCCCGACCGCGTCGGCGTCGGTCTCCCCGCTGGAGCCGGGCAAGGCGAAGATCACCCTGAAGGGTTTCAAGCAGGACCTGCGCCCCGGTCAGACGCTGCGGGTGACGTTCCTGTTCGAGAAGGCCGGCCAGGTCACGCTCGACCTGCCGATCGGCGCGTCGCCGGAACCGCGCAAGGAGGAGCCCTCCGAGCACTGACCGGAGCGCCCCCAGCCGCACAGTCCCGCCGGAACCCGCCGCGCGCTCGCCGCACGGCGGGTTCCGGCGTTGTCGGGGGTGGTCGTTAGCCTGCGTGCCGTGGTGAAGAACGGGCGGGCGACGACGACCTACCGGTGTGCCGAGTGCGGGAACGAGGTCGCCAAGTGGGTCGGCCGGTGCCCGGAGTGCCAGGCGTGGGGGACCGTCGAGGAGCGCGGCGTCACCCGGTCCGCCTCCCGGGTGGTGGCCGGCGCGCCGAGCTCGCCGGCCCGGCCCATCGGCGAGGTGGACATCGAGTCGGCGCGCGCCCGCAAGACCGGCGTGTCCGAGCTGGACCGGGTGCTGGGCGGCGGTCTGGTGCCCGGCGCGGTCGTGCTGCTCGCCGGTGAGCCGGGGGTCGGCAAGTCGACGCTGCTGCTGGAGGTCGCCTACCAGTGGGCGGTGAAGGGCGGCGTGCCCTCGCTGTACATCACCGGCGAGGAGTCGGCGGGCCAGGTGCGGCTGCGCGCCGAGCGGACCGGCAACATCCACGGCCAGATGTACCTCGCCGCGGAGAGCGACCTGGGCGCGGTGCTGGGGCAGGTGGAGGCGGTCCGGCCCGGCGTGCTGATCGTGGACTCGGTGCAGACGATGTCCTCGCCCGAGGTGGACGGCACGCCCGGCGGCGTCACCCAGGTGCGCGCGGTCACCGCGAGCCTGGTGTCCCTGGCGAAGGAGCGCGGGTTGCCGATCGTGCTGGTCGGGCACGTCACCAAGGACGGCTCGGTGGCCGGGCCGCGAATCCTGGAGCACCTGGTCGACGTGGTCCTCCAGTTCGAGGGCGACCGGCACTCCAGCCTGCGGCTGGTCCGGGGCATCAAGAACCGCTACGGCCCCGCCGACGAGGTGGGCTGCTTCGAGCTGCGCGACGACGGGATCGTGGGCGTGGCCGACCCGTCGGGGCTCTTCCTCAACCGGCGCGAGCAGGACGTCACCGGCACGGCCGTCACGGTGGTCGTGGAGGGCAAGCGGCCGATGCTCGGCGAGGTGCAGGCGCTGGTGACCGCGACGCACCTGCCGTCACCGCGCCGGGCGGTCAGCGGGCTGGACTCGGCCCGGGTGGCGATGGCGCTGGCGGTGCTGGAGAAGCGCGGCCGGATGTCGCTGCACAACAAGGACGTCTTCGTCGCGACGGTCGGCGGGATGCGGCTCGTGGAGCCCGCCGTGGACCTCGCGGTGGCGCTGGCGGTCGCGTCGGCGGCCACCGACCAACCGCTGCCGCACGACCTGGTGGTGGTCGGCGAGGTCGGACTGTCGGGGGAGTTGCGGCGGGTGAACGGCGTGGGCCGCCGGCTCACCGAGGCCGCCCGGCTGGGGTACACCAAGGCGCTGGTGCCCCCGGACGCCGGGCCGCTGCCGCCGGAGACCCGCGCGCTGGTCGCGCACGACCTCGTGGAGGCCCTGAGCCTGCTCAAGCTGACGAAGTAGCGCCCCGGCGCGCGGACCGCCGCCGGCGGGGACCTCGGCGCGACCGGGGTCGCACCGAGGTCCCGTGCCTCACCTGGCCGCGAGGAGCTGCGCGCAGCGGATCAGCCCGAGGTGGCTGTACGCCTGCGGGTGGTTGCCCAGCGAGCGCTCCGCGATCGGGTCGTACTCCTCGGGCAGCAGGCCCGTGGGGCCGGCCGCGTCGACCATCTGCGCGAACAGCTCCTCGGCCTCGGTCCGCCGGCCGGTGAGGAGGTACGCCTCGATCATCCACGCCGCGCACAGGTGGAAGCCGCCCTCGTCACCGGGCAGGCCGTCGTCCCGCCGGTAGCGGTACACCGTCGAGCCCGACCGGAGTTCCGCCTCGATCGCCGTCACCGTCGCCTGGAACCGGTCGTCGGCGGGGTCGATCAGGCCGGACAGGCCCACGTGCAGCGACGCCGCGTCGAGGTCGTCGCCGTCGTAGGCCGTGGTGAACGACTGCGACTCGTCGCTCCACCCGTGCTTGAGCACGTCGGTGGAGATCGTGTCGCGCAGCACCGGCCACGACGGGTCGATGTCCCGGCCGTAGACCTCGGCCAGCCGCACCGCGCGGTCGAGGGTCACCCAGCACATGACCTTCGAGTACACGTGGTGGCGGGGGGCGTGGCGCTCCTCCCAGATGCCGTGGTCGGGCTCGTGCCACCGGCGGGCGACCGCCTCGGCCATCGCCTGCACCATCGCCCAGTCCTGGTCGGTCAACGTCCCGCGCGCGGCGGCCAGTTGCCCGACCAGGTCCACGACCGGGCCGAACACGTCGAGCTGGACCTGCTGGTTCGCGAGGTTGCCCACGCGCACCGGCCGGGAGCCGGCGTAGCCCGGCAGGGTGTCGATGACCGCCTCGGCACCGAGCATGGTGCCCTGCAACGTGTACAGCGGGTGCAGGCGCTCCGGGCCGGGCAGCGTGGCCAGCACGCCGTGCACCCACCCCAGGTACGCCTCGGCCTCGCCGAGCGAGCCCACCGACACCAGCGCCTGCGCGGTCAGCGCCGCGTCGCGCAGCCAGCAGTACCGGTAGTCCCAGTTGCGGATGCCGCCGAGCTCCTCCGGCAGCGACGTGGTGGCCGCCGCCATGATCGCGCCGGTGTCGTGGTGCACGAGCCCCTTGAGGGTCAGCGCGGACCGCATGACCAGGTCGGTCTCGACCGGCGGGAGCGTGAGCGTGGCCGCCCAGTCCGACCAGTACGCGCCCGCGCGGGCCCGCCGCTCCCCCTCGCCCAGCGTGGCCTCGGACAGGTCGTCCGTGCCGCACCGCAGCTCCAGCAGGATCGGCGCGCCCTCGCGGAGCCGCACGACCGCCGTGGCGGTCTCCTGGAGGCCGTCGGAGGTGATCTCCCAGTCCACGCCCGGCGAGCGCAGCACCATCGGGTCGGACGTGCCGACGACCCGCAGCCCGTCCCGCTCGCGCAGCAGCCGCACCGGCACCTGGCCGAACTCGGGCCGCGGCGCGAAGGTGACCACCGCGTCGGTCGACCCGGAGATCCGGCGCACCAGGTCGGTCCGGTGCGACGCCAGGTCGTGGTCCAGGTAGTCCGTGACCAGCAACCGCGACCAGCGGGTCTCCACGATCATGGTGCCCGGCACGTACCGCTGGCCCAGGGGCAGCGAGCCGTGCTCCGGCTTGATCGAGAAGTGGCCGGCCGCCGGCCCGCCGAGCAGGTCGGCGAACACCGCCGCCGAGTCCGGCTCCGGGTGGCACAGCCAGTTCAGCCGCGCGTCGGGGGTGAGCAGCGCGACGGAGCGCTCGTTGGCGAGCATGGTCAGCCGCTCGATCGGCACGGCCTGGTCGCCGTGCAGCCACGCGCGGCGCTCCTCCAGCAGGAACGCCAGCACCGTGGCCACGTCGACGGTGTCGTCGATGTGGTACTCGGCCAGCGACTCGCCGTCGCCGACCTTGATGCCGACGTCCGGCCCGGTGAGCCGGGCGAACGCCTTCTCGTCGGTCACGTCGTCGCCCACGAAGACCGCGGCGGTGGCGGACACGCGGTGCCGCAGGACGTCGAGGGCGTGGCCCTTGTCGGTCTGCACCACGGCGAGCTCGATCACGGCCTTGCCCTCGGTCACCTGCACGCCCGCCCAGTGGGACGGACCACCGCGCACGGCGTCGAGAACCCGCTCCCCCACGGGGGGTTCCGCGCGCCGGATGTGCACCGCGATGCTGGCGGGCTTGACCTCCAGGCTGACGCCCTCGTGGCCGTCGACGATTGTTTCGAGCTCGGTTTCCAGCCTGCGGTGCAGGGCTCGCGCGTCGGCGTCGAGCGCGTGCACGAAGCCGACGTCGAACTCCGATCCGTGCGAACCGACCAAGTGCACTTCGGACGGGAGCCGCGACAGCGTCGCCAGGTCGCGCAGCGCGCGCCCGGAGATCACCGCTGTCGTGGTCTCGTGCAGCCCGGCCAGCGAGCGCAGCGCGCCGACCGACTCGGGCAGCGGGCGGGCGTCCTCAGGGTTGGCCACGATCGGAGCCAGTGTCCCGTCGTAGTCGCAGGCGACCAGCAGGCGCGGGGTGCGCGCAAGCTGAACGATCGCACGGCGAAGTTCGGCGGGGAGGGCCTCGGCGGTCAACGCCCCTCCTCAAAGACTCGGTGGGACAGGTCGGGTGCGTGGTCTGAACCGATTCCGAGCGGAACCGGTCAGGCCGTGGTCTGCGTACCCAAGGCGTCAAGGAACGAACGAGCCCAGCGGTCGACGTCATGCGTGAGGACTTGGCGGCGCAGCGCGCGCATCCTACGGCGGCCCTCGGCCGGATCGATCGTGAGGGCCGCTTCCAGGGCGTTCTTCACGCCGTCGAGGTCGTGCGGGTTGACCAGGAAGGCACTCGTCAGCTCCGCCGCGGCACCCGCGAACTCGGACAGCACGAGGGCACCGCCGAGGTCGTAACGGCTGGCCACGTACTCCTTGCAGACGAGGTTCATGCCGTCCCGGACGGGCGTCACCACCATGACGTCGGCGGCCGTCATGAACGCGGTCAGCTCCTTGCGGTCGACCGATTGGTGCAGGTAGTGGACGACCGGGTGACCCACGGTCGAGAACTCGCCGTTGATCCGGCCCACCGCCTGCTCGATCTCGCCGCGCATCTGCTTGTAGTGGTCGACCCGTTCGCGGCTGGGCGTCGCGAGCTGGACCATGGTCACCTCGGTCGGGTCGACCCGACCGTCCGCGATGAGCTCGTAGAGCGCGCGGAGCCGGACGTCGATGCCCTTGGTGTAGTCCAGGCGGTCGACGCCGAGCAGGATCTTCTTCGGGTTCCCGAGGTCGTTGCGGATCTGCTTCGCGTGCTGCTGCACGTCCTTGCTGCGGGCGAGCGCGTCGAGCCCCGCCGAGTCGATCGAGATCGGGAACGCGCCGACCCGGACCGTGCGGTCGCCGACCTGGACCACACCCGGTCGGGTGCGCACGCCGACCGCGCCGCGGCTCGGCTCCAGGCCGACCAGCCGCCGGGCCAGCCACAGGAAGTTCTGCGCGCCGCCGGGCCGGTGGAAGCCGACCAGGTCCGCGCCGAGCAGCCCGCGGATGATCTCCGTGCGCCACGGGAGCTGCATGAACAGCTCGACCGGCGGGAACGGGATGTGCAGGAAGAACCCGATCCGCAGGTCCGGCCGCAGCTCGCGGAGCATGGCCGGCACCAGTTGGAGCTGGTAGTCCTGCACCCAGACGGTCGCGCCCTGCGCGGCCACCTTCGCGGTCACGTCCGCGAACCGCTGGTTCACCCGCACGTACGCGTTCCACCACCGGCGGTGGAACGCGGGCGGGGCCACCACGTCGTGGTAGAGCGGCCACAGCGTGCCGTTGGAGAACCCCTCGTAGTAGTCGCGCACCTCGGCCGAGCTCAGCGACACCGGGTGCAACTGGAGGCCGTCCTCCTCGAACGCGTCCACCTCGGCGTCCGCGATGCCGGGCCAGCCGATCCACGCGCCGCTGTGCGAGCGCAGGAACGGTTCCAGCGCGGTCACCAGGCCACCGGGGCTGTGCTTCCAGCGCTGGGTGCCGTCCGCCAGGCGCTCCAGGTCGACCGGCAGGCGGTTCGCCACGACCAGGAAGTCCGCGCCGTTCTCGCCAATGCTGCTCACCGGGTAGCGCCTCCTCAGGGATTCGTCTCGCCCGCCCCCGAGGTTAACGGGAACGCCTGTGACGGATGCCCCCACGTCATCCCCGTCACACGGAGTTCGCCCAGGTTGGTCGCACATCACGTCCGGTCGGGGGTCTCGGCGACCCGTCGCCCGGCGGGGTGCGGTGGGCCGGACGACCGCGGCCCGGCCAGCTTCCGCTCCAACCTGCTCAGCCCGGAGCGCACCGGCCGGCCCAGGAACTCGCCCAGCACCACGCCGCTGGCCAGCGCCAACGCCGTGCCGGCGGCCAGCACGAGGGTGGACAGGCCGGCCGGGTCGTTCTCGATGGTGAGCTGGTAAAGACCGCGGTAGACGGTCCAGCCGGGCAGCAGCGGCACCATCCCGGCCACCGCCACCACCAACGGGGGCGTGCGCAGCCGTCGGGAGATCACCGCGCCGCCGAAGCCCACCGCGGTGGCCGCCGCGGCGGCGCAGGCGATGGTGTTGGTGCCGGTGAGCGTGAGCAGGCCGTACGTGGCCGTGCCGACCGCCCCGGCCGCCGCCGCGATCGGCAGGGCGCGCACCGGCGAGTAGCTCGCCAGCGCGAAGAACAGCGAGGTCGCCGCGCCGGCCAGGAACTGCACCGGCACGTCGGAGATCAGCGGCGGCAGCGGGTCCCCGATGGACGTCGGCACGCCGAACTGCACGCCCGCCCGCAGGACCAGCGTGATGCCGGTGATCAGGCCGGCGGTGAGCAGGGCGATCTCCATCGTGCGCCCGGCGGCCGTCACGTGGTAGCCGGTGATCGCGTCCTGCACCGCGCCGACCAGGGACAACCCGGACAGCAGCACCACGATCCCGGTCGCGACGAGCAGCGACGGCCGGACGTTGGGCAGCAGGTCGGTGGCGTAGAGGGCCAGCGCCGTCGACGCCGCCAGCGCGCCACCCACCACCTGCTGGAAGAAGAACGGCAGCGCGCGCCGGTTCAGCACCCGCCCGACCCGGTCGATCACCGCGGTCACCACCGCCGACGTCAGCGCGATCAGCGGCCCGCCGCCGACCAGGAACGCCACCGCCGCCGCCATGCCCGCCCACGCGGTCGTGGCCGCCCAGCGCGGGTAGGGGTGCGGCTGCCTGCTGATCCGGTCCAGCTCGGCGTACGCGTCCGGGGCTTCGACCTCGCCGGCGGTGATCCGCCGGATCAGGTCCTCGACGGCGGCCAGCCGGGTGTAGTCCAGGCCGCGCGACCGGACCACGCGCAACGACGTGACCGGGGCCGCCTCGGTGCCCCGGTGGTACGAGATGGTGATCGACGTGAAGATCACGTCCGCCTCGGTGCGGGGCAGCCCGTAGGCGTCCGCGACGGCCAGCACGGAAGCCGAGACGTCCGCCGCACCCGCGCCGCCGGCGAGTTGGACCTCGCCGACCCGCAGCGCCAGGTCCAGCACCAGGTGGACGGTCGAGTCGTCCGGGAGGGCCGGGCCCTCGACCGGCTGCCACAGGTCGGGGGTGGTCCTGGGGTCGCGGTACCGCCTGCGCCGCAGCCGCACGGGCGTCCCTCCTCGTGATCGCTTCCTGCGCCACGCCCGACGGTGTCACATTCGTCGCTGTGGCATGCGCCACCCCTGGTGGAGGTACCCAGGGCGGGTGAGTCGATCACCGTGCGTTCAGCACTGTTGATACCGCTGGCCAGCGGTTTTAGGCCGGTCCTAAGCCACCCGGATGGGCTGCGCACCTCCGGACGGACCAATGGCGGCACACCCTGAGCAGACCGTTCGCCGCAGGTGATACCCACTGCGGGCGCTTACGATGTTCGCGGCTCCACGCCATGCCGGTGTAGCTCAATTGGCAGAGCACTCGCCTTGTAAGCGAAAGGTTAGGGGTTCAAGTCCCCTCACCGGCTCAGACAGGTCAGCCCCCTGACCAGTGGCGTCACCGGTCAGGGGGCCGGGGGCTCTGCTACGCGGGTCTCAGTTCGGGTCTCACTTGTCCTCCCAGAGCAGCCCTCCGACCTGGTCCGCGATGCGCGTGACGAGTTCGGACACCATGTGCTGGTACCGCGTTGTCATGGACAGTTGCGACCACCCCATGATCTCCATGACGGCGCGCGGCGTGACCCCCATGACCAGAAGGATGGTTGCCGCCGTGTGCCTGGCATCATGCAGACGGGCGTCCCTCACTCCGGCTTCGCCCAACAGCTGCTTCCACTCGTCGTGGTCCCGTCGTGGGTCAATCGTCCGCCCGTTGGGCTGGGTGAACACCCACTCGCCTTCGTGCCACTCGCTCCCGGCATGTTCCCGTTCGGCGTCCTGAGCCTCCTTGTGCGCCCGTAGTTGCACGATCAGAGGCTTGGGGATGCCCACAGCCCGCCTACCCGCCCTCGACTTCACCGGCACTTCCTTGAGCCCGCCCCCGTGCCTCTGCGGGCAGGTCGACGCGTGGGCGACGCAATCAGGACGACAGGGCGGGGGACACGGCTTCCGCCGATGCTGCTTGCACGTGGGCTTGCACGGCTTGGTCTTGTGCCTCCCCGTGCCACACGCGTTGGGGTTTTCGCACCCATGAGCCCATTTGTGACGCTGTAGCTGTCGTGGTGTTCGGAGGAAACCTCCGTCCAAGTCGATACGCGACCACTTGAGGCCAAGCGCTTCCCCTTTACGGAGACCCAACGCCAACGCGATGGCGAACCGCGCGCCGTTACGTCGCTTGGCGGCGCACCTGAGGATTCGTTGCGCCTCCTCGATCGTGAACGGTTCCACCTCCTGTTCTTCGACGTGCGGAGCCTTGGCGAGCTTCGCCGGATTCGACGCGAGATGACCGCGAGCCACTGCGACGTTGAGGGCGGTCCGCGCCGTTCTGTGGACCTGGTGGGCATACCCGGCAGACCTGCCCTGTGCCTGCATGTTCACGTACAGTTTTTCGAGGTGCTCCGGCTGTAGCCGGTCGAGTCGATGTGCACCTAGGCCGGGGATGAGCCACTTTCGGACCGCGTAGCCGTAGGCCGATGCGGCGTTAGGCGTGATGGCTGGCGTAGCGATGTTCTCAAGCCAGTGGATGAGCCACTTTTCAAGTGTCCATGCCTTGCCAGGCTTGACCACGCGGCCGGAGTCGCGCTGACGTTCGAGCTCGCGCACGGCCTTGAGGACCTCGGTTTCGCTGGCGCGTTTGACGTGACGACGGTCGGGTTCGCCGTTGTCCTTGACGCCCATGGTGATGCGGCCGTGCCATTTGCCGTCCGAGCCAAGGTAAATGCTGCTCGCGCCATTGGGGGCGCGGGTTCCTTCGGGTCGTTTCTTGCGGACCATGTCGGTGTCCTTTGTGGTGGTTGGGGAGTCACGTCCCCTTGCTGACGTGGCGCGGGTCTGCCATCGGCGCAGGGAACGAGGCCCTGCTAGCCCGCGCGGCTAGCAGGCCTCGTGACCCGCGTCGTGCCGGTCGCCGGCCAGGCTGGCCAGTTACGCGGCGGTCTGTTCTGCGGTGAGTCGTGCGGTGAATTCCGCGATGGCGGACAGAGGGATTCGCCGTAGGCGTCCAATTTGGACGGACATGATCGCGCCGGACTTGATGAGACCGAACATGGTGGTGCGGCCGATGGACAGTGCGCGCGCGGCTGCTTCCACGCTGAGGAGTGCGCGGGGCTGGTCGGTGGTCGTGCTGCTGGTGTCGGCCATGGTTCGGTGGTCCCTCCTGGAGGTGGCTGCGCGCTTAGTCGGTCGAGGTGGGCGGGTCGACGGTGTCGGGCATTCCGCAGTGCACACACCAGCCGTTGGCGCTGTACTCGTGTGCTTTGGCCAGGCAGTGGGTGAGGTTCTCGGCGCTGCCGTTGTTGTCGTTCTTGCGCTTTCCCATCCCGGTGGTCCTTCCGTGGTGGCAGTGCGTGGGCGTGCGGGGGTGACGCACCTGGCGTGTGCCGGTGTGGCGGGGTCTGCGGTGAGGGGGTGCTAGGTCTAGCGGGCTGCCCTGCCGGCCGCGTGGCTGTGCGGAGCCGGGGCGTGACGGAATCGCCGAGCTCGGTGCTTGCGTCACCTGATGGCGGGTTGGGTGACGCTTCCGCCTCGACGGGGTTCCGTCTTGACCGGGTCGGTGACGGTTCGGCCCTGGGCGCTTCCGTCACGCGGGGACGTGACCCGCCCTCTGGCGGCGGGGGAACTTAGGGAACTTGGGGTACTTAGGTGTTGACCTGCGGTTTTGTCAGGACCTAAGTTCCCTAAGTTCCCGGGGCGGGAACTTAGGTCGGTCGTGTTTGTGCTGGTCAGGCCCTAAGTTCCCAAGTTCCCCAAGTTCCCGTGGGTCAGCGTCGGGCGGTTGTGTAGACCTGGGTGCCTTTGCCTGGTCGGCCGTCCGCGCGTGGTCGTTGGGTGAGTGTCACGTCCCCTTTCTCGATGAGCTGGTCGAGTGCGGCCCGGAAACGTTCGGCGCGCTGGTCGTTCTTGTGGAACCGCTTGACGATGTCGGTTTTGGTGCGTCCGTCCGTCCCGGACGCGGCGATGAACGCGGCGAGTTCGCCGGTGTCGCTGTCCCCGCCGAGGACGGCGCGGGCCGAGTCGATGCTGTAGCGGACGAGTGCGGCGGCGGCGTCGAGGTGGTCGGGGGTGATGAGGTGAGTGCGGTCGAGTGCGGCGTAGATGGCGGCGATGCGGACGCAGCTCGCGGCGGCGCGGGAGATGAACTCCGCTACGGGTCCGTCACCGCCGAGGTGGGCGTTGAACTCGACCTGTAGTCGTTGCCAGGCAAGGTATGCGGGGTCGGTGAACCCGAGTGTGTCCAGGCGTCCGGCGTGGTCGAGGCGGGCGGACAGGGACGCGGCGAGGTGGTCCATGAGGCCGGGTTCGGGGTTGGGCGGGAAGTGCTTGGACTGGGCGACCGCGAACGGGAGGAACCGGTTGTAGGTGCCGCCGGCCAGGTCGGCCGCCGAGACCTTGGCGCGGAACTCCTTGGGGGTGATGTGCGCGATGATCCCGAGGTGGGAGCGGGTGGCCATGCGGGCGCTGACGTTGAGGGTGGACAGGTTGCCGCCTTCCCACGCCTGCCGGAGCAACGCGCCCAGGGTGTTGCCCTCGCGCTTCATCCGGGCCATCACCGAGGACCACTCCGACTCCAGTGCCAGTAGCCGGCAGTCCCCTTCGGGCAGAAGCCGCGGCTTGCCACCGCCGTTTCCTTCCTCGTTGTCGGCGGCGAACGCGGCGGCCAGGCCCTCGCCGCTGGACAGGCCGGAGTGCTTGTTGTTGGCCAGGAACTCCGGATCGGCCGCGCCGAACAGGGCCAACGCGGCATCGGTGGCGGTGCCCTTGCGTCCGATGCCGGTCGCGCCGATGAGCATCGGCCACACCAGCAGCGGGTGCCGGGACCCGAACCCCAGTTGGAGGTGCGGCCCGGGTCCGAGGTGGACTCCGGCCGCGCCGACCAGGGTGGCCAGCACGCCGACCGGGTCGCCTTCGGTGTAGGGGTCGATCCGTTCGGCCAGGGTGCCCAGGTAGCAGCCGAACGCGGCGGGGTCTGCGACGGGCATCCACTCGCGGGCGCGGGCCACCTGGTCGGCGGCCTGGCGGTGGAGCTCCGCTACTTCCTGGCTGTAGCCGGAGGGGGGCTCGACCAGGCCGTTGCCCCCTGCGGCTACAGCCGTCCTGCCGTAGTCGAGCGGGAAGGCACCCGGCACGGTCACGTCCCCGCTCTGTGCTTCGACTACGGCGGGTACGGCACGCAAGAGCCGGACGGCCCCGGCGGGCGGGGTGGTGTCGGTGTGGGGCATGTGCGGGTCTCCGGTCTAGTCGCCGGGGGTGGCGTGGGTGAACACGGCGAGCACGGCCGGGGCGAACGCGCGGACCTGGTCGTAGTAGTCGGTCAGGACGTGGTGGTTGTCGTGGGCGCAGGCGAGCAGGGCGACCAGCTCGCGCACGCGCAGCGCGGGGTTCTCGCAGGAGCGCAGGACGAATTCGGCGACCCGTTCCGGGCCGACGCGTTCCCACGCGGCCGGGTCCATGCCGGTGAGGTAGATCAGGGTCGTGATCGTGTCCAGGTCGATCGGGACGGGGTCGTATCCGGTGCCGGGGCTGACGTGCACCACGGCGTCGGACGCGGCCCGGTTGAGGTGGTCGTTGGGGTGGGTGCCGGGCAGGATCATCGACAACGGGCGCTGTCCGGCGGCGGGGCGGGAACCGGTGCGCGCGGTGTGTCCGGCGCGGCGGTGGGTGGGCTTCACTGGTGATCTCCAAGTCTGGGTGCGGGGACCGGGCGCGCGGTGGGCGCGCACCGGTCGGGAAATGCGGAAACGAACTGCGGTGTGTGGCGCGCGGGAACGGTGCGCGCGGGTCGGGAAGAGGTGGGGCCGGTTCGGGGTCAGGCGGTGAGTACGGGTGTGTCGGTGGCCAGCGCGCGGAGGTGCCGGGTGAGGCGGGAGCGGGTGCCGCCGTTGTCGATCGCGGTCAGGCAGATCTTGATGCGGTGGGGTGCGGGTCCGTGGGTGCAGGAGTGGGCGACGGTGCCGCCGAGGGCGGACAGGCACGAGACGTAGGCGTGGACGTAGGGCCGGTTGGCTCGGTGACCTTGTCCGCCGCTGGTCTGCGACCAGTGCAGCCCGCCGAGGTCGCCGAGTCGGTAGACGGCGCGGCGCGGGCTGTTCCAGTCCCGGCGGGCGGTGACGGGGGTGTCGGGGTGCGGCCAGGCGGCGCGCAGCCGCGCGAGCCGCGTGGCGGCTTTCTCCGAGGTGGCCGTCTGCGGGGCCAGGGCGGCGGCGCGGTGTTCGGCCCATGCCCGGTTGAGGTCCTGGTAGTTGTCGTGGACGGCCAACCAGTCGTGCAGCCGGCCGAACCCGGGCCGGTGGTCGGTGACCGCCGCACCGGCCCGGTAGGCGCGCACGGCGGCCACCGCCTGGTGGCCCCACGGGCGGTCGGAGGGCACCGGGCGCAGCACGACCAGCACCACCGGGTCCAGGCCGGGCACGGTCACGGTCACCCGGGCCTGACGGCTGCCGGGGCACGCGGGGACGAACTCGCCGTGATCCAGCTCGACACCGGTCACGGCGGCATTGCGCGCGGTGGTGTTCACGTGATCTCCGAATCCGGGTGTGGGACCAGGCCGCGCGGTGGGCGCGCACCGGTCGGGAACAGCGGAAACCAGGCCCTACCAGCCCGCGCGGAAACAGGGCGGGGCTAGTAGGGCAAGGCGGTACCGGGTTGATGTGTCTGCCCTGAACGATGGGGCAGTAGGGCCGGTGGAGGGGGTGTGGCTACTGGGCTGCGAGGACGGTCCGCGCGGTGGCGCGGCAGTCGGCCAGCCGGGCCGGGTCGGCGGGGTGGGTGTGCACCTGGTCGACCCGGCCGGGGGTGAGTTCTTCCATCCCGAGCACGGCCCACAGCTCGACCAGTTCGAGGGCCTGCCGGTCCAGGTCGCCGGGCGTGTAGTCGGGCGAGACGTACAGCCCCGCCGTAACTTCCCGGACGGTCGCGCCGGCCAGCGTCCGCGCCACCGACGTCGGGGCGGTCACGCTGCCACCGCCGCAAGCCCGGTACCGGACGGGGTGCCGGTCGCGGTCAGTTCCACCCAGGGCGTCATGGGGGCGGTGTTGGTCAGCCACGTCGGGTCGACCGCGCCGGCCAGACGCCAGGCCAGGTCGGCGCACAGTTGCGACCGCCGCGCCGACCACTCGCCGGGCTCACCGGCCAGGATGCGCCGGCGTTCTGCGGTGGCCCGACGCTCGATCTCGAACGGGCCGAACACGTTCAGCGCGGCCACCACCGCGCGGGCCGTGTCCGCCACGGTCGCCCGCCGGTCCGGCTTCGCGCCGGACAGGTGCAACGCCATCGCGATGCCGGACAGGGTCAGCTCGATCGCTCGGCCGGCCAGGAACGCCGGAGAGCTGAACACCACGCTCATCGGATCACCGGGCTGCTGGACCGTCTGCGCCCGCACCACCGTGTCGGTCAAGCCCGGGTTCGTCGTGGTGCTCATCGCGCCGCCACCCCCGTCAGGTCGATACGGACCTGGCCGGCCGGGTGGGTGGAGCAGGCGAACACCTGCGAACCCGTGGACGAACGCCCCACCGGCAGGTGGGACGCCCGCGTGGTGAGGAAGTCCGACCCGCACACCACGCACGCCCGGCCGTCCGCCTGCGCCTCCGACAACGGCCCGTGCTCCCACCGGAACCCGGTCACGTCCCTACCCCCACCAGCAGCAGAGGCGTCCGACACGTCCGATGCGGCCGGGTCCGCCCCGCCGGCCACGAACTCGCTGTACGCGGCCTGCGCACACGCCTTCCGGAACACCCGCAACGCGTCCTCCGTGATCCGGATCGACCCGCCCACCTTCAACGCGTCCAAGTCACCGGACTTGATCGCCCGGTAGATCGTCGCCGGATGCACGTCGAACATGTCGGCCACTGCCTTCACCCGGAACATCCGGGTACCCTTGTCCTGCATCGTGTGCCCCTTCAAGGCTCGATGTGATCCACCGCCCCGGCCGGGTGTTCGAGCACCCGCCGGGGCTTTCTGCTGTCTGTCGCAATCCCTGCAACGAGTGCAAGTCAACTGGCAGCAGCCAGTGGCGTCAACTGGCAGCAGCCAGTTTCACTCGACTGGCCTATGCCAGTGCGGTACAGTCGTCACTGACAGGCAGCAGCCAGCTAAGGGAGGGTGAGCATGTCGACGCAGGGCGAACCGGCGAGTCGCAAGGTTGCAAGAGAACTGCGACTCAAGATCGAAAATGGCAGTCTTCCGCCCGGTTCCCAGCTGCCATCAGAGCGAACGATTGCCTCGCAATACGAAATAGCGCGGACAACTGCAACCGAAGCTATCCGCCTTCTAGAACAAGAAGGTCTAGTGGTCAGGATGCACGGAAAAGGGAACTTTGTTCGAAGTGAAAAGCCGCTAATCAGGCTCGGTGGGGACCGCTACTCGAAAAAGTTTCGAGGTGGCCCTACGCCTTTTCGCAGGGAATGTGAAAAGGCTGGCCTGACTCCCAGGATCGAAGTTCTGGCTGTGGATAGAGCGCAGCCACCTGAAGACATTGCCGCTCTCCTGCGAGTTGACTCAGGTTCAAAATCGACCCTGCGGCGATCCAATCACTACTTCGCTAATGACGAGCCGTTGCAAGTCGTGACCACCTATATTCCTTGGGTGATCGCAGAGGGTACGGCGCTCACGCAGCGCAAGCAGGTTGGAAAGGACGGGATCTATGGTCGACTCGAAGAGCGTGGTCATCTTATGATGACGATAAGCGAAGAAGTAACGTCACGAATGCCCGACGTCATCGAGAAGGAACTACTTCAAATTCCCGCCGGAACGCCGGTTTTGGAAGTCCTGCATACGAGCTTCGATCAGGACAAGGTGCCGTTTGAGGCTACGCGGTTTGTGCTACGCGGAGATCGCAACGGACTGCTATATCAACTTTCTGTTGACTGACGTGCGCAGTCGGTAGCCTGCCGAACCTCGACAGCGGTTCGCCCCGACACTTCGGCTGGCGTGCGGCAAAGGACAGCCCTACTAGCCCGCGCGGGCTAGTAGGGCTGATGTTGACCCCACCGACCCCGGGGATCATGCCTCTGCGTCCGCAGTTGCGTGCCCCTGGGTCCTTCACGCTGTTTCGAGCTGGTTGCCGGCGGGGCAGAGGCAACGGGGTCATTGCTTCATTTCTTCACTCGGCGCAGGTCAACCGGCTGGAACAGTGCTGCGCCTGGGGAGTGGGATTGTTCATCCGGGTGCGCCGGCGGTCCGCTGGCTTCACTGCCGGGTTCATTTGGTTCAGACGGTCGTCTCCCGGTGGCCCTGCCGGAGTCACGTCCCCTTTGTGACCAGCGCTGATCGTGGTGGCGGCGGGCAGGGCCAGGCGCACGACCGGGGGGCCGGTGATTTCGAGTCGTCACGGTGGCCGGTGGTCCGGTCGCGGGCGGTTGTCCGAGGTGTTCGCGGGAGGGCGGGAGGGCGGGAGGCTTACCGCGGCTTGCCCCCTGCGGGCCGGTTCCCGGCGGTGCGCGCCGGGGGTCCCGTGGGTCCCGTGGGAGGGGTTTGCCCTGGTCGTCCCACGGGACCCCGTCATGGGACCCCGGCGGGACAAGTCCCGTACGCGCGACGGGGTCCCATGACGGGTCCCGTGGTGTTCCCCGCCTGTTACGGGCGGTGGTGGTCCACTCGGTGCGGTCCGGTGGGGAGTCGGGGACCCCTTCCCACGAGCGGCGAAAACGATCCTCACGGGCACCGGATGCGGGCAGGGTCCCCGCCTCCCCGCACCCGTCGGAAACCACTGTCCGCGCTGCTCACGGGCCGGGGACCCCGGCGGGGACCCGGGCGGGGAGGACTCCCCGCCCGGTGCGAGGGTCCCCGCGGGGTCCCCACCCGCTCCGGCTACCAGTGGTCCAGCCGTTTGGAGCCCTGGCGCAATTGCGGCGCACCCGCCCGCGCAACGGCAGGCCCTACTAGCCCGCGCGGGGTAGTAGGGCCTGCCGTCTTCCCGCGACCTCGGGCGACCGCTAGCTGGCCCGGCCCCGTACACCGGCTCTGAACGGGCGCTGAGACGGCCGTAGAGCGCCCGTCGTAACGGGGGCGGGCGGCGGTGCCAGCGCTGCTCGATCGACGGTCACGAGGGTGGGCCTGCACAGCGAAGACCGGCGGACATGGCGGTGGTTCACCTGCCGGCTGGGAACACCCCCGCGTGTGCGGGGAAGATTGTCCTGTGATCGCCGCTTGTCTGGCGTGGGCGGGAACACCCCCGCGTGTGCGGGGAAGACGCTCATCGCCAGATGTTCGTTCACCGCCCGTCCGGAACACCCCCGCGTGTGCGGGGAAGACCCCTAGTGCGCGCTTCTCGAACAGGTTGTGCACGGAACACCCCCGCGTGTGCGGGGAAGACGCCGCCGCCGACTCCTACGGCACCGACCGGGACGGAACACCCCCGCGTGTGCGGGGAAGACCAGGTCGATCCCGAGCTCGTGCTGCAGATCGTAGGAACACCCCCGCGTGTGCGGGGAAGACCCTTCGTACGCTGGGACTCTACCCGCCCAGACGCGAGTTTTAATTCGGTCTGACACAGTCTCGGAACAACGACCGGGCAGGGAAGGACGGGGAGGGGAGGAACAGTGCCCGTGAGGCCGGTTCCGGTGACCCTCCGGCGACTCCGATGATCTTCCCTGTCCACCGTCCTGGCAGGTGGGGGCAGGGAAGCAGGGCAGGGAGGCAATCAGGGATTTTTCCCTGCCTCCCTGGTGCTTCCCTGTCGAGGGACCTCGCGGGAGAAGGGGCGGACAGCCCCTGCGGAGGGGTTCTGGCCGGTTGCCGGTGCGGGGTCCCTGGGTCCCTGACGATGTGTTTTCGCTGCTGAGGGTCAGGGACCCTGTTCAGGGACCCCGGTAGGGAGCCCTCCCTGTCGGGGGTGGTGGTCCCTGGGCGGGGTCCCTGGGCGGGGTCTAGGCCCTAGTGCCCAGCTCACACGCTCTTCGGGGCTCTAGAAAGGGGTCTAGGTCTAGAGGGGGGCCGGTCTAGCCCTAGGGCCGCCAGCGGCCTTCTCGGCGACCGGCGGGCACCCCGGGCGCGGCTCCTGGGGCCACGGGGCCGGTGACGCCGGCCGTGAAAGGCTTCGGCGCGGCAGGCAGCCACCAGGGGGAGCCCGCGCGGAGGCTGGGGGGAGGAAGGCTCCGGGGGAGCACGACCCCGCTTTCAGGGGGTTCCGGCCGATCACGGCCGTGGGCGGTTGATCTTCCCCGGCCCGGATCGTTCCAGGTGGACCCAGGGAAGTTGGGCAGGGGAGCACCTGGGGGAATTCCCCTGGCCTCCGTTGCTCCCCCGACTGCTCCCCTGCTGCTTCCCCACGTGCCAGGGGGTCTCAAACCGGGTCTCAGTCCGTCCCCGTCCGGCACCGTCCAACCTGTTGCAGTAGTAGCGCTGAGCAGCGCAAACGAACCTGCACGCACCCTGGCGAACGGTTGTCCCGAGAACTTGTAAGCGAAAGGTTAGGGGTTCAAGTCCCCTCACCGGCTCCGTGTGCAACGGCTCTCCTCCGGAGGGCGGCTCGGGCCGCCCGGAAGCCGGCGGCCCGTGCCGCGTCTCCCTCGGCGAGCTTCGCCCGGTGCCGGTGCCGGCCGGTCAGTCGGGGCCGGCGGATCGGCCGGTTGACTGGGGTGAGCGCGGTCCGCTGGGTGGTGGTGGGTGTGGTGTTCGGTGGGAAACCGCGGCTCGTCGCTTAACCGACGGCCGCTCGGGTAACCCGTTCGAGTGACTACGGTGCGACGAGACATCCCGGCCTTGCCCGATCTCGTGTTTGCGACCGCAGCCGAGCCGGGACGCCTTGCCGACTGGCTGCCCGAACCCCTGGAGCTGGTCGGGGTGAACGACGACGTCCTGATCCTGCGGTGCGGTGAACGGCTCGCCCAGGTCCGGGTGGCCGTCGACCTCGACCTGCTCCGGCTGTCCTGGACGCCGTTGGCCGACGACGGCGACGGCGGCACCCTCCGGGTCAGCCCGCTCGGGGTGGGCAAGAGCGTCGCCGAGTTGGACCACCCGGACGAGGAGTTGGCCGCCCGGCTGCTCGAAGCCCTCGCGGCCGAGGTCGAGGCCACCTTCACCCCGGGGTGAGGCCCGCGCCGGGCCTCGTGGAGCGGTCGACGGTGCGGGCCGCCCGTGCTGGGCGGGCGGCCCGCACCCGGTCCGCGAGGATCAGCCGCGTTCCACGGTGATGCCGTACCCGACGCCGCCGATGTCCTGGCCCTCGGAGAGCTGGACGACGTGCTGGACGAACTCGCCCGGCCTGTCGCCGGCCGCGAAGGTCAGCTCGGTGGTGTGGCGCTCACCCGGTTTGATCGGGATGCCGATGAACGCGGCGCGCTTCGGGTCGGCGATCTCGAACTGGGTCTGGCCCACCTGCTTCACGCCCTCGGCCTTGCCGCCGCCGGAGCGCCAGAGCTCGAACAGGCGCGGGCCCAGGTCGACCAGGACCCGGCCGCTGCCCACCAGCGGGCGGTCCGGGCTGGTCACCACCAGGTCGGTCCTGATCGGGCGCTCGGTCGCGTTGCCGACCGCGAACCAGGACTTGCCCGGCACCTTCGGGGTGGCGCGGACGGTCTGGTAGTTGCGCCACGCGATGTTGTTGTTCCGCTGGGTGTTCAGCGAGGTGTTCGCGGTCTCCGGGAAGGTCATCGGGTCCGACGCCGACACCCACCGGGCCAGCAGGCAGAAGTGGCCGGGGCCGGGGACCGGGCTCCACAGCACCTTCGCCACCGTGACGCCGCCGACCGGCACGGACAGGGTCTGCTCGCCGATGAAGGTCCAGTCGCCGTTGGTCACCGGGTCCCAGTTGGTCGAGCCGCCCGGGGTGGTGCGGTAGACCTTCAGCGTGCCGAAGCCGTTGGCGGTCGCGTTCGGGCCGGGGTTGTTCAGCCGCACGTGGATGTAGTTCGACTGGCCCACGACGGGCTGGATGCCGGGGCCGCAGTCCGCGAGGCCGGGGCAGACCTTGATGTCCGGGCTGTTCCAGAACAGCGAGTTCGGGTTCGGCTCGGCACCGGTGTCGACGGCCTGGTCCTTGATGAACACGTCACTGCGTTGGCAGTCCCGCAGGAAGTCGATGACCGCCGTGCTGACGCCGCTGCCGTTGGCCTGCGACTGCGTGTACAGCCCGCCGGTGGTGGTGGCGTAGTTCTGCATGATCGGCACGGTGGTGCCGGTGTAGTAGTTGTTCGTCGGCACGTAGACCGACGAGATCTTGATGCCCTTGCCCAGCGCCTGGGTGGCCCGCAGCGCGGCGTTGGTGCCGTCGGTGTTGGCGACCGTGGTGTCGAAGTTGTCGTCGAAGCCGCCGGGCCGGGCGTCGGTGATCAGGATCGCGAGCTTGGTGGCGTTGGAGCGCCAGCCGACGGTGAAGTCGCCGTTCTGCGGGCGGCCCGCCGCCGGCAGGTTGTTCACCACCGTGTTCAGCGCCTCGTCGGACGCCTCCGGCTCCTGGTTGCCGCCGCTCGCGGCGAGGGCGTTGACGCTCGCGACGACCGGCGTGCGGTTGTTCGGGGCGAAGTTGTCGACGACGGTGACGTTGTCCTTGAACGTCGCCAGGCCGAGCCGGTAGTCGAACCCGGTCAGGTTCTCGACCTCCTGCGCGATCTGGTTGATGCCCGTCTTGAGGTTGGTGATCGCGCCGCCCATGCTGCCGGTGTCGTCCACCACGAAGACGACGTCCATCGGGCCGCACTTGCGGGGTGCCGGGGGCAGGGGTGCGGCACCGGCGGGGCTCACGACCTGGGTGACCGACGCGGCCAGCGCCAGCGCGGCCAGGGCCGCCAGCGCCGGTCTGCGAAAGCGTTGCATCTCGGATCTCTTCTCGCTCGGGCGTTCGGACGCAGGGTCCGGGCGCGGGTCCGACAGCGCGCCGGACGTCGTCCGGCCCGCATCAGGAGGAGCCGGGCGGATTCCGGGAAGTACTGCCCGATTCGTCGGGACTTCACTGCCCGCCAACCGGCGGCATTCCACGCCAGGTGGGTGACCTGCGGAAATGGCTGCGGCAACCCGTATGGCGGTCGTTCGCGGCGCTGTCCGGGGCGGTGGCTCAGCTCCGCGGGATGCGGACCGTGAACGTGGTGGAGCCCGGCCGGCTGGCCAGCCCGACCGTGCCGCCGTGCGCCGCGATCAGGGACTGCGCGACCGCCAGGCCGAGCCCGCTGCCGCCCCGGTCGCGGGTGCGGGAGTTGTCCACCCGGTAGAACCGGTCGAAGATCCGGGGCTGGTCGGCGACCGGGATGCCCGGACCGGTGTCGTCGACCCGCAGCACGGCGCACCTGTCCTCCACCGCGACCGACAGCGTCACGGCGGTGCCCGGCGGCGTGTGCAGGGCGGCGTTGGCCAGCAGGTTGTCCAGCACCTGCCGCACCCGCATCGGGTCGCACCGCACCCGCACGGGCGCGTCACCGCCGACCACCGCCAGCGGGTGCCGGGGGCGCGCCGCCACGAACGCGTCGGCCGCCTCGCGCACCAGCTCGGCCAGGTCGCCGTCCACCGGCCGCAGCGGGGTGTCGGTCTCCGCCGAGTCCAGCCGGGCCAGCAGCAGCAGGTCGTCCAGCAGCACGCTCATCCGCGCCGCCTCCGACCTCAGCCGCTCCAGGTGCGCCTCGCGCTCCTCCGGTGCGTTCGCGGCGGCGTAGCGGAACAGGTCGGCGTAACCCCGGATCGACGTCAGCGGGGTGCGCAGCTCGTGCGACGCGTCCGCGATGAACCGGCGCAACCGCTGCTCGGCGGCCGTGCGCGCGGCCAGCGACGAGTCGATGTGCTCCAGCATGGTGTTGAACGCGGTCCGCAGCTCCTCCACCTCGACGCCGCCGTTGCCGCCCTCGGCGCGCACCGCGAGCCGCGCCGAATCGGTCAGGTCGTGCGACGAGATGTCGTGCGCGGTCTGTGCCATGTCGCTCAACGGCTGGAGCCCGCGCCGCAGCACCGCCCGGCCGATCACCACGAACGCGATCAGCGCCAGCAGGAACGTGGCCACCACGACCATCACGAGCTGCCGCACGGTGTTCGTCAGGTCGTTCATCGGGGCCGCGCTGACCAGCACCAACCCGTCGCCCATCGGGCAGCCGCGCAGCCGGTACGTGCCGTCCTCGCCCTTGAGGTCGGCGGTGCGGAACACCGGCTTGTCGCCGGTCACCTCGCGCGCGAGCTGGATCATCTCGGTGCTGTCCGCGGGGAGCCCGGCGGGCGGTTGGAGCGTGACCTCGCCGTTCTCGTCCACCTGGTACACGGCGGCGAACCAGCCGTAGATCGAGGTGTTCAACTTGCCGTACTTCTCGACGTCCTTCTCCAGGTCGTACTGGGTCGTCTTCATCTGCTCGTCGAGCCGGTCGGCCAGGTAACCCTCCATGTTGGTCACCATGACCGTGCCGACCGCCGCGAACACGCCCAGCGCGAGCGCGCCGAGGCCGAGCGCGAGCCGGGTGCCCAGCCGCAGTCGCGGGCGGCCGAACGGCGGGGCCACTAGTCCGGGGCCTTGCGCAGCACGTAGCCGACGCCGCGCACGGTGTGGATCAGCGGCTGGTGGCCGTCGTCCAGCTTGCGCCGCAGGTGCGAGATGACCAGTTCGACGACGTTGGACCGGCCGCCGAAGTCGTACTCCCACACGTGGTCCAGGATCTGCGCCTTGGTCAGCACGGCCGGCGACCGGCGCATCAGGTACCGCAGGAGCTCGTACTCGGTGGGGGTGAGGGTGACCAGCCGGCCCGCCCGGCGCACCTCGCGGGTGTCCTCGTCCAGCGCCAGGTCCGACACCTTGAGCACGCAGCGCTTCCACTGCGGCCCGGTGGACCGCCGCAGCACGGCCCGCAGCCGGGCCATCAGCTCCTCCACCGAGAACGGCTTGACGAGGTAGTCGTCACCGCCCCGGGTGAGCCCGGCCACCCGGTCCGCGGTGCCGTCGCGGGCGGTGAGGAACACCACCGGCACCATCGCGCCGGACGCGCGCAGCCGGTCCAGCACGGTGAACCCGTCCAGGTCGGGGAGCATCAGGTCGAGCACGACGATGTCCGGGTGGAACTCGGCGGCGGCCTCCAGCGCGGCCTCGCCGCTCGTCGCGGTGGCCGCCTGCCAGCCCTCGTACCGGGCGACCGTGGCGACCAGGTCCGCGATGTGGGGTTCGTCGTCCACGACGAGCAGTCGAACCGCATTGACCTTGTCCACGTGCCCATGGTGCGGCACCCCGCGCGGTGGGCGAAACCCGATCCTCCGCCGGCCCCTGATCCACAGGAAGTCGACAGCGGCGCGACAGGACCCGCACAGCCGCCGGCGGCGCGGCGCGGTCGTCCGGGTCACCACGGCTCCCTCGGGGCCGGGAGTGATGGGCCGCACGCTTTCTGCTACGGTTTTACGCACGGGTTTTCCCGCTCCACGCAGGTCAGCCGGGTTTCGCGCTCGGGGCGTGTGCCGGCTTCGACCGCGTGGAGAGCCGGCCTCGGTCGCACGCATTCGGGAACGTGCGGCCGAGGCCGTCTGTAGCACCGCCTCCCGGAGAACCCGCCGATCCCACCGGCGCGGCTACTCGTAGCGGGAGTGGTCGAACTCGGCACCCAGGACCGAGTGGCCCAGGTCGGAGCCCAGCCGGGTGAGCAGGTCCACCAGCTCCAGACCGGCCAGCCAGTCCCTCGGCAGCGCCGCCGTCCCGTGCAGCGCGCCCAGGATGTTCCCGGTCAACGCCGCCGTCGCGTCGCTGCCCCCGGAGTGGTTGGCCGCCGCCCGCAGCGCGTCCACGAACTGCGCCCGCTTCGGGTACACCAGCACCGTGTGCACGGCGATCGCCAGCGCCTCCGGCCCGGTCCACCCGCTGCCGAGGCGGTCCACCCGCACCGAGTCGAACCCCAGCGCCCGGTGCTCCTCGGCGAACAGGACCGCCCGGTTGAGGGTGTTCGCGGTGTAGGGGTCGTCCCGCAGCACCCGGCCGATCACCTGGTCCACGGCCTCCCGCATCGGCCGCGCCTTCACCGCGACGAGGTGGATCAGCAGCGCGAACGCCCCGCCGGCCACCCACCCGCCGGTCCCGCCGTGGGTCAGCGCGGCGAACCGGCACCCGAGGTCGTAGGCGATGGCGGCGCTCGGCGCGAAACCCGCGGGTGCGGTCCTCGTCACACCGTTGCACCCCGAGGACTCGTTGTGGGGCTCCTCCGGGGTCGGCGCGCAGTCCGCCGCGAGGGCCCGCAGGCAGGTCAGGCCGGGCGACCGGCTGGAGTACAGCCGCTCGTCCCCGGCGAGGCCCGCGGCACCCGCCTCCGGGACCGCCACCTGCTGCGTCATCAGCCAGCGCCGGTAGCCGCGCCACACCGTGCCGACGGGGTCCCACTCGCCGGAGCGGCGACCCCGCACCCACGCCTGGAGGTACCCCTCGGCGGTGAACAGGGTGAGTTGGGTGTCGTCGGTCACCAGAGCGGGACGCGGCGGTTCCAGCACCCCCTCGGGACCGTGGTCCCGTTGGATGTCCGCCCACCCCAGGTACTGGACTGGTGCGCCCAGGGCGTCGCCCAGGGCACCGCCCAGCAGGCAGGCCGCGCCGCGGTCCACCACGTTCACCTGCTCGCGCGGCACTTGCCCTCCTGCACTGCGTCGTCGGGGCCAGAACCCTAGCCGTCCCGGGGTCGTCCGGTCATGGGAGCACGGCTGGTTGCGCAAACAACATCCCGCCACAGGTATCCAACGGCTCACCGGGCGCACCTGACCAGTGACCGACCGAAACTGACCGGTGCACGCCGAGGCGGGGAGGGGCATGGCCGAGCGGAGCAAGAACGGGCTGGAGTTCGGTGTGCTCGGGCCGTTGCAGGTGCTCGCCGACGGCCGTCGGCTGGTCATCGGCAGGCGCGGGATGCGGGGCCTGCTCGCGATGCTGGTCCTGGCGGCGAACCGGGTCGTCCCGATCGACGAGATCGTGGACAGCCTGTGGGCCGACGACCCGCCCGCCACCGCCCGGACCATCGTCCACGGCTACGTCTCCCGCCTGCGGCGGATGCTCGACCAGGCCGATCCGGCGGGCTCGGCGCGCATCCTGACCACGCCGCCGGGCTACCAGCTCGCGGTCGACCCGTGGCGGCTGGACTTCCACCGGGCCCGGCAGCTCGTGGCCGGCGCGCGCGGCAAGCCGGCCCCGATCCGGGCCCAGCTCCTGCGTGAGTCGCTCGGGCTGTGGCGCGGCCAGGTGCTCGCCGACGTGCCCGGCGAACCGATCACCACGGACCTCGAAGAACTCCGGCTCGCCGCGCTGGAGGAGCGCGTGGAGGCCGAGCTGGAACTGGGCCGGCACCTGGAGCTCGTCGGCGAGCTGCGCCAACTGGTCAGCGAGTACCCGTTCCGGGAGCGCCTGGTCGGCCACATCGTGCGCGCGCTCTACCGGTCCGGGCAGCGGGCCGACGCGCTGGAGGCCTACCAGCGGTTCCACCGGCGGGTGGTAGACGAGCTGGGCATCGACCCCGGCCCCGAACTGCGCGTGCTGCACGAACAGGTGCTGCGGGACGACCCGGCGCTGAGCTCGCCGGGCGTGGCCGAGCCGGTGGCACCGGTGCCGCCCCGGCCGGGCGTGGTGGTGCCGGCGCAGCTCCCGGCGGCGGCGTCGGGGTTCATCGGCCGCGACGAGGAACTGGCCTGGCTGGACCGGCTGTGCGACGCGCGCGACCCGGGCGCGACGACGGTCGCCGTGGTCGACGGCGCGCCGGGCATCGGCAAGAGCGAGCTGGCGGTGACGTGGGGGCACCGCCGCGCCGGGCAGTTCCCGGACGGGCTGCTGTTCGCCTCGCTCAACGGGTTCGCGCCGGACCGGGAGCCGGTGGAGCCCGCCGAGGTGCTGGCGCGGTTCCTGCTCGCCCTGGGCGTGCCCTCGGACGGGGTGCCGCGCGACCTGGACGACCGGGTCGGCCTGTACCGGTCGGTGCTGGCCCGGCGGCGGGTGCTGGTGGTGCTGGACGACGCGTGGGACCCGGAGCAGGTGCGGTTGCTGCTGCCGCCCGGCGCGGGGTCGGTGGTGCTGGTGACGTCCCGGCGGCGGCTGGAGTCGCTGGTGGTCAGCAACGGTGCCCGGGTGCTGACGCTGGACACCCTGCGGGAGGAGGAGTCGGTGCGGCTGGTCGACGAGGTGGTCGGCAAGCCGCTGTCCGAACAGGAGCCGGAGGCCGCCCGGAGGCTGGCCGAGCTGTGCGGCAACCTGCCGCTGGCGCTGCGGATCGCCGCCGCGAAGCTGGTGTTCAGTCCGGAGTGGACGGTCGAGGCGCTGGTGGCCCGGCTGTCCGACGACGACGCCCGGCTGCGCACCCTGGACCTGGTCGACACCGGTGTCGGCGTGGCGCGGGCGCTGGCGGTGTCCTACCGCAACCTCCCGCCGGAGCTGGCGGAGACGTTCCGGGCGGCGGGCCTGGTGCCGGGCCGGTGGGTGAGCCCGCACGCGATCGCCGCGCTGTGCCGGACCGACCTGGGCACCGCGGCGGGCCGGCTGGCCGACCTGGCGGACGCGCACCTGCTGGTGGAGCAGTGGCGGGGCGGGTTCGTGCTGCACGACCTGGTGCGCCTGTACGCCCGGGAGGTGCTCGGCGACGAGAACCCCGGTGGGCGCACGGCCGCGTTACGGCGGCTGATGGACCACTACCTGGCGGCGTGCGACCACGCCCGCCGGCTGATCCGACCGGTCGACGACGGACTGGACTTCGCGTCCGGCGAACCGACCGCTCCCCGCCCGGCGACCTCGGGGCAAGCGCTCTCCTGGTTCGACAAGGAGTGGCCCAACCTGATCGCCCTGGTGCACGGCGCGGCGGAAGCCGGACTGCACCAACAGGTCTGGCAGCTCGTCCGGCTGGTGCACCCGTACTGCGTGGCCCGGCTGGTCGGCCGGGAGTGGCGGGCCGTCGCCGAGTTCGGCCTGGCGTCCGCGCGCCTCGACGGCGACCGGCGCGGCGAGATGCTGGTGCTGCACGCGATGCACGCCATCAACCTGTGGACCGGCGCGGTGCGGGGCACGCTCCCGGACGCCGAGCGCGCGCACCGGATAGCCGAGGAGCTCGGCGAACCGCGCTACCTGGTCATGGCGTTGGACCAGATGGCCTGCACGCTGTCGGCCGAGGAGCGCAACGAGGAGGCGCGCGCGCACTACCGCCGTGCCGTGGAGATGGCCCGGCGGGACGGCGACCTGCTCGGCGAGGCGACCGTCCTGAACAACCTGGCGCAGGTGGAACAACGCCTCGGGGAGCTGGAAACCGCCGCGCAGCACCAGTTCCAGGCGATGGAGATCCACCACCGCACCGGCAACGAGCGCTCGTACGTGCTGGCGCTGGACAACCTGGCCGAGCTGTACGCGGAGCTGGGGTTGCTGTCGGAGGCCGAGGAGAACGCGCGGCAGGGCGTGGAACTGGCTCGGGCGGGGGCCATGCGGTTCGAGGAGGCGTTCGGTCGGCAGGTGCTCGGGTCGGTGCTCGCGAAACGGGGGGAAGTCGTTGCGGCGCAAGCGGAGCTCGCGGAATCCCTGCGGTTGTTCGAGCGCCTGGGATCGCCTCGGGCCATGTTCGTCCGAACGGCTCTTGAAGCTGTGACCACCGGGGTTTAGCGGCTGTTTAGCACGGGGCCGGGCCTTCGTGGGAACTTGGTGACGCGCGCTGATCATCGCCGCGAGGCGGCTCGGCGCGTCGGGTGGCTCTTGGATGGGGGAGAACCAGGGGGGAAAGCCACCCGCACGTCAGCCGGCCGGCATTCGGGGGAGAGTGCCGGCCGGCTGGCCCGTTCCCGGGGACGGCCGGTCCGGTCCGGTGCCGGTCCCCGGTGCCGCGCGGCTAGTGCTCGGCGCAGACCGGCAGCAGCTCCGGGCGCTTGGGCACCACGCCGTCGCCCATGGACTCGCCGCGCCACTGGCGGGCGATCCACGGCACGATGTGCTCCCGGGCCCACTTCAGGTCGTGCCGGCGCTGGGTCATCCAGTCCTCGTCGTCCGACGGCGGCCAGGGCGTCGTCCAGTCCTCCTCGGGCTGGTAGCCCAGGACCTCCGCCGCCCGCAGCGCCACCCGGCGGTGGCCCTCCGCCGACAGGTGCAGGCGGTCGCCGCTCCACGCCCGGCGGTCGTGCAGCACGGTCATCGACCACAGGTCGACCACCCGGCAGTGGTACCGCTCGGCGACCGACCACAGGTGGCTGTTGTAGATCGCGATCTTGCCGCGCAGCGACCGCAGGAACGGCGCGTGCTTGGGGTCGAAGCCGGTGAAGATCACCACCTCGCTGCCCGCCGCGCGCAGGTCCGCCACCGCGATCTCGAACGTCTCGGCCAGCGCGTCCGGGTCCGAGCCCGGCACCAGCAGGTCGTTGCCGCCGCCGCAGAACGTCGCCAGCCTCGGCTTGAGCTCGACCGCCAGCGGGATCTGCTCGTCCACGATCTCCTGGAGCATCTTGCCCCGGATCGCGAAGTTGGCGTACCGGAACCCCTGCTGCCGGCTGGAGATCATCGCCGCCAGGCGGTCCGCCCACCCCAGGTACGAGCCGTTCGGGCCGGGGTCGTCCATGCCCTCGGTGAAGCTGTCCCCCAGTGCGACGTAGCTGTCCAATCCGTCCACCCGCGTCCCTCTTCTCGTCCGCGACACCCCCGTGACCGCGCTTGACAGGATGCCTCCCGAGGTCGGGCCGACGCCACCACCCGTGGGGGACACCGTTACCGGAGCGTCACTCGACAGGGGGACGGATGTCGGCATTGGGCGTTTCGTCACCGGGTCGGCGGAGGCCCCCGCCGCCGTGCCCCGCCCGCCGCCGCCGGTGTCCTCGTCCGGTGCCCCGACCGCCCCCGGCGGGGCTCGTCACCGTGGTTCCCCCGGAACGCGAAGACCCGGAATCCCCGCCGGAACAACGGATCGACGGCACCGCCGGGATCGTCAGGGGTCCCGCCGGCAGGGCTCCGGCCGGTGGCGCACCGGGGCGGCCGGCCGCCCCGGTGCGACCACCGCGCGCCGCTCGACCGGTGCGTGGACGGCTACGGTCGCGATACACCCGATTGCAATGCAGATCACGCCCCCCGAGAGGGTGAACACCCCCGTGAAGGGGAAACCCCCGCGGCGACGTCGGGCGCTTGACGTCGCCGCGGAGGCGTAGGGCCCGCTGTCCGGCGGAGCCGCCGCCGAACACCCCCCGGACAGCGGGGTCTGGGGCCGGTGCGGGGGAGGGCCGCCGCCGAACACCTCCCCGCGCACCGACGTCGGTCAGCCCCCGGCGGCCAGGTCCAGGGGCTCGTAGGCGGTGCGCAACCGGCGTTCCGCACCCGGATCGGCACCCAGGGCGTCCAGCCCGAGCAGGGCCGCGCCGACCACCGGCGGCACGTCGACCACGCGGATCGCGGCGTGCGGCGCGAGGTCCCGCAGCCGGTCGCGCACCGCGTCCACCACCACGCCGCCCGTGTTGGTCAGCACGCCGCCGCCGAGCACCACGTCCACCGGCTCGTCCAGCAGCGCCAGCCGGCGCAGCGACACCGTCACCAGCAGGGTGATCTCCTCGACCAGCCGGTCGACCACCGCCAGCGCCACCTCGTCACCGGTCGCCGCGACCTGGAACAGCAGGCGGCACAGCGCGTGCGGGTCGAACTCGGCCTCGGCGAGGTGCAGCCGCCCGACCACCTCGGCGAGGGTGCCCGCGCCGTAGTGGTCGAGCAGGGCCGGCAGCAGCGCGGTCGGCGCGCCGCGCCCGTCCTCGGCCCGCACGGCCAGCCACAGCGCCTTGCCGCCGAGGTGGCCGCCGCCGCCCCAGTCGCCGGAGATCGGGCCCAGGGCCGGGAACCGGTGCGTCCGGCCGTCCCGCGCCACCGCCACGCAGTTGATCCCCGCGCCGCACACCACGGCCACGCCGATGCCGTCCGACGTGCCCGCGCGCAGCAGCGCGAACGTGTCGTTGCCGACCACGGTCGTGGCGGACCACCCGCACCGCTCGATCGCGGCCCTCAGGTCCTCCTCCTCCTGCGGCAGGTCCGCGCCGGCGAGGTAGGCGGCGGTGTGCCTGGCGATCGGCTCGCCGGCCGCCAGCCCGGCCTGGCGGGCCGCGTCCCGCACCAACCCCTCGAACACCTCCAGGCTGCGCGCCAGCCCGACGTTCTGCGGCGACGCGCCCGGACCGACGACCTGGGCGAGCACCCGGCCGTCCACGTCCACCAGCGCCACCGCGGTCTTGCTGTTCCCGCCGTCGATGGCGAGCACCCGGTCGGTCATCGAGCCCCCCGGCCCTCGGTCCACGGCAGGAAGTCGCGGTTGCGCGCCACCAGCTCGTCGGCCAGCCGGTCGGCGATCGCGTGCTGCCCGACCAGCGGGTGCGCCAGCAGCGCGTTCGCCACCCGGTCCCGCCCGCCGTGCACGGCGGCGTCGAGCGCCAGGTGCTCGTAGGCGGTCACGTGCGCGATCAGGCCGGCGAGGACGGGCTCCAGCGGCTCCACCGGCAACGCCCGCGCGCCCTGCGAGGTGACCACCGCCGGCACCTCGATGACCGCGTCCTCGGGCAGGAACGGCAGCGTGCGGCCGTTGCGCACGTTCACCACGTGCTGCTCCGCGCCGGTGCCGCCGGTCAGCGCGTGGACAAGCTGCACGGCCGCCTCGGAGTAGTACGCGCCGCCGCGCTGGGAGAGCTGCTCCGGCTTGGTGACGACGTTGACATCGCGGTAGAGGTCGAGCAGCTCCTTCTCCACGTTGGCCACGACCTCGGCGCGCGGAGGACTGGTCTTCTGCGACCTGACGACGTCGTCGTGGTCGTAGAAGTACTTCAGGTAGTACGAGGGGACCACGCCCAGCCGGCGCATCAGGGACGCGGGCAGGCCGATGTGCTCGGCCAGCGCTTCCCCGTGGTGCTCCAGCAGTTCCGGCAGCCGGTCCACGCCGTCCACGAACACCCCGCGCTCCCACGTGAGGTGGTTGAGGCCGACGTGCTCCAGCCGCACCGACTCCGGTTCCACGCCGAGCAGCGCGGACGTCCAGCGCTGGAACGTGATCGCCACGTTGCACAGGCCGACCGCGCGGTGCCCGGCCTGGAGCAGCGCGCGGGTCACGATCCCCACCGGGTTGGTGAAGTTGACGATCCAGGCGTCCTCGCCCGCGACGGCGCGCACCCGGTCGGCGATGTCCAGCACCACCGGCACGGTCCGCAGCGCCTTCGCGAGCCCGCCCGCGCCGGTCGTCTCCTGCCCGACGCAGTCGCACGCCAGCGGGAAGGTCTCGTCCTGGGCGCGGGCCGCCTGGCCGCCGACGCGGAGCTGGAGCAGCACCGCGGCCGCGCCGTCCACGCCCTCGTCGAGGTTCGAGGTGGTGCGGATGCGCGCGGGGTGGCCGGCGTGCTCCAGCAGGCGTTGCGCGAACGCGCCGACCACGGCCAGTCGCCCGGCGTCCGGGTCGACCAGGACGATCTCGTCCACCGCGAGGCTGGTCCGGCGGCCCGCGATGCCGTCGACCAGCTCCGGGGTGTAGGTCGAACCGCCACCGACAACGGTGAGCTTCATCCTTTGACTCCAGTGAAGGTGATGCCCTTGACGAACGAGCGCTGGGCGAAGGCGAACAGCACCACGGCCGGGACCATGATCAGCATCGTGACGGCCATCGCCAGGTTCCACTGGACGTGGTGCATCCCCTTGAACGACGACAGCGCGAGCGACAGCGTCCACTCGTCCGGCCGCTCGCCGGTGTAGAGCAGCGGGCCGAAGTAGTCGTTCCAGGTGTAGAGGAAGCAGAACAGGGCCGTGGCGGCGATGCCGGGCCGGGCCATCGGCACGACGATCCGCACCAGGGCCTGGAACTCGGTGCAGCCGTCCACCCGCGCGGCGTCCACGTAGGACTGCGGGATGGTGAGGATGAACTGGCGCAGCAGGAAGATGCTGAACGCGTCGAACAGGAAGTACGGTGCGATCAGCGGCCACAGGGTGCCGGTCAGGCCGAGGCTGGACCAGGTGTCGTACAGCGGCACGGCCACCACCTGCGGCGGCAGCATCATCGCGCCCACCACCAGCAGGAACACCGCGTTGCGCCCGCGCCACCGCAGCTTGGCCAGCGCGTAGGCCGCCGGGATGGACGACAGCAGCATCCCGGCCGTGGCCAGCAGCGAGTACATCAGGCTGTTGCCCAGGTACTTCAGCAGCGGGGCCTTGTCGAAGACCTCCAGGAAGTTGTCCCAGTGCCACTCGCGCGGCCACAGGTCCCTGGTGAAGGCCTGGCTGTCCGACATCACCGCGGTGAGGAAGACGAACACGATGGGCAGCGCGAACATCAGCGCCAGCGCGATGCCGATGCTGTGCACCGCCACCCAGTCGAGCGCCGCCCGCCAGTTGCGGGGGCGCGGGCCCGCCTCGCGCACCCCGGCGTCGCGGTCGAGCACGGCGGTCATGCGCCCGGCCCCCCTTCCTCCTGGTGGCTGGCCTTGCGCATGCGCTGCACGAGCGCGGCCGTGGCGGCGAACGAGACGATGAACAGCACGGTGGCCATCGCCGCCGCGTAGCCCATGTCGAAGTACCGGAACCCCTGGGTGTACAGCCACACCGGGAACGTCAGCGTCGAGTTCTCCGGGAAGCCGAGGTTCTTCGTCGCGCCGGTGATGTCCGCCGCGCCGCTGGCCGCCGAACCGGCGACCACGGCCTGCGTGAACAGTTGCAGCGCCAGGATGATCGAGTTCACCACGCCGAACATCAGCACCGGTGAGATGGTGGGCAGCGTGACGTGCCACCACCGCCGCAGCGCGCCCGCGCCGTCGAGCTCGGCCGCCTCGTACTGCTCCTGCGGCACGTCCAGGACCGCCGCCAGGATGATGATCATCAGGTCGCCGGACACCCACAGCATGACCGCGGTGATGCCCACCTTGGACCACGCCGGGTCGGCGAACCACAGCGGGCTCTCCACCCCGAACCAGCCCAGGAACGCGTCCAGCGGGCCTTCGTTCGGCCGCATGACCAGGAAGAACACCAGGGTCGCGGCCACCGGGGGCGCGAGCGAGGGCAGGTAGCACAGCGTGCGCACCAGGCCCACGCCCGACTTCAGCCGGGCCACCACCGACGCCACGCCCAGCGCGAACAGCACGCGGGAGAACGTCAGCACGACCACGAACCACGCCGTGTTGTACACGGACGTGAGGAAGAGCTTGTCCGCGAACATGAAGGTGTAGTTGTCCAACCCGATCCACTCGGGCGGGTTGATCAGGTCGTACTTGGTGAACGAGAACACGACCGTGGCGGCCAGCGGGTAGCCGAAGAACACGGCGAATCCGAGGATCGCCGGGGCCATGAAGGCCAGCACGGTCAACCGGTGGCGGGCGCGGGAGCGGGCCCGCCCCTTCGCAGGGGCGGGCCGCGCCGCGTCCACGCGTTCGAGCGTGGCGGTCATGACTACTTGCCGCTCTTGGCGATCTGCTCGTCGATCGACTTGTCGACGTCCTTGAGGCCCGCCATCAGGTCCGGGACCTTGCCCGACTGCCACAGCGTCGAGAAGTCGCCGATGGCCTTGATGTGCGCGTCACCGATCGGCGTCACCGGGTTGCCCTGGAGCTTGCCGCTCTTGGCCAGGTCGATGAACGTCTTGAAGTTCTCGTCGACCTCCAGCTTCGGGTCGTCCAGCGCGGCCTTGGTGCTCGGGATGTTCTTGATCCCGTTGGCCAGGGTCACGATCGTGTCGGTGTCGAACGAGAGGTGCTTGATCAGCTCCCACGCCGCGCCGGGGTTCTTCGCGCCCTTCGGCACGCCCATGATCGTGCCGGTGGTGAAGCCGATGCCGTACAGGTCCGGCTTGACGGTGGGGAACGGGGCGGTGCCGAACTTGACGTTCGGGGCCTGGTCCTTGAGGAACGCCGTCCGGTACTCGCCGTCCATCATCATGGCGATCTTCTGCTGGTGGAAGGCGTGGTCGGTGGAGAACTCCTGGCCCAGCCCGGCGCGGAACCGCTCCAGGTTGTCGAAGCCGTAGAAGTCCACCAGCTCCTTCTGGAACTTCAGCATCTCGGCCCACTCGGGCGAGGCGAGCGCCGACTTGCCGTCCGGACCGGCCCACTTCGCGCCGAAGTTCGGGGCCCAGATCGGCGGGCGGTTGGCGTAGAACAGCATGGTCGGCAGGAAGCCCGCGACCTCGATCGAGCCGTCCGGGGCCTTCTTGGTGGTGCGCTTGGCGAAGTCCAGCAGCTCGGCGGTGGTCTTCGGCGGGCTGGTGATGCCGGCCGCGCCGAGCAGCTCCTTGTTGAAGTACAGGCCGTACACGTCGCTGAGCATCGGCATCGCGCAGCGGTTGCCCTTGTACTCGGTGTAGGAGCGCACCGCTTCCGGGATCTGCGCGAGGTCGACCGCGTCGCGGTCGATGTAGGGCTTGAGGTTCTGGAACGAGCCCGAGGAGCAGAACTGGCCGATGTTGTCGGTCGTGAACGACAGCGCGACGTCCGGCGGGTTGCCGCTGCGGATGCCCGCGGTGATCTTGTCGTCGTCCTGGCTGCCCTCGTGCTTGATCTCGGCGTTGGGGTAGTTCTTCTTGAAGCTCTCCAACGCCTTGGTGACCTCGTCCTGCTCCCGGCCGGAGTAGTTGCTCCACACGGTGAGCGTGAACTTGTCGTCTTTGCCGGGTGCCCCGGCCAGTCCGCCGGGTTCGTCGGACTTGCCCGCGCCTGCCGCGCAGGCGGACAGGGTTACCGCGGCGGCCACGCATAGCACCGCTGCGCGCGAAACCTTGCGCATGTGCTCTCCTTCTCTCAACGTGCGGACGGGAACGTTGTGGCCCGCGGACACCTTCGACGTGAGGTGACGTCTCAGGTGTGGTTCGGGCCGCGGAAGGGTTCGGTCGTGGCGGCGGGTAGGCCGAACACCTGTTCCCTGACGACCGACAGCGCGGAGTGCAGTGCGCCGGAGCGCACCGGTTTCCCGGTCACCAGGGCGAGTTGGACGGGGGTGCGGGGCACCACCAGTCGGCGGAGCTCGACGGCGACCAGGTCGACGAGCGTGGAGCCGCCGGCCTGGGCGATGTCGCCGGAGAGCAGGACGAGTTCCGGGTCGAGCACCGAGACCACGTTGGCCGCGCCGGTCGCGATCCGGCGGGCCAGGTCGACCAGGAACTCCCGGCCGGGCGTGCCCTCGCCCAGGGCCTTGCGCACGGCGGCCTGACCCGTGCGCGCGGAGACCCCGTGCGCGCGGGCGAGTCGGACGATGGCGGGGCTGTCGAGCAGGTCGCCGTAGCGCCCGCCGGTCCGGTCGGTCCCGGTCTCGGCGGTCGCGTGGTCCGGGATCTGCATGGCGTCGATCTCGCCCGCGCCGCCGGTCGCGCCGCGCAGCAGCACGCCGTTGACCACGACCGCCGCGCCCACCGCGTCGGCGGGCCACAGCAGCACGAAGTCCCGCACGCCGGTGGCGCGCCCGGCGACCATCTCCTCCAGCGCGACCAGGTTCACGTCGTTCTCGACGGTGACCGCGGTGTCGAGCAGGTCGGCGAGCGTGCCGGGGATGTCGAAGCCCTCCCAGCCGGGCATGTGCGGCGCGTAGTTCAGCCGCCCCGTCGCCGGGTCGACCGCGCCGGGGGAGCCGACCACCACGTGGTCGAGCGCCTCCGGCGAGAGCCCGGCCTGGTTGGCGGCCTTGGTGACCGCGCCGTGGAACGCCTCCAGCACGTCGGTGCGCGGCAGGGGTGCGCTGTGCTCGGTGAGCAGGGTGCCGGAGATGTCGGCGATCGCGACGTCGACGGTGTCCGGCGTGAGGTCGATGGCGGCCACGTGGGCGAGCGCGCCGTTGACCGTCCAGAGCTGGGCGCGGGGTCCGCGCCCGCCCCCGCGCAGGCCGTTGCGCAGCACCGTGCCCTCGGTTTCCAGGCGGGTCAGCAACTGGGCCGTCGCGGGCTTGGACAGCCCGATGATGCCCTCCAGTTCGGAGCGCGTGAGGGGTCCGTTGCGCAGCAGCGCCTCGATCGCCGCGCGGTCGTTGATCTCGCGCAGCAGACGTGGGCTACCGGCTCGCATCGGTCCTCCTGTCTGTTAACTTCCCAGACGATTTCGGCCACCGTAGTGACGGGGCTCACCGGAGGTCAATGCTCCGAGACGGGTCCGTTACCTGGGTTAGGTTCACCTAAGGCACCCTGGACGCATGACCGACACTCGTCCTGATTCGCTGGCCCGGCTGCTGGGCGGGCGTGGGGGTGCGCTGGACGCCTCCCTGCCGCCGCTGGCGTTCGCCCTGGGGTGGGTGCTGAGCGGGCAGTCCATCACCGCCGGCGCGGCGGTGGCGGTCGGCTGCGGTCTGGTGATCGGCGTGGTCCGGGTGGTGCGCGGCGACCGGCCGCGCGCCGTCGTGGTCTCGGTGGCGCTGGTGGTGATCGCGGCCTACGTGGCCTTGCAGACCGGGCGGGCCGAGGACTTCTTCCTGTTGCAGATCTTCGTCAACGCCGCGTCGGCCCTGGCGTGGGCGGCGAGCATCGTCGTGCGGTGGCCGTTCCTGGGCGTGGTGGTGGGGCTGGTCACCGGCCAGAAGTTCCGGTGGCGGGCCGATCCGGACCTGATGCGGGCCTACCGGGTGGCGAGCTGGGCGTGGGTCGGCCAGTACGTGCTGCGGGTGGTCGTGTTCGGCGCGCTGTGGGCGGCCGGGCAGGTCGTCGTGCTGGGCGTGATGAGGGCGATCCTGACGTGGCCGTTGCAGGCCGTGTGCATCGCGGTGAGCTGGTGGCTGATCCGCCGCTCCCTGCCCCGGGACCACCCGGGCCTCCTGCACCCGAGGGTGCCGGCCGGGAACGCGCCGGAACCGGCCTGACCCGTGTTCCGGGTGCGGCGTGGCGCTGTTCGTGGACCTATCGCCTGAAACACGCGCCGGCACCGGACGGGCTCCAGCGCCGTTCAGACGCGGGGCAGGAAGGCGGCGACCTCCGCCAGGGCGTCGAGGGTGTCGTGGTCGAACCCGCTGCCGGGCAGGTTCTCCGCCTCGGCGAAGGTCACCGTGCCGCCGTCCTGGTCGCTGCCGTAGCGCAGACCGGTGAACTCCACGTCGGCCGACTCCAGCGCCGCCGCGCCCAGTGGGCGGATGTCGCCGCTGCCGTGGTCGTCCATCACCCCCTTGAGGCTCCGGGCGTCGCCGGCACCCGCCATGCCGACCCACACCACCGACACGACGGCGGCGTTGCCCGCCTCGTCGACCAGCGCGAACGCCGCGCGTTCCAACGACGTGCACGGGGTGCGCGCGAAGAACTCGCGGACCTCGCCGTAGGACACCGCCTGGCACCCGGCCCACTGCCGCGCGGTCCGCCGCACCTGCCGCACCCGCATCGACCGCCACGCGCCGTCCGGGTCCCCCTTGCGCGCGGTCTTCTGCCCCTCGCTCCGGCGGGCCCGCAGCGCCGACGACGACGAACCACCACCGGCACCGGCAGCCTCTCCCGCCACCTCCCCGGCCACACCACCGCCCGTGGCCGCGCCGCCGGAGGCGTACACCCCCAACGCGAGCACGCCCGCCGCCACGGCGGCACCGCCGCCCCTGCCCCTGATCGGTCTGACCCGGCCCTGCGGATCGGTGAAGAAGCCCGGCACGGTCCCGCCCCTCGCGCGCTCGTCCGACCGGCCCTGTGACCGGTCGTGCGCGCAGGGTAACGGGAGGGTCCGACAGCTCGCGGTGCCCGCCCTGCTCCAGGGGTCAGTTCGGGCGCGGCGCGGTGTCGCCGAGGACCTCCACGGCCGCCAGCCAGGCCGCACCCGCCGAGCTCTCGGTGGCGATGCGCACGGGCGCGCGGGTGCGCGCGGTCAGCTCGGCCCGCAGCAGCGTGCCCAACGGGTGGGCGTGGACCAGGCTGCCCACCAGCACGATCGGCGTGTCGGCCGAGTCCGGCCGACCGGTCAGCGCCAGGTCCGCCAGGATCGCCACCGCCTCGGCGATGATCGCCCCGGCGGACGCCGCCGCCGCGTGCGCCGTCACCAGCGGCGCGTAGTGGGCCAGGACGATCGGCGCGACCCGGTTCGCCTCGGTGATCAGGTGGCGCGCCGCCTCGCGCGCCGGGCGCGGCGGGATGCCCGCCAGGTTCAGCACCGCCCGGGTGAGGGCGTCCGGGCGGTCGTCCTCCAGCGCCCGCAGGGTCGCCCGCACGGCCTCCCGGCCCAGCCAGTAGGCCGACCCCTCGTCGCCCAGCAGCCAGCCGTAGCCGCCGGCCGTCGCGGTGAGCCGGTGGTCGGTGATCGTGGCCGCGATGGAACCCGTGCCGGCCACCAGCACGGTGCCGTCCGGGGACGCCGAGCCGGTCGCGAACGCGGCCTCGCAGTCGGTGATCACCCGCATCGGGCAGCGCAGGCCCGCGCTCGTCCAGGCCCGTTCGAACAGCGCGGCCACCGCCGGGTCGGTCAGCTTGCTCGACCCCGCCATGCCCAGCACGCCCGACTCGACCTTGGCGGCGTCCAGGCCGTCCAGCGCCGCCGACAGGGCCCGGTTGACGTGCGCCGCGGCCAGCTCGGGCGGGTGGGAGTTCGGATTCGCGCCGCCCGCCACGCCCGCACCGAGCCGGGTGCCGTCGAGGTCGAGCACGAGTGCCCTGGTCGAGGTGCCGCCGGCGTCAAGTCCCACCACGAAGCCCATTCGACCGAGTATGGGCGAAAAGCCGGAGGCCCGGCACACCCGGACGGGTTGTGCCGGGCCTCGCGGGCGGTGGTCAACCGCGCGGCTGGACCACCTCGGCCCGCTCGGCGGACCCGTTGTGGTGGTGCAGCAGGAGCAGGCCCTCGGCCCCGTCCGCCGCCAGCGCGGCCCGGTCGCGGTGGACCTCCAGCCGGCGGTCGGACTCGGCCCAGAACAGCACGGCCGGCTGGTCGCCCACGCGCACCGAGTAACCCGGCCGGAGCGGGTCGAACGACAGGGTCTCGCCGATCTTGTCGACGAACCCGTCCTCGTTGCCCGGCGCGGGGTACTGGCCGGAGGAGCCCGCGGTGTAGGTGATCCGGGCGGACGCCGCCGCCGGGTCGATGCCCAGCGCCCGGAGCGTCACCGGCAGGACGACCACGTTGGTGTCCATCACGTTGGTGTCGATGTCGCCGTGCTGGGTGTTGACCGGCTGCTCGTCCACCACCGTGCCGTCGGACACCCGCGTGGTCCGCGCCAGCCACACGTCGGCCACCACGTTGCCGTTGCCGTCCAGCGGTTTGGCGACCGCGATCCGGAAGTCGTGCGCGCCGTCGCCGGTGGTGTCGACCCGGATCTCCGGGGTGCCGGTCGCGCCGAGCGTGACCCAGTTGCCCCACGTCACCACGCCGAACGCGAGCAGCGCGTTCGCCGTCTTGTCCAGCGGGGAGGTGGACGTGGCACCGACGTAGCGCAGGTCGCCGCCCTTGGCGCTTTCGTTGACCGCGCAGTCCACCTTCACCTCGTCGGTGCAGTCCGGCAGCCGGTCCGACGTGCCGTGCAGCTCGAACGCGCTGAGCAGCGACTTGTACGCCTGGTCGCCCTCGCCCTGCGCCAGGTCGTGACCGCGCAGCCGCAGCGCGGCCTGGTCGCCCCGGAACGTGACGGCGTCCGCCCGGATGTCGGCCACCGGCTTGGGCGCGGCGTACACCGGCACCCGCAGCCGGGTCCCGCCGGACTCCAGCACGACCCGGCCGGACGCCTCGGCGAGGAACTGGCGGGCGACGTCGACCTGCCGCTTGACCAGCGTCGGGTCCGCGACCTTGCGCAGCAGGTCCGGCGTCACGCGCAACGTGACCTTGACCTTCGCGGTGCGGTTCGGGCCGACGTGCACGACCGGCGGCCACACGTCGAACCGGACGCCCGGCACGGCGGTCACCGCCTGGTAGGACGTGGTGACCACGCGGGTCGACCGGGACTTGGTGACGACGTCGATCGTCTTGTGCCGCCACAGCGGCACCTGCCCGGCCTCGACCGGGCCGAAGGACACGCCGACCGCGCCGCGCTCGTCCTCGACCATGGCCAGCAGGTCGGTGTCCACGGCGGCCCGCGCGTCCACCCGGCCCGCGCCGACCCGCATCGGGGCCTCCGGGAGGCCGGTGGTGCTGTCGTCACCGGACTTCACGTCCGCGCCGGCGGTGTTCACGACCGCCGCCTTGACCTCTTCGACGGTCCAGTCCGGGTGCGCCTGGCGGACCAGCGCGCCGATGCCCGCGACGTGCGGGGCCGACATGGACGTGCCGCCCTTGCTCACGCCCCCGTCGCCGGTGCCGACCCCGGCGGACAGGATCGTGTCGCCGGGCGCGGCCACGTCGGGCTTGGCCGCGATCGCGCCGCGCGCGCCGCGCGCCGACGACGGGGTGATCGTGTCGGCGAGGTTCGGCGTCCTGGTGGGCACCGAGTTGCGCAGCCGGCCGGTCATCGTGACCTGGAGGGTGCCGGCGGTGAACGCCGGGCGGGCCTGGGCGGTGGCGGCCCCGGTGAGCTGGAACGCCGGGATGCCCGCGTTGCCCGCGATGCCGGCCTGGAAGATGTCCCGGGTGGACGACAGCAGCACGCCCGCCGCGCCGGCGGCCTGGGCGTGGTCCGTGCGCGCGCCCGAACCGCACTCGCGGGTCGCGTCCTCGTCGTCCCACTCCAGCCAGACGAACGCGCCGGACAGGTCCTGGGCGATCGGGCCGCAGCCGTCGAGGTTGGCCTGGTCGGCGACGGGCACGACCGGCCGGGTGAGGTCGAGCGCGTCGTAGCCCTGGTAGTTCTGGCTGTACTGGCCGGGCAGGTCGGCCTGGCCGGGCACGGCGACGCCGTCCTGGATCGCGAACGCGTCGCGGGTGTTGGCCACCGCGAGCGCTTCCGGCGTGTTCGCGGGCGAGCCGCCCACGTCGTAGAAGTCGCCGCCGTTGCCCGCCGAGGCCACGACCAGCACGCCGTGCTCGACGAGCTTGCGCACGAAGAGGCTGTCCGGGTCGTCCTGGCCGCCGAAGTCGGAGCCCAGGGACATGTTCACCACGTCGAGGTGGTCGGCGAAGTCGCCGTCGCCGTCCGGGTCCAGCGCCCAGTCCAGGGCCTGCGCGGTGAGGTTCGTGGAACCGCCGCAGCCGAACACCTTCAGCGCGTAGAGCGACGCCCCGGGCGCGGAGCCGGGGCCGATCCTCATCGTGTCCACGACCTCGGGCGTGAGCGAGTCGTACGCGCCGGTGAAGGTGGTGCCGTCGGCGTTCTCGCCGTACCCGGCGGCCGAGCCGGCGACGTGCGTGCCGTGGCTCTGGCAGTCCAGCGGGTTCGGGTCCGGTTTCGGCGTGGCCTTCTCCGGGTCGTTGGCGTTGTAGTCGTCGCCCGCGAAGTCGTAGCCGCCGACGACCTTGGCGGTCGGCGTCCACGGCCGGGTGCCGTCGACCGCCTGGTACGCCTCGGGCGTGCCGGGACCGCCGAAGTCGGCGTGCGTGTAGTCGATGCCGGTGTCGATGATGCCGATCCGCACGCCGTCGCCGTACCGGCCGGTCCGCGCCCAGACCTGGGACGCCCCGGTGAGCTGCACGGCACCGGCGTTCTGCACGACCTTCGGCACGGCCAGCCGGACGGCCTTCACCTCGGGCAGCGCGGTCAGCTCGCGGACCTTCGCCGCGTCGGCGTTGACCACGAGGCCGGGCACGGCGTTGGCGGTCTTGGCGACTTCCCGGGTGGCCGCGTCCTTGCCGCGCAGCACGTCGAGCACGCGGTTCGCGGCGTCGTCGGTGCGCCGCCGGGACGCCTGGGCGGCGGCGGCGGCCTGCCGGTCGCCCGCACCGCGCGCCTTCTCGGCGTCGAACGCCTCGGCGGCGGGGGTCTCGGTCAGCTCGACGAACGCGGTGACCGCGCCGGTCGCCCGGCCCAGGGTCGACCCGACGTGCTCCGAGGACCCGGCGTCCCCGTGCTCCGCGCGCGAGGGCGTGAGCGGGACGGCGGGCCGGTCGTCGGCGTTCGCGACGCCCGAGGTGGTGAGCGAGGCGATCAGTGCGGCGGTGGTGGCGGCGGACGCCCACACCGCACGGTGGTGTCTCATCGGAGCCTTTCGTCGTCGTGCTTCGGCCGGACTGTAAAAGCGCGAGAGGTCGGTCGCACCGGCCTTCAGCCGTGGGGGCGACACCCGGTCGGCGGGTTGTCCGGCTGGCGACACTGTGCAAGCGAATGATTCCGGACCGTGGTCGTCGCGCGAATCATCGGACCACTTGTCGACGAACTTGACGAAGGCGGCGCTGGGCGCGGGCGAACACCCGTTCGTGGTGATCACGAACGGGTCGAAGGACCGGTCGGGCGGCTACCGCGGGTTCCGCTGCCGGCGGTGGCCTGCGCGGCCACCGCCGGCACCGGCTAGGGCAGGTCGGACAACCACTGCTCGACGCCGGCCACGTGCACGGTGGACCACGAGCGGGCCAGCTCGGTCTGGCGGGCGGCCACCGCGTCCACGATCGCGCGGTGCTCGGCCAGCGTCCGGTCCACCGCGCCGTTGTCGGTGATGCCGCGCCAGATCCGCACCCGTGCGGTCGGTCCGGCCAGCGAGTCGAGCAGTCGGGCCAGGTAGGCGTTGCCCGAGCACCGCGCGAGCGCGCGGTGGAACTCCAGGTCGTGCTCGACCAGCTCGTCGACCGAGCGCGCGTGCTCGGCGGCGTCGCACACCGCCCGCAGCGAGGCGACCTCGTCGGTCCCCGCGCGCTGGGCGGCCATCGCCGCCGCCGCCGGTTCCAGGATGCGGTGGACCTGGAGGACCTCCAGCGCGGAGTCCTCGCCGCGGTGCAGGTCGAGCACGAACGACAGCGCGCCGAGCAGGTCGTCGGCCCGCAGGCTGGACACGTAGGTGCCGTCGCCCTGTCGGACGTCCAGCACCCTGACCAGCGACAACGCCTTCACGGCCTCGCGCAGCGAGTTCCGCGACAACCCCAGCCGCGCGGCGAGGTCGGCTTCCCGGGGCAGTCGGTCGCCGGGCTTGAGCTCACCGGAGGTGATCATCTCCTTCACGCGCAGGATCGCGTCGTCGGTGACTGCCACGGGGCACCTCCGTAGACCTCGGACGTCTACCGCCAAGTATGGGCCACCACGTCGGCGCGCTCGCGTCCAGACTCGCGTCCAGAGGATTATTCACGTGTGAAAACACATTACGGTTATCTTCCAACCACGCGTGACGCCGCCCACCAGTTACGGCCATAATGGTCCAGACCATTTGAGGAGGGACCTTGGACACCGTTGTCGCAGCCCCGCGAGCACTGCTCGGTCGCACCATCAGCGGTCCCGCCAGCGTGCGCGTGCGGGACGGCCGGATCATCGACGTCGTACCGGGTGAACCACCCGCCGACGCCGAGGTGCTGACCGGCGGGCTGCTCACCCCGGGCCTGGTGGACGTGCAGGTCAACGGGGCGGTCGGGGTCGACTTCGCCGAGGTGGACGACGAGGGGATGCGCTTCGTCGCCAGATCCCTCCCGAAGACCGGCGTGACCCGCTTCCTGCCGACCCTGATCACCGCGCCGGTGCCGGTCGCGCTGCGCCAGGCGCGGGCCGTGCTGGCCGCGTCCGCCGCGCTGCCCGAGGGCTCCGGCGCGCGCCCGCTCGGCGTGCACCTCGAAGGCCCGTTCCTGTCACCCAAGCGGCCGGGCGTGCACGACCCGGCGCTGATGGTGGAACCGGGACCGGCCCAGATCGACCTGTTGCTGGCCGACGACCTGCGCAGCTCGCTGCGCATGGTCACGCTGGCCCCGGAGCAGCCCGGCGGCCTGGCGGCCGTGCGGCGGCTGTCCGAGGCGGGCGTGCTGGTCGCGGTCGGCCACAGCGACGCCACCGGCGAGCAGACCCGGGCCGCCGCCGAAGCCGGCGCGCGGATGGTCACCCACCTGTTCAACGCCCAGCGCCCGCTGGGCCACCGCGAACCCGGCGTGCCGGGCGTCGCGCTGGTGGACGACCGCTTCACCCTCGGCCTGATCGCCGACCTGGCCCACGTCGGCCCGGACGTGTGCCGCCTGGTGTTCAACGCGGCCGGTCACCGGGTCGCGCTGGTCACCGACGCGGTCGCGGCGGCCGGCATGCCGCCGGGGCGCTACCAGCTCGGCGGCGAGGTCGTGGTGCTCAGCGAGGACGGCGTGCCGCGCTCGCCGGAGGGCACCATCGCGGGCAGCGCGCTCACCCTCGACCGGGCGGTGCGCAACATCGTGTCGGTCGGCGTGGACGTCGCGCACGCGCTGGCGTCGGCCACGATCATCCCGGCCGACGCGATCGGCGAACCCACCCTGGGCCGCCTCGCGCCCGGCGCGGTCGCCGACCTGGTCTGGTGGGACGACAACCTGCGCCCGCGCAAGGTGTGGGTGGCCGGCGAGGTCGTCTTCGACGCCGAGCTGGACCTGAGCCCGGAACTCGCCACGGCGAGGTAGCGGCACCCTCGACGGCCCGGAGCCCGTGCGGGGCACCGGGCCGTCGTGCCGCCCCGGATTTCCCGTTGACGGGCGTGGCACCGTTGACCGACGTGGACGCGCACGCCGCCGAGTTCCTGGACCTGGCCGGTCTGGCCACCCCGATGGCCCTGCGGGTCGCGGTGACCCTGGGCCTGCCGGACCGGTTGCGCGGGACCGGCGCGCCCACCGGGCGGCTCGCGACCGAGCTCGACGTGTCACCGGTCGCGCTCGGAGCGCTGCTGGGCCACCTCGTGACGCTCGGGGTCGTCGAGCGCACGCCGTCCGGCCACCGGACCACCGCGCGCGGCACCGCCCTGTGCGCCGACGCCGGCAACCGGCTGGTCGACCTCCTGCACCTGGCCTCGGCCGGGGGTCGCGCCGAGCTGGCGTTCGTCGAACTCCTGCACAGCGTCACCACCGGCCGGGCCGGCTACGCCCGCCGCTACGGCCGGGACTTCTGGGCCGACCTCGCCGCGCACCCCCGCCTCCGGGAGACCTTCGACCGGCAGATGACCGACCGGTTCCGCGCGGGGCTGCCGGCGCTGGTCGCGGGCGGCGACTGGGGCCGCTTCGGCACGCTGGTGGACGTCGGCGGCGGCCGGGGCACGCTGCTCGCCGCGATCCTGGCCGCGCACCCCGGGATGCGCGGCCACCTGGTCGACCTCGGGCCGACGGCGGCCGAGGCGGGCCGCACCTTCGCCGCGCACCGGCTCGGCGACCGGGCGCGGGCGACGGCGGGCAGCTTCTTCGACCCGCTGCCCGCCGGGGCGGACGCCTACCTGCTGTGCGACGTCCTGCACGACTGGGACGACGAGCACGCCTACCTGGTCCTGGCCCGCTGCGCCGAGGCCGCCGGCCCGACCGGTCGCGTGCTGGTCGTCGAGCCGGTCGGCGGTCGGCTGGCCGACACCGGGACGGACCTGGCGATGCTGGTGATCTTCGGCGGGCGCGAGCGCCGGGTCGAGGAGTTCCGCGCCCTCGCGGCGGCCCACGGGCTGGTCCTCGACGCGGTCGCCGAGCTGGGCGACCGGCGCTGCCTGCTGGAGTTCCGCCCGACCACCGGGAGCCCATCCGCCGGCCGACCACCCGCCGGACACGAGTCCGGACACGAGTCCGGACACGAGTCCGGACACGAGTCCGGACACGAGTCCGGACACGAGTCCGGACACGACGACGCCCCCGGGATCGCCGGGGGCGTCGTCGTGGTCCGTCCAGCGGGTCCGGTCAGCGGGTGCGGGTGACCTTGTTCAGGCCGCGCGGGCTGTCCGGGTCGCCGCCGCGCGCCAGCGCCAGGCCGTGGGCCAGTCGCTGGACCGGGAGGATCTCCAGGATCGGCGCGACCTCCTCGGCCGTCTCGGCGACCGGGATGCGCAGCGCCGCCGCCACCTTGTCCGCCGCCGAGCCGACCGCCAGCACGTCCGCGCCGCGCCCGTGCACCGCGTCCAGGACGTCGTGCATGGCCTCGCCGCCCTTGCCCGCGCTGGTCACCGCGAGCACGGCGGTCTCGCCGTCCACCGCCGCGACCGGGCCGTGCAGCAGGTCCGCGCCGGAGTAGGCGCGGGCCGCCAGGTAGCTGGTCTCGGCGAGCTTGAGCGCCGACTCCATCGCGGACGGCAGCGAGTAGCCGCGCCCGGTGGTGAGCACCCGGTCGACGAAGCGGTACCGCTGGACGGCCTCGGCCACCGCGTCCGCCGAGTCGTCCAGGGTGGACCGGGCCAGGTCGCCGATGCCCTCGACGGCCGAGCCGTCGCCACCCCGGATCGCGTCCACCAGCAGGTACAGCGCCAGCAGCGTGGCGGAGTAGGTCTTGGTGGCCGCGACGGCCTGCTCCACACCCGCGCCGACGTCCACGGCCAGCTCGGCCGCGCCGTTGAGCGGGGAGTCGGAGGTGTTGGTGACGGCCACGGTCAGCGCGCCGCGAGCGCGCGCCGACTGGGTGACCTCCAGCAGGTCGGGCGACCCGCCGCTCTGGCTCACCGACACGACGAGCACGTCGCGCAGGTCGGGCCGCGCGCCGTAGAGCGTGGTGGTGGACGGCGACACCAGACCGGCGGGTAGCTGGAGCAGCACCTCGGTCAGGTACTTCGCGTAGATGGCCGCGTGGTCGGACGACCCGCGCGCGGCCAGCAGGACGAATCGGGGCTGACGCTCGCGGATCGCGTCGGCGACCGCGCTGAACGAGGATCGCCGGGACACCAGGTCCGCGAAGATCGCGGGCTGTTGGGCGATCTCGGCCGCCATGTGCCTGCCGGGCTGGTGGTCGGTCATCGAATGGCCCTTCTCAGGTGCTGGCGGCGATGCGCTCTGCCGCGGCTCGCAGGCACACCCGTGAACCGCCATGGGTGTTCACGCGGGCAGCGGTGCCCAGGTCCGGACCCGGTACGCCGGTCTCGACGTGCACTAGGTCTAGACCAATAGTAACCAGTGAGAGCACCAGGTCGCGAGCCCACGGGAAGCGATGTGCCTCTCTCGTCACGACCACGACGGTCCTCCCGCCGGCCGCCGCCGCGACCTCGGCCGCGTCCCGCGTGTCCAGCACGGTCGTGCCGGGCACCAGGTCGACCAGGTACGGCCCGAGACCCCACGGGACCTCGTCGCCCACCGCGATGGACGCCTTGACCGCCAGGTCCAGCACCACCGGCGCACCGGAGAGCGCGAGGTCGCCGGTCACCTCCAGCGCCTGCCGGGCCGCCTTGAGGCCGATCTCCGGGTCGTGCCCGTCGACGGCGGCGGGCGGCGTGCCCAGGGCGGCGGTGCGGCGGGCCGCCTCCGCCAACCGGGCCTGCGGCAGCTCACCGCGCTCGACGGCGGCCACGATGCTGTCGATCAGCCACTGCAACCCGGCGTCGTCGAGCGGCTCGCCACCCAGGCACAGCGCGTCCACGCCCGCCACCAGCGCCTGGACCGACCCGTGGGCGAGGTCGCCGCCCACGGCCTTCATGTCCAGCCCGTCGGTGATGATCGCGCCGGTGAAGCCGAGCTCGTCGCGCAGCACCTGGACGGCCTTGGGGTTCAGCGTCGCGGGCAGCGGGCCCCACCCCTGCACCACCAGGTGACCGGTCATGACCGACCGGACACCCGCCTGCACGGCCGCGCGGAACGGCACCAGCTCGACCTCGCGCAGCTCCTGCTCGGTGCGCGGGAGCACCGGCAACGCCTCGTGCGAGTCCACAGTGGACGCGCCGTGACCCGGGAAGTGCTTGGCGCACGCGGCGACACCGGTCGCCTGCATCCCGTCCACGAACGCGGCCACGTGCCCGCCCACGACCACCGGGTCGGACCCGAAGGCCCGCACGCCGATCACCGGGTCGTCCAGGGTCAGCACCAGGTCCGCGGACGGTGCGAGGTTCAGGCTCACCCCGGTCTTCGCCAACCGGGCCCCGAGCGACGCGGCCACCGCGCGGGTCAGGCCCAGGTCGCCCGCCGCGCCCAGCGCGTGGTTGCCCGGGACCTCCGAGCCGACCGCCGCGTCGAGGCGGGTGACGTCGCCGCCCTCCTCGTCGATGCCGATCACGACGTCCGGCCGCACCCCGCGCAACGCCGCCGTCAGCGCCGTCACCTGGGCGTCGTCCACGACGTTGCGGCCGAAGAGCACCACACCGCCGAGGCCGTCCGCCACCCGCTTGAGCAACCAGTCCGGAGCCGTGGTGCCGTGGAATCCCGGCAGCAGCACGGCAGCGGCGAGCTGGTGCAACGACATGTCGTCTTATCCCTTCACGGCGCCGGCGGTGACGCCGCCGACCATCTTGCGCTGGACGATCAGGAAGAACACCAGCACCGGCAGGGTGAACAGCGCCGAGGCGGCCATCGCGCCACCCCAGTCCGTGCCGAAGTTGGTCTGGAAGCCGGACAGCCAGACCGGCAGCGTTTCCTTGGTCTGGTCCTTGATCAGCGACAGCGCGAACAGGAACTCGTTCCACGCGGTGACGAACGCGAACACCGACGTGGCCACCAGACCCGGGCCGAGCAGCGGCAGCGTGACGCGGCGGAACGCGCCCCACCGGCCGCAGCCGTCCACCATCGCGGCCTCTTCCAGCTCCAGCGGGATGCCGTTGACGAACCCGCGCAACGTCCACGCGCAGAACGGCAGCGTCACCGCGAAGTAGATCAGCGCCAGCGCCGGCAGCCTGTCCAGCAGGTCGAGGTCGCGCATCATCAGGAACATCGGGATCAGCAGCGCCTCGAACGGGGCGAGCTGCGCGATCAGCATCAGCAGCACGAAGCCCTTGCGGCCCCGGAACCTCAGCCGCGACATGGCGACCGCGGCGAGCAGGCCCACCAGGATGGCACCGGCCACGGCGGCCAGCGAGACCATCAGGCTGTTGCCCAGCGACTGGAGGAACCCGGGCTTGGCCCACGCGGTGGAGAAGTTCACCGAGGTCACCGAGAACGGGATCAGGTCGTAGCCGGTGGACAGCAGCTCCTTGGTCGGCTTGAGCGCCGTGGAGACCATCCAGTACGTCGGGAAGGCGAAGAACACCGCGATGAGCACCGCGACGACGTTCGCCGAGATCTTCTTGGCGATCACAGCGCGCCCTCCTGCTTGATCAGCCGGCGCAGGTACTGGAAGGTGAGCAGGCCGAGGATCAGCATCATCGCCACGGACACCGCGGCGGCCACCCCGAAGTGGCTCTTCGAGATGCCCTCCAGGTACTGGTAGACGGGCAGCGTGGTGCTGCCGCCGTCCGGCCCGCCCTTCTTGAACGCCCAGATCTGCGCGAACACCTTGAAGTCCCACAGCAGGGACAGGAAGCTGACCATCAGCATCAGCGGGCGCAGTTCCGGCCAGGTCACCGCGCGGAAGGTCTGCCACATCGACGCGCCGTCGATGCCGGCGGCCTCGTACTGGTCGCGCGGGATCGCCAGCACACCCGCGTACAGCGAGAACGCCAGGAACGGGATCGCCTGCCAGACGATCAGCAGCCCGATCACGGCCAGCGTGGACGTGCCGGTGGAGAACCAGGAGTACCCGGTGAAATCGTCGAAGCCGAGCTTCACCAGGGTCTTGTTCAGGATGCCGTACTGCTGGTCGAAGATCCACTGGTAGACGGTGGTCGCCGCGAGCAGGGGCATCGCCCAGGCCAGCAGCATGGCCACCTGGAGCACGATCCGCACCACCGGGGAGAGCTGCCGCATCAACAGCGCGATCAGCAGGCCCGAGATCACCGAGACACCGACGACGACCGCGGTGAACACCACGGTGCGCACGGCGATTTCCCAGAAGGTCGAGTCGGTGAGGATGGACGTGTAGTTGTCCAGACCGACCCACACGACCTCGCCGCGGGTCAGTTCCTTGAGGTTCAGCTTCCGGAAGCTGGTCACGAACAGCGACAGGACCGGCCAGCCGATCAGCCAGAGGATCCCGATCAGCGCGGGGGCCAGCAGCAGGTAGGGCAGCAGCCGGTCGAAGCTGCTGCCCTGACGGCGCTTAGCGCCGCCCGGAGCGGCACGCCGGGGTGCCGACTTGTCAGTCGGCACCCCGGCGTCGGTGGTGTGAACCGCCGTCATGCTGAGGTCATCCGCCCAGGGTCTTGGACAGGGCGGCGTTGGCGTCACCGGTGGCCGCGTCGAGCGACTTGGCCCCGGTCAGGTACGCGGTCAGCATGTCCTTCAGCGGGTTCTGGCCCGCTTCGACGGCAGCCCAGGCCGGCGTGGTCGGGGTGACCTTGCCGTTCGGGGCGGACGCGGCGAGGGCCTTGCCCAGCGGGCTGGTGGCCAGCTTGGCGGTGTCCTTCGAGGTACCCGGGACGGCACCGGCCTCGGCCAGCTGGTCCTGGTACTTCTTCGAGCTCAGCAGCTTCAGGTAGCCCTTGGCCAGGTCCTGGTTCTTCGAGCCCTGCGGGATCGCCAGGTTCGAGCCGCCCAGGAAGACCGGCGCGGTCTTGCCCGCGGTCTTGGACGGGATCGGGAACGCGGCGGTCTTGTCCTTCAGGGTCGGGTCGGCCTTGACGGCGCTGCCCAGCTCCCACGGGAGGCCGATCATCATGCCGACCTTGCCCTTGGCGAACACCTCGAACTGCTGCGGGGTGGCCTCGTCGGCGTCCTTCGGAGCCGTCGTGCCGGAGGTGTCGACCAGCTTCTTGTAGAACTCCAGGCCGGCCTTGGACTCGGCGGTGTTCAGCGCGCCGGCCCACGCGGAGCCCTGCGCCTTGGCGACGTCGCCACCCTCGTCCCAGATGAACGAGAGCAGGGCGTACCAGGACTGACCCGGCAGGTACAGCGACTGGAACTCCGGGTCCGCGGCGTTCGCGGCCTTGAGCTTCTCGATCGCGGACACCCACTCGTCGCGGGACTTGGGGGCTTCCGCGATGCCGGCGGCCTCGAACAGGTCGGTCCGGTAGATCACCGTGCGGTTCGCGGCGTAGAACGGCATGCCGTACTGCTTGCCGTCCCAGGTCAGCGAGTCCTTGAGACCGCCGAGCCAGTCGCCACCGTTGAGGTTGGAGACGTCGCCGCTCAGGTCGAGCAGGGTCTCCTCAGCCGCGAACTTCGCCGTCTGGGTGTTGCCCAGCTCGATGACGTCCGGCGGGTTGTTGCTGCTCAGAGCGGTGGTCAGCTTCTCCTGGATGCCGGTCCACTTCTGAACCTCGTACTTGACGGTGACGCCGGAGTTAGCTTCCTGGAACTCCTTGTTCAGCGCGTCGGTCAGGGTGGTCGGCGCGGAGCCGTCCATCAACCAGACCGTCAGCGTCTTGGGTTCACCGGAGTTTCCAGTGTTGCCGCCGTCGGTGCTCGTGCCACAGCCGGTCACGGCCACCGCGAGTGCGGCGGCACCTACGGCCAATCCTCTCCAGCCCTTCACGTGTGCGCCCTTTCGAATTGCCCGGTCCCAGTGACCGGAACGCCTAAAGTGGTGTAGACCAATGCGGCCTAGAGTGTGCCTCGCCACAGGGCATGTCAAGGACGTTGCCGAGACGTTGCAAAGTCATCGGATCAATATCCTGACTCTTGTCGGGGGTTCTGGCGCACGATCCGACGTGGACAAGGCATCCTGTGCTGGGAGCGCCGGCAAGGTCGAGGAGGAAGGCAATGCTGGAGACGAGCCCTGCATCTGGCATCGACGCCAGGACTCGCGCGCAGCGCGAGCCGAAGTACTGGGGACTCAAGCGGCACCTGCTCGACCTGCTGCGCGCGTTGCCACCGGGATCACCGATCCCGACCGAGCGTTCGCTGGCGGCCGAGTTCGACGTGTCGCGGACCACGGTGCGGCAAGCGCTTGCGGAACTGACGGTCGAGGGCCGGTTGCTGCGTGTGCAGGGAAAAGGCACGTTCGCGGCGGAACCCAAGGTGGCGCAACGGCTTCAGCTGTCGTCGTACACAGAGGACATGAAAGCCCAGGGCAGGCAGCCCTCGTCGCGCCTGATCGAGGCGTCCGAGATGCCCGCCGAAGCCGAGCTCGCCCGGCTGCTGGGGGTGCGCGCGGGGGCCAAGGTGCTGCGCCTGCACCGCCTGCGGCTGGCCGACGGCGAGCCGATGGCCATCGAGACCACGCACCTGGCGCTGGGCCGCTTCCGCGGCCTGCGCCGCTACCTCGCACCCGGTGCCTCGCTGTACCAGGTGCTGCGGGAGAGGTTCGGCGTCGAGATGGGTCACGCCGAGGAGACTATTGAGACCGCGCTGGCTTCGCCCGAGGAGGCGGAGTTGCTGGGTGCGGACATCGGCCTGCCGATGCTGCTGCTGTCCCGGCACTCGTTCGACACGGAGGGCAACCCGGTCGAGTGGGTCCGCTCGGTCTACCGGGGGGACCGCTACAAGTTCGTGGCCAGGTTGAACCGGCCGGTGGACTGAGAGCGCGACAACCGGCCGAGCAGCACGATGGCCGGGTGGCGGACACGGTCCGGTGCGGAACTCCGCGCGCACGGGCCGTGCTCGCGACGACCGTCCCCGGTCCGGGGATGGCCGTGATCGACAGCACCGTGGTCTGGTTCGGCGCTGCGTCCCTGCTCCGCGGGCTCGCGCCGAACACCGGCCCGGCCCGTCCTGGCGCGGGTGCCGCGAGGGGCCGGCGGTGTGCTGCCCACCCCGGTTCGCCGGCGCTCACCCACTCCGCATTCGTGCGGGACGACCGCCGGTCTGCGGACTGCCGGCGCAGGCGTGCTCGTGGCGGCCCGCTTTCCCGGTGAACCTGCCGGTCGCGGTGCCGTGCGGGTGGCCCCGGCGCGTCGGTGCGCGCCCGAAGCCCGGGACGCCGGACCCACCGATCGGCCGAACGTCACCGGGGCAGTTGTCGGAGCTCTGGGTCTCGCGGGTCTCACCGGCGCGCTGGTCGAGGCACCCGTGCGGGGCCCGGACGCGGTGGCCGTCGCGGTGATCGTCGCGGCCGGCGTCGCGGGTGTCGCGGGGCTGACCGCGTTCGTGCCGCTCCAGCCCCGGGGCAGGGACCCCTGATCCCACCCCCGGTTGTTCGAAAACCGGACCTTTGCGCTGGCCAACGCCCTGATCTTCCTGGTCTGCGCGGCGCTGGGCGGGGTCGTGGTGCTGATGGCCCGCCGGCTCCGGGCGTCCCTCGGCTGCTCGCCGCCGGCGGCCGGTCCGACCGGCCCGCCGATCACCTCGACCGTGCTCGCGCCGGCCGCCCGGCCAGGTCGGCCGGCCCAGCGGATCGGGTCGAAGATCCAACTATTCGTCGGACCTCTGCTCGTGGCGGTCGGAATGCCGTTGCTTCGGAGAGCCGAACCGGGAGCGGGGTGCCCGGACGGGGTGCTGCCCGGGGTCGTGGTGCCCGGCCCGGCGGTCGTGGTGGCCCGGTGCGGTGCGGGTCAGCCGGCGAGCAGCCGGAGGTACGCGGCGGGGTCGACGTTGCCACCCGACACGACCGCGACGGTCCGCGCCGGCCAGTCCTCCCGCGCCAGGTAGGCCGCGACCGCGACCGCCCCGCTGGGTTCCGCCACGAGCCGCGACCGGCGCGCCAGTTGCCGGACCGCCTCCCCGATCTCCTCCTCGGTCACCGTCACGATGTCGTCCACCAGGGCCCGGACGTGGGCGAACGTCAACTCGGACGGCTCGGCCCGCAACCCGTCCGCCGACGTGCGCTCCCGGTCCGCCGCCGGCCAGCGCACCAACCGCCCGGCCCGCAGCGACTCGGCCGCGTCCGCCGCGACCTCGGGTTCCACGCCGACCACCCGCGCCGCCGGCCGCAGCGCCTTCACCGCCGCCGCCACCCCGGAGATCAGCCCGCCCCCGCTGACCGGCACCAGCACCACGTCGACCGAGGGCGAGTCCTCGACCACCTCCAGCCCCACCGTGCCCTGCCCGGCGATCACGTCGGGGTGGTCGAACGGCGGGATCAGCGTCGCCCCGCGCTCCTCGACCAGCTCGTGCGCCCGCGACTCGCGCCGCGCCATCGGCACCAGCACCACCTCCGCGCCCCACGCCCGGGTGGCCGCGATCTTGATCGCGGGCGCGTTCTCCGGCACCACGATCACGGCCGGCACCCCGAACGCGTGCGCGGCGAACGCGACCGCCTGCGCGTGGTTCCCGCTGGAGTACGCCACGACCCCGCGCGCCCGCCGCTCGTCGGACAGCCGGGCCAGCGCGTGGTACGCCCCCCGGATCTTGAACGCGCCCACCGGCTGGAGGTTCTCCGGCTTCAGGGACAGCCGGTCGTCGAACCGGAGCAAGGGTGTGCGCACGACCGCCGGGGCGATCAGCCCGGCGGCGGCGCGGATGTCGGCGAGCGTCACGAGTGCCATGAAGACGATCCTCGCCCCGGGCGGGTCGCCCGCGCCGGCGACTTTGCCCGCGCGGGTCCGTCAGGGTCGCTGTGCCGGCCTGTCCCCACTGTGGGCCTCGTCACAATTCGACCTGCCGGTCGGGTACTCGGGCCCGTCGTGCCCTCTTCCCCTGCGGAGCGCCGGCCGATCCGGGTGCACCGAACGGCCGACCCGGGGAGAACACCACGTCACCCACGACCAGCACCACACCTGAACCGACGCCGACCACGGCTCATCGGGTGCGGCGACACCGTCACAGAGCGGACCGGCCACTACTCCGAGCGAAATCGGAGCACCTCCGGTATCACTCTTTTGGCCTAGCGGTGTTCACACTTGGAGGCGGTGAGTGGTCGAAACCCTTACTTCTGGCAAATCAGCCCAAATCGGTGATCGTCTCACTACCTTGAGTGAGAGTTAACTGTCAAACGCTACACAGCGCAGTCAAATGGTCGTGAGCTGTGACACACTCGGCCCTCGGATGGCCCGCAGCGTCATAGGTAACAGGGTCATAACGTCGCTCGAACGGGCGAGTACCGGTCGGTAGAGACCGAGAAAGGGGGCGCTGTGCGGAGGCTGCGAGCGGCGTCCACCCGTACCGGGTTCGACGCGGTGGAGACACCGGGCACGACGGCGAAAAGAAAAGGGGTGGGGCGACCCCTGCCGCCGCCCCACCACCCGTCCCCCTAGAGCCCCCGAGAGCGGTCCCTGCAACCAGGCTCTCGGGTCCCCTGCACCCGAAGATGAGGGAGACGCCTGAATGAACCGCACGAATGCGGCCCGCCTCGCGGTGGCTGCCTTGCTCGCCACCGGCACGGCTTCGGCTCTCAGCGTACCGGCGATCGCGGACCCTGCCGCCCCCCTCGGGGCAACCTCCTCGGACACGGAGAGCTACCCGGCAGGGTTGCTCCAAGCGGTGCAACGCGATTTGGGCCTAAACGCCGAGGAAGCACGCGTCCGACTGGCCAACGACGCCAGGTCGGGTGAACGCGAGGCGAACGCGCGAACTGTGCTGGGCGACACATTCGCCGGGGCGTGGATCAACCCCGAAACCGGCGTGCTGACCGTCGGTGTCACGGACAGTGCCAAGGTCGACGCCGTCCGTGCGGTCGGCGCGGAGGCCGAGGTCGTGCCCTTCTCGCACCGTCAGCTCAACGGCACGAAAGCCGCGCTGGACACCCTCTCCGCACCGGTCTCGGTGACCGGCTGGCGGGTGGACGACGCGAGCAACACCGTCGTGGTGGAGGTCAACCGCCACACCCGCGACGCGGCGGCCGACGCGTTCGTCGCGACCGCCAAGTCGGTCGGCACGGCCGTGCGCGTGGTCGAGGTGGACGAGTCGCCCACCCCGCTCTACGACACCCGGGGCGGCGACGCGTACTACATCGGCGGCGGTGGCCGCTGCTCGATCGGCTTCGCGGTCGGCGGCGGCTTCGTGACGGCCGGGCACTGCGGCCGGACCGGTGCCTCCACGACCGGTGCCAACCGGGTTTCCCAGGGCACGTTCCGGGGCTCCTCGTTCCCCGGGAACGACTACGCCTGGGTGGCGACCAACTCCAACTGGACCTCCCGCCCGTGGGTCAACCGCAGCGGCTCCAACGTGATCGTCAAGGGCGGCACGGCGGCGGCCGTGGGCGCGCAGGTCTGCCGCTCGGGTTCCACCACCGGCTGGCGCTGCGGCACCGTCCAGGCCAAGAACTCCACGGTGAACTACCCGCAGGGCTCGGTGTCCGGCCTCACCCGCACGAACGCGTGCGCCGAACCCGGCGACTCGGGCGGCTCGTGGGTGGCGGGCACCGGCTTCGGCCAGGCCCAGGGCGTGACCTCCGGCGGGTCGGGCAACTGCTCGTCCGGCGGCACGACCTACTTCCAGCCGCTGAACGAGATCCTCAGCGCTTACGGGCTGCGGCTGACCGTCGGCTGACGTCCGGGGTGGCGCGCGGGACCTCCCTGCGGACCGCGCACCACGAGCGGAACACCCCTCGGGCCCTCCCCCCTCGCCCGAGGGGTGTTCCTCGTCAGCCGAACTGCACCGACCGCTTGGACAGCCCGTACCAGAAGCCGTCCACGGTGGTGGTCGCGTCCTGGCCGGCGCTCGCGCCCAGCGACACGAACAGCGGCGCGAAGTGCTCGGTGCGCGGGTGCGCGATGCCGGCGGCCGGTGCCTTGTGCCGGAAGTCCAGCAGGCCGTCCACGTCCTCGGCGGCCAGCGCCCGGCCGGCCCAGTCGTCGAACTCGGCCGACCACTCCGGCGGCCGGTAGTCCGGTCCGACGCGCATGTCCACGCAGCTCAGGTTGTGCGTCATGAACCCGCTGCCGACGATCAGCACGCCCTGCTCGCGCAGCGGGGCCAGCTTGCGCCCGACGTCGAACAGCCGGCGCGGGTCCAGGGTCGGCATCGACATCTGGAGCACCGGGACGTCCGCCTCCGGGAACATCTCCTTCAGCGGCACGTACGCGCCGTGGTCCAGGCCGCGCGCGGCGTCCCGGGCCACCGGCTCGTCGACCAGCGCCTCGACGTTCGCGGCGAGCTCGGGCGCGCCCGGCGCGGCGTAGGTGACCTCGTAGTAGCGCTGCGGGAAGCCCCAGAAGTCGTAGGTGAGCGGCGCGGTCGTGGTCGCGCCCAGGGTGAGGGGTTGTTCCTCCCAGTGCGCGGACACGATGAGGATCGACTCCGGGCGCGGGAGCGTCGCGGACCACGACGCCAGCTCGCCGGTCCACCGCTCGTCGTCGGCCAGCGGGGGAGCCCCGTGGCCCAGGTACAGCACAGGCATCACCCCGCCGACTGTACGCCCTTTAGTTGAATTTTCAACCAGGCTGCGGCGGCCCGGGGGTCGTCGGCCGCCGTGATCGCGCGCACCACCACGACCCGCTCCGCGCCCGCCGCCAGGACCTCCGGCAGCCGGTCCCGGTCGATGCCGCCGATGGCGAACCACGGCCGGTCCGTCGTCCCGGCGGTCGCCCGCACCAGGTCCAGCCCCGGCGCGGGCCGACCCGGCTTCGTCGGCGTCGGCCAGCACGGGCCGGTGCAGAAGTAGTCCACGCCCGGCTCGCCCGCCGCCGCGCGCGCCTGCCCGACGTCGTGCGTCGACCGGCCGATCACCACCTCGTCGCCGACCACCCGGCGGGCCAGTGGCACCGGCAGGTCGTCCTGGCCCAGGTGCAGCACGTCGGCGTCCACCGCGAGCGCCACATCCGCCCGGTCGTTCACCGCCAGCAGCGCGCCGTGCCGCGCGCACGCCTCGGCCAGCACCTCCAGCGCCGCGATCTCCTGCTTGGCTTCCAGTCCCTTGTCCCGCAACTGCACCACGTCCACGCCGCCCGCCAGCGCCGCGTCCGCGAACTCCGCGAGGTCCGGGCGCGCCGGCGTGCAGAGGTACAGCCGCGCGTCGGCGAGCCGCCGCCTGATCTGGGTTCCGTCGAGTCCTGGCACGGCCGCACGGTAACCGCCGGCCGGAATCGTGCGCTACGGTGGACGTGGTCCGCACGGGAGCCCGGAGAACACCGGGCTGAGAGGGAGCGTGGTTCGCTCCGACCGTCGAACCTGATCCGGGTCATGCCGGCGCAGGGAGCGTGAATGCCTTGGTGAGCACGAGTGGGGTGACCGTCCTCGGCGGCGGTGTCATCGGCCTGTCCGTCGCGTGGTTCGCCGCGCGCGACGGGTTCGCGGTCGAGGTCGTCGACCCCGGTTCGCCGCACGGCGGTTCGTGGGTCGCGGGCGGGATGCTCGCGCCGATCACCGAGGCGTGGCCCGGCGACGAGGACGTGCTGGCGCTGGGCGTGGAATCGTTGGCCCGCTGGCCGGCGTTCGCCGCCGACCTCGGCGTCGCGCTGAGCCTGGTCGGCACCCTCGCGGTGGCCACCGACGTCGCGGACGGCGAAGTCCTCGACCAGTTGCGCGCCCACCTGGAGAGCCAGGGGCGCTCGGCCACCCGGCTGACCCGGCGCGAGCTGCGCGCGGCGGAACCGGGCCTCGGACCGTCCGTCCGAAGTGGACTCTCCGTGCCGGGGGACCTCTCGGTGGACAACCGCGACCTGCTGCGCGCACTGCGCGCCGCCTGCGCGCGGCACGGCGTCCGGTTCGCCACCGAGTCCACACAGGACCACGAGATCACGGTCATCGCCGCCGGCGCGTGGAGCCGCGACCTGCACCCCCTGCTGCGCGAGGTGATCCGGCCCGTCAAGGGCGAGATCCTGCGCCTGTCGGCCCGCCCCGGCGCACTGCCACCACCCCGGCACACCGTGCGCGCGCAGGTGTCCAGCCGGCCCGTGTACCTCGTGCCCCGCGCCGGCGGACTGGTCCTGGGCGCGACCCAGTACGAAGCCGGGTTCGACCCGGACGTGACCGTCGGCGGCGTGCGGGACCTGCTGCGCGACGCGGAAGTCGTGTGGCCGGCCATCGCCGAGTACGCGCTCACCGAGTGCGCCGCCGGCTTCCGCGCCGGCAGCCCCGACAACCTGCCGGTCGTCGACTGGCTCGAACCCGGCGTGCTGGCCGCCACCGGCCACCACCGCAACGGCCTGCTGCTCGCGCCCGTCACGGCGCGGCGGGTGCTCGACCTGCTCCGCGAAGGGGGAACCAGGTGAAGGTCCGGGTCAACGGGGAAGAACGCGAGCTGGCCGACGGCGCGACCGTCGCGACCGTGCTCGACCTGCTCGGCGCGCCGGCCTCCGGGGTGGCCGTGGCGCTGGACGGCGAAGTCGTGCCGCGCGCGGCGTGGCCGTCCACCACCGTGCCGGCCGGGTCCGCCGTCGAAGTGCTGACCGCCGTGCAAGGAGGCTGACGTGGACGACCCGCTGATCATCGCGAACCGCGAGTTCGCCTCCCGGCTCGTCATGGGCACCGGGGGAGCGGCGAACCTGGCGGTGCTGGAACGCGCGCTGGTCGCGTCCGGCACCGAGCTGACCACCGTCGCCCTGCGGCGCGTCGACGCCACCGGCGGCGGCGTGCTGGAGTTGTTGCGCCGCCTGGGCATCGCCGTGCTGCCGAACACGGCGGGCTGCCGGGGCGCGGCCGAGGCCGTGCTCACCGCGCGCCTGGCCCGCGAGGCGTTGGAAACCCACTGGGTCAAGCTGGAAGTCGTCGCCGACGAACAAACCCTGCTGCCGGACCCCGTGGAACTCCTCGACGCGGCCGAGCAGCTCGTGGACGACGGCTTCGTCGTCCTCCCGTACACCAACGACGACCCGGTCCTCGCGCGCCGCCTGGAAGACGTCGGCTGCGCCGCCGTCATGCCCCTCGGATCGCCCATCGGCACCGGCCTGGGCATCCGGAACCCGCACAACATCGAACTCATCGTCGCCCGCGCCGGCGTGCCGGTGATCCTCGACGCCGGCATCGGCACCGCCTCGGATGCCGCGCTGGCAATGGAACTCGGCTGTTCCGCTGTGCTGTTGGCCACTGCCGTGACCCGGGCCCAGGACCCGCTCCGGATGGCCGCCGCGATGCGCTCGGCCGTGGAAGCCGGCAGGTTGGCCCGCTTGGCCGGCCGGATACCCCAGCGGTTCTGGGCCCGTGCGTCCAGCCCTGCGCCGGACGCCTGATCCGTTGCCACCCGACGGGCGATGACCGAGGCGCAGGGCATGATGGATGCTTCCAGGTCCACCCGTCGTGCACGCGAGTAGGAGGCCGCTGTGGCTGCCGACCAGGTCGAGGACGCCACCGCCCGGCTGTTCCTCGCGATCGGCAGGCTGTCCCGCTTGCTGCGCCGCACCGGTTCCCCGGGACTGGGCCCCGGCGCGGTGTCCGCGCTGGCGACCCTCGCCCGCTGCGGTCCGATGCGGCTGGGCGACCTGGCGGCCAAGGAGGGCGTGGCACCCCCCACCCTGTCCCGCATCGTGGCCGCGCTGGTCGAAGCCGGCTACGTGAAGCGCGACCCGGACCCGCAGGACGGCCGGGCGTGGCTGGCCACCCCCACCCCGGAAGGTGAAACCATGGTCTCGGGCGTCCGCTCGGCCCGCGTGCACGAGTTGCAGCGCCGCATCGAGGAGCTGTCGCCGGAACACCAGGCCGCGCTGGTCAACGCCCTGCCGGCGCTGGAGGAGTTGGTGGGCGAAGCAGGCTGAGCCCCGGCCGGCCCCACGCGGTGCCGCCACCCGACCGGGTGATCATCTCGAAATATGTACGGTAACGGTGTTCCAGATGCTCGGTTTGTATATCGATCCCGCGAACCCCGGAACCGTCCAACCCCACCCACCCAGGCCACCACTCGCCCACGGTCCGCCACCACCCTCCCCACGCCGGAGAGCCGCCCGCATCGCCGACCATGCCGACGACAGCACGACCGCTCCAACCCCGGCCGACCGCTGCGGGGGCAAGCGGGGCGGGAGGCAGGGCAAGGCGGGCAGTGCGAGGTCCATCGCCGCACTGCTGGTTGCTCGCCGTGCTGCTGGCTGCCTACAGCGCTGCTGGCTGCTCGCCGCGCTGCTGGTTGATCACCGCACTGATGGCCGATGCGGACTCACCATGGCCGATGCGGACCGGACCTTGGCCCAGGCGGGCATGGCCGTCCTGCGCGCCGTGCTCCAGGCCGAACACCTGGCGGCAAAGGTGCCCGAGGTGCGTGAGCGGTTCCCGCCCCGAAACCCCGCCACTCCGGCGCGTGTTCGCGGACGTTTTCGGCGGCGTGTCCACGGCGGGCGCGGGTGCGGCGGGCGCGGGTGCGGGTGCGGCGGCGCGGGTGCAGCGGAACTCGGGGCGTCCTGGAGGGCGCGCTCACCTCGTGATTGCCGGGTCCCGGGACGGCTGATCTTCGCGCTTCGTCCGAGGGCCACCCACCACGGCTGCGACCAGCGCACCCACCAGCACCGCGCCCGACGCGCCGACCGTGTTGTTGAGGAAGTCCTGTGCCTCGCACACCCCGAGACCGGTCATGAACTGCACGAACTCCACCGCCGCGCTCAACCCCGCCGACAGCACGAGCACGGTCAGCGGTCGCCGGGTCGCCACCGTCGCGAAGAACGCGAACGGCACCAACATCACCAGGTTCAGCCGCGCCAACGAGCCGGTGAGGGAGAACTTGTTGAGAGTGCACAAGCCGACCGGATCGGTCGTCCACACCCCCGCGTCCAGCACGCCCGGCCGGCCCAACGTCACCGCCAGGGCGAGCGCCAGCCCGCACCCCGCCAGCACCGACATCGCCGGCCGCCAGCCGCGCCACCGCGCCAAGCCCAAGGCCGCCACGCCGAACACGAGGCACCCGAAGAGCATCGCCGCGATCACCTCTGGTCGGCTCAACACCAACTCCGCGATGTGCGCGTCCTGTCGTGTGCTCATGTCCTACTGGACGCGCCAGTTCCACTCCGGTTGGCCCGGCACCGGGAACCGGTAGCGCAGGAGCCGTCCGACGTCCCGAAGCCCCGGCACCTTCGCCAGCACCCGCAACGAGAGCCGGCTCACCGCCGGCAGTTCCGCGACCTCCGGCAGTTCGAGGCTGCGCAGAGCCTCCACCAACCGCAGCCCCCACGGCTCGACGGCGCGCGGATCGTCCAACCCCCAGTGCAGGGTCGCACCCGAGTTGCGCACCGCCGGCACCAGCTTCTGCATCCGGATACCGGCCGACCCGTACACGTCGAACAGCAGTTCGCCGCTCGGAAAGCGCGCCACGATCCGTTCGACCAGGCTCCGGATCTCCTGCTCCCGCAGGTACATCGTCAACCCCTCGAACACGGCCACCGCCGGCCGGTCGGCGGGCACCGCCTCCAGCCACGCCTCGTCCGTCACCGACGACGCCACGAGCCGGTAGTCCCCGTCAGGGGGCGGCAACAGCTTCTGGCGCAGCGCCACCACGTCGGGGTAGTCGACGTCCACCCAGCGCACGCCGTCACCGGGCGCGAGCCGCTGCGCGCGAGTGTCCAGCCCGCACGCCAGGTGCAGCACGGTCGCGGACGGGTTCGCCCGCAGGAAACCGGAAGTCCAGTCGTCCAGGTGTTTCGCGCGCATCGCGATGCCCGACGCCGTGACGGCGCTGATCCCGGCCTTGCGGAAGTCGTAGTCGATCCGGGCGACCGCCTCGGCCGCCGCCCTGTCGTTCAGGATGGGTTTCGCCGCACGACTGTCCAGCGCCCGGCCGTAGAGCGTGGCGAGCATCGTTTCCGGGGCACCGGTCAGGTCCACCTTCTCGCGGTCCACACCGCCACGGTAGTCCTGACCGGCAGCCCCGGCGACCTGTCCGCCCGCTAGACGTTCCCCAAGCGCCACAACGGGGACACCGGCCCCACGCCCCCGCCGAGCGGGTACGCGGCGGCCACCGAGCGGATGATGAACTCCTTGCCGAACCGCACCGCCGTCGGCACGTCCTCGCCCCGCGCCAGCCGGGACGTGATCGCCGATGCCAGCGTGTCACCGCTGCCGTGCGTGTGCTTCACGTCGTAGCGCGGGCCCGGCAGTTCGATGAACGACTTGCCGTCGTACAGGACGTCGAGGCACCCCGGGTCGTCCCACAGGTGCCCGCCCTTGACCAGCACCCACTGCGGCCCGAACTCGTACAGCGCTTCTGCCGCCTTGCGCTGGTCCGCGTGGTCGCGCACCTCGATGCCGGTCAGCAACCGCACCTCGTCCAGGTTCGGCGTCACCACCGTCGCGCGGGGGAAGAGCTCGGTGCGCAGGGCTTCGAGTGCCGCATCGGCGAGTAGCTGATCCCCGTGCATCGACGCCGCCACAGGGTCGACCACGAAGGGGATCGACCGTCCTATGTGGACTTTGTCGCACGCTTCCGCGACCGCTTCGATGATCGCCGCCGACGCCAGCATCCCGGTCTTCGCCGCGTCCACGCTGATGTCCGTCGCGACCGCCTCGATCTGCGCGGCCACCACCTCCGGCGGGATCTCGGTGTACCCGGTGACGCCCAGCGAGTTCTGCACGGTCACCGCCGTCACGGCGGTCATCCCGTGCACCCCGCACGCGAACAGCGTCCGCAGGTCCGCCTGGATGCCCGCACCACCGCCGGAATCCGACCCGGCAATGGTGAGGACGCGCGGCGGCGTCACCGCCATCAGTCGACCACCGGCAGGTAGACCTTGTTGCCCTGGTCGGCGAACTCTGTCGACTTCGCCTCCATGCCCGCCTCGATGGCGTCCACGGTGGACAGGCCGTGCTCCTCGGCGTAGCGCCGGACGTCCTGGGTGATCTTCATCGAGCAGAACTTCGGCCCGCACATCGAGCAGAAGTGCGCCGTCTTGGCGGGTTCCGCCGGGAGCGTCTCGTCGTGGAACGAGCGCGCGGTGTCCGGGTCGAGGGACAGGTTGAATTGGTCCTCCCACCGGAACTCGAAGCGCGCCTTGGACAACGCGTCGTCCCAGTCCTGCACGCCGGGGTGCCCCTTGGCCAGGTCGGCCGAGTGCGCCGCGATCTTGTAGGTGATCACACCGGTCTTCACGTCGTCCCGGTTGGGCAGGCCCAGGTGCTCCTTCGGCGTGACGTAGCAGAGCATCGCCGTGCCCAGCCAGCCGATCTGCGCCGCGCCGATCGCCGACGTGATGTGGTCGTACGCGGGCGCGATGTCGGTGGCCAGCGGCCCGAGGGTGTAGAACGGCGCTTCACCGCACCACTCCTCCTCCAACCGCACGTTCTCCGCGATCTTGTGCATCGGCACGTGACCGGGACCCTCGATCATCACCTGCACGTCGTGCGAGCGCGCGATGTGCGTCAACTCGCCCAGCGTGCGCAGCTCGGCGAACTGGGCCTCGTCGTTCGCGTCGGCGATGGAACCCGGCCGCAGGCCGTCACCGAGCGAGAACGTCACGTCGTAGGTGCGCAGGATCTCGCACAGCTCCTCGAAGTGCGTGTAGAGGAAGCTCTCCCGGTGGTGCGCGAGGCACCACGCGGCCATGATCGACCCGCCGCGCGACACGATCCCGGTGACCCGCCGCGCGGTCAGCGGCACGTACCGGAGCAGCACGCCCGCGTGCACGGTCATGTAGTCGACGCCCTGTTCGGCCTGCTCGATCACGGTGTCCCGGTAGACCTCCCAGGACAGCTTCGCCGGATCGCTGTCGACCTTCTCCAGGGCCTGGTAGATCGGCACCGTGCCGATCGGGACGGGCGAGTTGCGCATGATCCACTCGCGCGTCTCGTGGATGCGCTTGCCGGTGGACAGGTCCATGATGGTGTCCGCGCCCCACCGGGAGGCCCACACCATCTTCTCCACCTCGTCCTCGATCGACGAGGAGACGGCCGAGTTGCCGATGTTCGCGTTGATCTTCACCAGGAACTTCTTGCCGATGATCATCGGTTCGGCTTCGGGGTGCCGCCGGTTGAGCGGGATCACGGCGCGGCCGATGGCCACTTCCTCGCGCACGAACTCGGGACTCATGTTCTCGCGCGCCGCGACGTAGGTCATCTCCGGCGTGATGATCCCGGCCTTCGCGTACGCGAGCTGGGTCACCGCCCCGTTGACCGGCTCACGCGCGGCGACCCAGTCCGCGCGCAGTGCGGGAAGTCCACTGTGGACGTCGATGGTGGCGTCGCTGTCGGTATACGGACCGGAAGTGTCGTAGAGATCGACGTGCTCGCCGTTCGTCAACTCCACCCTGCGACACGGGACCCGCACGCCATCGGCCACCTCGCGGTAGACCTTGTGCGAGCCGGAGATCGGCCCCGTGGTGACGCTGGGTTTCACCGAACGGTCGTCAAGTGCCGTCACGACATTCCTCCCTACGCCGGCATTACCCGGTCAGGTTCAGGCGGTCGGCGGCACCGGATCTCTCCAGCCGCCCTCTCAGCCCGCTGAGGTGCGAGCTCCCGCGATGTTGAGTTGTCCTGCCGACCATAGCCACGTGGCCGTGTCGATGCCAAGGGACCACCGTCCCGACCACTCGCCTGCGACACCGAGCGGTCACCCAAAACCCTGGGGCCTGGGGCCTGGGGCTTGGGGCTTGGGGCTTGGGGCTCGGAACCTGAGACCTGAGACTCGGGACCTGAGACTCGGGACCTGTGACCTGAGATCCGGGGACTGAGATCCGGGGCCTGACATTTGAGACCCGGGACCTGTTCGCCGGTGGCGTGCTTGGAATGGCCGGTTCGCCGAGGGCGAGGGCCTGTCGCGCGGGCCATCGGCGCACCCGGCAGAGCTGGACCGGGTGCTGCCCGGTGGCGTGGGCCCGGTGGCGTGGGCCTGGCGATGCGGGCAGGCGGGGGCGGGCAGGCGGTGCGGCCATAGGGGGCCGGCAGGCGGGGCTGGCGGGCGGCTGGCTAGGGCCGGCGGGTGGCTGGCGGGGGCAGGCAGGCGGCAGGCGGGGGCGGCGTGGCCGGGTGGAGGAGGGACGGAGAGGGACGGGGGAGGGGTGCGGTGGGTGGGGGAGTTGTGGGGGTGCGGGAGGGGTGTTGGTCGATGGGGTGTGGTTCGCGGCTCGATATACAAACCGAGTATCGGCAACAGTGTTTCCGTACGTTTTTCGGGGTTGATCACTCGGTTGGGTGGCGAGTGCGCCTGATGGCGTGGGGAGGGGCTGGGTGTTCGGTGCGGGTTCGACGAGGGGTGTGCGGATGCCGGGCAGGTGGGATGCCAAGCGGGCGGTTTTGCGCGTACCTTTCACCGCGTGGCTGATCACCAGCCGTTCCCGCCCGGCGCGCGGCGCGTGGCGCGCCCCGCTGGCGTTTCGCCGTGCCCTTCGTGCGGGGATCTCGCCGGGCGCGGGTATCCCGGGTGCCGGTTCTGCGCCGAGCTCGTGGACCAGTACTGGCTGCTCGACTGGCAGGAGCTGCTCGCCGCCGAGAAGCTCACCGAGGGCGGCGCGGGGGAACGTGAGCTGGCCGAACTCGTCCTCGCCGACGAGGTCGGGCGGCACCCGTGGACGTGCACCGACTGGGCGATGACGCTCGTCTCGTGCTCGCACTGCGGCACCGAGCTCGGCGCGGGGCCCGTGGACTGCGTTCGGTGCGCGATGGCCGAGGCGGTGCGGTGGTCGTGGGACCACGCCGGTTTTCCCGAGGCCATCACGGCCGGGGAACACGCCTTACGCGTCGCACGGGCCGTGCTTCGCGCGCCGCACCGACGTCGACCGGCCGTGGTCCGCGCCTGGCGGTTGCTCCTGCCGTTCCTGCTCGTCGGCGAACTCCCCACGGTGGGCCAGGTCCAGCGCCTCCGCGCCCACGTGATCGCGGGCGGGTACGCCGACCTGGCCCTGTGCACCACGCACGTCGAGCTCGCCGGCCTGCCCGAGCTCCCCTGGCGGCGGTCAGCGCGGGTCGAACACCAGCCGAAGGCCCAGCGCGACGAGGACACCGCCGGAGACGCGCTCCAGGACCCGCCGCACCCGCGCGCGGGCGAGCCGGCTCCGGACCCGGTCTAGGACGCCGACCACGATCAGGTACCACGCCGTGTCCACGGCCACCCAGACCAGCGCGAGCAGCAGCAGCACGCCCCGGCCGCCCCCCTCGGGCAGGAACTGCGGCAGGAACGAGATCGCGAACACGCCCAGCTTGGGGTTGGCCAGGTTGACCAGCAGGCCCGCGCGGAACGCGTGACCGGTCGGCGGTGCCTCCGGCGGTGGCAGGCCCGCCGAGCGGAACGCCCGCACGCCCAGGTAGACCAGGAACAGCGCGCCGGTGATCCGCAACGCGTGGTAGGCCACCTCGGACGCGGTGAGCAGCACGGACAGCCCGAGCGCCGCCGCCACCGCCCACGCGGCGACCGCGACCTCCATGCCGAACACCGTGGCCAGCGCGCTCGCGCGTCCCCGGACCGACTGCCGCAGCACCAGCGCCGTACCGGGGCCGGGTGACAGGGCGATCAGGAAGGACGCCGTGACGAAGGCGGCCAGGTTGCTCCACATGCCGCCATCGTCACCCCGCCGTCCAACGGTTTTCACCGGGTGGCGGCCGGAGAGCGGTCAACCCGGAGAGCGGTCGCCCGGAGAGCAGCCACACGGAGAGCAGTCGCCGGCGAACGGTCGGGGAGCGTCCGCCGGAGAGGGTCAGTCGTCCTCGTCGTCGGCGAAGGGGTTCTCGGAGTCGGCCGGGTCCCAGGACAGGCCGGGCACGCCCCAGCCGTTCGCCTTGATCATCTTGCGCGCCGCGCGCTTGTGCCGGCCCACCAGGCGGTCCAGGTAGAGGTACCCGTCTAGGTGGTCGGTCTCGTGCTGGAGGCAGCGCGCGAAGAAGCCGGTGCCCTCGACCTCGACCGGCTTGCCGTCGCCGTCGAAGCCGGTCACCTTCGCCCACGGGGCGCGGCCCGTCGGGTACGTCTCGCCGGGCGCGGACAGGCAGCCCTCGTAGTCGTCGTCCGGGTCGGGCATCCCGAGCGGGATCTCCGAGGTCTCCAGCACCGGGTTGACCACCACGCCGCGGAACCGGTTGCCCTCGTCGTCCGGGCAGTCGTAGACGAAGACCCGCTGGTCGACCCCGATCTGGTTGGCGGCGAGGCCGACCCCGTGCGCCGCCGCCATGGTCTCGAACATGTCTTCGACCAGCGTGCGCAGCGCTTCGTCGAAGACCTCCACCGGCTTGGTCGGGTGGTGGAGCACGGGCTCGCCGGCGATGACGATCGGGTGAACTGCCATGGCCCGCAGTTTATCCGTGACCGCCGGCCGGTTCGGCACGGACCGGTGACGCGCCGACTGATGAACCGACCCGGACCAAGATCACGTGATGTAATGGCACCCACGCGCAGGCACGGCTGAGGAGCCCAGAGTGGACGCCGCAGAGGCACTGGCGCCGGCGGATCGGCCGGACGACGGTTTGAACGACCGGGAGCGGGAAATCCTGGCTTTCGAACGCCAGTGGTGGAAGTACGCCGGTGCCAAGGAGCAGGCGATCAAGGAGCTCTTCGACCTGTCGCCGACCCGGTACTACCAACTGCTCAACGCGTTGCTGGAGAAGGAAGAGGCGTTGGCGGCGGATCCCATGCTGGTGAAGCGGTTGCAGCGGTCCCGGTCCGGTCGGGCCAGGGCCAGGGCGGCGCGGCGACTGGGTGTCGAGGGCTCATGACCAACCCAGAACCGGCGGGTTCCGCCCACCCCGCGCGCGCCGCGGGGTACGCCCTGATCGGTGTGGCGGCGGTGGCCGTGGTGATCGGCGTGGCCACGCTGTTCACCGGCGGCGACGACGACCAGGCGGGCGCGCCGCCCACGACCACCGCGACGGCCGGCCAGACGACGACCGGCGGCCAGACCAGCGGCGCGACGACGACCGACGGCGAGCCCGGCGGCACGTCCACGAGCGACCGACCCCAGACCACGACCACGACCCCGGGTACCGGTACCGCACAGCCTTCGACGACGGTGGCCGGCGCGCCCGCGCCGACGACCGGCGCGCCGCCCCCGGTGACGGTCGCCGCGAAGCCCCCGGTGCGGGTGTACAACAACAGCACGGTCAGCGGGCTGGCCGCGCAGGCGTCGGACGACATCCGCCGGGCCGGCTGGGACGTCGCCGAGACCGGCAACTACTCGCAGGGCCAGATCCCGCTGACCACGGTGTACTACCGGCCGGGCACGGACGAGGAGCAGTCCGCGCAGCAGCTCGGGCAGGTGCTCAAGGCCGAGGTGAAGCCCCGGTTCGACGGCATCGAGTCCGCCCAGGCGGGGATCATCGTCATCGTCACGAACAACTACGCGGGCCCGTCCGGCAAGGTCTGACGCGCGCGGCGGAGCTGTGGCGGCAAGGCCGGCAGAGCCGGGGCGTGAGGTCGGTGTAGCCGGAGCGGCGGGCCGACGGGGGCCGGCTCCGGCGTGAGCGGTCCCGGCGGTGTGGCCGGGACCGGACGGCCGGTGGTCGTCAGCTCGAACGCGCGTCCGCGTACGCCGCCAGTGCCGCGAGCTGCGCCGGGTCCAGGGACGGGCGCACGGCCGCGCGGGCCGCCGCCAGGTGGTCGCCGGTCACCTCGGACGCTGACAGCGATTCGCGCATGGCGGTCAGCGCCGCCTCGCGGATCAGCGCCGCGCAGTCGGCCGCCGAGTACCCCTCCAGCTCGCCGGCCAGCGCCACCAGGTCCACGTCGTCGGCCAGCGGGGTGTTGCGCGACGACGCCCGCAGGATCTCGGCCCGCGCGTCGGCGTCCGGCGGCGGCACGTAGACCAGGCGCTCCAGCCGTCCCGGCCGCAGCAGCGCCGGGTCGATCAGCTCGGGCCGGTTGGTCGCGCCCAGCACGATGACGTCGCGCAGCGGCTCGACGCCGTCCAGCTCGGTCAGCAGCGCGGCCACCACCCGGTCGCCCACCCCGGAGTCCGACGACTGGCCCCGGCGGGGTGCGAGCGCGTCGACCTCGTCGAGGAACACCAGCGCCGGTGCCGCCTCGGCGGCCCGCCGGAACAGCTCGCGCACGGCCCGCTCGGACTCGCCGACGAACTTGTCCATCAGCTCCGCGCCCTTCACCGACAGCACGTTCAGCCGTCCGCTGCCCGCGAGCGCGCGCACCAGGAACGTCTTGCCGCACCCCGGCGGCCCGTAGAGCAGCAGCCCGCGCGGCGGCGCGACGCCGAGCCGGGCGAACGAGTCCGGGTACTGCAACGGCCACAGCGCGGCCTCGGTGAGCGCCTGCTTCACCTCGGTCATGTCGCCGACGTCGTCCAACGTCAGCCCGCCGGTCCGCAGGGTGTCCGAAGTGGACATCGAGATGGGGCGCACGGTGTCCAGCGCGCCCAGCAGGTCTTGTTGCGCCACGTGGGGTTCCGGCACGTCGCGCTGGCGCAGCGCGGACCGCACGGCGGCCTCCCGGCGCAGCGCGATCAGGTCGGCGGCGACGAACCCCGGCGTCCGGTCCGCGACCGCGCCCAGGTCGACGTCGGACTCCAGCGGCACGTCCCGCATCAGCACGCGCAGCAGTTCGGTGCGCACCGCGCCGTCCGGCAGCGGCAGCACCAGTTCCCGGTCGACCAGCTCCGGCACGCGCAGCCGGGGGTCGACGGCTTCGGCGTGCGCACTGGTCACGACCAGCGCGATCCCGGCCTCCACGACCGCCGCGCGCAGCGCGTCGAGCACGACCGTCGCCACCGGGGGCGGCGAGGTCGCGGGCAGCAGGGCTTCCACGTCGGTCAGCAGCAGCACGGCGGGCGCTTCGGTCGCCGCGATGGCGTCCCCGATCCGCTGGGCGGTGGCGGCGGGCTCCAGCACCGCGATGCTCGGTGCGGCGACTTCCACCACGTTCGCGCCGACGCTGTGCGCCACGGCCCGCACGAGCGTCGCCTTGCCGACCCCTTCCGGGCCGCTGACGAGCGCGGCGAGCCGGGGCGCGGCACCGAGCCTGGTCAGCAGCTCGGGGTGGCTGAAGGTCAGGTCGAGCCACTCGGCGAGCCGCCGGGCGGCGTCCTTCTGGCCGACCAGGTCGGCCACCGGGATCGCCTCCGCGACGGCGGTCGGCGCGACCGGCGCGGTCACCGCTGCGGTCGAACCCGCCGGGGCCGGCACCGCCGAGCCGGCCGGACCGGCCAGGGCGACGGACCTGGCGGGCGCGTCCCCCGTGCGCGCGCCGTCCCGCCAGCCCACGACGGTGGACGGCTGCACGGCGACCGGGCCGCCGTCGGGCTCGACCGAGGTGATGGTCAGCAGCTCGTTGGTCCAGGTCATGCCGATCGCGTGGGACAGCTTGCGGCGGGTCACGCTCACGTCCACGCCGGGCGGCGGCGCGAGGTCCTGCGGGAGCAGCGACACCGCGTCGCCGACCGTGAGGACCTTGCCGGTCAACGCCATCCGCAGCGTCTCGGGGGTGAGCGACGTGCTGGCCAGCCGGGAGCCGGCGACGGTGACCGACCGCGCGCCGGTCACGTCGACCGGCGCGACCACGACCTCCGAACCCTCGGCGATGCCGAGGTTGGACAGCGTCACGTCGTCCACCAGCACCACGCCGGGTGCGGCGTCACCGGCGGCGGCGAGGGCCGAGCTGACCCGCGAGCCGGTCAACCGCACCGCGTCCCAGGCGCGCAGCCCGAGCGCGTCCAGCACCTCGGGGTGCAGCCGGACGACTCCGCGCCTGGTGTCGAGGGCGGACGGCGACAGGCGGGCGGTCAGCGTGATCACACGGCGAGCCTAGGCCAACCGGGGCCCTCAGGGCCGGTGGTGCCGGCGCAGCCCGATCTGTCGCCAGCCCCGCCGCTTGTGCGGTCCGCCCTGGCCGGTGGCCTCGGCCGCGACCTGGGCGGGGTCGACCGCGCGCCGGGGGCGGCGCACGGCCCGCATCGCCGCGCCCGCGACCCGGCCGCCCAGCGGCTGCCGCAGCCCGAGCCGGCGCGCGGCCACGCCGTGGGCGCGCTTGATCGCCCGGCGGTCGGCGGCGGGCACGGACCACGCCTCCGGGTGCTTGGCCAGCCACCGGTAGCGGCGCACCGAGTACGGCAGGTGCCCCAGGTAGAGCAGCATCGCCGCGATCAGCGCGACCAGCGGGAAGGTGAACACGACCGCGGCCAGCAGGGCGACCAGGACCAGCAGCGGCGCGACCGCGCGCGGCGGGACCTTGATCGTCTTCACGGACAGCGTCGGTATCCGGCTGACCAGCAGGAGCGCGATGCCGACCGTCCACCCGGCGACCACCCACAGGTTCGACCACCAGCCGTGCGACCCGACCTGCTCGTCGACGATCAGGGGCAGCAGGAGCAGCAGCCCGCCCGCCGGGGCGGGCACGCCGACGAAGAACTCCTTCGCGAACGGCGGCTGCTCGACGTCGAGCAGCGTGTTGAAGCGGGCCAGCCGCAGCACCATGCAGACCGCGAAGATCAGCGCCACCACCCAGCCCTCGCGGTGCGGCTCGAACTTCCAGACGTAGATGACCAGGGCGGGCGCGACGCCGAACGACACCGCGTCGGCCAGCGAGTCGAGCTCCGCGCCCATCTTGCTGGTCGCGTCGAGGAGCCGGGCCAGCCGGCCGTCGAGGCCGTCGAGCACGGCGGCCATCGCGATGGCCGCGATGGCCGCGCCGTAGTAGGCGTTGATGGCGAAGTAGACGGACGACAGGCCCGCGGACATCGCCAGCACGGTGATCGCGTTGGGCAGCAGCCGGACGCCGGGCCCGCTCGGAGCCACCGGGTCAGAGCTCCGGCAGTTCGGCGAGCACGGTCTCCCCGCCGATGGTGCGCTGACCGGCCTCCACCAGCACCCGGCTGTCGCGCGGCACGTAGAGGTCGACGCGCGACCCGAAGCGGATGAGGCCGTAGGTCCGGCCCGCCTCGACCCGGTCGCCGTCGGCGACGTGGCACACGATCCGCCGCGCGATGAGGCCGGCGATCTGCACGACGACGACCTCGTGGCCCCGGGTGGAGGTCAGCCAGACGGTGTTGCGCTCGTTGTCCTCGCTGGCCTTGTCCAGGTCGGCGGACAGGAACTTGCCCGGCCGGTAGGACACCTGGCGGACCGCGCCGGAGACCGGCACGCGCTGGACGTGCACGTCGAACACGGTCAGGAACACGCTGATCCGGGTCATCGGCACGTCGCCGAGGCCCAGTTCGGCGGGCGGGACGGCCTCGACGACGTGGGACACGGTGCCGTCGGCGGGCGCGACGGCCACGTCGTCCCGGGTCGGGGTGGTCCGCCGCGGTTCGCGGAAGAACCACGCCACCCACGCGGTCAGCAGCGCGCCGACCACGCCGGCGCGGCGGGAGAACCGGCGCACCAGGAGGGTCGCGACGGCCGCACCCGCCACGAAGGGGCGGCCCGCGGGGTGCATCGGGGGGATGAACCCCCGAGCGAGGTCGATGAAGTGGGAGACGGCACCACTGTTCTTGTCGCGATCGACGGTCATGGCTCTTCCGGGTCAGGGAAACGCTGGCCGGCCACACGCTACGCCGGCGACCCCTGGGCCCGTCCGGTATGTCCGTGCGTCCCCCGACGAACGCACGGACACACCGGGCGGGCGTGCCGGCGAGTGTAATCCAGGTCACATGGGTTGTTCAATGGCTCTGAGTCGACCCGCTGTGACCGAGCGTACTCGACCTGCCCGCTGACCGGTCCGGTCACCCGACTCGCGGCTTTCCCCGACCGCCGCGCCGGACGTGCCGTGACGTGCGGAGATCGTTCGACGATCCTACTGGAGGAAGCGGACCAGGACCTCGGCCCCGGCCGCGAGTTCGGTCACGTCCGGGGGCACCTCGATGAGGCAGTCGCTGAGCGCCAGCGCCGACAGCAGGTGCGAACCGGGGCCGCCGACCGGCGTCACCACCCGGCCCGACGCCGGGTCGTACCTGCCGCGCCGGAACTGGGTCCGGCCGGCCGGCGACGTCAGCGGGGAGTCGAGCGCGGCCACCGCCGTCGGCCGCTCCACGACCGGGAACCCCAGCGCGGCCCGCAGCGCCGGCCGGATGAACACCTCGAACGACACCTGCGCGCTCACCGGGTTGCCCGGCAGCGTCGCCACCGCCACACCCCGGTACCGGCCCGCGCCCTGCGGCCCGCCCGGCTGCATCGCCACCCTGGTGAACTCCACCCCGCGCCCGGTCAACGCGTCCTTCACCACCTCGTACGCACCCGCGCTCACCCCGCCCGAGGTGAGCAGCAGGTCGACCCCGGCCAACCTCGGCTCCACCGCCGCCCGGAACGCGGCCACGTCGTCCGGCACGAACCGCACCAGCTCCGCCTCGCCGCCCGCCTCCCGCACGGCCGCCGCCAGCATCACGCCGTTGGACTCGTAGATCTGCCCCGGCCCCAGCGCCTCGCCCGGCCCGACCAGCTCCGACCCGGTCGAGAGCACCAGCACCCGGGGCCGCCGCCGCACCGGCAGCGACCCGAAGCCCAGCGCCGCCGCCAGCCCGAGCTGCGCGGGACCCAGCGCGGTCCCCGCCGCCAGCACCGTCGTGCCGACCGCCACGTCGTCCGCGGTCCGCCGCACGTTCGCGCCGGCCGGCACGCCCCGGTCCACCCGCACCGACGACGTGCCGCCGTCGGTCCACTCCACCTGCACCACGGCGTCCGCGCCCACCGGCACCGGAGCGCCGGTCATGATCCGCTGCGCGGTCCCGGGCCCCAGCGGGGTCGACGACGCCCGCCCGGCGGGGATGTCGTCCGTCACGGGCAACGTCACCGGAACGGTCGCCACGTCGGCCGCCCGCACCGCGTAGCCGTCCATCGCGGAGTTGTCGAACGGCGGCAGCGCGACCGCCGCCACCAGGTCTTCCGCCAGCGCCAGGCCGAGGCAGCCGGCCACCGGCAGGGTGACCGGTGGCATCACCCCGACCAGCTCCGAGATCCGCGAGCGGTGGGCGGCGACGGTGGTCAACGGGTTCGGCACGTCCACCATCCTGCCGCGCTCGTGCGAAACTGCCCCGACCGGCCGCCACGCGCGACAGCAGGTAGGGGGAACGTTCCGGTGCAGGTCCGCACGCGACACACGCCGACCTTCGGAGTGGCCAGGCTGGTGCTCGCACCCGCCGAACCGGCGCTCGTCGAACGCTCGTCGCTGTTCGCGACCAGCTACGGCATCAGCCGCGACACGAAGGGCAAGGCCCCCGGCGTCAAGGCCGCGCTGTGCACGGCGGGCGCGGAAGGCGGGTGGGTGGACGTCGCCCCGCCGCTGCCCGGCGACCTGCACGTGCTGGAGCTCGACGGCGCGACGGGGTGGTGCGTCGCCCGCAATAGCTGGCTCGCCTCGTCCGGCTCGGTCGCGATGGACCCGTCCGCGCCGCCCCTGCGCTCGCTGCACGGCGGCGACAGCGGCTTCCTCACCTACGTCTACGGCACCGGCTCGGTCGTGCTGGCCTGCTACGGCACGCTCGACGTGGTCACCCTGGACGTGGGCGAGCTGGTCACCCTCGACAGCGGGCACGTCGTCGGTTTCGCCGACACCCTCCAGTGCCGGTTGCGAGCGCTTTCCCCCGACGTGCCGCAATCCGTGCGCAGTGGTGACGGCCTCGTCCTCGACTTCGCCGGACCGGGCCTCGTGCTGACCCGGACGCGCAGTCCGCGAGCACTCGTCGGTTGGTTGCGCGACAACGGGTTCAGCCTCCGCGCCTGACTCCACGAGGGAAGTGCCGGCGAATCCCCGCGCGCCTCTGGCGTGGCGGTTCGCCCAGGCTCCGGATGTCCGGAGGGCGTCGTGAACCCCTGCCCGGCCCGTCACCCGGCGGGTCGGGCCGTTCCGTCCGGCGACGTGTTCCGGGCCGTTGACCGGTGGTCTTACCCGGAACCCGGCGCACGTCGGGCCGCGCGGGCGTTAGGCTGCCCCGCGTGTCGGAGGACCTGAGCGGGCGACGGCTGGGCCACTACCGGATCGACGGGGTGCTCGGCCGCGGTGGCATGAGCGTGACCTACAAGGCCACGGACGTCAGGCTCGGTCGCAAGGTGGCGCTGAAGGTCATCGGCGAGCACCTGACCGCCGACGCCGAGTTCCGCGAGCGGTTCGTGGACGAGGCGCGCAACACCTCGGCGATCGACCACGCCAACATCGTGCCGCTGTACGACTTCGACGAGGTCGACGGCCTGCTCTACATCGCGATGCGGCTGGTCGACGGCCAGGACCTGGCGGGCCACATCAAGGACGGCCCGATCTCGCCCGCGCGCACCCTGACGCTGCTCGGCCAGGTGGCCGAGGCGTTGGACATGCTGCACGGCAAGGGCCTCGTGCACCTGGACGTGAAGCCGGCCAACGTGCTGGTGACCACCAAGGAAGCCTCCCGCGAGCACGTCTACCTGGCCGACTTCGGCCTGACCAGGCGCGGCGCGACCGGCCACCGCACCCGGACCGGCGACTTCCTCGGCTCGCCCACCTACGCCGCGCCCGAGCACCTGCGCGGCGAGCCGCTGGACGGCCGCACCGACCAGTACGCGCTGGCCTGCATGGTGTTCGCCTGCCTGTCCGGCCGGCCGCCGTTCCAGGGCGGTGTGCAGGAGGTCATCCAGGGCCACCTGGCCGCCGAGATCCCGCCCCTCACGTCCCTGGTGGCGCTGCCGCCCGGCATCGACGAGGTGCTGCGCAAGGGCACCTCCAAGGACCCCAACCAGCGGTTCGGGTCGTGCCAGGAGCTGATGGCCGCCGCGCGCACCGCGCTGGGCGGCGCGGCCACCGTGACCACCCCGCCGCGCCGCGCCGACGCGCCGGTGCCCGGCCCGGTGCCGACCCCGCAGCAGCACGGCGCGCAGACCGGCGGCGTGCCGGTCCAGCAGGCCCCGCGCTACCCGCAGCAGCAGCCGCCGCAGCCCCAGTCCGGCGGGTTCGCCCAGCAACCGGGCTTCCTGGCCGAGCCGGTCCGGCTGCGCCCGCCCGCCCAGGTCGGCGCGTCCGCGTTCACCACCGCGAAGTCGCGTCCCGCGTGGATCGCGCCGGTCGTCGTGGGCGTGGTGGCCATCGTGGCGGTCGTCGTCCTGGTGCTGATCCTGATGCCGAAGTCCGAGGAGCCCCGGTCGCCCTCGCCGACCACCGCCGGCCAGTCGATCGACGTCGGCGACGGCAGCGGGAGCCGGAAGCCGCTGCCGACCAGCGTGCCCGTCCAGACCACCCGCTGACCCGGCCCCGCCGACCCCGGTCCCGCCGGTCCGGGCCCTGCCGCGCTCGGGCGCGGACCGCCGCCGACCCCCTCCGGGACCGCATCGACGCGGTGCGCGTCCCGGGGGCGTGTCCACGCGGGTTGAAAGCCACGCCGCTGACCTGCTGTTCTTGCACTCGCCCTGGTTGAGTGCTAAACACGGACCTGGCACTCGGACCACCCGAGTGCCAGCACGCAGGCTGGGACGGTGAGGCAGGCTCCCCCGGGAGCAGGTCGTCCGTCGCGGGCACCGAGCCTGGCCGAGCGCCGTGTTCCGCTGTGGACGTGCGTGTCCGCAGTGGCCCCATAAGTCGTTACATAGGCGGAGGAACACACCGCAATGGCCAAAATGATCGCGTTCGACGAGGACGCCCGCCGTGGTCTTGAGCGCGGCATGAACATCCTCGCGGATGCCGTCAAGGTGACGCTGGGTCCCAAGGGCCGCAACGTCGTGCTCGAAAAGAAGTGGGGCGCGCCGACGATCACCAACGACGGCGTCTCCATCGCCAAGGAGATCGAGCTGGAGGACCCGTGGGAGAAGATCGGGGCCGAGCTCGTCAAGGAAGTGGCGAAGAAGACCGACGACGTCGCCGGTGACGGCACGACCACCGCCACCGTCCTCGCCCAGGCCCTGGTCCGCGAGGGCCTGCGCAACGTGGCCGCGGGTGCCAACCCGCTGGGCCTGAAGCGCGGCATCGAGAAGGCCGTCGAGGCCGTGACCGAGCAGCTCCTGAAGACCGCCAAGGAAGTCGAGACCAAGGAGCAGATCGCCGCCACGGCGTCCATCTCCGCGGGCGACACGACCATCGGCGAGCTCATCGCGGAGGCGATGGACAAGGTCGGCAAGGAAGGCGTCATCACCGTCGAGGAGAGCAACGCTCTCGGGCTCGAGCTTGAGCTCACCGAGGGCATGCGCTTCGACAAGGGCTACATCTCCGGCTACTTCGTGACCGACCCGGAGCGGCAGGAAGCGGTCCTCGAAGACCCGTACGTGCTGCTCTACGGTTCGAAGATCGCGTCCGTCAAGGACCTGCTGCCGCTGCTGGAGAAGGTCATGCAGGGCGGCAAGCCGCTGCTGATCATCTCCGAGGACGTCGAGGGCGAAGCCCTGGCGACCCTGGTGGTCAACAAGATCCGCGGCACCTTCAAGTCCGTGGCCGTCAAGGCCCCCGGCTTCGGTGACCGCCGCAAGGCGATCCTCCAGGACATCGCGATCCTGACCGGTGGCCAGGTCATCACCGAGGACGTCGGCCTCAAGCTGGAGAACGCCGACCTGTCGCTGCTGGGCAAGGCGCGCAAGGTCGTCGTGACCAAGGACGAGACCACGGTCGTCGAGGGTGCGGGCGACGCGGAGCAGATCCAGGGCCGCGTCAACCAGATCCGCGCGGAGATCGAGAAGTCGGACTCCGACTACGACCGCGAGAAGCTCCAGGAGCGCCTGGCCAAGCTCGCGGGTGGTGTCGCGGTCATCAAGGCCGGCGCGGCCACCGAGGTCGAGCTCAAGGAGCGCAAGCACCGCATCGAGGACGCGGTGCGCAACGCCAAGGCCGCCGTCGAGGAGGGGATCGTCGCCGGTGGTGGCGTGGCCCTGCTCCAGGCCGCCGAGGCCGCGTTCGCGGGCCTGAAGCTGGAGGGTGACGAAGCGACCGGCGCGAACATCGTCCGGGTCGCCGTCGAGGCTCCGCTCAAGCAGATCGCCATCAACGCCGGCCTTGAGGGCGGCGTCGTGGTGGAGAAGGTCAAGGGCCTGCCCGTCGGCCACGGCCTCAACGCCGCGACCGGCGTGTACGAGGACCTGCTCGCCGCCGGCGTGCCGGACCCGACGAAGGTCACCCGCTCCGCGCTCCAGAACGCCGCCTCGATCGCGGCGCTGTTCCTGACCACCGAGGCCGTCGTGGCCGACAAGCCGGAGAAGGCGGGCTCCGCCCCGGCCGTCCCGGACGCCGGTGGCATGGACTTCTGATCCGGAGTACCGCTGTTCAGGAAGGCCCGGTCCGCTCGCGGACCGGGCCTTCCGGCGTCCGGGGGGCCGGGTCCGGTGACCGGGCCGGGGCGGGAGCCCGCTGGCGCTGGTCGTGGAAAAGGCCCCGTGCCCCCGGCGGAAGGGGTGCACGAGGCCCTGCGGAGGTTCAGGTCGGTGCGGTCGGGCACCGGGGGGTGTTACAGCATGATCGTCGGTGTCACCACCGTGCGGCCGGGCTCACCCCTGGAGTTCACCAGGTGCACGACGATCTGGGTCGTCCCGGTCGGTACGTCGGACAGCACGAACCGGCCGCCGTCGTCGGCCTTGGTGCTGCTCGACTCGTGTTCCGCCACCCGGACCTCGACGGTGTGCTCACCCGCGGGCACCAGCCAGCCGTCGATCCGGTGCTTGGCCCCGCTCGGGGTGAAGTTGACCATCAGGGTGAGGTTGTCGACCGTGAACGTGATGGTGCCGGGGTTGCCACCGCGCACCCCGGCGAACGAGCCCGCCCGCTCCCACCGGGCGACCTCCACGTCCAGGTTCTCCAGCGCCACCGCGAACTGGATGCGCTCGACCAGTCCCACCGGCGGGGCGTCGAGTTCGTACACCAACCGGTTGAGCTCGGTGAGGACAGCGGTGTCCTCTTGGCCTCTGCGGTCATCGCGCGGGTCGATGTCGTTCACCGCGATCCTCCTTCCGCGTCGAGATGTGTGCGCAGCGTGGTCAGGCAGCGGCCCCTGGTAGGACCGATGCTGCCACGTGGCATGGACAGTGCTTCCGCGACCGCGCGGTACTCCGCCCGCCCGGCCAGCACGGTGAGTCGCAGCAACTCCTGGCACTTCTGCGACAAGCGCCCGAAAGCCCGCCACAACCGGACGTCCCGGTCGTCTACCAGGGCGGCGTCCTCCGGCAACCCGATCCCGCTCTCCAACTGCTCCGCCAACTCGTCGGACAGTGCCGATTCCCGACGTGCGGGGGTCCACGTGCGCTGGGCTTCCCGGCGCGTCGCCACGACGAGCCACCCCGCCAGCGCGCGGGGTTCGATCAACCGGTCCAGGTGGCGCAGCAGCGCGAGCCACACGGTCTGCACGACGTCCTCGGCGGTGCTGCGGTCGAGGCCGTGCCCGCGGGCGACGTGCCACACGAGGGGGGTCAGGTCGGCCACCAGCACGTCCAGCGCCCTGCGGTCGCCGTCGCGCGCGGCGATGACGCAGGCGGCGTGCCGGTCGGTCCCGTCCAGACCCTCCCACGGTGGGCGCTCACCGGCTGTGCGCAGATCTCCCACGTCGTCACCTCCTCCTCGACATCCCCCAGCCGAAGCTGATCGTCACACACCCCGCCGCGGCCTGCGGCGGCGGTCCGCGATGCCCCCCTCGCACCGCGGACCGCCACACCTCTTCCTCACCGCGGGCGGCGACCGGTCGACACCCCTCGAAGCCGACCGAGCACCGCCCCTCTCCCCCGAGTGGTCAGCCGGACGGCTGTGCGCGGGTGCCGGCGGACGGGTTGTCCACGAGACGCCTCCTGGTGGTTCGAAGGTCGGTCATCAGATAAGGAGTGAGTAGTTCTGCGGTGGATACACGGTGCGCCGTTAACAGTTCACCGTTGACGGATTTCGCGAGCGTTGTCGCAGGTGGGGGCACCCGTCCGACCTTGCTCGCCGGCTGGGCCCGCCGGCCCTGCCCCGGTCCGGCCGAGCCGGGGCGGGGCGGGCGGTCGGGCGGCCGGCCCACCTGGTCGGGCGCGGTCGACCGTTATGGTCCAGACCATGCTTGAGGTAATCGCTCTCGACGCGGCCGACGCCGTCGCCGCCCAGGCCGGTGGCGCGCACCGGCTCGAACTCGTCACCGACATGGCCGCCGACGGCCTGACCCCGTCACCCGACCTGGTCCGCGCCGTGCTCGCCGCCACCGACCTGCCGGTCCGCGTCATGCTGCGCGACGCGCCGGGGTTCGCCCCCGGTTCCCTGGACGGCCTGCGCCGGGACGCGGCGGCGCTGCGCGAGGCGGGTGCCACCGAGTTCGTGCTCGGCTTCCTGGACTCCGCCGGCCGGGTGGACCAGGACGCGTGCCGCGCGGTGCTCGCCGAGCTCGACGGGTGCCGGTGGACGTTCCACCGCGCCCTCGACCACTCCGCCGACCCGGAGGCGGCCTGGGGCGTGGTCGCGGGCCTGGGCTGCGACACGGTGCTCGCGTCCGGCTCGCCGCGCGGTGTCGCGGACGGTGTCGCGGTGCTGGAACGGCTCGCGGCCCGCCAGGACGAGGTGGCGCTGCTGGTCGGCGGCGGTCTCCGGCAGGACCAGGTGGCTCCGCTGAAGGCCGCCGGGGCGTCCGGGTTCCACGTCGGGAGCGCGGTCCGACCCGGCGGGTGGAACGCTCCGCTGTCCGCCGACGCCGTCCGGACCTGGGCAAATCTGGTCTAGACCGCTTGCCGATTCGGACACTACCATCTCCGTTGCTTCCCATGAAATGGCCGTTGCACAAGACGCAACACGTGCTGGAGGGGGTTCGGATGATGCGGGTAGCGAAGAGGTGGGCCGCTGTGGCGGCAGGGCTTGCCGTCGCGGTGTCGGCCGGGTGCGCCCCGGTGCAGTCCGGTTCGACCACGTCGAGTTCGGACCAGCAGACCGGGCAGCTCCGGGTGTGGCTGTTCGACGAGGTCAACCGGGGCCCGAAGGAAGCCGTCGTCAAGGAGGCGGTGACCGAGTTCCAGAAGGCCAACGAGGGCGTGACCGTGGACGTGCAGTACATCCAGGTCCAGTCGCGCGCCGAGCGCTTCAAGGCCGCGTTCAGCGACCCGAAGAGCGCGCCGGACGTCGCCGAGTTCGGCAACACCGACCTCGCGGGCTACGTGTCCGGCGGCGGGTTCTCCGAGATCGACCTCGGCTCGTGGGCCGACTCCAAGGACCTGCTGCCGGCCGTGCTGGACACCGGCAAGGTGGACGGCAAGGTCTACGGCATCCCGTGGTACGTCGGCGTCCGCGCCCTCTACTACCGCACGGACGTGTTCAGCGAGCTCGGCCTCCAGCCGCCGACGAAGATCGACGAGATCGCGCCGCTCGCCCGGCGGATCCGGGCCGCCAAGCCCGACCTGCTCGGCATCTCCGCCGGCGGCAAGTACACCTACGGCGCGATGCCGTTCGTGTGGGCCAACGGGGGCGAGATCGCCCGCGAGGACGGTGACAAGTTCGTCGCCACCATCGACAGCGCGGAGGCCAAGACCGGCCTGCGCCAGTACACCGAGCTGATCGCCGAGGACATCTGCCCGCCGTCCCAGTGCGCCGGCAACGGCGGCGACGCCAGCGTCGAGGCCTTCCGCGCCGGCAAGGCGGCGATGGTGGTCGGCGGCGACTTCAACCGCAAGTCCGTCGACGCCTCCACGGCCGCCGGCAAGTACGCCGTCGTGCCGCTGCCCGGCAAGACCGCGGGTTCGATCGCGCCGGCGTTCGCGGGCGGCAACCTGCTCGGCGTGATGAAGGGCTCCGAGCGCAAGACGCTCGCCACCCAGTTCCTCCAGCTCCTCGGCGGCAAGCAGTACCAGCGCAAGATGTTCGACGCGATGGGCAACATGCCGACCTTCGGCGACGTGCAGGACGACGTGGCCAAGGCGGAACCGGCGGTCGAGCCGTTCATCAAGACCCTCAACGAGGGCACCAGGTTCGTGCCGGTGACCGCGAAGTGGGCCACGATCGACGCGCAGGCCGTGCTGCCGACCCTCCTCCAGGAGGTCGCGACCGGCGGCAGTGACCTGGACACCGCCGCGAAGAAGGCCGCCGACGCCATGAATGCGGCGTTCGGTTCATGATGCGCGCTCACCGGGGCGACGGGCGGATCGCGTTCGCCTACCTCGCCCCGGCGCTCCTGGTGCTGGCCGGGCTGCTCGGCTACCCGATCTACCAGCTCGTGCTGATCTCGCTGTTCGACTACGGCCAGGAGCAGGTCAGCGGCGGTGCGCCACTGACCTTCCTGGGCCTGGAGAACTACGCGAACCTGCTGGCCGACGCCAAGTTCTGGTCGGTGCTCGGGCAGACGGTCGGGTTCGCGGCGGTGTGCGTGGTCGGGACGCTGGTGGTCGGTGCGGCGCTCGCCGTGCTGGCCACCAGGGTCCGCACCTGGGCCCGGATGACGTTGTTCCTGGCCGCGCTCGGCGCGTGGGCGACACCGGCGGTGGCCGGGTCGACCATCTGGCTGTTCCTGTTCGACGCGAACTTCGGCTTCGTCAACGAGGTGCTCGGCACCACCGGGTTCTCCTGGACCTACGACAAGTGGATGGCCTTCGGGCTGGTCGCCGCCCAGGTGATCTGGTGCTCGTTCCCGTTCGTCATGGTGACGCTCTACGCGGGCATCAAGTCGATCCCGGGCGAGGTGCTGGAGGCCGCCGCGCTGGACGGGGCCTCCGCGTTCCGCACCGCGCGGTCGGTGATCCTGCCGCTGCTGCGGCCACTGCTGATCGTGGTGACGATCCAGTCGATCATCTGGGACTTCAAGCTGTTCACCCAGATCTACATCATGACCAACGGCGGCGGCATCGCCGGGCGCAACCTGGTGCTCAACGTCTACGCCTACCAGCAGGCGTTCGCCGCCTCCGAGTACGGGCTGGGCGCGAGCATCGGCGTGGTCATGACGGCGTTGTTGCTGCTGGTCACGCTCGGGTACCTGCGGGCGCTGAAGAAGTCGGGGGAGACGCTGTGAGGCGGCGCATCGCCGAGGGCGTCACCGTGCTGATCGCCGGTGTGGTGGCGTTCCCGCTGTACTGGATGGTGTTGACGGCGGTCAAGCCCGAGTCCGAGGTGATCTCCGCCGATCCCCGGCCGTGGACGCTCGCGCCGAACTTCGACAGCTTCGTGCGCGCGCTGACCGTGCAGAGCTTCGGGCGGTACCTGGTGAACAGCCTCGTGGTGGCGTTCGCGGTGGTGCTGCTCAGCCTGCTCATCTCGTTCCTGGCGGCCACCGCGCTGACCCGGTTCCGGTTCCGCAGCCGGACCACGCTGCTGGTGATGCTGCTGGTCGTGCAGATGGTGCCGGTCGAGGCGCTGACCATCCCGCTGTTCTTCATGATGAAGTCGGTGCGGGACGTGGCACCGGCCTTCGGCCTCAACCACCTGGGCTCGCTGGTGCTGGTGCACCTGGCGTTCAGCCTGCCGTTCGCGATCTGGATGCTGCGCGGGTTCGTGGCGGCCGTGCCGGTGGAGCTGGAGGAGGCCGCGACCCTGGACGGCGCGTCCCGGACCCGGTTCCTGTGGCAGGTGCTGTTCCCGCTGGTCGCGCCGGGCCTGGTGGCCACCAGCGTGCTGTCGTTCATCCACGCGTGGAACGACTTCCTGTTCGCCAAGACGTTCATCATCTCGGCGGCGGAGAACCAGACGCTGCCGCTGGCGTTGCAGGTGTTCCTGAAACCGGACCAGAACGACTGGGGCGCGATCATGGCCGGGTCGACGTTGATGACGATCCCGGTGCTGATCTTCTTCATTGTGGTGCAGCGACGACTGGTCGCGGGACTGGCGGGAGCGGTGAAGTCGTGATTCTTCCTCGACCGGTGTCATTCACCCCCGGCGACGGGGAGGTCGTCTGGGACGGCTCGGTGGACGCCCGGCTGACCCTGGACGGCCCGTCCGGCGCGTACCGGCTGGTGATCGGGCCGGGCGTGGTGGTGGAGGCGGCCGACGACGCCGGCCTGTTCTACGCGCGCCAGACGGTGAAGCAGCTCGCGGGGCCGGACTCCTTCCGCGCCGCGCCGATCTCCCGGGAGCCGGTCCGGCTGCCGGTGTGCGTGGTGGAGGACGCGCCGCGGTTCGCGTGGCGCGGCGTGATGCTCGACGTGGCGCGGCACTTCCTGCCCAAGCACGACCTGCTGCGGTACGTGGACCTGCTGGCCGCGCACAAGTTGAACGTGCTGCACCTGCACCTCACCGACGACCAGGGCTGGCGCTTCGAGTCCAAGAAGTTCCCGCTGCTGCACGAGGTCGGCGGCTGGCGGCCGTCCTCGCGGTACGGCGACCGGCGCAGCGGCGGCCAGACCGGCCGGCCGCACGGCGGCTACTACACGCAGGACGACCTGCGCGAGCTCGTGGCGTACGCGGCCGAGCGGCACATCACCGTCGTGCCCGAGATCGACGTGCCCGGCCACAGCCAGGCGGCGATCGCGGCCTACCCGGAACTCGGCGCGGCGGGCGGCGGGGTGTGGACCGACTGGGGCGTGAACCCCAACGTGCTCAAGGCCGACGAGTCCGCGGTGGACTTCTTCCGGCAGGTGTTCGACGAGCTGCTGGACGTGTTCCCGAGCGAGGTCGTCGGCCTCGGCGGGGACGAGGCGGAAGGCGGCGACGGGCGGTTCGTCCGGCGCATCGCCGAGCACCTGGTGCGGCGCGGCCGTCGACCGCACGGCTGGGACGAGGTGCTGGACGTCGGTCCGCTGCCCGCCACGACCGTCGTCGCGTCGTGGCGGGGCGAGGAAGCGGGGCTGACGGCGCTGGAGCGGGGCCACGACGTGGTCATGTGCCCCGAGGCGCACGTCTACCTGGACTACCGCCAGGGCGCGGGCGAGGACGAACCCATCCCCGTCGGCACCCTGCTGACCTGGGAGGACGTCTACGCCTACGAGCCCGCGGCGGCCGATCGGGTGCTCGGCGCGCAGACGAACGTGTGGACCGAGCACCTCGATTCCCCGCGTCGCGTCGACTACGCCGTCTTTCCCCGGCTGTGCGCGTTCGCCGAGGTGGTATGGAGCACCGCGACCCGTGACGTCGCGGAGTTCCGGACCAGGCTGGCCGACCACCACCTGCCGCGCCTGGACGCCCTGGGCGTCGAGTACCGGCCGTTGGCGGGGCCGAAGCCGTGGCAGACGCTCCCCGGCGTCCCCGGCTTCCCCCGGTAGCGGTCAGCCCTCCTCGGGCACCATGATCCACGCGGCCAGGTAGAGGAGCGCGCCCGCGCCGAGCCCGAACAGGGTGGCGGCCACCAGCACCACGCGCAGGATCGCGGCGTCCACGCCGATCATCTTGGCGACACCGCCGCACACCCCGGCGACCATCCGGTCGTCCCGGCTGCGGCGCAGCTTCTTGACCTTCGCGGTGGCTTCGCCGATCACGTCGTTCGTCATGGCCCAATGGTGCTGGTCAGCGGGCTCGGGCACATCGGGGACGGACCCTGAACTCTCCCTCAGGGGAGAACCGGGGCCCGTCCCCGACCCGTCCGGTGCTCCCGTCGACGTGGGACGCGCTCGCGCGGGCGCGGGACCTGCGGGCGACCAGTCGTGCGGCGGTCGCGCGCTCTGCCGGCCGGTGTGCTGACGACCCCGTCCGGGAGCACAATCGGGAGATGATCGAGGCCGGTGCGCTGACGGGACTCGCGGGGTTCGTTCCCGTGCTGCGGCGCGCCGGGGTGCCCGGCGGCCCGGCGGCCCGGCTGGAACGCTTGGCGCACGAGGTTTTCCGGGGCGACCCGCACGCCGGGCACGGCCTGGTCGCCCTGGTGGGGGGAATCGGCCGTGCGTGACGTCCTCGCGGAACTCGCCCGTCGGGTCGCGGCCGGCGAGGTGGTCGGCGTCGGCACGGTGGTGGCCACGTTCAGCTCCGCGCCCCGCCCGCCCGGCGCGGCCATGCTGGTCGGCGGGGACGGCGACGTGGTCGGGTCGGTGTCCGGCGGGTGCGTCGAGGGCGCGGTCTACGAGCTGGCGCGGGAGGTCGTAGTGGCCGGGCCGCCGGTGCTGCGGCGCTACGGCGTGACCGACGACGACGCGTTCGCGGTCGGGCTGACCTGCGGCGGGATCATCGACGTCTACGTGGAGGCGGTGTCGGCCGCGTCGTTCCCGGAGCTGCCCGACGTGCTGGGCACCGTGCGCGCGGAGGAGCCCGTCGCGGTCGCCACGATCGTCGAGCACCCCGGGTGGACGGGCCGCCGGCTGGTGGTGTGGCCGGACCGGGTCGCCGGCGACGTGCCCTCGGCGCGGGCCCGGGACGCGATCGCCGACGACGCGCGCGGCCTGCTCGCGGCCGGCCGGAGCGCGACCCTGCACTACGGCCCGGACGGGCAGCGCCGGGGCGAGGGCATGGCGGTGTTCGTGAACTCGTTCGAGCCGCCGCCGAGGCTGCTGGTGTTCGGCGCGATCGACTTCGCCGCCGCGCTGGCGCGGCTCGGCGCGTTCCTCGGCTACCGGGTCACGGTGTGCGACGCCCGCCCGGTGTTCGCGACCCGGAGCCGCTTCCCCGACGCCGAGGTGGTCGTGGACTGGCCGCACCGCTACCTCGCGGAGCAGGCCGACGCCGGCCGGGTGGACGGCCGCACGGTGGTCGCGGTGCTCACCCACGACCCGAAGTTCGACGTGCCGCTGCTGGAGGTCGCGTTGCGGCTCAAGCTCGGCTACGTCGGTGCGATGGGCTCCCGCCGCACCCACGACGACCGGGTGCGCCGCCTGCGCGCGGCGGGGCTGGCCGAGGACGAGCTGGCCGGCCTCGCGTCCCCGATCGGCCTGGACCTGGGCGCGCGCACGCCCGAGGAGACCGCCGTGTCGATCGCCGCCGAGATCATCGCCCTGCGCTGGGGCGGGGGAGGTGACCGCCTCACCCGGACGACCGGCTCCATCCACCGCGCTCCGGGTGTCGTGTGACGGGCACCGTCGAAGGGCTCGCGCGCGACGGGCGGTTCCACCCCGTGCCCGGAGAACCCGAGCTCGGCCCGCCCGCGCCGTCAGCGGCAAGATCACGGGCCGGGTTCGCCGATTGCCTGGCGACCCGGCCCGCGACGCGGGAGGCTGGACGGGTGACTTCCCCCGAACCCGAAGCCGACCCGGCGACCGCCGCCCAGACGACCGCCGCCGCCACCGCCGCTGCCGCCGACGTCACCGCCGACGCCGCCGACGCCGCGAAGGCCGAGCCGCCGCACCTGCGCGCCCTGCCGCACGAGCCGCACGAATCCACCGACCTGCTCGACACGCCCCGCGCCCCGGCGCTCAAGCGGGTGCTGCCGGTCGTGGCGGTGCTGGTCGCGCTGGTGCTCCTGCTGCGCCGCAGGCGGCACCGCTGAACCGCGGGGGCGGGCGGCTCGCGGCGGTGTCGCTGGTCGCCTGCCTCACCGCGGCCTGCACCGGGACGCCGGCCGTCGTCACGTCGTCCCGGCCGCCCCCGCCGACCACCACGACACCGCCACCGCCCCCGTCGTTCACGCTCGCCGCCGGCGGCGACATCCTGGTGCACCCGCTGCTCACCGAGCAGGCCGACCGGGACGGCGCTCGCGACTTCGTCCCCGTCCTGGACGGGCTGCGCCAGGCGATCGACGCCGACCTGTCGATCTGCCACCTCGAAACCCCGCTGTCCGCGCCCGGCGACCCGACCTACGGCTACCCGGCGTTCAGCGCCCCGCCCGAGGTCGCGACCGCGTTGAAGGCCATCGGCTACGACAGTTGCTCGACGGCCTCCAACCACACCCTGGACCGGGGTCCCGACGCGATCGGGACCACGCTGGACGTGCTGGACGCGGCCGGCCTGGAGCACACCGGGTCGTTCCGCTCCCCCGAGGAGTCCGCCACGCCGCTGCTGCTGGACGTGCGCGGCGTGAAGGTCGCGCAGCTCTCCTTCACCTACGGCTTCAACGGCATCCCGCTGCCGCAGCCGTGGATGGCGAACCAGCTCTCGGTCGAGGGCGTGCTGGGTGCCGCCCGCGCGGCGAAGGCGGCCGGTGCGGAGGTCGTGGTGGCGAGCCTGCACTGGGGTGCCGAGTACCGGCACGAGGTCACGGCGGAGCAGCGCGAGCTGGCCGAGGCGGTCCTGGCCGACCCGGCGGTGGACCTGATCATCGGGACGCACGCGCACGCGGTCCAGCCGATCGGGCAGGTCGGCGGCAAGTGGGTGGTCTACGGGATGGGCAACGAGGTGGCCCGCCACTCCGAGCCGCGCGGGATCACCGAGGAGGGCATCATCACCCGGTTCACGTTCGAGAAGGGCCCGAACGGCTGGGCCGTGCGGCACGCCGAGTACGTGCCGACCCTGGTCGAGTTCGGCCCGCCGATCCGGGTGGTCGACCTGACCCGCGCGCCCTCGACCCCGCGCCGCGCGGAGGCGTTGGCGCGCACGGACGGCGTGGTGCGGAGCCTGGGCAGCGCGATCACCCGGCGCTGACCTCAGGGCAGCGGCAGCCCGGCCGCCGAGGCGACCCGCGCCACCCGGTCCTCCCAGCGGCGGGTGGTGGCCGGGTCGGCGGCGAACGCGTCGCGCCGGTCGGGCTCGGGCGTCGTCGCCGGCACCGGCAGCCACCCGTCCACGGGCCGCAGCGAGTCGCCCGCCACGTCGCCGTCCAGCAGCGCCAGGGTGCCCAGCCCGCACGCGAAGTCCAACTCCGGCAGCGCGCCGGCCAGCGCCAGCCCGGCGGCCATCCCGACGGACGTCTCCACCGCCGACGACACGACGCACGGCAGCCCGCACGCCTCGGCCACCTCCAGCGCCCGCCGCACCCCGCCCAGCGGCGCGACCTTGATCACCGCGAGGTCCGCCGCCCCGGCCACCGCGACCCGCATCGGGTCCTCGGCCCGCCGGATCGACTCGTCCGCCGCGATCCGCACGTCGACCCGCCGCCGCACCGCCGCCAGCTCCTCGACGGACGGGCACGGCTGCTCCGCGTACTCCAGCCCGCCCGCCGCCCGGTCGAGCTCGCGGATCGCGCGCACGGCCGTGTCGACGTCCCACGCGGTGTTCGCGTCCACCCGGATCGCGCCGGCCGGCCCGAGCGCGTCCCGCACCGCCTCGACGCGGGCCAGGTCGTCGGACAGCGCCGCGCCCGGGTCGGCCACCTTCACCTTCGCCGTGCGGCACCCGGAGGCGGTCACGATCTCGTGCGCCCGCTCCGGCGACACCACGGGCACCGTGCAGTTCACCGGGACGCGGGACCGGACCGGCGCGGGCCACCCGTCCGCCGCCGACTCGACGGCGCACGCCAGCCAGGGCGCGCACTCGACGTCGGAGTAGTCGAGGAAGGCGCAGAACTCGCCCCACCCGCGCGGACCTTCCACCAGCACGCCCTCCCGGACGGTGATGCCGCGGAACCGGTTGCGCAGGGGGATCGAGTAGACGAACACGCCGGAAGCCTAGAACGGGCCGGTGTCAGAGCGGGTCGAGGGCGGCGACCCGGCGCAGGGCGCGCGCGGCCAGGTCCGGCTCCACCTCCTCCACCGCGATCCGCAGCGCCGACGCGAACCCGTCCACCCGCCGGTCCAGCCCGGCCAGCGCCCGGGTCGACTCGGCGAGCGACGCGGCCAGGCCGGGCCGGTTGTCCGCGCCGGCCAACTCGCCGCGCACCCCCAGGCTGTCCCGCAACGCGGTCAACGCCTGCCACAGCACCGCTTCCACGTGCGCCAGCCGCACCGGGTCGGCGTTCTCCCGCAGCGCCAGGAAGTCCTCGCACAGCCGCCGCGCGCGCCGGCGCTGCCCCGGGTCGGCGAACTGCCCGCAGTGCACCACGTCCCGCTCCCGGGCGGCCCGCGCCACGTCCCACCCGTCGACCCGCCGGGGTAACAGCGACAGCACGCCCGCCGCCGCGAGCGGCAGCACCGCCCACGGCCAGGGCACGAGCACCGGCAGCACCCCGGCCACCGGCGCGGCCACGGGCAGCAGCACCCGCGCCCGCGCCCGTCGGGACCGGGCGCGGGCCCGCCGCCCGGCCGCCGCGCCATCCGCGCCGGGCCGCCACACCCACCAGCGCGGCACCGGTTCCAGCCGCACGACCACCGTCATGTCCCACCCGATCTCCGGGCCGTAGTGAAGTGATCAACCTAGTGGTACGCCCCGGCGCGGAGGAGGTCAGCCGACCTCGGGGAGCTTCGGTCCGAGCAGGTCGTCCGCGTCGACGATCTTGTACGCGTAGCCCTGCTCGGCCAGGAAGCGCTGGCGGTGGGCGGCGTAGTCGGTGTCCAGCGTGTCCCGCGACACCACCGAGTAGAAGTGCGCCTGCCGCCCGTCGCCCTTGGGCCGCAACAACCTGCCGAGCCGCTGCGCCTCCTCCTGGCGCGACCCGAAGGTGCCGGACACCTGCACCGCGACCGACGCCTCGGGCAGGTCGATGGAGAAGTTCGCCACCTTCGACACCACCAGCGTGCGCAGCTCGCCGCGCCGGAACGCGTCGAAGAGCTGCTCGCGCTCCTTGTTCTTCGTGGACCCCTGGATGACCGGGGCGTCCAGGGCCTCGCCCAGCGATTCGAGCTGGTCCAGGTACGCGCCGATCACCAGCGTCGGCTCGTCCGGGTGGCGGTCCAGGATCGCCCGCACCACGGGCAGCTTGGTGCGCGCCGTCGAGCACAGCTTGTAGCGCTCCTCCGGCTCGGCGGTGGCGTACTCCAGCCGCTCGTGGTCGGTCAGCGTGACCCGGACCTCGGTGCACTCGGCGGGCGCGATCCAGCCCTGCGCCTCGATGTCGCGCCACGGCACGTCGTACCGCTTGGGACCGATCAGCGAGAACACGTCGCCCTCCTGGCCGTCCTCGCGGACCAGGGTCGCGGTCAGGCCCAGCCGCCGCCGGGACTGGAGGTCGGCGGTCATCCGGAACACCGGCGCGGGCAGCAGGTGCACCTCGTCGTAGACGATCAGGCCCCAGTCGCGGGAGTCGAACAGCTCCAGGTGCCGGTACTCGCCCTTGGACTTGCGGGTGATCACCTGGTAGGTCGCGATGGTGACCGGGCGGATCTCCTTGCGCTCGCCGGAGTACTCGCCGATCTCGTCCTCGGTCAGCGTCGTGCGCGCGACCAGCTCGCGCTTCCACTGCCGGCCCGCGACCGTGTTGGTCACCAGGATCAGCGTGGTCGCGCCCGCCTCGGCCATCGCCGCCGCGCCGACCAGCGTCTTGCCCGCGCCGCACGGCAGCACGACGACGCCCGAGCCGCCCGCCCAGAACGCCCGCGCGGCTGCCCGCTGGTAGTCGCGCAGTTGCCAGCCGTCCTCCACCAGGTCGATCGGGTGCGCCTCGCCGTCGACGTACCCGGCCAGGTCCTCGGCCGGCCAGCCGACCTTGAGCAGGATCTGCTTGAGCCGGCCGCGTTCGCTGGGGTGCACGATCACCGTGTCGTCGTCGATGCGGTCGCCCAGCATCGGCTTGATCTTCTTGTGCCGCAGCACCTCTTCCAGCACGGCGCGGTCCAGCGAGCCGAGCACCAGGCCGTGCGCGGGGTGGTTGGCGAGCTGGAGCCGGCCGAACCGGCCCATGGTCTCGACCACGTCCACCAGCAGCGGCTGCGGCACGGGGTAGCGGGAGAACCGCACCAGGGCGTCGACCACCTGTTCGGCGTCGTGCCCGGCGGCGCGCGCGTTCCACAGCGCGAGCGGTGTGACCCGGTAGGTGTGGATGTGCTCGGGGGCCCGCTCCAGCTCGGCGAACGGCGCGATGGCGGTGCGCGCGTCCTCCGAGAGCGGGTGGTCGACCTCCAGCAGCAGGGTCTTGTCCGACTGGACGATCAAGGGGCCGTCGGTCACGGGAAAGCACTCCTGTCGCTTGGCGTACCCCCAGTGTTCCAAGCGGGTGCAAGTCGACCACGGAGCGTGGGCGGAAGCGCACGCAAAGCGCTTGGACTCGGTTCGGTAAAACCGCGTACACCCGGATGGCGCAGTGGATACCTTGCCTTGCCTCCCGCTCGCGCGGTACCGCGCGGAATCAGAGCGGGTTCCCGATTCGAACGAAGGTCATCATGAGCACGGACGCGCCCGCGCCCACCCCGAACTTCCCCCCGGCCCCGCCGCAGCAGGAGCCCGCGCAGCCGAAGAAGAAGAGCATCGCGGTCAAGATCCTGACCTACGTCGGGGGTCTGCTGGTGGCGGCTCTGGTCGTCTACGGCTTCAACTACTTCACCAGCGACGCCGCGCAGACGAAGGCCGGGGACTGCGCGAGCCTGTCCGGCACGCGCACCAAGCCGGAGTTCAAGACCATCGACTGCGGCGCGGCCGAGGCGAACTACACCGTGGGCAAGGTGCTCGGCGGGGTGTCCGAGTCGTGCGGCGGCCAGTACTACGACGAGTACACCGAGACCGCGCGGCGCGGCCCGGACTCGAAGCTGTGCCTGGTGCCGAACTACGTCGAGGGCTCCTGCTACGAACTCGACAACTCCACGAACGTCGGGTACCCGCCCGTCGACTGCGCCAAGTCGGACGTGCTGAAGCTGGCCAAGACCGTCAAGGGCTCCGACGACGAGTCGGCGTGCACCGAGGGCGTGCCGATGACGTTCTCCGAGCCGAAGCTCACCTACTGCTTCGCGCCCGCCGAGATCGCCTGACCGCGCACAGCGCCTCTTCGCGCTGATCAGCCCCCGTGCCGGGGACGTTCCCCCCGGACGTCCCCGGCCCGGGGGCCTCGTCGTCGTGCGCCTTCACGCCGAGCCGGGTGCCCGTGCCGCTACCTTCTGGGTCGTCACGCGCACCCCGTCCAGCGAGGATGATCATGAGCAACGAGCCGAACCAGCCCGCCGAGGGCACTCCCGAGCCGGAGTCCGCGGCCGGTGGCGGGGCCGGGCCGGACGCCAAGCCCGGAGCACCCGCAGCGGCGTCACCCGCCGAAGCCGCGCCCGCCGGCAGGTCGGGTGCGTCGCCCGCGCCCGGCCCGGTGCCGGCGGCACCCGTCGAGACCCCGTCCGGTGAGACGGCACCCGGTCCCGAGCGGTACCTGATCGCCCCGGACGCCGAGGAGCGCGAGGAACCGCGCTCGACGGGTGGCGGCCCGGTCAAGAAGATCCTGCTCGTCGGCCTGGCCGTGCTGGTCGTCGTGGGCGGCTTCTTCGCCATCCGGTACTTCGTGAACAACAGCGCGGTCGCCTCGGCGGGCGACTGCGTGAGCCTCACCCAGCAGCCCGAGAACCGGGCCGACGTGAAGAGCCTCGACTGCGACGACGACCAGGCGACGTTCAAGGTCGGCAAGGTGCTGGAGACGGCCGAGGCGGTGTGCCCCGAGGAGGGCCTCTACACCGAGGTGTCCCCGGCCGGCGGTCCCGGCGACGGCTACAAGCTGTGCCTGCTGCCCAACATGGCCGAGGGCTTCTGCTACAAGCCGGACGAGGGCACCGGGTTCGTCAAGGGCGAGTGCGTCGGCACGGACGCGTTCAAGGTGACGAAGGTCATCCAGGACTCCACCGACCTGACGCAGTGCCCGGACAGCGCCGGCATGTCCTACCCGGAGCCCGCCGTCACGTACTGCCTGGCACCGGCCGAGGTGTAACCACATGCGGTGAACCCGCTCAACCCGGCGCGCGGCCGTGCCGATGTCCCTGACCATGCGGAAACTCGGGTGGTGGGCCCTCGGCGCGGCCGTCGTCGTCCTGGCGGGCGGCTACGCGCTGACCACGTCCGGCGGTGCCGGCCCGCGACCGGTGCCGGGGGACTGCGCGAACATCTCCGGGCAGTCCGACCGGCCCCGCTACGAGGTCGCGGACTGCGCCGCCGCGCAGGCCAACGTGAAGGTCGCGAAGGTGGTCGACCAGGTCGGGCAGTGCCCCGGCGGCGGCGCGCCGTACTCGACCTACTCCGGCCCGGTCACGCTGTGCCTGATCCCCAACTTCGTGGAGGGCTCCTGCTACCGGCAGGACGCCGAGGCGGGGGTGCGGAAGGCGGACTGCGCCGCCACCGAGGCGATCAGGGTGGTGAAGGCCGACCCGGGCACGACGGCCTGCGGCAGCGGGCGCACCCTGACCTACCCCGAGCCGGCGGTCACGTTCTGCCTCTCCCGCGCCGGCGACCCGCGCTGACCCGGCGACCGGGCCGGGCCGGTCGTCCTGACCGGAAACCGCTGCGCACGCCGGGGGCCCGGCGGTACGTTCCGCTCGTCCGATCCGAGAGGAACACCGCGTGACCACGCCCCCGAACCAGCCGCCGCCGGGTGGCCACCCGCCCCCGCAGCCGGGCTGGGGCCCGACACCCCCGCCGGGCTTCCCCGCCGCGCCGCCGCCGGCGGACCAGGGCCACCGGGGTTACCCGCAGCAGCCCTACCCCCAGCCCGGCTACCCGCCCCAGCCCGGGTATCCGCAGCAGCCCGGCTACCCGCAGCAGGCCGGTTACCCGCAGCAGGCCGGATATCCGCCGCCGGGCTATCCGCCCCCGCCGGGCTACCCGCAGCAGCCCGGTCAGCAGAACTTCCCGCCGCCGCCGCGCAACCGCACCTCGCGCGGCGCGAAGGTGCTGGTCGGCGTGGTCGGGCTGGGCATCGTCGGCATCGTGGTGGCCGGGATGATCGCGGGTGTCGGCAGCCCCGGCCGCGCGGCGGTGGGGGACTGCATCAAGGTCAACTCGGTGAGCGTGACCGACGCGGACGTCGAGACGATCGACTGCGCCTCGGCCGAGGCGGCGTTCAAGGTGGCCGTCACCCTGGACAGCAGCACCGACGCGTGCCCGTCCGGCGACTACTCCGAGTACAGCGACCGGGGCGGGCGGCGCAGCGACGGCTTCAAGCTGTGCCTCGCGCTCAACGCGGCGGAGGGCGACTGCTTCAAGCAGGAGGGCACGATTGTCGCGGGCAAAACGACCAAGGTGACCTGCGATTCGTCCGCCACGCACAAGGCGCGCGTGGTCGCGAACACCCAGGACGAGAACCAGTGCGAGAGCGGCGAGACCGTGTTCGTTTACTCACAGCCGGCTACCACGATCTGCCTGGTCAAGACTGAATAACAAAAACGGGGGGCCTTCCGCGGCGACGCGGAAGGCCCCTAAAACACCACCGGCACTTCACCGCGAGCGACCGGGCAGTCGCTCGGCGCTAGTTCGTGGTGCCCGGGGGAAGCAGCGCCTGAACGTCCAATCGAGCCGGCAGAACGTCCTCGGTGTCCATCATGTCCGCGACCCGCTGGAGCCGGATCTGGTTCAGCGACAGCGGGAACGTGCCCACCGACACCAGCGCGGCGGTCTGCTGGTCGACGTCCACGTAACTGGTCAGGGCGTCCTGGACGGACAGCTTGTTGTTCGTCCCGAGCTGCTGGGCGTCCCGCAGGACCTGGCGGAACAGGGTCAGCGTGCGGGGGTTGGCGTCGGCGAACTTCTTGCTCGACGCGTACCCGGACATGGGGAAGTCCTTGGTCGGGCCGATCGCCGTGTCGGTCACGATCCGCGCGCCCGCGTCCTTCTGCGCCTTGGTGATGAACGGCTCGGTCATCCAGGCCGCGTCGACCTGGTCGGCCTTCATGGCGTCGACCATCTGCTCGAAGGGCATGACCTTGAGGTTGATCCGCTGCTTCTCCACGCCGGCGGTGTCCAGCACGGCCTTGGTGGTCAGCGCGCCGACGTCGGTGTCGCTGTTCACCGCGATCCGCGGCGAGGCGAACTTGGCCGGGCTGTCGTACTCCGGGTCCAGCGTGACCAGCGCCATCGTGTTCGCGCCCGCCTGGTACGCCTCGCCCTGGAGCTGGAGCTGGGTGCCCTCGGCGACGGTGCGGAACAGGTTGACGTGGCTCGCCCAGGTGATGTCCAGCGTGGTGTCGAGCTGCTTGATGCCCTCGGCCTCGCTGTTCAACGTCACGAGCTGCACGGACAGGCCGGCCTTCTCGAACAGCTTCTCGTTGGTGGCCAGCTTCAGCGGGGCGACGTCCACCACCGGCATCACGCCGATGCGCAGCGTGTTGCGCTCCACCTCGGGCAGGCCGCCGCTGTCGGTGCCGGGCAGCAGACCGCACGCCGTCAAGGTCGCGGCACACGCGAACAACGCTGCCGCACGTCGCAGAACACGCGCTGGGGTAGGCATGGCACCTCTCGCCGCGATGACCTCTTGAGCGGGGTCTATTTGATCAACCGAATTGTCGACGCATGTTGTCGATGCGGGGGATGGTAACCACCCGGAGGTGTGAAACGACAGTCCCGGCCGATACTGTGAGTGTCTCCAGAGTCTTCCCCGCGGCAGGGGTCCGGCACTACGCTCCCGGCCGGGTGGCACAAGGTCCACGAGGTCCCTTGCGTCCCTGTGCGGGGTGGGGTGCCTAGCCGGCGCTACCGCTCCTGTGCTGCAATTCGGCCCGAATTCGTGTCCATGCTTCGGTCCGTGGGGAGAGGCCGGGGAACACTGCTGCCGGAAGAGGAAGCCCAGGGTGGCCCGACGAGAGAGAGGTCCCAGCCAGTCAAGCGTGGAGATTCCGCCACGCTCCGTTACTCCCGGAATGGGTGACGGACTGGCTGCGCTGCGTGATGGAACCGTGACCGAGTCGACGGGTGGCGGGCCGACCACCGGGGTGCGCGGGAAGCGGAACGCGGGAACCGCGCCGTGGCGGCTGCGGAACTGGCGGCTGCCCACCAAGCTGGCCGCGGTGCTGTTGATCCCGACGATCGCCGCGCTCGCCCTCGGCGGCCTGCGGGTGCAGACCGACCTCGGCGACGCGACCGAGTTCAACCGGTTGGCGAACCAGATCCAACTGGAGGCCGCGGTCGCGGACGTCGTCCAGCAGCTCCAGCGCGAGCGCGACCTGAGCGCGAGCCACGTGGCGTCGGGCAAGACCCTCGACCGCGTCGTGCTCGACCGCCAGCTCCGCCGCGTGAACGACACCACGGACGCGCTGAACAACAAGATCGCGGAGCTCAGCGGCGACCTCGACGAAGACGTGGTCACCCGGTTCCGCCGGGCGGCCGAGCAGCTCAACAGGCTCAGCAGCCTGCGCAACGCCGTGCGGGACACCGCGTACCCGTCCGACGCGGTGCTGCGCACCTACTCCGAATCCGTGGAGAGCCTCCTCGACCTCGGCGAGCAGGCCATCGCCGGCATCAACCACCCCGAGCTGGTGCGGCTGCACCTGGCCACCAACGCCATCGGCCGCATCAAGGAGCAGGAGTCCCGGAAGCGGGGCATCATGCTCGACGTGTTCCAGCGCGGCGGCTTCGGCCCCGGCCAGGAACGCGCCCTGCTGGCCGCGAACGCGGAGCTGGAAGCGGCGCGCAACGACTTCCGCAAGTCGGCGACGCCGGACCAGGCCAAGATCTACGACGACATGGTGACCGGCCTGATCGTCGACACCGCGAACGACATGCAGGAGTCGGCGCTGAACCTGGCGGCCGGCGGCAAGAGCCTCTCCTCGCTGCGCCCGGAGCGGTGGGACATCGCGTCCACGCTGACCGTGAACCTGACCCGCGACGTGGAGAACCTGCTCCTGGAGCAGCTCCAGAACCGCACCGACGAGCTGACCGGCCAGGCCCGCACCTCGGCGCTGCGCGACTCGGGCATCGTGCTCGGCGCGCTGCTGCTGGCGTTGATCATGGCGCTGTTCGTGGCCCGCTCGATCCTCAACCCGCTGCGCACCCTGCGCCGCACCGCGCTCGACGTCGCCGACCACGGCCTGCCCGACGCGGTGAGCCGCATCCTGGTCGACCCGAACCCGCACGAGGCGGCCAAGACCGCCATCGCGCCGGTGCCGATCACCACCAACGAGGAGGTCGGGCAGGTCGCCCGCGCCTTCGACGCGGTGCACGGCGAAGCGGTCCGGCTGGCCGCCGAGCAGGCGCTGCTGCGCGACAACGTCAACGCGATGTTCGTCAACCTGTCCCGCCGCTCGCAGGCCCTGGTGGAGCGCCAGCTCAACCTGATCGACCGGCTGGAGCAGGACGAGCAGGACCCGGACCAGCTCGCCAGCCTGTTCGAGCTGGACCACCTGGCCACCCGGATGCGGCGCAACTCGGAGAACCTGCTGGTCCTCTCCGGCACCGACCTGTCCCGCCGGCTCACCCGCCCGGTGCCGGCCGCCGAGGTCCTCGGCGCGGCGGTGTCCGAGGTCGAGCAGTACGCCCGCGTCCAGGTCGGCCAGACCCCGGAGCTCACCGTCCAGGGCCGCGCGGTCAACGACCTCGTGCACCTGATCGCGGAGCTGCTGGACAACGCCACGGCGTTCTCCGACCCGATCACCAAGGTCACCGTCCGCACCGCCCGCACCCGCAAGGGCGAACTCGCGATCGAGATCCAGGACCGCGGCGTCGGCATGGCCGAGCAGGAGATCGCCGACGCCAACGAGCGGCTGGCCGACCCGCCGGAGGTGGACGTCGCGGTGTCCCGCCGGATGGGCCTGTACGTGGTCGCCCGGCTGGCCAAGCGGCACGACATCAAGGTCCGGCTGCGCGGCAACGAGGACATCGAGGGCGGCACCACCGCACTCGTCGTGGTGCCGGAGAACCTGGTCGCCGCGCCCGGTGCGCCGGGCACGCCCCAGGAATCGGTGTTCGGCACCCCCGCCGTCCCGGTCCACCCGAACCCGGCGGAGCGGGCCAGCGGCATCGCCGGCGCGTTCACCGGCTCCATGCCGCGCGTGGACGACGAGCCGGCCTTCCCGGTGAGCTTCGTGCGGAGCGACACCGAGCCGGACGCCGCCGGGCTGCCGACGTTCGGCGAGACCCCGGCGGAGACCTCCGGCGAGATCTCCCAGCCGTGGCTGCCGATGGGCGACGGGTTCACCGACCGGGACGTGGACCACGAGCCCGTGGGCTCGTTCGGCGAGCCGACCCTCTTCACCGCCTACGAGGACCGGCCCGACGACGACGACCCGGACGCGCACGGCTTCCAGACCACCCAGTTCGCCCCCGCGATCGAGGGCCGGCCGGACGGTGAGCCCTACGCCGAGCCGTTCGCGGAGGCCCCGCCGGTCGCCGAACCGTTCGAGGAGCCGTTCGCCGAACCGTTCGCCGAGGCCCCGCCGGTCGAGGAGCCCGAGCCCGCCCGGCGCAACGGCTCCACGCCGCACGCCCCGGAACCGGCCCGCGAGGCGCACCAGGACCTGGACGCCCCGACCGAGCGGCTGCCGATCTACGAGGCGGTCCTCTCCCAGTGGTTCCAGGCCGTGGGCAGCGAGACGTCGGCCGGGACCGCCCAGGCCGTGCCGCCCGCGTCGAAGCCCCGGACCGAGCCGAAGGCCGAGTTCGAGCCGGAGCCCGAGCCCGAACCGGAGGTCGTGGCCGGACCCGCGCTGCCGACCCGCCGGCCGCTGCCGGTGCCGCCGGTCGCGCCGACCACCGAGGACGACCCGCCGGTCCTGACGCGCGACGTGGACAAGGGCCGGCCGTTCACCGAGGGCGGATTGCCGAAGCGCCGTCCCGGCTCGCCCGACAACCTGCCCAAGCGCGCTGCGGAGGTGCCCCGCGTGTCCGAGGCCGAACCGGCCGCCGAACCGGTCGCCGAATCGGAACCTGCCGCACCCGGCGGACTTGTGCGCGGTGCCCACGCGCACGCCGATCCCGTGCACAATGATCACACGCCCGGTGATCACGACCGCGGTGACCACGAACACCAGGACGACGACCCGGGGTCGTCGTCCGAGCAAGCTTGGCACTCGCCCGCCGACGAAGGCTGGCAAGCTGCCCAGGCACTGCTCAGCAAGTCCCCAGAGACCACGACACAGGCGGGGTTGCCCAAGCGGGTGCCCAAGGCTCAGCTTGTGCCGGGATCAGCCGCTCCCAAGCCCCAGGCCGCGGAGCGGCAACCGCAGCGGCCCCCGCTGCCACCACGATCGGCTGACGCGATCCGTGGACGCATGTCGAGTCTTCAGCAGGGCGTCCGTCGAGGGCGACACGCGTTGATCGACGCTTACGCTGGTGACATGTCGAGCCGGCAAGACGAGGAGCAGGAGTGACGACCGCAGCTCAGCCAGGCAGCTTTGGTTGGCTTATCACCGACTTCGTGCGCCGGGTTCCCGGTGTGGCCCATTCCGTTGTGGTGTCGGCGGACGGGCTTCTGCTCGCCGGCTCGCAGGGCCTTCCGCGAGACCGCGCCGAGCAGCTCTCCGCAGTGGCCTCCGGTCTGGTCAGCCTCACGGCCGGCGCGGCCAGGTGCTTCGAGGCGGGCACCGTGAACCAGACCGTGGTCGAGATGGAGCGGGGCTACCTGTTCCTGATGTCGATCAGCGACGGGTCGTGCCTCGCGGTGCTCGCGGCCCCGAACTGCGACATCGGCCTCGTGGCCTACGAGATGACCTTGTTGGTCGAACGCGTGGGCCAACAGTTGACCCCGGAGCTGCGCGCGCAGCTCCAGGGTGCGGTTCGGCGGTAGATCCTCATGAGATCGTGGGGGTGAGCGGTAGATGGCTGAACGATCTGGCGCGGGCGGACGACGCTTCGGTAGGAACTTCGACTACCAGGAGTGGGCCGCCGGCGGGTTCCAATTCGAAGAGCCGGATGCCGACCCCTCAGCAGAGGAAGCCGAGGACGCACCCAACTCGTGGAAAGGTCGGGCGGCCGAACCTCCACGGGTCGAAGGCACAGGGCAGGGGCTAGGCGATATGTCTCAGCGTGAGGTTGACGACTCGTCGTACGACTACGACGACGTTCCCAACCGGTTCGACATCGACGGGTACGGCAGCGGGCTGTTCGGGGGGCCGGGCGCAGACCTGTTCGGCTCCCACGGCCTGCCGGACAGCGTGCCCGAGCAGTTGCCCTACCCGACCGGGCCGCAACCGGTCGTGCGGCAGGAGGAAGACCCGGCCGGGGAATCGGGCTCGCTGGTCCGCCCGTACACCCGCACCGGTGGCCGCACGCGGCCGGACTACGACCTGGCCATCGAGGCGCTGGTGTCCACCAGCGAGCGGGGTCTGGAGCGGGACGCGGCGGTGCTGCCCGAGCACCGCTCGATCTGCGGTCTGTGCACCGACACGAGGTCGGTGGCGGAGGTGGCGGCCCACCTGCGGCTGCCGCTCGGTGTCGTCCGGGTGTTGATCGGCGACATGGCGAGCATGGGTTTGGTATTGATTCACCAGGGTGGCCTGGTCGTGGGGGACCGGCCGTCCATTGAATTCCTTGAGAGGGTGCTCAGTGGGCTTCGCAGGCTCTAGCCCCAACGCGGCCGATGGCGAACGGAAGCCGACGACCTCCGCGAAGATCGTGGTGGCCGGTGGCTTCGGCGTGGGCAAGACTACGTTCGTCGGTTCCGTGTCGGAGATCGTTCCGCTGACCACCGAAGCGGTGATGACCGAGGCGAGCGCCGGGGTCGACGACCTCTCGGCGACGCCGAACAAGGTCACCACCACGGTCGCGATGGACTTCGGTCGGGTGTCCCTGGACCAGGACCTGATCCTGTACCTGTTCGGTACACCGGGTCAGCACCGGTTCTGGTTCATGTGGGACGACCTGGTGCGCGGTGCGATCGGGGCGATCGTGCTGGTCGACACCAGGAGACTGGCGGACGCGTTCGCGTCCATCGACTTCTTCGACGACCGGCAGTTGCCGTACGTGGTCGGGGTGAACTGCTTCGACGGTCTGCTGCACCACCGCATCGAGGACGTGCGGGAAGCGCTGACCATCGACCAGTCCGTGCCGATGGTGACGTGCGACGCCCGGAACCGGCAGTCGACCAAGCAGACGCTGATCACGCTGGTGGAGCACGCCATGCGGCAGTGGATGTCGGTGCGCGCGGGCTGACCGCCCGGGTTCGGGCGAGGGGCGGTACCCGCGTGCGGGTGGCCGCCCCTCGCTGCTGCCCGCTCGCGCTTCCTCGTCGGGAGCGGGCACCCGTTGCCCGGCGGTCGCGGATCGCGTGCGCACCGCCCGGCGGCTCGGCCGCCGGTGGGGCACTCGGGCGCGGCGCGGTCCCGTGGCACCTGGTTCGGCGCGGACCGGCGGTGCCCGACCACGGGCGCGGGGCTTCGCGCGGGACTCCCGGTGCGGGGGCCGGAAGCCGCACCGCCGAGCGGGGTGCCGCCCGCCGGCCCGGTCGCCGGGTGTCGCGCGGTCTAGAGGTCGTCCGTCGAGCCGGTCGTCCGGTCGCCGGTCGGTGGGCCCGCCCGGACCGGCGCGACCGCTCTCCGGGCCGCCGGCACCGCGTCGCGGGTGATCGACATGTCGCCTCCTCCCCGGGGCCGGGGCGCGTCGGCAGCGCCCTACCTCGAAACTAGGTGGCCGCGCGCGCCCTGTCGGGTGGTAGGTCTTCCCGATCGGGGATCACGGGGAGTCGCGGGTGGCGGGGGCGGTGCGCGAAAAGGCGGCTCCCTCGTGGGGAGCCGCCCTTTCAAGCCGCTCGGGAGGGCGTTGTCACGCCCACCGCGACACAGCGTGGATCAGTCGATCAGTCGATCAGTCACCGAGCCCGTCCCAGTGACCGCCGTGGTGGTCGTGGTCCTGGCCACCCCACCACGTCGGGTTGCCCTCCACGTCCACCTCCACGTCGACGGTCGAGATCTCGTTGAACGAGTCGTCGATCCAGGTGAGGTTGTTGGTGGTGTGCGTGTTCGTGACTTCGTTGTCATCACCGAAGATGATGGTGGTATCGGCCTGGGCCGGTAGTCCGGACACGGCGAAAGCCGCGACGGATGCCGTGACGATCAGCAGTGCTCGTCGGATGATCGACATGCTGTGCTCCTCGTGACGTCGGGGCGCCTTACCAGCGCCTGACATCGACGCTAGGCCGCAAATCGATCACTATCCGGTAGTCCGGGGACACGGTCGGGGATCACTGCGAGTCGTCTTCTACCAAGGCCGCGGAGGTGATCCGGTGCAGCGGGAAACGCCGGACGTCGCCGTAGCTGACGTCCACGCCCTCCAGCACGCCGCCGCCCACGACCTGCGGCTTGATCACCCGGCGGGCGGCCGTGCCGTGGCTGTCCACGAAGTCCACCAGCACCGCGCGGCCGTCCCGGGCAGCCTGTTGCAGCAACCCGACGGTGGCGCTGGGTCCCGCGCCCAGGTGACCGGGGACGGAAACCCGGGCACCGCCCGTAGTCGTCGCGGCCTGGTCGCCCGCCCGGACCAACCGGACCAGCTCGCCGAGCTGCTCGTCGGACGGGGGTGTCGGGACCGGTGAACGACGCCTGCCCCGGCCCGGTGTCCGCCGTCCGCCCGCCTTCAGCTCCAGCACCCGGCCGTCCGGCCCCTCGGCGGCCGGGGCGAACCCGGCCGCGCGCAGCCCGTCCAGCACCTCGGCCAGCGGGTAGGGGCTGACCAGCACGGTCGGCGCGATCTTGCGCAGCTCCAGGCGCTCGGCCGCCGGGTGCACGGCGACCTCGGTGACCAGCACCGGGTCGTCGCAGCGCAGGAACGACCCGGCCGCACCGCCGCGCAGCCGGCCGTGCTTGCGGGCGGCGTCGTCGATCAGGTAGGTCAGCGACTGCGGCACCGGGGTGCGGGACTTGCCGCGGAACAGCTCGTGCAGGTCGGCGGCCGTGCGCCCCGCGTCGAACGCGCGCCGCACGGACTCCTCGCGCACCCGGAAGACGGTCGCGCCACCGGCCGACTCGACGTCGGCGACCAGCGCGATCTCGTCCGCCAGGTCCGGTTCCAGCCGGCCCGGCGCGACCACCGTCAGGTCCGCCTGCACCAGGAAGTGGTCCACCGGCGCGGGCAGCGCGTCGCCCAGCCGCTTGGCGGCCGGGCCGGGGCCCTCGGTGAGCAGCGTCCGGCCCTGCGCGGTCAGCGCGTCCAGGGACAGCACGCCCACCGCCGTGCCCTCCTCGACCGCCCACCGCACCAGCTCGTCGCGCAGCCGGCCGCCTCGGCGCGGGGCCCGCCACGCCAGCACGGCGGCCAGCTCGTCGGCGTTCGGCGCGGCGGTGCCGGGCGGCAGGGCGGCCAGCGCCTCCAGGACCCGCCTGCGGTCGCGCGGCGCGGCGGGCCGGTTGAGCTCGGGGGCCAGCGGGTTGAGCAGCCGGTCCCGCTCGTCGCGCCGGCCGATCAGCCCCGGCAGCCGGGGCAGGTCCAGCCACGCCTGCGCGAGCGTCGCCCAGCGGTGCTCCGGTGCCGCCGCCAGCCAGGTGTCGGCCTGCGGGGTCGGCACCCACTCCGGCTCCACGCCCTCGCTGTCCGCGACCAGGCCCGCGTTGACCACCAGCTCCACCAGCAGGGCCGCGCGGCGCTCCTCGACGTCCAGCTCCTTGGCGAGCTTGCGCAGCTCGCGCACCCCCACCCCGCCCGACCGCAGCACCGCCGGCGGGTCCGCCGACCACGCGGTCAGCAGCGCCTCGACGTGTCGGGACAGCTCCAGCGCCTCGCCGCCGCCGGTGCTGTCCACCGTCACCGGGTCGCGGTGCAGGGTGGTCAGCGGCGGTTCGGCGGTCGTGATCCCGCCCAGCGGCCGATCGCCGCGCACGGCGAGGCCGATCTCCCTGGGCAGCTCCACGGTCAGCGCGTCCCGGCGCACCAGCAGGCCCCGCGCCAGCAGCTTCTGGATCGGGGTGCGGGCACCGGCCAGCGACACCACGTGCGCGGCGTCCTTGGTCTGCCCGACCGGCGGACCGGCGGCCAGCGCGCCCAGCACCCGGAGCTCGTCCTCGCCGAGCCCGGACAGGTCCGCGCCCGCCAACGAGGGCACCGAGCGGCCCAGCCCGCACGGGAACGGGTTGACCGCGTCCCGGGCGGCCGGCGGCGTGCTCAGCGCGTCGTCCCCGCCCCACACCAGCACGCGGGCGCGCAGCAGGTCCAGCGCGGGGCGGAGGTCCACGTCGAACAGGCCGGCCACGTCGGCGAGCCGCACCGGGCGCTGGTCGGCGTCCAGGACGAGCAGCGCCTCCAGCACGGTGAGGGTGAGCGTGTCCAGCTCCTCGCACGCCCGCGCGACCGACGCCCGCGACCCGACCCGGGCAGCGAGCACCGCTGTGTCGGCCGGTGGCGGCGTGGCCAGGTCTGGACGCGCGCGCAGCAGGGCCACGAGCGCGGTGTCGTCCTGCGCGCGCAGCCACTCGGCGAGTGTGGTGCCGGACATCCCCACCACGGTATAGGGCCGCGCGCGGGACCGGACCGGTGAGGCACACTTGTCCACGACGTGCAGCACCACCGAGGAGGAACCCGTGGCCAAGGCCCGCCCCGAGCGCATCGACCCGAACTGGCCGGAGCCGCCGGCGGACGGCAAGTACGCGGTCAGCGAACTGGCCAGCGACGTCCAAGGCGCGTTGTCGCCGTTCGGCACGACCACGTTCCCGCTGCCGGTGGACGAGCTCGGCTACCACCACCCGGTGACCGAGATCAACCGCTGAGCCCCGGCTCTCCCCCGCTGCCCCACGGCCGTGCACCGGCCGTGGGGCAGTTCGCGTGCCCGGCAGGTTTCCGCCCGGCGGGGCGTGCGGCCGGAAGGCTTGCGGCGCGGGGTCGAGCCGCGCGCGTTCCGCTAATCCGTGCGGACTAGGCTCGGCTCCCGCTTGAGCGCGCCGTTCGTGGGAGGATTTCGATGCCGGTCCCCGGCCCTGGGTATTCGATCACCGTCCGTCTGGAGGCACCGCCGTCGGCGAGCGCGGCGGGCGACCTGACCTCGGCGGTCGGCCGCGCGGGCGGGGTGATCACGGCGTTCGACGTCGTCGAGTCGCACAACGACCGGGTGGTGATCGACCTCACCTGCAACGCCCTGTCGGCCAACCACGCCAAGGACATCACCGACACCCTGGGGCAGTTGCCGGGGATCGTGGTCCGCAAGGTGTCCGACCGGACGTTCCTGGTCCACCTCGGCGGCAAGATCGAGATCTCCTCCAAGGTCCCGCTGCGCAACCGCGACGACCTGTCCCGCGCGTACACGCCCGGCGTGGCGCGGGTGTGCCAGGCGATCGCGGAGAACCCCGACGACGCCCGCCGCCTGACCATCAAGCGCAACACGGTCGCGGTCGTGACCGACGGCTCCGCCGTGCTCGGCCTGGGCAACCTCGGCCCGGCCGCCGCGCTGCCGGTGATGGAGGGCAAGGCGGCGCTGTTCAAGAAGTTCGGGGGCGTCGACGCGTGGCCGGTGTGCCTGGACACCCAGGACACCGAGGAGATCATCCGCGCGGTCGAGCTGATCGCGCCGGTCTACGGCGGCATCAACCTGGAGGACATCGCCGCGCCGCGCTGCTTCGAGATCGAGGCCCGGTTGCGCGAGAAGCTCGACATCCCGGTGTTCCACGACGACCAGCACGGCACGGCGATCGTCGTGGTCGGCGCGCTGCGCAACGCGCTGCGGGTGGTCGGCAAGAAGATCTCCGACTGCAAGCTCGTGGTCTGCGGCGTCGGCGCGGCGGGCTCGGCGATCATCCGGCTGCTGCTCAAGCAGGAGCCCGGCGACGTGGTCGCGGTCGACGTGGACGGCATCGTGCACCGCGACCGGCCCGGCCTGGACGAGAACCTGAAGTCGATCGCGGCGGCGACGAACAAGGACGACGTGTCCGGCCGGCTGCACGACGCGCTGGTCGGCGCGGACGTGTTCATCGGCGTGTCCGCGCCCAACCTGTTCACCGCCGAGCAGGTCGCGACCATGAACCACGACGCGATCGTGTTCGCGCTGGCCAACCCGGACCCGGAGATCGACCCGATGGAGGCGCAGAAGCACGCCGCCGTGGTCGCCACCGGGCGGTCGGACTTCCCGAACCAGATCAACAACGTGCTGGCGTTCCCGGGCGTGTTCCGCGGCCTGCTGGACGCGCACGCCCGCACCATCACCGATTCGATGCTGCTGGCCGCCGCGAACGCCATCGCCGACGTGGTGGACGGGGAGAAGTTGAACGCCTCGTACATCGTGCCGAGCGTGTTCGACACCTCCGTCGCGCCGGCGGTCGCCGAAGCCGTCCGGAAAGCCGCTGCCGCGCAGTCCTGATCGCGTGGTCCTGATCGCACGGGCCCGGCTCGGTGCGGTCGCGCCGGGCCGGGTCGTTGCGCCGGGTGGGTCGCACACGTCGTGCGCGGTGGGGTGCGGGGAATAGCATCGTTCGCATGAGCAAGCAGTTCACCCACCTCGACGGAAGCGGCGCGGCCCGCATGGTCGACGTGTCGGCCAAGGAGCAGACGACCCGCACGGCGGTCGCGTCCGGCGTGCTGCGGACCACCGCCGAGGTCGTGGTGCTGCTCGGCAGCGACGGCCTGCCCAAGGGCGACGCGCTGGCGACGGCGCGGATCGCCGGGATCATGGCGGCCAAGCGGACCTGGGAACTCGTGCCCCTGTGCCACCCGATCTCGCTGTCCGGCGTGGTCGTGGACCTGGCGCTGGAGGACGCGGAGGTCCGGATCACCGCGACCGTGCGCACCACCGACCGGACCGGCGTGGAGATGGAGGCGCTGACCGCCGTCTCGGTGGCCGGGCTGACGTTGCACGACATGGTGAAGTCGATCGACCCGGCCGCGACGCTCGACGCGGTGCGGGTGGAGCGGAAAGAGGGCGGCAAGACCGGCCGGTGGGTCCGCCCGTGACCGCCGGGGACGCGCCGCCGACCGGCGGGCGGGGAGCGCGGGTGGTGACGGCGTCCAACCGGGCCGCCGCCGGGGTGTACGAGGACCGGGGCGGGCCGATCATCGTGGCGTGGCTGCGCGAGCGCGGGTACGCCGTGCCCGACGCGGCCGTGGTGCCCGACGGCGAGCCGGTGGCCGAAGCGCTGCGGGCGGCCGTGGCGGACGGGGTGGCGGTCGTGATCACCACCGGCGGCACCGGGATCAGCCCGACGGACCGCACACCCGAGGCCACGCGCGCGGTGCTGGACTACGAGGTGCCGGGCGTGGCGGACGTGATCCGCACGTCGGGCTGGCCGCGCGTGCCCACCGCCGTGCTGTCGCGCGGGCTGGCGGGCGTGGCGGGGCGGACGTTCGTGGTGAACCTGCCGGGCTCCACCGGCGGGGTGCGCGACGGCTTGGCGGTGCTCGGCACGCTGCTGGAGCACGCGGTGGACCAGTTGGCCGGAGGTGACCACGCATGACCGACGTCCTGCGCGCGACCGTCAGCGATCAGCCGCTGTCGGTGGACGAGCACGCGACCCTCGTGGAGAACGCGGCGGCGGGGGCGGTGGTGACCTTCTCCGGCGTCGTCCGCGACCACGACCACGGGCGGGCGGTGCGGGAGCTGGAGTACGTCGGGCACCCGTCGGCGGCGGACGTGGTGGCCGAGGTGGTGGCGGACGTGGTGGCGAAGTCCTCCGGGGTGCGGGCGGTCGCCGTGTCGCACCGGGTGGGGGAGCTGGCCATCGGGGACGTGGCGCTGGTGTGCGCGGTGTCGGCCGAGCACCGGGCGGAGGCGTTCGGGGTGTGCTCGGAGCTGGTGGACGAGGTGAAGCGCCGCCTCCCGGTGTGGAAGCGCCAGGTCTTCGCCGACGGTACCGACGAGTGGGTCAACTGCCCCTGACCGCCCGACCGCCCCTGACCGCTTGACCGCCCTGACCGCCTGACCGCGAGGCGGTCACCGCGCTGTCCGCCGTGTCGGCCGGTTCGTCGCGCCGCGCCGGTCTCCGCACCGATCGCCGCGCTGGTCTCCGCGCTTGCCACCGCGCCGGTTTCCGCGCCGGTCCCCGCACTGGTTGCTCGGCGGGAGGCGGGCGGGATTCGTCGAGGCGTGGCCTCCGGCCCCCGGTCTCATCGTCTCACGGACCACCGACACTACCCGGCGCACGAAGCTCAAGCTCAAGCTCAAGCTCGGGGTCGGGGTCGGGGTCGGGGTCGGGGTCGGACAGCAGAGACCCCGCCGTCGGGGGGAACGGCGGGGTCTCTGGTCTGGTGCCGGCAGTCGCCGGCCCGGATCACTTGGTGGCGATCTTGTGACCCACCATGATCAGGTCGGGGTTCGGGATGAACTCCTTGTTGAGCTCGTGCAGCTTCGACCAGCCGCCCTCGACCTTGAGCTCCGTCGCGATCTTCGACAGGCTGTCGCCGGTCTTGATCTCGTAGTCGCCGGCCGGGTTGTCGCTGGGCAGCGCCACGGTCACCGGGGCGGGAGCGGGAGCTTCCTCCTGCACCTGCGCGGGGGCCTGCTGCTGGGGCTGCTGGGGCTGCGGGGTCGCCTGGCGCTGCTGCGCCGGGGCCGGAGCGGTCCGCTTCGGGGCCGGAGCGGCACCGCCGCCGAGGCCCTTCGGCCCGCACACCGGCCACGCGCCGATGCCCTGGGTCGCCAGGACGTTCTCCGCGACGCGGATCTGCTCCTCGCGGGAAGCCTGGTGGGGCATGCCGGAGCCGCCGTTGGCGGTCCAGGTGCTGGGCAGGAACTGGAGCCCGCCGTAGTAGCCGTTGCCGGTGCTGGTGCCCCAGTTACCGCCACTCTCACACGCGGCGACCGTGTCCCAGTTGACTCCGGAGCCCTGCGCGTTCGCGGTTCCGGCGGCCAGGCCCAGGGGAGCACCCACGATGACGCCGGCGACGGCGACCTTCGCGACGGTGCGGGCGGTGGCGCTGATGGTCGGGCGGTGCTTGCCTCGGTAAGAAGCCATTTCCCTCTCGGCCCACCACACCTGCACGACCGACGCGGGTTCGGGGCCCGGCTCGTCGATCAGTCCCTGTCCGGCGGTTTTCCTCGCTCGGGGTTTGGTGCCGGGGCCACTGGACAGGGTTCGGTGCGTGGCATCCCGGTGGTGCTCGTGGTTGGTCGGGGCCAACCGAAGAGCGACCGTACGTAACCGAGGAGCGCACGTCCAAACGTTCTAGGTGTGTCAGGCATCACTGTAACGGTTTGGGGTGATCTGTCGAGATGGGTGTTTAGCCAGGTCAGATGGCCGTTACCGTCTCGTTTCCGTTCTGAGATCTGTCGAGATGGATCACGTTGAGTGAGGTCTCCCTCACGTCATTCGGCCCCTTGGAGAACACCTGCCGGCCGCGTCCGGAAGGTCCTTCAGCGGTCGGCGATGAGGTTCCTCGGACGGTCGGGGCGGGGGTTGGGGTGGGAGGTTCGTCAACCGCCGGCGAAGGGCGGGAGCACGTCCAGTTGAGCCCCCGGCCCGACGGGGGTGTCGCGGTCGCGCACGGCCACGCCGTCCAACAGGAAGCTGCACGCCGCCAGCACGCGCCCCAAGCCGTCCCCGTGCCGCGCGCACATCGCGTCGAGCACGTGCGCCACCGTGGGCGCACCGGACAGCTCCAGGCTCTCGTCCGGCACCCCGGCCGCCGCCCGCGCGCCGGCGAAGTACCGCACCGTCAGCCGCACCACGTCATCCCCCGATCGCGCTCATCGGCCGCTCGGGCTGGTGGAAGCCGTCGTCGTTGATGCCGTGCCCGGCCGCCTTCGCCCACGAGTTCGCCCGCCACCGCCCGGCGATCTCCTCGTCGGACGCGCCGCCGCGCAGCAGCGCCCTCAGGTCCGTCTCGGACTGGCTGAACAGGCAGTTGCGGACCTGGCCGTCCGCGGTCAGCCGGGTCCGGTCGCACGCCGCGCAGAACGGCCTGGTCACGGACGCGATCACGCCCACCACGGCGGGCCCGCCGTCGACCAGCCACCGCTCGGCCGGCGCGCCGCCCCGGGCACCGGGCTCGGGCGTCAGCTCGAACGCGCCGCGCAGCGCCGCCAGGATCTCCTCGGCGGTGACCATGTCGTCCCGGTCCCACGCGTGCTGCGGGTCCAGCGGCATCTGCTCGATGAACCGGAGCTGGTACCCGTGCTCCAGGCAGAACCGCAGCAGCGGCACGGCCTCGTCCTCGTTCACGCCGCGCATCAGCACCGAGTTGACCTTCACCGGGGTCAGCCCGGCCGCGCGCGCGGCGGCCAGCCCCTCGAACACGTCCTCAAGGCGGTCGCGCCTGGTCAGCGCGTGGAAGCGCGAGGGGTCGAGGGTGTCCAGCGAGACGTTCACCCGGTTCAGGCCCGCGTCGACCAGGGCACCGGCGCGGCGCGCCAGGCCGACGCCGTTCGTGGTCATGGACATCCGGGGCCGGGGGGTCAGGGCGGCGGTCGCGGCGATCACCCGCTCCAGGCCGGGCCGCAACAGCGGCTCGCCGCCGGTGAACCGGATGTCGGTCACGCCGAGCCCGGTCACCGCCACGCCGATCAGCCGGGCGAGCTCGTCGTCGGTGAGCAGTTCCGGCTTGGGCAGCCAGTCCAGGCCCTCGGCGGGCATGCAGTAGGTGCACCGGAGGTTGCACCGGTCGGTCAGCGACACCCGCAGGTCGGTCGCGACCCGGCCGAACTTGTCGACCAGCAGCGGGGAGTCGGGCCTCGTCGTCGTCTCGGGCGTGCCGCGCACGCCGGGTAGTCCCAACTCGACAGCCGTCACCTCTGCCAGGGTACTGCTCCCACCTCCGTGGTCGTGGCCCCCGACGGGGTCGGCGTCGTGGGCCGCGCTGGAGGACGGTGCCTGCGCGGGTCTCTCGCCAGCTAAATTATTTGACATGACGAGCGAGCACGACGTCCCCGCCGAAGTGCTGGAGCGGTTCGGCTTCTACGCCCGCGAGACGAGCGCGCTCACCACCCTGTTCCACAGCCGCGTGGCCGAGCGGATGGGGTTGTCGCCGACCGACGAGAAGTGCCTGGACCTGGCGGTGCGCGCGGAGGAGCCGATCACCGCCGGCAAGATCGCCGAGCTGTCCGGCCTGTCCACCGGCGCGGTGACCGGGGTGATCGACCGGCTGGAGAAGGCCGGGTACGTGCGGCGCGTGCGCGACCCGCACGACCGGCGCAAGGTGCTGGTCGAGGTCACCGTCGCAGAGGAGCGGTTCGGCCACCTGTTCGTGGGCGCGCAGGAGACGTTGCGGGAGGCGTTGGCCCAGTTCGCGCCCGAGGAGTGGGCGGTGCTGGAGCGCTACCACAAGTCCGTGATCGACCTCTTCCGCAAGCGCGTCGTCGAAGGCTGACCGGAGGCCGGTCGGCGGGTTGGCCGGCAGCATGGCGGGCATGGGTGAGCGCTGGAACTACCTGATGGACATGGACGGCGTGCTCGTGCACGAGGAGCACCCGATCCCGGGGTCCGGCGAGTTCGTCGCGGAGCTCACCGCGAACGGCACCCCGTTCCTCGTGCTCACCAACAACTCGATCTACACGCCGCGCGACCTGCGCGCCCGGCTGGCCCGCACCGGGCTGGAGGTGCCGGAGTCGGCGATCTGGACGTCCGCCCTGGCCACCGCCCGGTTCCTGGACTCGCAGCGGCCCGGCGGCTCGGCGTTCGTGATCGGCGAAGCCGGGTTGACCACGGCGCTGCACGAGATCGGGTACGTGCTGACCGACCGGGACCCGGACTACGTGGTGCTCGGCGAGACCCGCACGTACAGCTTCACCGCGATCACCAAGGCGATCCGGCTGGTGGAGGAGGGCGCGAGGTTCATCGCGACCAACCCCGACGCCACCGGGCCGTCGCGGGAGGGTTCGCTGCCGGCCACGGGCTCGATCGCGGCGCTGATCGAGCGGGCCACCGGGCGCGAGCCGTACTACGTGGGCAAGCCGAACCCGTTGATGATGCGCTCGGCGTTGCGGGCGCTGGGCGCGCACTCGGAGAACACGCTGATGATCGGTGACCGGATGGACACGGACGTGCGGGCCGGGCTGGAAGCCGGGCTGCGGACGATCCTGGTGCTCACCGGGATCTCGGCGGACACGACGGCGGAGCTCTACCCGTACCGGCCGACCCTCGTGCTGAAGTCCATCGCGGACCTGGTGGGGAGGTCGGCCGACCCGTTCCCGGGCTAGGCGGGCCCGTTGCGCGCGGGCGCTGACCCGCGACGGGATCGGGAATGTCGTACCGCCCGGTTAGCGTCCGGGGATGGGCATCGATCACCTGGCGGTTCTGGAGCGGTACGGCGAGGCGTTCGGCGACGCGGTGGACGGCAACCTGGAGCGCGCGGTGCCGAGCTGCCCGGGGTGGACGGTGGACGACCTGGTGGCGCACCTCGCCGAGGTCCAGGGGTGGTGGACGTCCGTGGTCCTGGCCAAGGGCGAGCGCCCGGACGCGGACGCCGCGCGCCGCGCCGGGGAGACGGGCCCGGACCGGGTCGCCGGCTGGCGCGAGATCACCGCGCGGTACCAGGCCGTGCAGCGCTTCTGCTCGCCGGACGCGGTGCTGTGGGCGTGGTGGGGAGAAGAGGGGAAGGACCGGGCGACGGCGGTGGCCTGGCGGCAGGCGCACGAACTGGTCGTGCACTGCTGGGACGCGCAGAGCGCGGTGGGCGCGCCCGAGCCGGTCCCGGCGGACCTGGCGGCGGACGGGGTGGACGAGTTCATCGACCACTGCCTGGGCGACCGGGCGCGGGGCCTCGGCCCGGTCGTGGTCGAGCTGGTCGCGCCGGACCGGTCCTGGTTGATCGGCGCACCGGACGGCACGGGGGCGCTGCGGCGGCTGGACGCGGGCGGCGCGACGGTGACCGTGACAGTGGCGGGCACGGCCGAACAGCTCTACCTGCTGCTCTGGGGTCGGCTCGCCCCGGAAGAGGTGCGGGTCACCGGAGACCGCGAGGTGCTCGGCCGGGTGCTGGCCGGCTCCGAGACCGAGTGACGGGAGCCGGCTGAGCCGGTCGGCGTGCGGTCGCAGCCGGCCGACGTGCTCCCGGGGCGTCAGCACTCCCGTGGCGATGTCTCCGCCACCGCCGCGACCCACCACCGCATCCACCGCCGCGTCCACCATTGCGACCCGCGCCAAGTGCTCTTTCGTGGACCTGAGGACGGGCTCACCGCCCGTGACACCACGGCCACGGCGCGGAGTTCACCCCGGAGGGGGAGGCCGGTCGGGCCGGTTCGGACGTCGCCATCCGGACCAACCGGGCCGTCGGTTGATCCACACGTGCGCGCCGCGCGGCGACGTCGCTTATCGTCGCGGTGTGGACCGACCGCTCTTCGTGGTAGGCGACGTGCACGGGCACCTCGCCGAGCTCACCCGCGCCCTGCACGCCCAAGACCTCGTGGACGAGGCGGGCGACTGGGCAGGCGGCGACGCCGAGCTGTGGTTCCTCGGCGACTTCGTGGACCGGGGTCCGGACGGCATCGGCGTCATCGAATTCGTGATGAGGCTGTCCGAGCAGAGCGGCGGGCAGGTGGACGCCCTCATCGGCAACCACGAGATCCTGTTGCTGGGGATGCACCGGTTCGGCGACGAGCACGTGCCGAACGCGCCGACGCCGCGCAGCTTCGCGCGCAGTTGGCTGCTCAACGGCGGCCTGCGCAGCGACCAGGACCGGCTCACCGACCGGCACATCGAGTGGCTGACGTCGCGCCCGGTGCTGCACCGCGTCGACAGCCACCTGCTGATGCACTCCGACACCCTCGCCTACCTGGAGTGGGGCGACTCCATCGACGAGGTCAACGCCGCCGTGCGCGAGCTGCTCGACGGGCACGACCTCGAAGCGTGGTGGGAGTGCTGGCGCAAGATGACCACCCGGTACGCGTTCCGCGGCCCGGACGGCGGGACGGTGGCCGCCGACCTGCTGGAGGTGCTGGGCGGTGCCGAGGTGGTGCACGGGCACAGCGTCATCGCCGACCAGTTGGGCGTGCCGCCGCAGGAGATCGACGGACCGCTGCGGTACGCGGACGACCGGGTGCTGGCCGTCGACGCCGGGCTGTACAGCGGCGGGCCGTGTCTGGTGGTCCAGCTCGACCAGCGGCCCGCGGAGTAGCCGGCCGGCGGGTGGTTCCGCGCTAGGCCGGGACGATCTCCTTGCCCAGCGGCATGAGCGACACGGGGACCATCTTGAAGTTGGCGATCCCGAGCGGGATGCCGATGATCGTGACGCACAGCAGGACGCCGCTGACCACGTGCCCGATCGCCAGCCAGATCCCGGCCACGACGATCCAGATGACGTTGCCGAGCAGCGACGGCGCGCCCGCGCCCGGCCGGTCCACGACGGTCCGGCCGAACGGCCACAGCGCGTAGTTCGCGATGCGGAACGCGGCCAGCCCCCACGGGATGGTGATGATCAGGACGCAGCAGATGATCCCGGTCAGCACGTACCCGATCGCGAGCCAGAACCCGCTCAGCACCAGCCAGATGAGGTTCAAGATGATCCGCACCCCACCATCTTGCCGCACGCGGGCGGTGGCGTGCCGAAGTGGCGTGGACCGGGTGCGGGCCGTCAGGGCGCGTGGAGCAGCGCGTGGGTGATGCAGACCACGGCCTGCACCGGGTCGCGGCTGGGCGTCAGCAGGTGGCTGATCATGAGCCGGACCACGTGCTCGGCGATCAGCTCGGCGCGCTCCGCCGACAGCCACGGGTAGTGCAGGTGGAAGTGCTCCAGGAACACGTCGGTCGCGGCGGCCATGACCGGGTGCCCGCGCGTGGTCACCAGCGGGAGCATGTCCTCGGCGTTCGCCCCGCTGAACAGGGACTGGGTGAGCGGGTCCCGCGCGGCGCGCTCGAAGACGAAGGCGGTGGCGTCGCGGACCCCGTCGACGGGGTCCGCCGCCGTGGCGAGCCGGGAGCGCACGCCGTCGAGGAATTCCTCGGTCTTGTAGAGGGCGACGGCGTGCACGATCCGTTCCTTGTTGCCGAACTCGTTGTAGACGGACTGCCTGCTCACCCCGGCCCTCGTGGCGACGTCGGCCATCCGGAGGCCCTGGACGCCCCGCGACGCCAGGAGGTCGGTCGCGGCTTCGAGCACCGTGCGGGTGAGTTCCGTCACGGCGTCCAGCTTTACACAGAGCGCTTTTTTGTAAACCCCGGTGGACCGTAGAGTGCGAATGTGCCGTTGACCGTGGGATTCGACCTCGACATGACGCTCATCGACCCCCGGCCGGGCATGGTCGCGGTGATGGACGCCGTCGCGGCCGAATGCGGCTACCCGCTCGACGGGGCGCACTTCGCGGCCAACCTCGGCCCGCCGCTGGACATGGTCTACCGCGATCGGGGCGTGCCCGAGGAGGAGATCCCGGACCTGGTGGCGCGGTTCCGCGCGCTCTACCCGGAGATCGTCATCCCGGCGACGGTGGCCCTGCCCGGCGCGGCGCAATCGCTTGCGGCCGTGCGTGAGCTGGGCGGGAGCGTGCTGGTGGTGACCGGGAAGTACCGGGCGAACGCGGCCCTGCACCTGTCGGCGCTCGGCTGGGAGGTCGACGGGTTGTTCGGCGAGCTGTGGTCCACCGGCAAGGCCGAGGCGTTGAAGCTCGCCGGCGCGGCGGTGTACGTGGGGGACCACGTCGGGGACGTGCGCGGGGCGCTGGCCGCCGGTGCGGTGGCGGTCGGGGTGGTCACCGGGCCGTGCTCGCACGACGAGCTGGTCGCGGAGGGCGCGGACGTGGTGCTGACCTCGCTGGAGCTGTTCCCGGGCTGGTTGCGGGAGAACGCCGCTACGCTCGCCGCCGGGAGTTGCGCACGGCGCTGAGCACGCCCAGCGCCAGACCGGCCGGGGCGAGCAGCCAGCCGGCGGCGAACACCCAGGCGGGGAGGCCGCTCTCGCCGGCGACGAACATCGCGATGATCGCGACGACGCCCACCGCGAAGAGGACCACCGCCACCGGCATCAGCTTCTGCGACGTCATGCGGGTGAGCGTAGTCCGGGCATGTCCCGCAATCGGAGGTGCCCCGGAGCGGCACTTCTGGATAGTCTGTTGGGACGCGTCCTGGGCACGCCCGGGGCGCGTTCGTCGTGTGATCGTCAAAAGGATTGGTGAGCGCGGTGCCGACCGGCAAGGTCAAGTGGTACGACTCGGAAAAGGGCTTCGGCTTCGTCACCCAGGACGGTGGCGAGGACGTGTACGTGCGGAAATCCGCGCTGCCTCCGGGCGTCGAGGGCCTGAAGGCCGGGCAGCGCATCGAGTTCGGCATGGCCGAGGGGCGGCGCGGGCCGCAGGCCCTGTCCGTGCGGCTGATCGACCCCGCGCCCTCGGTGGCCGAGGCCCGACGTCGTCCGGCCGAGGAGCTGCACGGGTTGATCGACGACATGATCAAGCTGTTGGAGACGAAGGTCCAGCCCGAGTTGCGGCGGGGGCGGTACCCGGAGCGCAAGAACACCAAGGTGATCGCGGATGTGGTTCGGGCGGTGGCCCGGGAGCTTGATCCGTAAAGCGGGGTCGAGCCTTGCGGTCGCTCGGTTCTGGGAGGTTTTCAGGGGCTTGAGGGCTGCACTCGCTGCCGCAGGGCTGCCAGTTGAGCGGTCACGCGTGCGGACCTGACGTCGTTCAGGGCGTTGTCGGCCTTGTCGGCCAGTGCTCGTGCTTCGTCCAGCCGATCGGTCCTGGCGTAGAGGGTGGCGAGGTCGATCATGCGCCCCGCGCGGCCTCTCGACCGGTCCGCGCCCAGGCGGGGTAGCAGGTTCTCGAACCGTCGGATCGCCTCACGGTTCTCATCGGCGGCGGCCAGGGCTTGAGTGATGATCGAGTCGAGGTGCGCCGTCGTGACGAAGCTCAGCCACGGCGGGGTTTCCCCACCGTGCTGGGCGAGGGTTTCCGCTTTGGCGACGTGCCGGAGCGCCAGGCGCTTCTCGCCCGCTTTCGCCAGGTGCCTTCCCAGGACGCCGTGGAGGTTCGCGCGCTCCGGTCCGCAGACCCGGCTGTCGGACAGGGCCGACTCGACCAGGTTCACCGCGTCCGTGGGCAGGGCGTCACCGACCTGCGCGGCCATGTTCAACACCACGTGCGCGCGGAGGTCCGGATCGGCCCCGGCGTCGGCCGTGCGGAGCGCCAGCGTCGACAACCGGCGCGCCGAATAGGTCTGCCCGGAGTCGAAGTGCGTCCACGCCGTCCGGTCCGCCAGCGCCCCCACCGCCGCTGAGAGGGCGACGCGAGTGTCTTCCCGCATGGGTGCGTCCAAAAGGCTTACCGCCCAACGGAGTGCGCCACTGGAGACGTCTGCCGCCACGGCACCTCCGTAGCGGAGATCCATCGTCGTGTAGACGGAGGTGGCGTGCCGAACGGCTGCCACTTCCGAACGTCCGACCCTGCCGGGAGCCTCGGCGGCCGTGAGCCCGTCGAGCAGGCGGGCCAGTGGCTCCGGCGTGTTCGCCCCGGCGAGCACGGCTGCGGCTGCCGCCAGCAGTTCCCGTCTGTTCACATCCTCACCCAACCCCTGTGCGTTCAACGCACGTTCGTAGGCCGCCACCAGGTCGGGCGTCGCGGTCCGTTGGCCGTTCTCCACCATCCCGAGCATCGACTTGCTGTAGTGCGTGCGTTGGGCCATCACGGCCAAGCTCAAGCCCGCCGCCTCTCTGGCCGCGCGAAGCGCTCGTGCTGTCTCGGACACGGCGACTGGCTCCCGACGACTGTGGACGGCTGTGGACGCTTACTTGATTCCGACAACGCTCCGCATCCAACAGGCTACTCCCTGACTACACGCCTCCGGGTTGATCCAAAGGTTCCGGCGGCCTGACAGGTGGAGGTGGGCGCGAGATGAGCCGGGTCGGTCTGGCGGTGATCGTCATCGTGGTGGTGGCCGTGTGGACGGCCGAAGTGCATTTTCGGCTGTCGAGGCATCTACGCCAGGTGGCCGGGCCAATTCTGTTGATCGGTCGCGGCGCTACGGTCGGACGGTCTGAGGGAAGATGCCGCACACTGCTCCACTAAGAAAGAACGTCGAAAACTTCAGCCGGGTTCCACGTTTATCGCGAGCGCACTGGTCGCACTCGCGCCGCTGGAACTCGTCGACTTGTCCGAGCTGTGCCCGGCACGGTCGTGAACTCGTCACCCGAGCTGCCCGTCTGAATCCGAGAATGAGAAGTGGTCCTCATGACGTCGCCCGACAATGTCCTGTCGGTTGTCCGGTTCTGCATGACGAAGGGGGAAGTCGACGAAGCGGTCGAGTTGCTCGGCTACCTGTGGGCGGCGCTGCCTTCGGGCAGACCGGAAATCGACGTACCCAAGCTCCACGGCGTCAGCCTGGAACTGGCTGATCGGTTTCCGGTGGCGAGGTCCGTCTCGACGCTCCTCTACGGGGCGACAGTCACCTACGCCAAGCTGGGCGACTTCCCCGCCGCCACGGTTACCGCGTCCCGCATGGTCTCCGTCTGGCGAGCCTCGTGTCAGGCGAACCCGACTCACGATGCACTCAGCGGGCACGCTCACTCGTTGGACACCCTCGCCAGTGTCTATCGAGCGCGTGGAATGAACGACGGGGTCATCGCCTGCCTGGTCGAGTTGGTCGAGTGGAATTTCACGTGCGGAAACCAGGTGGGGGTCGCGTGGGCGTTGCGCGAACTCGGAGCGCTGGCGTTCCTGTCGGGAAAGTTGGACAACGCGGCTAAGAAGTTCGCCCGCGCTGACGAACTCTACGCCGAAGACGCAGGCGATCCTTCGATCGCTCAGGAACGGGCCGAATGTCATGTCCTACTGGGTCGACTGGCTCACGAAAAAGGTGACGCGGACGAGGCTGTCGAGTGGTTCGAGAAAGCGTTGGACCACCTGGAAGGCGGTGCTGCCGAGGAGGTTCGAGAACTGATTGGGGCAATCGGCGGCGGACGGGCCCTTCCTCCTCCCGGAGCTGTGCAGGTCGGGGAGTTCGGGCGTCCGATCTGGAATGACGGGGACGCGGCAGAACCCGCAAACCTGCCCAGAGGTCACGACGCTCGGAACTGATCCTCGTCGCCAAGCGGTCCATCGGGGTGGAGCCGGCCACGGTCACGGTCTGGAGGTTGTCGACGTTCGATGCTCGGGGAGTTACGGCGCGACAACGTCGTCAGCCACCGGTCGTGAGTTGCCTGTGCAGCCGACTCTTATTCCCGGTCGTCCACCGAGAGGACCCAGGTTCCCCGGGCCACGAAGTCCAGGGCTCCGGTGGTGCCGGCTTCGATCCTGGAGCCGTACTGCTGGACTTCCACGCTTTCCAGTTGGTCGTCCGGGTTCGGCAGGACCAGGGTGTAGGCGTATTGCGGGTCGCGTTCGGTGAAGAGCTTGCTGCGCAGCGGCTCTTGTTGGTCGCCCTGGGCGTTCCGGTAGGTGAACTTCACCGACCAGGCCGATTTCGCCAGGTCGCCCGGAACCGAGATCTGCACGGGCTTTCCCGGCCGGATCTTGAGCACGCCGGTGGCCTGGGCGTCCACCTGGCAGTCCTCCGACCGCACGTCGCAGTACTGGGTCGGGTGGACGTTGACGGCCTTGCCGTCGGCGTAGAACGTCACCTCGGGGTTCTGCGGCATGGCACAACCCGCGACGACCAGGAGCGGCAGGATCGGCAGTACTCGGCGCACGGGCCAGGAGCCTACGGCGTCACGGCGGACGTGCGGATGGGGCGGTCGCCGCCCAGGCCCGGGATCAGCGAGCCGCCCCGCCGGGACAGGACGGTCTGGGCCAGGCCGCAGGCCAGCAGGCCCGACAGGACGGTGAAGCCCACCCAGTACTCGGTGGGCAGCAGGACGCCCAGCGCGCCGCCGAACACCCAGCCCAGTTGGAGGATGGTCTCCGAGCGGCCGAAGGCCGAGGCCCTGGACTGCTCGGGGAGGTCGTCCTGGATCACCGCGTCGAGGCTGACCTTCGCCAGCGAACTCGCCGTCGCGCCGATGAGGCCGACGGCGGCGGCGGTGATCAGGCCGGGGAGCAGCGCGGCGACGATCGTCGAGATCAGCGCGGCGCTCAGGCAGCCGATGACCACCTGGTCCGGCTGGCCGAACTGGAGCCGGGCACCCACGGCGTTGCCGAGGAAGCTGCCCACGCCGGCCGCCCCGGCGATCGCGCCGAGCAGCAGCAGTTGCATGAAGGCGTCGCCTTCGGTCTGCGCGCGCACGACGAACGCGGAGAACAGCATCAGGAAGCCGGTGAGCATGCGGATCGCGCCGTTGCCCCAGAGGCTCACCACGACCGTGCGGCCGAGGGGCTGGCGTGCGGCCCTCTGCGGCTGCGCCCTCAGGGACGTGGGGACCTCGCCGTCGGTCACCTCCACCCAGGACGGGATGCGCAGGCACAGCCACGCGTTGACCAGGCAGAGGACGGCGGTGAACCAGAGCGCGCCGGGGGAGCCGAAGATGTTGGCGAACCCTGCCGCGACCAGGCCGAAGACACCGCCGGCGGCGAGGCCGAAGACGGTCATCCGGGCGTTCGTCTTGGACAGCGTGATCTCGCTGGGCAGCACCCTCGGGGTGATCGCGGCCTTGAGCACGGTGAAGGACTTCGACAGGACCATGCTGCCCAGGGCGGCGGGGTAGAGGCCCCAGTTGTCGAAGTTCACCGCCATGACCACGGCCAGGACCACGCGCAGGACGCAGGAGGCCGCCAGGGCGACCCGGCGGCCGTGCTGGATCTTGTCCAGGGCCGGGCCGATCACCGGCGCGACCAGGGCGAAGGGTGCCACGGTGATGAGCAGGTAGAGCGCCACCTTGCCCTGGCTCTCGCCGGTCGCGGCGGAGAAGAACAGGGTGTTCGCCAGGGCCACGGCCATCGCCGCGTCGGCGGCGTAGTTCATCATCACCGCGTAGGTGAGCGAGGAGAGGCCGGACTGCTTCGCGCCGTCGGCGTGGGCGGCCTTGCGGAACGCCGCCACCGCCTGACCGCCCAGTTGCCTGGTCCGCCACAGCGCCACCCGGGTGACGGTGAGCTTCTTCGGCGCGGTGGGACCGGTGGGGCGGTCCGCCGGCGGGGGCGCTTCCTCCTGGTCCGCCGAGGGGTACGGCCGGGTGCGCGGCTTGTACTCGTCGTCTTCCCACGGGTACCGCCGCGCCGGGTCTTCCGGCGGTGGACGCGTCACGTGGTCAATCCTGCCTCACGCGCACCGCCCTGTCTCAGACATTGCTCCCGGTGAGCACGGTGGCGATGGTCTCGCCGGGGATGTCGTGCACGGCGATGGCGGCCAGGCCCGCCGCGCCCGCCGGTTCCAGCACCAGGCCCAGGGCGCGGAAGGCGGTGTCGGCGGCTCGGCGGATCGCCTGGTCGTCGACCAGGACGATGTCGTCCACCAGGGCCCGGAGGCGGGGGACGGCTTCGGGGACGGGGACGCGGACGGCGATGCCGTCGGCGATGGTGTCGGCGATGGTGTCGACCGGGCCGCTGTGGGTCTTGCCCGCCCAGGCCAGCGCCAGCGCGGGAGCGCCCCGGGCGCAGACGCCGATGATCCGGGTGGCCGGGGAGTGCTCCTTGAGCCACCGGGCCATCCCGGTGATCAGCGCGCCGTCGCCCACCGGGATGACGACCGCGTCGATCGCCCGGCCGGCGGTGAGCAGTTCCACGGCGATGCTGCCGGCCCCCTCGGTGATGGCGGGCTCCTTGCCGTCCTCCACGAAGGTCGCGCCGACCCGTTCGGCGTGCTCCCGGGCCGCGTCCTTCGCCAGGGTGAAATCGCCGTCCCTTTCGTGGACGGTGGCACCGAGGGAGCGCATCCGGGTGATCTTCGCGGGGGTGGCCCGGGTGGAGACGAACACGTCGACCGGGAAGCCGTGGCCGCGCCCGGCGTAGGCGAGGGCCTGGCCGAAGTTGCCCGCCGACGCGCACACCACCGGTTGGCCGGCGGGCAGCGAGGCCGCCAGGAAGTCGGCTCCCCTGCCCTTGAAGCTGCGCAGGGGGTTGGCGGTCTCGACCTTGATCAGGACCCGGCGGGCGAGTTCGGCGCACAACTGCCCGTCCACGTACTGGGGGCTGCCCCGGAACACCGGGTCGATGGTCTCGGCCGCTCGGGCGATGTTCTCCAAGGCGATGTCCACCCCGCAACCGTAGGGCGGGGCCCGGTGGTGGCGATTGAAAATCATCCCGCCTTGGCGCAAGATTTTTGCGTGGACGACGTGGACCGCGCCTTGCTCGACCAGCTCCAGCTCGACGCCGGGTTGACCCTGCACGAGCTGGGCGAACTGGTCGGTCTCTCACCCAGCGCGGTGCAGCGGCGGATCAACCGCTACCGCTCCTCCGGCGTGCTGACCCGGGAGGTCGCCGTGCTGGACGGCACCCGGCTGGGCGGGATGCTGGCGGTCGTGCTGGTCGTGCTGGAGCGGGAGTCCCACGCGCACCACCGGCGGTTCGCCGAGCGGATGCGGGCCACGCCCGAGGTGCAGCAGTGCTACGAGCTCGCCGGCCGGTGGGACTACCTCGTGGTGCTCTCCACCTCCGACATGGGCCGCTGCCGGGAGCTGGGCGACGCGCTGTTCCAGCGGGACGAGAACGTGAAGCGCTACGAGACGATGCCGGTGTTCGACGCGGTGAAGACGGGGCTCGCCATCACCCTGTCGGGAACCTGACCCGGAAGGTGGTCGGCCAGTTCTTGCCGGTCACCAGGAACTCGTCGGTGCCGGGGACGGCGGCGATGCCGTTCAGCACGTCCGTGCGCGGCACGTCCGGCGGGCGGATGCCCGCCAGGTCCACCGTCGCGGTGACGTTCCCGCTGGCCGGGTCGATCCTCACGACCTCGTCCAGTTGCCACAGGTTGGCCCACACCTGACCGCCGACGCACTCCAGCTCGTTGAGCCTGACCAGGGGGACGCCGTTGCGCTTCACGGTCACCCGGCCGGTCTCGGCGAACGTCCCGGGGTCGCGGAAGCGCAGCTCCTCCGTGCCGTCGCTCATCACCAGGCGGCCGGCGTCGTGGCACAGGCCCCAGCCCTCGCCCTCGTACGTGACGCGCTTCACTTCTTCGAGTGTTTCCCGGTTCCGGCGGATCGCCACGCCGTTCTGCCAGGTGATCTGCCAGAGCTCGTCGCCGACCACGGTGATGCCCTCGCCGAAGAGCTCGGGTGCCAGGTCGACCTGCTTGGTGACCTGCCCGTTCCGGGGGTCGACGCGGCGGATCGTGGACCGTCCTTCGAGGCCCGTGCCCTCGTAGAGCACGCCGTCCACCAGTTCCAGGCCCTGGGTGAAGGCTTCCGGGTCGTGCGGGATCGAGCCCAGGACCTCGACCCCGGAGGAGGGCGGTGGGTGCTGTTCCGGTCCGCTCGGCGCAGCCGTGCACGCCGCCGACAGGACGAACACCACGACCACCGGGAGCCACCGCACGTCCGAAAGGGTGGCACGTGTGCGCGGCACCGCGCGGACGTGCGGCACAATTCACCTGTGACCGCCACGCCGACCCAGCAGCCCGATCCAGTGCTCGTCGACTCCGGAGCGGTCGACCTCGCCCGTGCCGCCGCGCAGGAGGAAGCCGGGGCCGAGCCCGTCGGCGACCACGTCGGGGTGCTCGCCGAGGACGACGCGTCGGTCACCCACCTGTTCGAGGCCGAACGGGCGGGCTACCGGGGCTGGTCCTGGGCGGTGACCATCGCCCACGCCGGCGACGGCACGCCCGTGTCCGTGTCCGAGGTGGTCCTCCTGCCCGGCGACGACGCGCTGGTCGCGCCGGACTGGGTGCCCTGGCACGACCGCGTCCGCGCGGGCGACCTCGGCGTCGGCGACCTGCTCCCGCCCCGCGAGGACGACCCGCGCCTGGTCCCCGGCTACGTCGAGTCCGAGGACCCGGCGGTCGAGGAGGTCGCGCTGGAGGTCGGGCTCGGCCGCGTGCGGGTGCTGTCCCGCGAAGGCGTGCTCGACGCCGCCGCGCGCTGGCACGGCGGCGACTTCGGCCCGCGCAGCGACATGGCCCGCGGCGCGCCCGCGCAGTGCGGCACGTGCGGCTTCTACCAGCGGGTGGCGGGATCGCTGGGCGCGGCGTTCGGCGTGTGCGCGAACGAGCTGACGCCCGCGGACGGCCACGTCGTGCACGTGGAGTACGGCTGCGGCGCGCACTCCGAGGTCGAGGTGGAGAACATCCCCGCCGTGCCGGTGGCCGACCTGGTCTACGACGACGCCCTGCTGGACGTCGAGGCGAACGCGGTGACCGAACCGGAGACCGCGCCGGGCACCTCTCGGTGAACCGGGACCCCTTCGGCACCGAGGCGCTGCGCGACTCGGTGCTCGCCGCGTGGCGCGGTTCGCCCACCCGGTTCCGCGAGGACGCCAACGCCGAGGAGGACCTGAGGCTCGGCGGCTACCGCGACCGGTTGCTGGTGGAGTTGGCGCAGAACGCTTCCGACGCGGCCGGCTCCGCACCCGGCGTGCTGCGGCTGTCCGTCGTGGACGGTGAGCTGCGGGCGGCCAACACCGGTGCGCCGCTGACGGCGGCCGGCGTGGCCGCGCTCGCCTCGCTGCGCGCGTCGGCCAAGTCCGCCGACACCGTCGGGCAGTTCGGCGTCGGGTTCGCGGCCGTGCTGGCGGTGACCGACGCGCCGCGCGTCGTGTCCACCTCCGGTGGCGTGCTGTTCTCGGCCTCCCGCACCCGGCAGGCGGTGCCGGAGCTGGCCACCGCGCGCGGCGGCGACGTGCCGGTGCTGCGGATGGTGTGGCCGACCGACGAAGCCGACCTGCCGCCGGGGTTCGCCACCGAGGTGCGGTTGCCGCTCCGGGTCGACGGTTCGGCGCTGCTCGCCGAGTTCGCCGAGCAGGTCCCCGACCTGCTGCTGGCGCTGCCCGGCCTGCGCCGGGTCGAGATCGGCTCCGACGTGTGGGAACGCGCCGAGGACGACGGCGTCGTGGTGCTCACCGGCCCGGCCGGCACGGCCCGCTGGCGGGTCCTGCGCGCGGCCGGCGAGCTGCCGTCGTCGCTGGTCCAGGGCGTCGAGGCCCGACCGCGCTGGCACGTGTGCTGGGCGTGGCCGATGGACGAGCCGCTGTCCGGCGACGTGCTGCACGCGCCGACGCCGACCGACGAGAAGCTGTCGCTGCCCGCGCGCCTGATCGCCACGCTGCCGGTGGAGCCGTCCCGGCGGCGGGTGCTGGTCGGCCCGGCCGCGTCGTTCGTGCTGGAGCGGGCCGCCGCCGCGTACCCGGACCTGGTGACCGCGCTGCCGGCCGTCGAGCGGACCGCGCTGGTGCCGCTGCCCGGCTTCCCGCTGTCCGAAGTGGACGGACGGCTGCGCGAGGGGGTGCTCGGCGCGCTGCGCACGGCGGCCTGGCTGCCGCTGGCCAGCGGCGACTGGGCCGCGCCGGCGTCGGCGAAGGTGCTGGACGCGCCGTCGGAGGAACTGGTCGAGCTGCTGGAGGACGTGGTCCCCGGCCTGCTCGACGCCGAGCTGACGTTGCCCGGCCACGCCAGGGCGCTGGCCGCGCTGGACGTGCCGCGGATGTCCGTGGGCGAGGTGGTCGAGGCCCTGGCGGGCGTCGGCGGCGACCCGGGCTGGTGGCGGCAGGTCTACCAGGCGCTGGCCCCGCTGGCGGACGTCGACTCCACCGCGCGCGAGGAGATGGCCGCGCTGCCCGTGCCGCTGGCCGACGGCCGGCTGGTGAGCTCGCCGCGCGGTGTGCTGGTGCTGTCCTCGGACGTACCGCCGGACCTGTCCGGGCTGCGGATCGTGCACCCGGACGCCGCGCACCCGCTGCTGCTGCGCCTGGGCGCGACCGAGGCCGGGCCGGCCGAACTGCTCGACTCCGAGGCCGTGCGCGAGTCCGTGCACCGCAGCCTGGACGATCCCGCGATGGACGGCCCCGAGCTGGTCCGGGCGGTGCTGTCGCTGGTCGCGCGGGCCGGTGGCCGGCCGTGGCTGGGCGAGTTGGCGCTCCCCGACGCCGAGGGCGGGTGGCGGCGCGCCGACGAGCTGGCGTTCCCGGACTCGCCGCTGCTGCCGGTGCTGGAGGAGGACGCCCCGATCGGCACGCTGTCGGCCGGGCTGGCCTCGTCGTGGCCGCGCGAGGTGCTGGCCGGCGTGGGCGTGCTGGACGGGTTCACCGTGGTCGTGGACGACGCGCCGAGCGGGCCCGACCACGACCTGGCGGACGAGGACCACTGGTGGGACGGCGCGGACGAGCCGCCCACGCGCGTGCGCGGCATCCGCGACCTGGACCTGGTGGCCCGCGACAAGTGGCCGGAGGCGCTGCGCCTGATGGCCGGCGACCCGGTGACGTGGCGCGCGGTGACCGAGCCGGACGGCTACACGGGCTGGTGGCTGGCCCGCTACGCCTCCCTCGGCGGCGCGCCGCCGGCGGCCTGGCGGCTGGCCGACGCCGAGGGCCTGGACGGCCTGTACGACGTGGTGCCCGACGTCGGCCTGCCCGCGCGCGTGCTGGCGGCGGCCGGGGTCCGGACGTCGCTGGAGGTCGTGGACGAGGACGACGTCACCGACCTGCTGGCCCGGCTGGGCGACCCGTCGCGCGCGCTCGCCGACGCGCTGGTGCTGCGGGTGCACGCGGCGCTGGCCGAGGTGGCCGACTCGGTGAGCGTCGAGCCGCCGGACCGGGTGCGGGTGCTGTCCGGCGAGGCCGTGGTGGCCGACGACGTCGTGGTGCTCGACCTGCCGTGGCTGCTCGGCGTGCTGCCCGGGACGCAGGTGCTGGCCGCCGAGGGGTCGGCGGAGGTGCTGGCCGAGCTGCTGGCGCTGCCGCTCGCGTCCGAGGAGATCACCGGCGAGGTCGAGGGCGACGGCGACGAGGTGGTGTGGTCGGAGCTGGGCGCGGTGCGGCTGGCCTGCGACCTGCTGGGCGTGGAGCTGCCGACGACGCCGGTGGTCGTGCACGACGAACTGGTGGTGGAGTTCGAGGACGAGCGGCACGAGGTGTCGTGGTGGGTGGCGGGCGAGGTCCCGCACGCGGCCGACACCCCGGAGGGCCTGGCGCGGGCGCTGGCCTGGTCGACCGGGCGGTGGGCGGACCGCCACACGTTCGCGGCCCTGATCGCCGACCCGACCCCGACCGTCCTGCTCGGCTGAACCGGCGGTACCGCACCGCCGCGCCGGCGCTCCAGGACCGCGCATGGCCGACGGGACCTCGGAGACGGGCACCGCCCCCGAGGTCCCGTCGACCAGCCGGCGGTCGGCGGGCCGCGCGAAGATCACCGGCGCGCTGACCGCGATCGGGACGGCCCGTGGTCGTGGACCCGGTCACCCGCGCGTGGGCCGTCGTCCACCGGCTAGTCGACCAGCCCCTGCTGGGCGGTGCGCGAACCCCTCCGGGCCGCCGATCGCTGCCACCGGAAGACGCCGTAGCCGATGAACCCCAGCACGCCCCCGGACAGGCAGGTCCACAGCAGCGTCGTCTGCTCCCGGAAGAACACCAGCACCACCAGGAAGACGAGGAACCACAGCGCGGTCCCCGCCGCGATCGCGGGCACCGGGTCGGCCAGGCGCGCCGGCAGCGCGGGCGGGGCGGGCGGCGATTGGGTCTGTTCGGCCACGTCGGGCAGGCTACCCGCCGGAAACACGGGTGCGGCACGCTCGCCCCGGCGGAACACCCACGGGAAGGGGAGCACGGCATGGCCACCGGGCTCGACGGTTACTTCAAGATCTCCGAACGCGGCTCCACGGTCGGGCGCGAGGTGCGCGGCGGCGTGGTCACGTTCGTGACGATGGCCTACATCGTCGTGCTGAACCCGCTCATCCTGGGCAGCTTCGCGGCGGACGACCCGTCGGCGAAGAAGGACGTCCTCGGCGCGATCCTGCCCGTGTCGCAGGTCGCCGCCGTCACCGCGCTGTGCGCGGGGGTGATGACCATCCTGTTCGGACTCGTCGCCAACTACCCGTTCGCGCTGGCCACCGGCCTGGGCATCAACTCGTTCGTGGCCGTCTCGATCGTGCCGAAGATGACCTGGCCGGAGGCCATGGGCCTGGTCGTGGTGAACGGCCTGGTCGTCCTCCTGCTCGTCGTCACGGGCGTGCGCACGGCGGTGTTCAACGCGGTGCCGAAGGAGCTCAAGGCGGCGATCGCGGTCGGCATCGGGCTGTTCATCTGCTTCATCGGCCTGGTCGACGCCGGGTTCGTGCGGCGGGTCCCGGACGCCGCCGGCACGACCGTCCCGGTCGGCCTGGGCATCAACGGGTCGATCGCGTCCTGGCCGACGCTGGTGTTCGTGGTCGGGCTGGTGGTCACCGGCATCCTGGTGGCGCGCCGGGTGAAGGGCGCGATCCTGATCGGCGTGCTCGGCGCGACCGTGCTGTCCATCGCGATCGAGGCGCTGGTCGGGGCCGGGCCGTCGCGGGGCGTGGACCCGAGGGGCTGGAACCTCGGCTACCCCGCCCTGCCGGAGCAGGTGCTCGGGCTGCCGGACCTGTCGCTGCTGGGCGAGGTGTCGTTCGGCGCGTGGACCCGGGTGCCGGCGCTGACCGCCGCGCTCGTGGTGTTCACGCTGGTCCTCACGGACTTCTTCGACACCGTCGGCACGATGACCGGGCTCGGCAAGGAAGCGGGCCTGATCGGCCAGGACGGGCAGTTGCCGGGCGTGAGCAGGGCGCTGTTCGTGGACGGCGTCGGCGCGGTCGCGGGCGGGGTGTCGTCCTCCTCGTCCAGCACGGTGTTCGTCGAGTCGGCGGCGGGGATCGCGGAGGGCGCGCGGACCGGGCTGGCCAACGTCGTGACCGGCCTGCTGTTCCTGGCCGCGATGTTCCTGACGCCGCTGTACGCGGTCGTCCCGGTCGAGGCGGCGGCCCCGGTGTTGGTGATCGTCGGCGCGCTGATGATCTCCCAGGTCAGGGAGATCGACTTCGGCGACTTCGCGGTGGCGCTGCCCGCGTTCCTGACGATCGTGGTCATGCCGTTCACCTACTCGATCGCCAACGGGATCGGCGCGGGTTTCGTGAGCTACGTGCTGTTGCGGGCGATGACCGGGCGCGCCCGCGAGGTGCACCCACTGATGTGGGTGGTGGCCTCGGCGTTCGTCGTCTACTTCGCCATCGGGCCCATCCAGGCGGCCCTGGGGAGCTGACCGGGCGGGGGTCCACGACGGGTGCGAGATCGTGAGGTATGCTAACTACGTGGCGGAAGTCGACGCGGAGGAAGGGCTGGCGAGCCGGCTGAGGCTGGCCGTGGTCCGGCTCACGCGCAGGCTGCGCGCCCAGCGGATCAACTCCGCGATCTCGCTCACCCAGGTGTCCGCGCTGTCCACCCTGCACAAGAGCGGACCGCTGACGCCGGGCGAGCTGGCCGCGAAGGAAGGCGTCCAGCCCCCGTCGATGACGAGGGTGATCGCGGCGCTGGAGGAGTACGGCTTCGCGACCCGGCGACCGCACCCCACCGACGGCCGGCAGGCCATCGTGGAGTTGAGCGAGTCGGGCATGGGGTACATCAACGACGAGGTGTCGGCCCGCGAGGCGTGGCTGGACAAGCGGCTGGCCGAGCTGACACCGGAGGAACGGGGCGTGCTCTCGCGCGCCGCCGAGATCATCGACAGGATGGCGGGGCAGTAGCGGGTGCCGGCGTACGCGGGTGGTGCGGAGACCGATCGGACCGATCGCGGCGCAGCGCCACCCCCGCCGGCCAAGCGCCGGATGTTCGGCTCGCTGCGCGTGCGCAACTACCGCCTCTACGCGTCCGGCCAGGTCGTGTCCCTGGTGGGCCTGTGGATGCAGCGGGTCGCGCAGGACTGGCTGGTGCTGGAGCTGTCCGACGGCTCCCCGGTCGCCCTGGGCATCGCCGCGGCCCTCCAGTTCGCACCCACCCTCTTCCTGTCCCTCTGGGCGGGCGTCCTCGCGGACCGCCTGGACAAGCGCAGGCTGCTGCTGTTCCTGGAAACCGGGCTGGGCCTGTGCGCCCTGGTGCTGGGCGTCCTGGACGTCACCGGCGTGGCCGAGCTGTGGCACGTCTACCTCCTGTGCCTCCTGCTGGGCGCGGTGTCGGCGGTGGAGACCCCGGTCCGCCAGTCGTTCGTGGTCGAGATGGTCGGCCGGGACCAGCTCACCAACGCCGTGGCGCTCAACTCGATGACGTTCAACCTGGCCCGCATGGTCGGCCCGGCGGTGGCCGGCGGGCTGATCATCTTCGTGGGCACCGGCTGGGTGTTCCTGATCAACGCGGTCAGCTTCATCGGCGTGATCGCGGGCCTGCTGCTGATGAACCCGGCGGAGCTGCACCGGGGCGACCCGGTGCCCCGCGAGAAGGGCCAGTTGCGCGAGGGCCTGCGCTACGTGCGGGGCCGGCCGGACCTGGTGATCCTCCTCTGCCTGGTCTTCTTCATCAGCACGTTCGGCCTGAACTTCTACGTGACCCTGGCGGTGATCGCCCGCAACACCTTCGGCGGCGACGCGAGCGCCTACGGCCTGCTGTCCACCATGCTCGCGGTGGGCACCCTGGCCGGCGCGACCCTGGCCGCCCGCCGCAGCGCCAAGGGCAAACCCAGGTTGCGCCTGCTCATCCTGGGCGCGCTGGCGTTCGGCGTCCTGGAGATCGCGGCCGGCCTGATGCCCTCGCTGCTGCTCGTGGGCGTGGTCCTGATCCCGGTGGGCATCGCCATGATGACCTTCACGACCACCGCCAACGCCACCGTGCAACTGGCCGTCAGCCCGGACATGCGGGGCCGGGTGATGGGCCTGTACATGCTGGTGTTCCTGGGCGGGAACCCGGTGGGCGGCCCCGTCATGGGCTGGCTGGCCGAGCACTTCACGGCCCGCGCCCCCCTCGTGGCGGGCGGTGTCGTGTCCATCCTGGCGGCCGTCGTGGGCGGGCTGGTCCTGGCCAGGCGGGGCGGCCTGACCCTCCCCACCCACCGCTTCGGCCTGCGCCGCCGCGTCCGACCCTAGCGACTCCGACCGGCCGCTCGGGCCTCCGAACTGCGGAAACGGTCGACGGCGCGAGATTCGGCAGGTCGGACTTCCCCTGGAAGCGAAGTTAGGCTAACCTAAGTCTCGTCGCTTCGTGGTGGGAGCGGCAGTCAGTTCGGGAACAGACGAGGCCCCGCCTCCCGGTCGTACCGCCGGGTGGCGGGGCCTCGTCGTACCGGCGGTGAGGTCGTCGGAGCGTCCCACCGCCGCACTCCCGGAGCGGGACTACTGCGCGGGACTACTGCGCGGGCAGCAGGAGCCCGTTCTGGCCGGCGCGGGCGGCCTCGAAGCGCGCGTTCACGTCATCCCAGTTCACGACGTTCCACAGGGCGGAGATGTAGTCCGCCTTGAGGTTGCGGTACTGGAGGTAGTACGCGTGCTCCCAGATGTCGAACACCAGCAGCGGCGTGGTCGCGATCGACAGGTTCGAGTGGTGGTCCTTGAGCTGCTGGGTGATCAGCCGCTGACCGACCGGCTCCCACGCGAGGATGCCCCACCCGGAGCCCTGGATGGTCGACGCGGCGGCACCGAGCTGCGCGCGCAGCTTGTCGAACGAGCCGAAGTGCTCGTCCACGGCCGCCGCGAGCTCGCCGACGGGCTTGTCGCCGCCGTTGGGCGACAGGTTCTTCCACCACACCTGGTGCAGCGCGTGGCCGGCCAGGTGGAACGCCAACGTCGTCTCCAGGCCCACGATCGAGCCGAAGGAGTCCTTGTCGCGCGCCTCGGCGATCTGGTCGATCGTGTCGTTGGCACCCTTGACGTAGGCGGCGTGGTGCTTGCTGTGGTGCAGCTCGTTGATCTCACCGATGATCGCCGGTTCGAGAGCGGCGTAGTCGTAGTCGAGATCCGGCAGCACGTACTGGGCCATGACTATCCCCTCGTTGCAACGCTCAAGTACGTGCAATCTACTTGCAATAGCCCCGGCCCGAAACCGGGGTGGTGATCACAAGTTTTTTTCCCACGATCGGGAATGCGCCCGCGCCGACCGTTCACAAGGCGTCCCCGGCGTTCGCTCCGAGGACCGTGCTCATAGCGGTGGATTCGCTGTCCCCGCAGGTCACCGCACAGTTCGGGAGCGCCGACGGCGTGCGCAGATCCACCCCGTTCGGGGGAACCCGCACCCCACGAGGGCACCGCGACCGCCTCCGTCCACCCGGGAGAGTCGCTCCACGACCACCTGGCGGGACGGACCGGCGCGGCCGACTTCGCCGAACGCGCGTGCGGACCCGCGACGAGTTCGGCCATCCGCGAGCGGGCGAGAGCGGGCGTCCGCCGCGACGCCGGGTCGAAGGACCGCCCAGGCGTCCACAGCGGACTGGAAACCCCGCTCTCCCGGGTCCGGCCACCCCCTGGGCGGGCGATCACCGGGAGAACGGCCGACGCGGTGGGGGTAGACCCCCCGCCGGACGTGCGGACCCTGGCAAGATGACCCCATGGGCACCGAGGAGGACTGGCCGGTCGAGCAGACGTGGTCACTGCGCAACACGCACTGGCACGCCTACGTCGAACACACGTCCCTGGACCACGCCTCGCCAAGGCAGGAGCGCCTGGAACGCACCCCGGAAGAGGTCCTGACCACCCCGGCGGAGGTGGCCGCGTGGCTGGAGATCAACCTCCGCAGCGCCACGAAACCCGAAGAAGCGGGCAAGAAGCGCAGCAAGGACGAGCGCGACTTCTCCGACTCGAACCGGGTGCACACCTCCCTGGCCTCGGCCGGTGAATCCATCTACACCGGCGTCAAGGGAATGCTCACCCTCGCGGTGGAAGCGGTAACCCCGGAAGAATGCCGCAGCTCCCACGACGGAGCGGACGTGGCACCCTTGAAATCCGGCCGCAGACGCTGACGCGAACAGCACCGCACAACAGCACCTGAAAAGTCGGGTCATCCCCGTACGACACCGCCGTGGTCGTCGCCGACCGGCCCGTACGGGGATGACCCGACGATCCACCGCATTACCGGCGAATCGCTATCCCTCCACCGGCCACGTGTGCACCGGCTCACCGCCGTGCATCAGCTCCACGTACCGGGCCAACATCGCGCTCAACGCGTCCTCCCGCGAAGCACCGCGAGCCTCCAGCGCCACCACCGTGTCCCGCTGCCACTGCGATCCGGTGCGCCGGGACAGGCACCGGGCCTCGATCACCCCGAGGTACCGCTCCCGGGCGGGATCGGAGACACCGCACGCCCGCAACCCCTCGTGGGCCAGCGGCAGCAGGCGGCGGAGCACCAGCTCGTCCGGCGGCACCCACCCGATCCCGGGCCAGTAGAGCTGCGCGCCCATCCCGTGCCGCGAGCCGGCGTAGAGGTTCTCCTCCGCCGCGTGGAACGACATCTGGGTCCACAGCGGACGTTCCATCGTGGTCAACGCCCGCTGGGCCCCGTAGAAGAACGCCGCGTTGGCCATCGTGTCCAGCACCGTCGGGCCCGCCGGCAGCACCCGGTTCTCCACCCGCAGGTGGGGCACGCCGTCCACCACGTCGTAGACCGGCCGGTTCCACCGCCACACGGTTCCGTTGTGCAGCCGCAGTTCGGTCAACGACGGGGTGCCGCCCGCGCCCAGCACGTCCAACGGGTCCTCGTCGCCGGTCTCCGGCAACAGCGCGGGGAAGTACCGCACGTTCTCCTCGAACAGGTCGAAGATCGAGGTGATCCACCGCTCCCCGAACCACACCCGGGGCCGGACGCCCTGGTTGCGCAGTTCGACCGTCCGCGTGTCGGTGGCCTGGAGGAACAGCGGAATCCGCGTCTCGTGCCACAGCGCCCGCCCCAGCAGGAACGGCGAGTTGGCCGCGATCGCCACCTGCACCCCGGCCAGCGCCTGGGCCGCGTTCCAGTGCGCCGCGAAGTCGTCCGGCGCGACCTGGAGGTGGAGCTGGACCGACGTGCAGGCCGCTTCGGGGACGATGGATTCCGCGTAGCTCAACAACTTCTCGGCGGACGAGTCGGGCATCGGCGAGCCCTCCATCGACAGCACCGTCTCCTCGCCCCGCTCGGCGAAGATCTGGTCGTTGAGCAGGCCGTAGCGCGGGGAGTGGGACAGCCACCGCCGGTCGAAGTGCTCGTGCCGCAACGTGGGCAGCACCCCGATCATCACGATCGACGCGCCGGCGTCGTGCGCCTTGTCGTCCGCCGACGACAGGGTTTCGCGCAGCTCCTTCTCCAGGTCCAGCGTCTCGTCCCCGGCCAGTTCCCGGGGCGGGACGTTGACCTCCAGGTTGTGCTGCCCCAGTTCCAGCGTGAACGACGGGTCGCCGATCTTCTCCAGCACCTCGGCGTTGGCCATCGCGGGCCGGCAGTCGTCGTCGACCAGGTTCAGCTCGATCTCCAGCCCCATCTGCTGGCGGGGGAAGGAGAAGCTGCCCTCGGCCAGCATCGTCCCCAGGGCGTCCAGGCACCGCTGGACCCGCTCGCGGTAGCGCTGGCGGTCTTCCCTGGTGAACGTCCGACTGGACACCTTGCTACCCATGCCGCCTCCCAATCGGTCGGGCTGTTCCGGCGGGCTCAGCGGAGGCCCACCGTGACACAGCAACCACCCGCCCGCCAGCGCCCAAATCGGTGCTCTCTGTTACCTTCAGGTAACAATCAGCGAGAATGCGCTGGTAGGAGGCTCGCGATTCGGCCCTCTGGACTACGAGGGGTGTTCACCTGTCGGGAATGGGACACTGCCCGGTGTGATCGAGATCGAGGACCCGGCGGACCCGCGACTGGACGACTTCCGGGACCTCTCGACCGCCGACCGCCGCCCCGACCGCCCCGGCGGCCGGGGCCTGGTGATCGCCGAGGGCGTCGTGGTGGTGGAACGGCTCCTGGCCTCGCCCTACCCGGTCCGCGCGCTCCTCGGCGTGCGCCGCCGGGTCGAGGCGCTCGGTGCGCTGCCCGCCCCCGCCTACGTCACGTCCGCCGAGGTCATGGCCGAGGTGGTCGGTTTCCACCTCAACCGGGGCGTGCTGGCCGTCGCCGACCGCGCCCCCCGGCCCTCGGCGGAACACCTGGCCCGTTCGGCGACCACCCTCGCCGTCCTGGAGGGCGTCGGCGACCACGAGAACCTCGGCTCGCTGTTCCGCAACGCCGCCGCCCTGGGCATCGGCGGCGTCCTGCTCGGTCCGGGGTGCAGTGATCCCCTGTACCGCCGAAGCGTCCGCGTCTCGATGGGCCACGTGCTCCGCGTCCCGTTCGCCCATCTGCCCGACCTCGCTCAAGGATTGGACATGGTGCGCCGCAACGGTTTCACCGTTGCCGCACTCACCCCCCGGCCCTCCGCGACGAACCTGGCGGACCTCGACCTGAGATCGGGGCGGACCGCCGTCCTGCTCGGGTCCGAAGGCCCCGGCCTCACCGAGGAGGCCATCGCGGCGGCGGACGTGGCCGTGCGCATCCCCATGGCGACGGGCGTCGACTCGCTCAACGTCGCCGCCGCCGGTGCCATCGCCTTCTACGCGATCTCCTAGCCGCCCCGAAGCCCCGCCACGACCCGTCTTTCGGAAAGCTTCTGCCTGATCGCCAGACCGACTACGGTCGACTCACCATCCCGGAGGAGGAGATTCGTGGAATTGCGGGTCCAGGACGGCCGCGCCGTGCTGGCGGGCCACGACGACGCGGGCGTGCGGGAGGTGGACCCCCACACGCTGCCCCTGGGTGCCGGCCTGGCCGACGCGCTGCACGAGTGGGCGAAGGTCGCCGAAGCCGTCCTGCGCGCGGACACCTCGTCGACCGGTCCCACCGATGCCCCGTCGGCTGATCCGGCGGGTGCCCAGCCGACCGATCCCACCGACGCCCCCTCGACCGCCGACACCCCGGGCGCGCTCATCGCGCGACGCGGGCGGCAGTTGGCGGGCCGGGTGGCCGCCGACATGGGCACGTCCGTCGAGTACACCGACCCGGTGACCGGCGAGCGGCACGTCGTCGAGGCCCCGGCCGCCGATCCGGAGCCCGCGCCCGGAGCGAATCCGGAACCCGAAGCGGACCCGGAACCCGAACCGGAACCGGTGCCCCGGGAGAAGACCCCCTGGGGCACCGGTCTGACGGTCAGCGTGTTCACCGCCGCCGTGGTGACGTTCATGGTCGTCACCCTGTCGCTGGGCCTGGGCGAGACCAGCCAGTGGCTCGCGCTGCTGGCGAACGTCCTGGTGGTCGGCGGCATCGCCCCGTCCGTGTGGCTGGCCCGGAACGTGCCGGTCTGGCGCTGGGTGGCCTACGGCGTCGTCGGCGGCGTCCTGATCGCGTGGTTCTCGCTGATCACGACCCTCCTCTGACCCCGCAGACCCACCCCTCCTCACAGCGGATCACGCCAGCGAGTCACGCCAGGCCGTGTGCAGCGCGGCGAACTGCCCACGTCCGCCGATCAGCTCCTCGGGCGTGCCGTCCTCCACCACCCGACCACCGTCGAGCACCAGCACCCGGTCCGCGATCATCACGGTCGACAGCCGGTGCGCGATGATGAACGCCGTCCGCGAGGCGAGCACGGTCTCCAGCGCCCCCTGCACCAACCGCTCCGACGGCACGTCCAGGCTCGACGTGGCCTCGTCCAGCACCAGCACCGCCGGGTCGGCCAGGAACGCCCGCGCGAACGCCACCACCTGCCGCTGCCCCGCCGACAGCCGGCCACCGCGTTTGCGCACGTCCGTGTCGTACCCTTCGGGCAGCGCCGCGATGAAATCGTGCGCACCGACGGCGCGGGCCGCGTCCTCCACCTCCGCCCGGGTGGCCGTGGGCCGCCCCAGCGCGATGTTGTCCGCCACCGACCCGTCGAACAGGAAGTTCTCCTGGGTCACCATCACCACGGCCCGCCGCAGGTCGGCGTCCGCCACCGAGCGCAGGTCCACCCCGTCCAGCAGGACCGACCCGCTCGACGGGTCGTAGAACCGCCCGACCAGCTTCGCCAACGTCGACTTGCCCGCTCCGGTCGCGCCCACCAGGGCCACCGTCTGCCCGGCCGGCACGGTCAGGTCGAACGGCGGCAGCACCACCGGCGTGGCCTCCGAGTACCGGAACTCCACCCCGTCGAACGCGATCCGCCCGTGCACGTCCCGCAGCGGCACCGGGTCGTCGGGCTCCGGCACGGCCGGCACCTCCTCCAGCAGGCCGGAGATCTTCTCCAGCGCCGCCGTGGCCGACGCGTAGGAGTTGGCGAACATCGCGATCTCGTCGAACGGGTCGTAGAACCGCCGCACGTACAGCGTGAACGCCGCCAGCACGCCCAGTTCCAACTGCCCGTCCGCGACCCGGAACGCACCCCAGGCCAGGATCACCGCCAGCGACACGTTGCCGATCACCCGCACCAGCGAGGTGAACGCGGCCACCACCTTGAACGCGTCGGTGTTGGCGTCGCGGAACTTGGCGTTCAGCTCGCCCGTGATCTTCTCGTTGCGGTCCTCCCGGCGGAACGCCTGCACCGCGCGGATGCCGTTCATGGTTTCCACGAACTGCACGATGATCTTCGCGATCGCACCGCGGGTGCCCCGGTACGCCCGCGCCGACCGGCGCTGGAACCACCGGATGAGCAGCAGCAGCGGCAGGAACCCGAACAGCACCGCGAAGGCCAGCGGCGGGTCCAGCGCGAGCATCACGACCGAGATGCCGACCACCGACAGCATCGACGTGAAGAACCCGTCGAGACCCTGCTCCAGCAGGTCCTGCAACGAGTCCACGTCGCTGGTCAGCCGCGAGATGACCTTGCCCGAGGTGTACTTCTCGTGGAACGACACCGACAGCCGCTGGACGTGCCGGAAGATCCGCTCCCGCAGGTCCAGCAGCAGGTCCTGGCCGATCCGCCCGGACAGCCGGACGAAGGCCCAGCGCAGCACCGTCGCGCCCAGCGCCGCCCCGACGTACCCGCCCACGCACCACATGAGCACGTCCGGCCGCCCGTCCAGGGCCGCCGGCACGCCGCGGTCGATGGCCGCCGCGATCAGCAGCGGCCCCGCCAGGTTGACCACGTTCTCCGCGATCACGATGACCAGCGCGAGCACCGCCGCGCGGGAGTGCGGGCGCAGCATCGACCCGAGCAGCCGCCGCGACCGGGCCTTGAGCTTCACCCCGGTCGAGTGGTCGAGCTCCTCGACGTCCTCCGCGGCGACCCCGCGCCACTTCTCCTCGCCGACCTCGCCGGTCCCCCCGGACCCCGGTCCCGCGACGCCCGAACCGACCGTTCCGGTGCTCACACCACCACCTCCTCGTCGTCCATGGTGGACAGGAGGTGGCGATACCCCTCGTTGTCCGCCAGCAGTTCCCGGTGGGTGCCGATCGCCGTGATCCGACCGTCCACGAGCATCGCCACCCGGTCGGCGAGTTGCACCGTGCTCGGCCGGTGCGCGACGACCAGCGCCGTCACCCCGTGCAGCACGCGCCGCAGCGCCGCTTCCACCTCGGCCTCGGTGTGCACGTCCAGCGCGGACAGCGGGTCGTCCAGCACGAGCACCGCCGGGTGCCCCACGACCGCGCGCGCCAGCGCGAGCCGCTGGCGCTGGCCACCGGACAGCGACAGCCCCTGCTCGCCGATCCGGGTGTCGAGCCCCCACGGCAGCGCGTCCACGAACTCCTCGGCCCGCGCCACCCGCAGGGCTTCGCGCACCCGCTCTTCGCCCACGTCCGCACTGCCCAGCGCGATGTTCTCGGTCACGCTCGCCGAGAACAGGATCGGCTCCTCGAACGCCACGCCGACCACCCGGCGCAACTCGGCCAGGTCCAGGTCCCGCACGTCCACGCCGTCGACGGTCACCCGCCCGGCGGTCACGTCCGCCAGCCGGGGCACCAGCGCGGTGACCGTGGTCTTGCCGGAGCCGGTCGCGCCGACCAGCGCCACCGTCTCGCCCGGCCGGATGTCCAGGTCGATGCCGCGCAGCACCTCCCGGCTCCCGGGCGCGTGCGCGAAGTGCACGTCCTCGAACCGCACGTGCCCGCGCACCCGCTCCGGCAGCGGCGTCACCGCCTCCGGCGAGGTGATCGTCACCCGCGCGTCCATCACCTCGAAGTACCGCTCGGTCGCCGACGCGGTCTGGTTCGTCTCCGCCAGCAGCCAGCCGATCGAGTCGATGGGCCAGCGCAGGTACGCGCTGACCGCGACCGCCGCGACCAGCGTGCCCGCGCTGACCGAGCCGTCCGCGATGCCCACCGCGCCGAACGCGAGCTGCCCGGCGATGGCCAGCTCGGGCAGCACGATCAGCACCGCCCACAGCAGGGCGAAGATCCGCACCTTGGCCAGCTCGGTCTCCCGCAGGTCCCGCGCCTGGCGCAGGAACCGCCTGGTCAGGTGCGGGCCGCGGCCGAACGCCTTGAGCACCCGGATGCCGAGCACCGACTCCTCGACCACCGTCGTCAGGTCACCGGCCTGGTCCTGGGCCCGGCGCGCGACCACCTTGAACTTCGACTCGAACAGGTAGGACAGCGCCACCAGTGGCAGGGTGCAGGTCAGCACGATCGTGCCCAGGACCGGTGACAGCCAGAACAGCACGCCCAGCCCGATCAGCACGACCAGCGTGTTCACCACGAGGAACGTGATGACGAACGCGACGAACCGGCGGACCGTGTTCAGGTCGGTCGTGGCGCGCGAGAGCAACTGCCCCGACTGCCACCGGTCGTGGAACGAGACGGGCAGTTCTTGCAGGTGGTGGTACATCCCGGCGCGCATCCGCGCTTCGACGTCGGACGCCGGGCGCGCGATGAACCGCCGGCGCGCGAAGAAGAAGCCCGCCTCGGCGAGCCCCAGGGCGAGCACCAGCCCGACCATGGGCGGCAGCGCGCCCAGGTCGCGGTCGGCGATGGGGCCGTCCACGATGCGCTGGGTGATGAGCGGTATGCCGAGACCGCACAGCATGGCCAGCAGGGCAGCGGCCATGCTGGCGATCATCTGGAAGCGCACCGGCCGGAAGTACGGCCACAGCCGGCGCACGGTGGCGGCGGTGGATACGCGTCGAGCAACGGTGTTGGATGGTGACTCCGCCTGCTCAGTCACTTCTGTCGTCCCCCTCAGGTTCGGCTCCACGGTACGAACCCAGCCCCCCGCGAGCATCCTCATTTCCCGTCGTGGACCATGCACGCTCGACAAAGGTGGAGGTCAAGATGGACGTGCGCTACCTGCGCACCGCGCCGACCATGGCGTTTCCGCGCGGTCGGTTGCTCGCGGTGCGCGGCGGACGGCTGAACGTGCTGGCCCCCGACGGGTGGGACACCGTCGGCGGCCGGGCGGACCACGCCACGCCGATCACCCGCGCGGAAGCCGAGGACTGGTGCGAGCACGAGGGGTGGCCGGTGGAGTCCCTCGACGCGGTACCGGCCCCGTGAGCCCGGCGGCTACTTCTGCCGGAACATCGCGGGGACGGTCACCAGGCCGGCGAGCCCGTAGCCGGCACCGGCCATCAGGACGAGCACGGTCCACTTGTCGCCGAGCGCGGTGAACCGGTCGGGCAGCCCGGAGTAGTAGGCGAGACCCAGCAGCACCGGTCCGGCCAGCACGACCGGCCACACCGGGCGCACCCGCAACGCCCACAGCACCGGCCCGGCCAGCAGCGAGCTGAACACCAGCGCGACCGGCAGGCCGACCACGACCAGCAGCAGGAAGTCGCTCAGCGCCGGGTCGTCGACCACCCGGTCCAGCAGGCCGCTCCGGTACGCCCAGATCCACGCGGTCAGCAGCGCCGCGCCGACCACCGCCGAGACGACGACGCGCAGCAGCACCTGGAACGCGAAGCCGCCGGCGGTGCGGCGCGGGGCGTCAGCCACGGCGGGCGTCGTGGCGGACCGCGTGCCGCGCGGTCACCGGCGCGGCCAGCGCGAACCCCAGCGCGCCGGCCAGGACGCCGCTCGCCGGGATCGAGATCCACACGGTCGTCAGCGTCAGCACGGCGGCGAACGCCATCCCGACGGCGGCCATCGCCAGCGGTCGTTCGAACCGCAGGAGCGTGAGCGCGAACCACCCGAGCAGCACGCCGACCACCAGGCTGACCGGGATCGCGAAGAGCCCCATGGCCAGGCAGTTCCAGTTGTCCTTGGTGCACACGGCCCCGGAGGCGATGAACTCCCGCACTCCCCACCAGGCGGCTCCCAGCCCGGCCCCGATCGCCGCGCCCACCACCACTCGCCCCAGCATGGACGACGATTACCCACCGCGACCCCCGGACAAACGGCCCGCCCCGCGCCCGGACCCGGCCACCGCGCGAAATCCCTGCTCAACGCCCCTGCGCGAACACCCGGTCAACGTGCAGGGCCCCCGCCAAGCCGGCGGGGGCCCTGCACGTCGTCGGACGTTCAGCCGCGGTTCGAGCGGACGCCCAGCAGGACGTCTTCCCACGACGGGACGATCGGGTGGTTCTTCTTGCCGCGCTTCGGCGGCTCCTTCTTCGCGGCCGGGCTCGGCTGCTGCTGCGGAGGGGGTGCCGGGGGTTCCTCGGCGATCGGCGCGGGCTCGGGTTCCGGCTTCGGCTCGGGCTTGACCTCCGGGGCCTGGACCGGCGGCGGGGTCGGCTCCTCGCGGGCGAGGATCTCCGGCTCCGCCTCCTTCTCCAGGCTCAGGGCCTGCCGCGCCAGTTGGGTGACCGGGCGGACGGTGCGCAGCGTGCGGTTGGGGTTCGGGTCCATCAGCTCGACGGCCCCGTCGTCCAGCGCGGTCACCGTGCCGCCCTGCGCGCCGGGGTGGAACGCCCAGTGCGCCAGGTTGTCCGAGCGGCCCGCCGTCCAGTGGAGCTGCACCACCCAGCGGCCGTCCTCGCCGCGCCACGAATCCCAGCTCACGTCGGCGTACTCCTGGCCGCGCAGGCCGAACGAGTGCGCCACCACCTCGCCGAGCGTCTGCACGTCCGGACCGTCCTCGCGCACCGGGTGGGCGCGCTGGGCCAGGTCGGCCGTGCGGGAGCGCTCCAGCAGCACGGGGTAGGCGTACCGCTCGACCCGGTGGGTCGGGATGCCGGCCGCCGAGGCGACCTGGTCGACCGACTCGCCGGCGCGGATGCGCGCCTGGATCTCCCGGGGGCGCATCTGGCTCTCCACCTCGATCTCGATCTGGCCGAGTCGGGTGAGGTCGCCGCGCGCGGCGGCGCGCAGCCGTTCGTCGGCGGGGAGCACGAAGCGCTCGCCGCGATCCGGGTCTTCGAGGATGACGGACTTGCCGTCGTCTTCGAGCCCGATGACCCGCAGCGCTCGCATCATGGCCTCCCGTGTGACTTCACCTCGCCAAGGTGCCGACGGTAATCCGGCGTGCCGCCTTGACGGGGGAGGCTCGCCGCATCTATCGATATCTTCACGTGATCTTGCCGTATGTCGCTCGTGTTCGCACGTCTGTTACCGCGAGGTTCACCTCGGCGGCCACTTCCCCACCTCTACCACTTCGGGAACGCGAACGGGGGCCTCCCACCAGGCCGGAACCAGGCGAAAGGCCCCCGTGTCGGGCCGAAGCGCACGTCAGAGCTGGGAGACCACCCAGTCGACGGCCTTGGTCAGCGTGGTCACGTCGGCCGGTTCGACCGCCGGGAACATGGCCACGCGCAACTGGTTGCGGCCGAGCTTGCGGTAGGGCTCGACGTCCACGACGCCGTTCGCGCGGAGCACCTTGGCCACGACGGCCGCGTCGACCGAGTCGTCGAAGTCGACGGTGCCGACGACCTGCGACCGGTACGCCGGGTCCGCCACGTAGGGCGAGGTGTACGAGGTCGACTCGGCCCACGAGTACAGCCGCGAGGACGAGTCGGCGGTGCGGTCCACGGCCCACGGCAGGCCGCCGTTGCCCAGGAGCCACTTGATCTGGTCGTCCAGCAGGAACAGGGTGGCCAGCGACGGCGTGTTGTACGTCTGGTCCTTGGTGGAGTTGTCCAGCGCGGTGGTCAGCGACAGGAACTCCGGCACCCAGCGGCCCGACGCGCCGATCTCGGCGACCCGCTCCAGCGCGGCCGGCGACATGAGGGCGATCCACAGGCCGCCGTCCGAGGCGAAGGACTTCTGCGGCGCGAAGTAGTAGACGTCGAAGTCCTCGGCGTCCACCGGCAGGCCGCCCGCGCCGGAGGTGGCGTCGATCGCGACCAGCGCGCCGTCCGAGCCCGCCGGGCGGGACACCGGGACCGCCACGCCGGTGGAGGTCTCGTTGTGCGCCCAGCCGACCAGGTCGGCACCCTCGGCGTAGGTGATCTCGGGGGCCGAGCCGGGGTCGGCCTTGACCACGATCGAGTCACCCAGGAACGGGGCGTCGGAGGTGACCTTGGCGAACTTCGAGGAGAACTCGCCGTAGGTGAAGTGCTGCGCGCGCTCGCGGACCAGGCCGAACGCGGCGGCGTCCCAGAACGCGGTGGTGCCGCCGTTGCCGAGCACGACCTCGTAGCCCTCGGGCAGCGAGAACAGGTCGCGCAGACCCGAGCGGACCGAGCCGACCAGGGACTTCACCGGCTTCTGCCGGTGGGAGGTGCCCATCAGCGCGGCACCCTCGGACGCCAGGGCGGCGAGGGCCTCCGGGCGGACCTTGGACGGCCCGCAGCCGAACCGGCCGTCGGACGGCCGCAGTTCGGGGGGCAGGACCAGGGTGGTCGGGTCGGCGGTCTGGGTCATCGCGGAGCCTCCGGGTACCGGGGGAGGGGTGACCGGCTCCGTTGCCGGGGCCACCAGTGTGGCAGCCGGATGGCCCGGACGTGACAACCGGGTGTCGCTGCTCACGTCCCGCCGGCCACCGGTTCCCGCTCCGCCCGGCCTGACCAGGCCGTCCGGCCGACGCCGGCGCTGCCCCCGGGCCGCCGTCGCCGCCGGTCACCGCCGGTGCGGGCCCCGCACTCCACAGTGGACAGTCCTCCCGCGACCGGCCGGAGCGCTCCACACCGGACAGGACGGACAGGACGGACGAGCACCGCACCCGGGCCCCGCCCACCGCGCGGGAGGTCAGCCGCCCCTGCGTTCACCGGTCCACCGGAAACCGACCACGCACAGCACGAACCCGATCACGCACCACGCGCCCAGCACCAGCGCGATCCTCCCGTGCTCCCACGTCCCGGCGGCCTCCTGGATCGCCATGCTGTCCGGCAGCAGCACCGAGCGGAACCCCTGCGCGACCCACTTGAGCGGGAAGAACGAGCTCACCACCACCATCGGCTGGGGCAGCAGCGGCAGGTGGATGAACACGCCCGAGATGAACTGGAGCCCGATGTAGGGGAGGTTCATCACGGCGGGCGCGCTGCTCGCCGTGCGGGCCAGCGAGCTCGCCGCGATGCCCAGCAGCGAGCACGACACGACCCCGAGCACGAACACCCAGGAGAACGTCACCCAGCGGGCGGGGTCCGACGGCAGCTCGACGTCGAACACGCCGACGCCGACCGCGAACATCAGCGCCACCTCGGCCAGGCTGAGCACGAGGACCAGCGCGATCTTGCCGACGAAGTACGCGGCCGGGGCCATCGGCGTGCCCTGGAGGCGCTTCAGCGTCCCGTTCGAGCGGTCCTCGGCCACGCCCACGCCGAGCGTGATGAACGACGTGGAGATGATGCCCGCGCCGATCAGCCCGGCCGCGTAGACCTGGCCCATGGTGACGTCCGTGCCCGGCAGGTCGCCGCTGAAGATGTTGCCGAGCAGCAGCAGGATGAACGCGGGCAGCGCGAAGGTGAACACCACGCCGTCCCGGTCGCGGAAGAACCGGCGCAGCTCGAAGCGCCCGCGGGAGAGCCCGGTGTCGAGGGTGCTCATCGTCCGATCAGCTCCAGGTAGACGTCCTCCAGCGAGGGGCGGGTGACGGTCAGCTCGGGCACCTCGCCGATCCGGCCGACCAGCGCGGCGGGCCGGTCGGTGCGGTGCGACCGCGGGCCGGCGGCGTCGACCCAGCTCACGACGGCCTGCGCCAGGTGGCGTCCGCCGAGCGTGGCGGGCGTGCCCTCGGCGACGACCCGGCCCGCGTCGACCACGGCGAGCCGGTCGGCCAGCGCCTCGACCTCGTCGAGGTAGTGGGTGGTGAGCAGGATCGTGGAGCCCTCGCGGGCGAGCAGCCGGACCAGCTCCCAGAACCGCCGGCGCGCCTCCGGGTCGAACCCGGTGGTCGGCTCGTCCAGGAACAGCAGCCGGGGCCGCCCGACGATGCCGAGCGCCACGTCGAGCCGCCGGCGCTGACCACCGGACAACCGGCCCGCCCGCACGTCGCGCTGGTCGGTGAGGCCGACGAGCTCGACCACCTCGTCCGGGTCGCGCGGGTCGGGGTAGTAGCCGGTGAAGTGCCGGACCGCCTCGACCACCGTGGTCTCCGCCAGGTCGGTCGCGGTCTGCCGCACGATCCCGATGGCGGACCGCCAGGCGCGGGGCGCGGTGGCGGGGTCGACGCCCAGCACGGACACCTCGCCCGCGTCGCGCCGGCGCAGCCCTTCGAGGATCTCCACGGTGGTGCTCTTGCCCGCCCCGTTCGGGCCGAGCAGCGCGAACACCTCGCCGGTGGCGACGTCGAGGTCGACGCCGGCCACGGCGGGGTAGTCGCCGTAGGACTTCCGCAAGCCCCTGACTCTTATCGCGTTCATGCCGCAAATCGTTCTACGGCAAGGGGTCCGCGCGGGACGACCGGTCGACGGACACCGCCGGTCCACCGACCGGTGGACGGCGTCCACCCTTCGGTGGACCACCACCCCGCCGACCCGCGCCCACCGGTCGCGGGTCGGCGGGGGTCAGGCGATCTCGTCCCAGCCCTCGACCTCGGCCGGCGTGCGCGGCCCGGGACCGAGGTAGGACGCGGACGGCCGCACCAGCCGGCCGGTGCGCTTCTGCTCCAGGATGTGCGCCGACCACCCGGCGGTCCGGGCGCAGGTGAACATTGCGGGCATCATGTGCGGCGGGACCTGGGCGAAGTCCAGGATCACCGCCGCCCAGAACTCCACGTTGGTCTCGATCGCGCGATCCGGCCGGCGTTCGCGCAGCTCGGCCAGCGCGGCCTGCTCCAGCGCCGCCGCGACCTCGTAGCGGGTCGCGCCGAGCTCCTCGCAGGTGCGCCGCAGCACGCGGGCGCGCGGGTCCTCGGCCCGGTACACCCGGTGCCCGAAGCCCATCAGCCGCTCGCCCCGGTCGAGGATGCCGGACACCACGGCCCGCGCGTCGCCGGTCCGCTCGACCTCCTCGATCATCGGCAGCACCCGGGCCGGCGCGCCGCCGTGCAGCGGACCGGACATCGCGCCGATCGCACCGGACATCGACGCCGCGACGTCCGCGCCGGTCGAGGCGATCACCCGCGCGGTGAACGTGGACGCGTTGAGGCCGTGCTCGGCCGCCGACACCCAGTAGGCGTCCAGGGCCTTCACGTGCACCGGGTCGGGTTCGCCGCGCCACCGGGTGAGGAACCGCTCGGTGATCGTGCGGCACTCGTCGACGCGCCGCTGCGGCACCGCCGGCCGGCCGGTGCCGCGCGCGGACTGCGCCGCGTACGACAGCGCCGTCACCGAGGTGCGGGCGAGCTGCGCGCGGGCTTCCTCGTCGCTGATGTCCAGCAGCGGCCGGTAGCCCCAGATCGGCGCGACCATGGCCAGCGCGGCCTGCACGTCGACCCGCACGTCACCGGTGTGCACCGGGATCGGGAACGGTTCGGCGGGCGGCAGGCCCGGCCCGAACCGGCCGTCGACCAGCAACGCCCACACGTGGCCGAAGGTGATCTTGCCGGCCAGGTCCTCGATGTCGACCCCGCGGTAGCGCAGCGCGCCACCGTCGCGATCGGGCTCGGCGATCTCGGTGCGGAAGGCGACCACGCCCTCCAGTCCCGGTCGGAAGCCGTCCTGCTCGGTTTGCTGCACCACGCTGTGCGCTCCTTGTCCGCGAGGCTCAAGAGATCGGCAAAACCTTGCTCCCCCGCGGACCCCCTGGCAACGACGCCAATCCGTGGCGTCGGTCACGATTCAGGAACCGATTCAGAAAATTGACGCCCCCGTGGTCGCGATTTCCCACCCCGTAAGCGGTATTCCACGTGGCAGCGCCACGGTTGGCGCGCGTGAACCCGCACGTGGCGCTCATCACCAGCTTCGACCCGACCGCCGGGAACGCGACCCGATCGCCTGAACCGCGCCGAACGCCTGAACGACGCGGACCGCCGACGACGGGCGTCGACCTCGTGGACCGGGGCGGCCGACGCCCGCCGGGGGCGGGCTCAGCCGAGGCTGGTGACCTTCAGGTGGCGCACGGTGCCCGCGCAGCCGTACTGGCCGGTCAGCGGCAGGTACAGCGGCGCGGTCGCGTCCGGCGGGAACACCCTGAGGCCCCACACCGGGGTCTTCCGGCAGACCGCCGGGTCGAAGTTGTCGACGTTGGCCGACCCGACCACGGCCACGGCGGTCGCGCCGTGCGCCAGGGTGACCTGCGGCCCGCGCGCGCCGTCGCGGTCCGCCGCCGGGCCGACCTGGTCACCCGAGGAGTCCACATAGGACACGCCGGGGAACCCCCGCGTCACGCACGGGGCGAGGCCCCGGTTGGTGAGCAGCACCTCCCGGTAGACGGTGCCGGCCGCACCCTCCACCCGGCCGAACGCGATGCCGAGGTCGACCGACTCGCACGTCGCGGCGGCGTGGTGCCCCGACGGGGCCCCGGCACCGCTCTGGGCGGTGGCCGTTCCGGCGGTGCCCAGCAGGGCCGCGCCGACCGCGACAACTCCCACTAATCTTCTCATCGCACTCTCCCCCGAGAATCGTGGACGGAATTCCCGTCCACCTTTGAGGACGTGGCGTGCGCCACTCCGGTTGCCCGGCGGGAAGTGTCCTGCACGCCCTTCCCCCGGTTGGCCGCGGCCCGGTGGAGGCGGCCTCCGTCACACGAGTGGTGGTCCCTCGTTCTGTTGGCATTCGGGGCATTCGGGGCATTCGCACCCCCGTTCCGGCCGCCGGCGGAGTAACGGTGCAGTGCGCCCCGGACGGTTCCCGGGGGAACTTTCCCGGATCGGGTGACCTTCTGACTCGATCTCGTACTCGATTCCGAAAAACGGCCTTCCACCGTCGGTCACGGCCGGGTGGTCCTCATCACCGCGCAGGCGGTTTCGCGCGCGCCCGGAAACCCGTACGGTCGCGGGATCGTTGGTGCCAAGAGCGCCTTTGCCAGGTAGAACGTGCTCTGGAGGTCAGGATGTCGGAGACGACGAACATCGCGTTGCCGTCGATGCGGGTGTCCTACGAGCAGGGTTCGCTCACCGAGGAAGACCTCGCCGCCTCGTGGCACGAGCAGTTGCAGATCTGGCTGGACCAGGCGGCCGGTGCGGGTCTTTCGGAGCCCAACGCGATGGTGCTGGCGACCTCGGACCCCGAGGGCCGGCCGTCGTCGCGGACCGTGCTGGCCAAGGGCCTGGACGCGCGGGGACTGGTGTTCTTCACCAATTACACGTCCACCAAGAGCCACGACCTGATGGCCACCCGCTACGCGTCCGCGACCTTCCCGTGGTTCGCGATGCAGCGCCAGGCGCACGTGCGCGGCACGGTGGAGAAGGTCGGCCCCGAGGAGACCGCCCGCTACTGGGCGAGCCGCCCGCGCGGTTCGCAGGTCGGCGCGTGGGCGTCGCCCCAGTCCCGCGTGGTGTCCGGCCGCGCCACGCTGGAGAGCGCGCTGAACAAGATCGAGCGCCAGTTCGCCGACGCGGAGCGGGTACCGGTCCCGCCGCACTGGGGCGGCTGGCGCATCCGGCCCGAAGAGGTCGAGTTCTGGCAGGGCCGCCGCGACCGGATGCACGACCGCCTCCGCTTCCGCCTCGGCCGCGACGGCTGGGACGTCCAGCGCATCGCCCCCTAGCGCCACCGGCGGCAGGTGCCCGGTCCCCGTGACCTCGCGGTGCGGTGGTCGCCGGGCACCCCGCCGAGCGCGCCCGGGGCGTGGGCAGTGGTCCACGTCTCGGTGAAGCGGTCGTTAGTTGTCGTACGCTAACCGGAGTGAAGCGTCTGCTCGGCAAGGTGGCGATCGACACCCGCCCACTCCGGACTCCCGCCTACCGCAGGCTGTGGCTGTCGACCGTCGTCACCGCCGTCGGCAGCCAGTTGACCGCCGTCGCGGTGCCCAAGCAGGTCTACGACATCACCGGCTCGTCCGGGTGGGTGGGCGTGGCCGCCGGCGTCGCGCTGGTGCCGCTGCTGGTGTTCGGGCTGTGGGGCGGCGCGGTCGCCGACGTCGTGGACCGGCGGAAGCTGCTGGTCCTCACCAACAGCGGGATCGCGGTCACGTCGGTGCTGCTCTGGTTGCAGGCCGCGTTCGACGCCCGGAACGTGTGGCTGGTCATCGTGCTGCTGGGGTTGCAGCAGGTGTTCTTCGCGGCCAACGCCCCCGCGCGCTCGGCGTCGATCGCCAGGCTGGTGCCGGAGGACCAGGTGCCGGCGGCGGTCGCGCTCGGCGCGACGGTGATGATGTTCGGCGGGGTGTTCGGCCCGATGCTGGCGGGTGCGCTGATGCCCGTGGTCGGCCTGCCCACCCTGTACCTGGTGGACGCCATCGCGTTGACGGCGACCATCTGGGCGGTGTGGAAGCTGCCCCCGATGCCGCCGCTGGACGGCGTGGTGCGCCGGGCCGGCCTCTCCGACGTGGTCGCGGGGTTCCGGTACCTGGCGTTGCAGAAGATCCTGCTGGCGTCGTTCCTGCTGGACATCATCGCCATGGTCTTCGGGATGCCGCGCGCGCTGTTCCCGGAGATGGCCGAGGTGACCTACGGCGACCCGCCGGGCGGCGGGCTCGCGCTGGGGTGGCTGTTCGCGGCGATCCCGTTGGGGGCGATGGTGTTCGGCCTGACCTCGGGGTGGACCTCGCGGGTGTCCCGGCACGGGGTGGGGACCGTGGTGGCGATCATCGCCTGGGGCCTGGCGATGGTCGGGTTCGGGATGTCGGACGCGCTGTGGCTCGCGGTGGTGTTCCTGGCCATCGGCGGCGCGGCGGACATGATCAGCATGGTGTTCCGCAGCGCGATCCTCCAGACGGCGGCCGAGGACGAGATGCGCGGGCGGATGCAGGGCGTGTTCGTCGTGGTGGTGGCCGGTGGTCCCCGGTTGGCGGACCTGCTGCACGGGACGACCGGCGCGCTGATCGGGCCGGGTGCGGCCACGGCGTGGGGTGGGGTGGCCGTGGTGGTCGCGACGGTGGCGGCGGCGCTGGCCCTCCCGGCGGTGTGGCGCTACCGGTTCACCCCCGCCCCCGACCAGACCTCGCCCACGACCTGACCGCGCCCACGACCTGACCGCGCCCGCCTTCGACCGCCGGCCGCGCCGGAACCGGTCCGCGCGCACCACGCCGGAACGTCAAGGGTCGCCCAGGACCGCGCCGCACGGCTATCCGGAGCCCCCGGTGATCCGGCACACTCCTCCGGCATGGCGGAAGCGACGAGCGCACCGGCGCAACCGGAACTGAAGAGGGCCATCGGCCCGAAGTTGCTGTTGTTCTTCGTCGTCGGTGACATCCTCGGCACCGGCATCTACGCACTGACCGGCAACGTCGCCGGCAAGATCGGCGGCGCGCTCTGGCTGCCCTTCCTGATCGCGTTCGCCGTGGCCTTCCTGACCGCGTTCAGCTACCTCGAACTCGTCGGCAAGTACCCGCGCGCGGCGGGCGCGGCCCTCTACGCCAACCGCGCGTTCAAGATCCAGTTCCTGACCTTCATGGTGGCCTTCGCCGTCATGAGCTCCGGCATCACGTCCGCGTCGTCCGCCGCGCTGGCGTTCGGGCGCACCTACCTCCAGTCCGTCATCGAGGAGTTCTTCTCCGACACGTTCACGGTGTCCGCGTCCCTGGTCGCGATCCTGTTCATCCTCGGGTTGGCGTTGGTCAACTTCCGGGGCGTGTCCGAGTCCGTCAAGGCCAACGTCGTGCTGACCTGCATCGAGCTGTCCGGCCTGGTGATCATCATCGGGATCGGCGGGTACGCGGTGCTGGCCGGCGACGGCGACGCGGGCCGGCTCACCCAGGTCGACCCCGCGCCCGACCAGTCGATGCTCGTCGCCATCACCTCGGCGACCGCGCTGGCGTTCTTCGCGATGGTCGGGTTCGAGGACTCGGTGAACATGGCCGAGGAGTGCCGCGACCCGGTGCGCATCTTTCCGCGCGCGATGCTGTGGGGCATGGTGATCGCCGCCGTGGTCTACGTCCTGGTGGCGATCACGTCGTCGCTGCTGATCCCGGCCGACGAGTTGGCCGCGTCCGGCAGTTCCGCCCTGCTGCTCGTGGTGCGGGTGGGCGCGCCCGGCTTCCCGCTGTGGGTGTTCTCGCTGATCGGCCTGTTCGCCGTGATCAACTCGGCGCTGATCAACATGCTGATGGCGAGCCGGCTGATCTACGGCATGTCGCGGGAGCGGATCATCCCGAAGGTCTTCGGCGCGGTGCACCCGTTCCGCCGCACGCCGTGGATCTCGATCATCTTCACCAGCGGTGTCGCGATCATCCTGGTCTCCACCGCCGACATCGCGAAGCTCGGCGGCACCACCGCGTTGCTGCTGCTCGTCGTGTTCACGATCGTCAACGTCGCGGTCCTGGTGCTGCGCAAGGAGAAGGCCGACCACCGGCACTTCCGCGCACCCACCTGGGTACCGGTGCTGGGCGCGCTCACCTGCGCCTACCTGGCCAGCCCGCTGTCCGGCCGGCCGGCCGACGACTACCTGATCGCGCTCTACCTGCTGGCCGCCGGGTTGGTGCTGTGGCTGATCAACCGGCTGGTGCACGGCAAGGTCGAGTTCGACGCCGGGAAGTTGGCCGAGTAGCGGCCGGTGCGGTCACCGCGCGGCGCGGTGCTGGTGGCGCTCCAGTTCCACCGCGTCGTGCGCGCAGAACACGTCCACCCGGTCGCCGTGCCGCCCGACGAGCTCGCGCAGCCTGTCCTGATTGGACAGTCGCAGCTCGCGGACGGTGTCCATGCGGCCCTGGAGGAACGTCAGGCCCGGCGGGCAGTGCGGCTCGGCGGTCGGCTCGCTGTGGTGGAAGTACGCGTCGCCGGCGTGCAGCAGCCAGCGGTCCCCGGTCCTGACGGCGACGCCGGTGTGCCCCCTGGTGTGCCCGATCAGCGGCACCAGCAGGACGTCCGGGCGGAACTCGCGGACGCCGTCGAACCCGAACCACGGCTCGCCGTGCGGTTCGTGGGTGACCCACTCCGGGCCGTGCGCCCACTGCGCGTCCGGGTAGCGGGTGCGGTCGCCGGCCTTCTTCCCGGGGCTCAGCGCCGCGTCGAGCTCCTCGGCCAGGACGTGCACCCGGGCGTGCGGGAAGTCCCGCAGCCCGCCGCCGTGGTCGAGGTCGAGGTGGGTGAGCACGACGTGCCGCACGTCCCGCGCCCGGTAGCCCAGCGCCTCCACCTGCCGCAGCGCGGTTTCCCGCTCGTCGAGCACCGGCCGGGACAGCAGCCGCCAGTGCCGGGCCAGCGTCGGACCGGGCGTGCGGACGTCGTCCACGCCCAGTCCGCTGTCGACCAGGACCAGCCCGTCGTCGGTCTCCAGCAGGAGGACGTGGCAGACCAGCGTGGCCGCCCGGAACACGGACTTCCTGCCGTCGACCCGCCTGCCGTCGATCAGCGCCCCGCCAAACGGCCGCATGGTGCCGCAGTTGAGGTGGTGGACCTTCATCGGGCGTTCCTTCCCAGCAGGAGGCCGAGCCGCGCGCCGACGGCGTGCAGCGGCGCGAGGTCGCGGCGGGTGCGGGCGAGCAGCACCGCGCCTTCGACGGCGGCCAGCACCACCACGGCGAGGTCGTCCGCGTCGGTGCGGTCGAGGTGGTCGGCGACGACCCGCTGCCAGGAGTCGTACACCTCGACGCACGCCGCGCGGATCGGCTCGCTCTCCGCGCTCGCGTCCAGCGCGACCCCGGAAATCGGGCAGCCGCAGGTGAAGTCCGACGCCACCAGCCGTTCCCCGAGCAGCCGCAGCACCTGGTCCAGCGCCTCGGCCGGGTCCGGCGTCGCCGCCAGCACGGCCCGCAGCTCCGCGCACAGCTCCGCGCCGGCCAGCGCCACCGCCTCGGCGGCGAGCTGCTCCTTGCCGCCGGGGAAGTGGAAGTACAGCGAGCCCTTCGGCGCACCGCCCTCGGCGAGCACCTGGTTGAGGCCGGTGGCGTGGTAGCCCTGCGCGTGGAACAGCCGCGCCGCGCTGCGGACCACGCGCTCACGGGTGTCGGTACGACGTGCCATGGCGTGAAATATACAGACTGGTCTAGTAATGTCGAGCGTCTTGATCGGCGCACGACGGGTCGGCGGTGCGAGGATGGCCACCATGGTCGAAATCGCCCACGGCGCGACGCGCGCCGTCATCACCCCGAACGGTGCGGGACTCAAGTCTTTCGAGGTCGGTGGTGTGCCGTACGCCGAGACCTACGACGACGAACCGCCGATGGGCAGCGGCGCGGTGCTCGTGCCGTGGCCCAACCGGACGGCCGGCGGGCGGTGGTCCCTCGACGGGCGACCGCAGCAGTTGGAGATCACCGAGCCCGCGCGCGGGAACGCGATCCACGGCCTGGTGCGGCGGGTCGCGTGGGCCGTCGCGGAGCAGGCCGAGTCGTCGGTGACGCTGGAGGTCCCGGTCAGCGGGCCCGGCTGGCCCGTGGAGCTGCGCACCACCATCACGTACGCGGTCGACGACGACGGGCTCACCGTGACGCACGCCGTGCGCAACGTCGGCACCGCGCGGACGCCGTTCGGCGTGGGCACGCACCCGTACCCGCGCGCCGGCACGTCGGAGACCGACGAGACGTCGCTGTCGCTCGCGGCCACGACCGTGCTGCCGCTGGACCCCGAGACCATGAACCCGTCCGGCCCGGCCGTGCCGGTCGAGGGCGACACCGACTTCCGGGTCGCGCGCCTGCTGGAGGGCGTCGAGCTGGACACGCCCTTCGGCGGGTGCGAGCCGGTCGACGGGGTCGTGCGGCACGTCCTGCGCGGACCGGGCGGCGCGGTCGAGCTGTGGGCGGACCCGGACTTCAAGTGGGTGCAGGTCTACACGCCCGGCGACTACCCCGGTCGGGGCCGTGCGGTCGCGGTCGAGCCGATGACGTGCCCGCCGGACGCGCTCAACTCGGGCGTCGACCTGCTGTGGGTGGAGCCGGGCGGCTCGTGGTCCGGGCGGTGGGGTTTGCGGCCCCTGGGCTAGGTCCGGCGTCGCCGACCACGAACGTCGTGATCACGGACGGCCACGTCGTCCCGGTCTCCGGGCAGCCCGTCGAGACCGGGACGGCGCTGGTCAGGGACGGCGCTGGTCCGGGACGGCGCTGGTCCGGGACGGCCGGGACGAACCCGCACCGGCCGTCCCGACCCCATCCCCGACCCCATCCCCTGCCGCGACTCCGGTTCCCGTTCCGGTCACCGGCGCAGTTCGCGACCGATCACCACGCGCTGGATCTGGTTGGTGCCCTCGAAGATCTGCAACACCTTGGCTTCCCGCATGTACCGCTCCACCGGGAAGTCCCGGGTGTAGCCGGCCCCGCCGAGCACCTGCACGGCGTCCGTGGTGACCTTCATGGCCGCGTCCGTGCACACCAGCTTCGCGATCGCCGCCTGCCGGGTGAACGGCAGCCCGCGATCCCGGCGGCGGGCCGCCGAGAGGTAGGTGGCGCGCGCCGACTCGACCGCCGCCGCCATGTCCGCCAGCAGGAACTCCAGTCCCTGGAAGTCGATGATCGCGCGGCCGAACTGGGTGCGCTGCTTCGCGTACGCCACCGCCTCGTCCAGCGCCGCCTGCGCCAGACCCACGGCACAGGCGGAGATCCCGAGCCGGCCGGAGTCCAAAGCGGACAGTGCGATCTTCAGGCCGTCGCCCTCGGCGGCGATCAGCCGGTCGCCCTCGACCGTCACGTCCTCGAACCGGAGCTGCGCGGTGATCGAGCCGGTGAGGCCCATCTTGCGCTCCGGCTGCGCGGCGGTCAGGCCCTCGGCGTGGCCGGGGGCGAGGAAGCAGCTGACGCCTTTGCCTCCGGTGTCCGCCGTGCGGGCCATGAGCGTGTAGAAGTCCGCCGCACCGGCGTGCGTGATCCACGCTTTGGTGCCGTTGACGATGTAGTCGTCGCCGGTGCGCACGGCCCGCGTGGACAGCGCGCCCGCGTCGGAGCCCGCGTGCGACTCCGACAGCGCGTAGCCGCCGAGCAGCTCGCCTTCGAGGATCTCCGGGAGGTGGCGCTCCTTCTGCGCGTCCGTGCCGAACGTCGCCAGCGCGTAGGTGGACATCACGTGCACGGAAAGCCCGACACCGACCGACATCCACGCCGAGGCGATCTCCTCCAACGCCTGGAGGTACACCTCGTAGGGCTGCTCGCCGCCGCCGAAGCGCTCGGGGTAGGGCAGGCCCAGCAGGCCGCTCCTGCCGAGGAGCCGGAACCGGTCGCGCGGGAAGCGCGCGTGCTCCTCGGCTTCCGCCGCGTGCGGCTTCAGCTCGTCGCGGGCGATCTCGCGGACCAGGGCGAGCAGGTCCTCGGCCTCGGTGGTGGGCAGCAGGCGTTCGGCGGGCATCTTCGACCTCCGTGACGGACAGGCCGTCGAATCGACTGGAGCTGTACTGTCAGGAGTACTGTAGGACGTACGCCAGTACTGTAGCCAGGCGTTGTGGCAGAGTCTTTCCATGACCTCGATCGCGCGCCGGCCGCTCACGCCCCGGCAGGTCGACCTGCTCGGCAGGCTGGAATCGCTGGTGCTCGCCGAGGGCTTCGCGCACTTCACGCTGGACGACCTCGCGGCCCGCCTGCACTGCTCCAAGTCCACCCTGTACGCGCTCGCCGCCAGCAAGGAGCAACTGGCCGTCCGCGTCGTCGGCCGGTACTTCAAGGGGGCGGCCCACCGGATCGAGCAGCGCGTCTCCGAAACGGCGGACGTGCGCGCCCGCGTCGGCACCTACCTCGCCGGCGCGGCCGAGGAACTGCGCCGGGCGTCCGCGCAGTTCATCGCCGACGTGTCCGCGTTCGCACCCACCCGGACCACCTACGAGCGCAATGCCCGCGCCGCCGCCGAGCGCATCCGCTCGTTCATCCAGGAAGGCGTCAAGGACGGTGTTTTCCGGGAAGTCCATGCGACGCTGATCGCGGAAATGGCCGGACTGCTCATCGAGGGCATCCAGACCGGCGTGCTGACCCGCCGCGCCGGGGTGTCCGACGCGGAGGCGTTCACCGCGCTGGCCGAGCTGCTGCTCGACGGGCTGCGCAGAGAACGGAGCCAGGCGTGATCGTCGTCGCCGGTGAAGCACTGGTCGACCTGGTGCCCACGGCACAGGGCACGCTCGCCCCCAGGCCGGGCGGCGGGCCCTACAACGTCGCCGTGGCCGCCGGGCGGCTCGACGCCCCGGTCGGCTTCCTGTCCCGGGTGTCCACCGACCTGTTCGGCGACCGCCTGCTGGACCGGCTGCACGCCGCGAACGTGCGCACCGACCTCGTCCAGCGCGGCACCGAACCGACCACGCTCGCCGTCGTGGGCCTCTCCGACGACGGGTCCGCGCGGTACTCGTTCTACGTCGAGGGCACCGCCGACCGGCAGGTCACCGATCCCGGCCCGCTGCCCGCCGACGTGCGCGCCGTGTCGTTCGGCACGTTGTCGCTGGTCCTGGAACCCGGTGCGAGCACCTACGAGCGGGTGCTGTGGCGCGAGGCCGAGCGCGGCGCGCTGACCGTGCTCGACCCGAACATCCGCGCCGGCCTCATCCACGACCCCGTCGGCTACCGCGAGCGGTACGACTCGTGGCTCGCGCACGTGGGTCTGCTCAAGGTGTCCGTGGACGACGTGCGCTGGCTCGCCGAACTGGACCCCGAGGCGACCGAGGGCGAGGTGCTCGACGTCGTCCGCGACTGGCAGAGCGCGGGCCCCGCCGCCGTCGTGCTCACTCGCGGCGGTGACGGAATGGCCGTGCTGACCGGTAGTGGCGAAGTGATGAGCGTCCCACCCGCCCCGGTGAACGTCGTGGACACGATCGGGGCAGGCGACACCGTCCAAGGAGCACTGCTCGCGTGGCTGCACGACCACGACGCGTTGTCCACCGAGGCCGTGCGCGGCATGGACAGCGGAAAATGGGTGGAGGCGCTGACGTTCGCCGGCGCGGCGGCGGCCGTTACCTGTTCCCGGACCGGAGCGGAACCGCCATTCAAACGCGAACTGGGGATGACCTAGCTCTCACACCCCGTGAGGTGGAGAAACGCGGCAAAACGGCTACGGTGGGGGATGCACGCTAGCCTTCCGTGCATCCCGTGTGATGCCGGTCCCATCTCGCAGAATCGGTTCATGCCGCGGCTGTGGAGCGGGTTGGCCGCCGACTAGCGTGGCACAACTGACAGGACCCCAACGGGGTGGTGCTGCGGTGCGGGACGCCTCGCGTCCGCGTGCACGCGCGTGCGAGAACCCGCACGAGGCCACCCCGCCTAGCGTGAGAGGGACTCTGAATGCCCGACGCGACGACTGCGCCGAACGACACCCGTACCGTCGCGCTGCGCCATCAGGGCGGAGAGCACGAGATGAAGGTGGTACCGGCCACCGAAGGTGCGCCCGGTATCGATCTCGGCAAGCTCCTGGCCACCACCGGCCTGGTCACCCTGGACAGCGGATTCGTCAACACCGCGTCCTGCTCGTCCGAGATCACCTACATCGACGGTGACGCGGGCATCCTGCGCTACCGCGGCTACCCGATCGAACAGCTCGCCCAGCGCTCGAACTTCATCGAGGTCAGCTACCTGCTCATCTACGGCGAGCTGCCGACGCAGGCGCAACTGGACGAGTTCTCGTCCAAGATCAGCCGACACACCCTGCTGCACGAAGACCTGAAACGGTTCTTCGACGGCTTCCCCCGCGACGCGCACCCGATGCCCGTGCTGTCCTCCGCGGTGTCCGCGCTGTCCACGTTCTACCAGGACAGCCTGAGCCCGTTCGACGCCAACCAGGTCGAGATCTCCACGATCCGCCTGCTGGCGAAGGTGCCGACCATCGCGGCCTACGCGTACAAGAAGTCGGTCGGCCAGCCCTTCCTCTACCCGGACAACTCCCTCGGCCTGGTGGAGAACTTCCTGCGGATGACCTTCGGCTTCCCGGCCGAGCCGTACGACGTGGACCCGGACCTGGTCCGCGCGCTCGACCTGCTGTTCGTGCTGCACGCCGACCACGAGCAGAACTGCTCCACCTCCACCGTGCGCCTGGTCGGCTCGTCCGAGGCCAACCTGTTCGCCTCCATCTCCGCCGGCATCAACGCCCTGTTCGGCCCGCTGCACGGCGGCGCGAACAGCGCGGTGCTGGAGATGCTGGAGAAGATCAAGAACGAGGGCGGCGACGTCGAGTCGTTCGTGCGCAAGGTGAAGAACAAGGAGGACGGCGTCCGCCTGATGGGCTTCGGCCACCGGGTCTACAAGAACTACGACCCGCGCGCCGCGATCATCAAGAAGACCGCCGACGAGATCCTCGGCAAGCTCGGTGCCGACGACCAGCTCCTGGACATCGCCAAGAAGCTGGAGGAGACGGCGCTCGCCGACGACTACTTCGTCGAGCGCAAGCTGTACCCGAACGTCGACTTCTACACCGGCCTGATCTACCGCGCGATGGGCTTCCCGACGAAGTTCTTCACGGTGCTCTTCGCGCTCGGCCGGCTCCCCGGCTGGATCGCCCACTGGCGCGAGATGATCCAGGACCCGGCCACCAAGATCGGCCGCCCGAGGCAGATCTACGTCGGCTCCCCGGAACGCGACTTCGTGCCGCTCGACCAGCGCTGACAACACCCGGAAGCCGATCGTCGTCGAACACCGACGACCACCGGCCACCGGCCACCGTCGAACTTCGACCCACCGTCGACCTCGGCCACCGTCGACATCGGCCACCGTCGACATCGACCGTCCAAGGCCCGTGCCCACCAGGGGCGCGGGCCTTCGTCGTCCCCCTCACCCTCTCCGCAATTTCCGCTTGGCCGCCTGGCTCACCCGTCCTACTCATCTCGTTCTCTCCGTCGTGCGGGCCGGCGGGCGCGCTCCTAGGGTTCGGCGTGTGGATTCCTCGACCGTCGTCTGGTTCCGGCGTGATCTCCGGGTAGACGACCACCCCGCGCTGTTGGCGGCAGCGGAACGCGCCCGACGCGGCCTGGCCCTGTTCGTCCTGGACCCCCGCCTGCTGTCCGTGGCGGGGCAACCGAGGGTGCGCTTCCTGTTCCGCTGCCTGCGGGCGCTGGACGAGCGGCTCGGCGGGCGGCTCATGGTCGTGTCCGGCGATCCGGTCGACGTGGTGCCGGCGGTGGCGGAATCCGTTGGGGCGTCGACGGTTCACGTGTCGGCCGACGCCGGCCCGTACGGGCGGGAACGGGACGCGGCCGTGGAGCGGAAGGTCGAGCTGGTGCGCGTCGGCTCGCCGTACGCGGTGACACCGGGCCGGGTGCGCAAATCGGACGGCTCGCCGTACCGGGTGTTCACGCCGTTCTCCAAGGGGTGGCGGGAACACGGGTGGCGCGGCCCGGCGGGCAGTGACGAGTCCACAGTGGACTGGATCGAACCGGCGGACTCGGAGGAGCTGCCCGACGTCGAGCCGATCGACGACTACGCCCCGCAGTGGGAGAAGTTCCGGGACGAACGCCTGCCCGACTACCACCGCGACCGCGACCGGCCGGACCTCGATCGCACCAGTCGGATGTCGGCGTACCTGAGGTGGGGGGTCGTGCACCCGAGGACGTTGCTGGCGGACCTGGGTGACGACGAGGGTTCCCGGGCGTACCGCAACGAGTTGGCGTGGCGTGACTTCTACGCGGACGTGCTGTGGCACCAACCGGAATCGGCCCGCCGGAACCTCGACCGGCGCTTCGACGCGATGGAACTGGACCTGGACCGGACGAGGTTCGAGGCGTGGTGCGCGGGCGAGACCGGCTACCCGTTCGTGGACGCGGGGATGCGCCAGTTGCTGGCCGAGGGGTGGATGCACAACCGGGTGCGGATGGTGGTGGCGAGCTTCCTGGTGAAGGACCTGCACCTGCCGTGGTGGTGGGGGGCGAGGCACTTCATGAAACACCTGGTGGACGGCGACCTGGCCTCGAACCAGCACGGTTGGCAGTGGGCGGCGGGCACGGGCACGGACGCGTCGCCGTACTTCAGGGTGTTCAACCCGGTGACGCAGGGCCAGAAGTTCGACCCGGACGGCGACTACGTGCGTCGGTACGTGCCGGAGCTGCGAGGGGTGGAGGGAAAGGCGGTGCACCAGCCGCACGACCCGATCGTGGATCACGCGCACGAACGCCAAGTCGCTTTGGCGCGGTACGCTGCGATCAAGTAGTAGCGGTAGGGCAGCGGGTAGCGAATTGCTTGCGGTGCAACAGCTTGGCGTGCGGAGAGTGGCGGTAGCCGCGTGGTGGTGCGGTGCGGGACAGCAGTTCGCACCAGACGTCACGCGGTCGGGTGATCCTTCGTAGATCTGGTACGGAAACACCGTTTCCGATACTCGGTTTGATTTTGGAACCCCGCGAACCCCGCCAACCCGCCACACCAACCCGCCCTTTCAACGCGTCCCGCCAACCGCCCTTTCAACTCGTCCCCCCGACTCGTTCCTCCTACCCGTCACAGCGCCACATGCCCCCTTGATCCCGAACGCCACTGCACCGCCACACTCGATTGGTCGGTTAGCCGATACCCCGGCCGGACGGTCCGCCGCCCGCCGGTACGCCGACTGCCCGCCCGCCGGTGCCCGCCAGCCGCTGCCGGTCACCGCCGACGGCTGCTCGCCGCCGTCCGCCGTCCGCCGTGCCGTGCGGTGCAGTGCAGTGCCATGCCGTGCACGGGGGCTGCGGCCTGCGGGTGGGTGAGCGTTCCGGACTGAGGAGGTCTGCCGCGCGTCGGAAGGCTCAGGCATCGCCGAGCGGAGTGCCGAGACGCTGGGTGCTTGTGTGGATGCCGCGAGCGGGCACCGATGCGGAGTGGGAGCTGACGGCCAAGCCGCCTTCGGGCACAACGCCGACGAGCGCGGCGCGATCAAGCTGGGCATCTTGGGGCGGTGTTGCCAGCCGTCCGCCCGCCGCGAACTGGTTGGCCGGCTGTGAGCTGGTGGCCGGCTAGCTGTCTGAGGCGAGCTGGTCTGCGGCGAGCACGCCCGGCAGTGCGTGAGAACTGATCAGCGTTGGGGGAGCTGATGAGCGGCGTAGGAGCTGACGACCGGTGGGGCGTGGGCGGCGGGCGGTGGAGCGTGGGGCAACGGGCGATGGGGCAGTGGGGCGGCGAGGGGGCGGACTCGGCGGGGGAGGGCGGGGCCGGGGTCAGGGGTCGGGGTTGAAGGGCCGGGGTCGGGAATCGGGTTGAAGGGTCGAGGGTGGGTGGGAGTTACCGCAGGACGTCTCGCAGCTTGACGCGGGAGCCTGTGCGGAGGACGGCGTTCGCGTAGACCTTGCCGCCCAGCCAGGTGATCGCCGCTACCGCGACCATCGCCAAGACCAGGGCCACCGCCACCTGCCACAGCGGCGCGACGCCCATGGCCATGCGGCCCGGCATCAGGATCGGGGCGAACGGGGGAAGCATCGACAGCACCGCCACCAGCGTGCTCGACGCGTCCTGGATCATCAGGTTGATCCCGACCACGAACACGATCACGATCACCATGCTGATCGGCGTCAACACGGACTGGAGTTCTTCCTGGCGCGGCACCAGGGACGCCGCCGCCGCGTACACCGTCGCGTACAGGAAGAACCCGAGCAGGTACCAGAGCACCCCCACGGCCAGCGCCCCGCCCGCCATGCCGGTCACGTCCACCAGACCCGTCACCGACGACACGACCACGCCGACCCCGCCGATGATCAGCAGTTGCACCAGGCCGACCAATCCCAGCCCGATCACCTTGCCCAGCAGCAGTTGCCACGGCCGCAGGGTCGACAGCAGGATCTCCACGACGCGGCTGGACTTCTCCTCCACCACGCCCTGCGCGACCATCGTCCCGTACACCAGCAGCGAGTAGTACAGCAGCGCGGCGATCACCAACCCGATCACCATCCGCTCGCCGCGCTGGTCGTCGCTCGGCTCCAGCGTCACCACGTCGACCTTCGCCGCGTCGACGGTCCGGGCCACGCCGACCGGGTCCAGGCCCGCCTCGGCCAGTTGGGCGTTGAGCACCTGCTGCTTCACGATCAGGTCGATCGAGTTGCGCAGCGCGTTGTCCAGCCGGTCCTTCACCACGACCCGCAGCGCGTCCGGCGCGCCGGTCACCAGCACGTCCAGCTCGCCCGCCCGCACCCGCTGCTCGGCGTCGGCCGCGTCGGGCGCGTCGATCACCTCGACCTCGCGGCCGAGTGACTTCGCGGTCCGCACGAGCGGCTCGGTCAGCACGGTGGCCTGGCCGGCCAGGGCGACGGTGTCGCGGTCGGACCGGGCGAGCAGCACCGTCTGGAACAGCACGTAGCCGGCCATCACGGCGATGATCGCCAGCGTGCCCACGAGGAACGACTTGGCGCGCACCTTGGTCAGGAACTCCCGGCGGGCGACCAGGAACACCGCCCGCCTCGGGGTCAGGTCGCTCATGCCACGCGCTCCTCGGTCACCACGCTGCGGAACAGTTCGGTCAGCGAGGGTCGCCGCCGGGTGAACTCGTGCACCGGCCCGGTGGCCAGCGCGGCGTGCAGCACCGCCTGGTCGTCCGCGCCCGGCGCGAGTTCCAGCACCGTCCGCGCACCGTCCACCGCCACCACCCGCACGCCGTCCACGGCGTCGGCCCAGCCCGGCCGCGCGCCCGGCGCGTCGACGACGAGTTGCACGGCCCCGCCGGCGCGCAGCTCGTCGACCGTGCCGCACGCGACCAGCGAGCCGTTGCGCACGATGCCGACCCGGTCGCACAGCCGCTCCACCAGGTCCAGTTGGTGGCTGGAGAACACCACGGGCACGCCGGCCGAAGCCTTCTCCCGCAACACCTGGCTCATCACGTCCACCGCGACCGGGTCCAGGCCCGAGAAGGGCTCGTCCAGCACCAGCACGTCGGGCTCGTGCACCAGCGCCGCCGCGAGCTGCACGCGCTGCTGGTTGCCCAGGCTGAGCTTCTGCACCTCGTCGTTCCGCCGGTCGCGCAGCCCGAGCCGGGCGATCCAGTTCTCCGCCGAGCGGTGCGCGTCGTTGGTGGCCATGCCGTGCAGCTCCGCCAGGTACACGAGCTGGTCGAGCACCTTCATCTTCGGGTACAGGCCGCGTTCCTCGGGCATGTAGCCGATGCGCCTGCGGGTCTCCAGCGTGATCGGCGCGCCGTTCCAGCGCACCTCGCCCGAGTCGGCCGCGAGCACGCCGAGGGCGATCCTCATGGTCGTGGTCTTGCCCGCGCCGTTGCTGCCGACGAACCCGAACAGCTCGCCCGCCCGCACCTCGAACGCCATGTCGTGCAACGCGACGACCTCGCCGTAGCGCTTGGAGATCCGGTCGATCTCCAGCACCCGCTGTGCCACGGTCGTTCCTCTCTGTCGCCTCGACTGCGCGGACCCGCGTCAGCCCCGGTAGACCTGGGTCGACAGCGGTTCGAACGGCTGCCGTCCGAAGACCGCCTCCACCGGCAGCCCGAACACCTCGCAGATCCTCATCGCCAGGTCCAGGCTGGGGTAGTGGTCGCCCCGCTCCAGCGCGCCGATCGTCTGCGGGTTGACCTCCACCGCCTGTGCCAGCCCCACTCTGCTCATCCCCCGTTCGACCCGCAGCACCTGGATCCGGTTGTGGATCCGCTGCTCGGGCCCCCGGCGTGCCGGACTCATGTTACGAAGTGTTGCGAAAACCCAACAGATCGGCAAGTAAACATTTCACACAATAGGCCGTTCGGCGGTATCCACACCGGGCTCGCCCGGAAATCACGATTCGGTGAAACGATACGCAGCCGGGAACCGAATCGAACGTCGACCGGTCGAATGTGTCGTGGGCCGCAAAGCCCCGTTGCCTGGAGGGGTGACTCTATGGAGCCGAAGGAGCCGGACGAGTGGCTCGCGCAGTACGGCCAGAAGATCGAGCAGGCCAAGCAGAACGCCGAGCAGGCGAAGAACCAACTCGGTGAGGTCGGCGGCAGCGCCACGTCCTCGGACGGGCTGATCACCGTCACGGTCAACGCGTCCGGCGCGGTGACCAACCTGATCCTGCGGCCCGCGCTGCGGGGGGAGGACCCGGAGCGGATCTCCGGGGCGATCATGACGGCCATCGGCAACGCGCAGCGCGCCGCCGCCGGCCAGGTCGTGCAGATCATGACCGACTTCGTCGGGGACGGTCCGGCGCTGGACTTCGTCAAGGCGAACATGCCCAACGGCTATTCGGGTGACGGGACCGACGCGGTGGAACCGGAGCCGGAGATCCAGCGTCGAGACACCAGGCCCGACGACGATTACTTCACCAACCCACCAGACGTGATGGCCTGAGCAGGGGGTAGATGTCCATGTTCGTGTCGTTCAACGTGAGCCCGGAGGAGATCCGGGCGCACGCCGGCACGGTCGACCAGTTGACGCAGCGGATGCTCTCGGCGACCAACACCGCCGACCCGTCGCTGTCGACCGACGCGTTCGGCGCGTTCGCGTCGTTCCTGGCCTCCTTCCTGCTGAAGACCGCCGGTGTCTCGCAGGACATCCTCGGCCAGGCCACCGAGACCATCGCCGACATGGCCCAGGGTCTCAAGGAGGTCGCCGACCTCTACGAGAACGTCGACCTCGACAACGCGTTCGGGTTCACCGGAAAGGCGCGCGGATGAGCACGCAGGCGAGCACCCAGCAGCGCGACCCGTCGTTCCTGATCACCGACGTGCAGGGGACCGTGTCGGCGGTCGAGCGGGGCGACTGGGTGCAGGCGGGCCTCGGCATCGCCAACACGGCCATGAGCATCGTCGGCCTGTCCACGAACCCGCTGTCGGGCTTCCTGTCGGCGGGCTTCAGTTGGGCCATCCAGCACGTCAGCTTCCTGAAGGAGCCGTTCGACGCGCTGCTGGGCAGCCCGGAGCAGATCCAGAAGATGTCCGATAGCTGGGCCTCGGCGGCCAAGCAGATCGAGGGCATCGTCGCGGACTACCGGCGCACCTCCGAGCAGGAGACCAAGGGCTGGAAGGGCCGCTCGGCCGACGGCTACCGCGAGGCGAGCAAGAAGCACTCCAGCGGCCTGGAGACCCTGGCCAAGGCCGTGAAGGGCATCTCCGGCGCGGCCAAGGGCGCGGGCGAGCTGGTCGCGACGGTCCGCAAGACCATCATGGACCTGATCAGCCAGGCCGTGTCGGACATGGTCATGAAGATCATCCAGTGGCTGGCGGCGTCCTTCCTGACCTTCGGCGCGGCCATCGGGGCGGCGATCTCGGACATCGTGACGATGGCCGTGAACTACGCCAAGAAGCTGATGGACTTCCTGAAGAAGCTCGGTGACTCGCTCAAGAAGCTGATCGACCTGGTGAAGTCGGTGCAGTCGATCGCGTCGACCGCCAAGCAGATCCTCCAGGCGATCACCTCCATGACGCACGCCAACAAGGGCGGCTCGGGCGGTGCCGGTCCGCGCAACTCCGCCGGCGGCCTCGGGCTCACCCAGGAGCAGTTGGCGAACGTGGACCGCAACGCGCGTGACCGGTACACGCCGGGCAGCGGCGCGAGCGGCGGCGGTGGCAACACCGGCACCAGCGGTTCCCCGAACGCCGGCCCGGTGGTCAGCCGGCCGCCGACGCCGGCCGGGAGCGTCGGCAACCCCGACGGCGTCACCTACCCCGGTGGCACCGGCGGCGGCGTGTCCACGGGTGGCCCCGTGGTGAGCCGGCCGCCGATGCCCGGCGGCAGCGCCGGCGGCAGCGGCGGTTCCGGCAGCGGCGGCCCGAACGCGGGCGGCCACTGGGAGCCGGGCCGGTGGGTGCCGGCCGGTGGCGGCTCGTCGCAGTTGCCGCCGAAGGTCAACCCGATCACGTACCCGGCGGCGTCGCGCGACACCACGCACGCGACCGGCACGGCGGGCACCACGCCGCCCATCCCGACGGTCAAGCCGTTCACGTCGAGCGACCTGCCGCACACGGCCGGTGGCGGTGGCGCTGGTGTCGGCGGTGGCGGTGCTGGTCTCGGTGGTGGCGGCGGCGGCTTCGCCGGTGGCGGCGGTGGCGGGTTCGCGGGCGGCGGCGGTGCCGGTGCCGGTGGCGCGGGCTCCGGCCAGACGCTCCAGGCAGGCGGTTCGTCCGGCGTGCTGGCAGCGGGCGCGGGCGCTGGTGCGGCGGGTGCCGCGGGCGGTGGTGCCGGCGGTGCCGGTGGCGCGGGCCGTGGCGGCATGGGCGCGGGCGGCATGATGGCCCCCATGGCCGGTCAGCCCGGTCAGGGCGACGGCAAGGACCACCAGCGCAAGGTGCGGCTGGAAGGCGAGCCGCTGATCGAGGAGCCGCCGAAGGCGGCCAAGCCGATCATCGGCGAGTGACGATCATCGGCGAGTGACGAGGTAGTGCGGACCGAAGGGGACCTCCTGGGCAGGGGGTCCCCTTCGTCTTGCCCGTCGACGAGATGCCGAACCGGCGGCGCGGGCGACGACCGGCCGCGCCCGAGGTCCGGCGTGGGCGGCGGGAGGTGGACGTGCCGGCGTCGGTCAGGCGGACGCCGGACCCGACCGGCGTGCTCAACCCTGGCAGGCTCCTCCCGTCCGGGCTAGTTTCACGTCCGTGACCGGTGACCTGCTGATCCGTTCCGTGCGGCCGTGGCCCACCAGCACCGACGCGCCCGCCGTGGACGTCCTGTGCGCTGACGGGCTGGTGGCCTCCTTCGGCGTCGGCCTGGCGGCCCCGCCGGGGGTGTCCGTCGTGGACGGTGGGGGCGGGGTGCTGCTGCCGTCCTTCGCGGACGTCCACGCGCACCTCGACTCGACCCGGCTCGGCCTGCCGTTCCGGCCGCACAGCGCCGGGCCGGGCCTGGCCGAGCTGATCGACGACGACCGGCGCAACTGGCGCTCGGCGGAACGCGGCGTGGCCGAGCGCGCCACGCACACCCTGGGGCTGACCATCGCGGCCGGCGCGACGATCGTGCGCAGCCACGCGCAGGTCGACGTGGACTCCGGGCTGGACAAGCTGGAGGGCGTGCTGGCCGCCCGCGAGGCGCACGCCCGGCGCGCGACCGTGGAGGTCGTGGCGTTCCCGCAGTGCGGCATCCTGCGCGAGAAGGGCACCGCCGACCTGCTGGAAGCCGCGCTGCGGGCGGGCGCGGACCTGGTCGGCGGCCTCGACCCGGCGGGCTACGACCGCGACCCGGTGGGGCACCTGGACGTCGTCTTCGGACTGGCCGACAAGCACCAACGCGGGGTGGACGTGCACCTGCACGACGCCGGGTCGCTGGGCGCGTTCCAGATCGAGCTGATCTGCGAGCGGGTCGCCGCGCTGGACATGCGCGGCGAGGTCACCGTCAGCCACGCCTTCGCGCTGTCCTCCGTGGACGCCGAGCGGCAGCGCGAGCTGATCGGGCTGCTCGCGGAGCACGACGTGGCGGTGACCACGGTCGCGCCCGGCGCGCGGGAACCGCTGCCGCTGCGCGAGTTGCGGCGGGCCGGCGTGCGGCTGGGGCTGGGGCAGGACGGGACGCGCGACTACTGGTCGCCCTACGGCAACGGCGACATGCTCGACCGGACCTGGCAACTGGCCTACCGCAGCGGTTTCCGGCAGGACGCCCTGGTCGAGATGTGCGCGGACATCACGACCAGGGGCGGCGCGTCGGTCGTCGGCCGGCCGCACGGCCTCACCGAGGGGTCGCCGGCCGACCTGGTCGTGGTGCCCGGCGACACCGTGACGGCGGCGGTGATGGACCGCGCGCCGCGCACCCTGGTAGTGCACGGGGGCCGGGTGGTCGCGGCGGCCGGCGAACTGGTGCCCGACGGGGGCTGGACCTCCCGCCGGCTCAGAACGTGACGAGGGCCTTGCCGGTGTTGTCGCCGCGCAGCATCCCCAGGAACGCCCCGGGTGCCTTCGCCAGGCCGCCCTCGGTGGTGGTCTCGGTGTAGCGCAACCGGCCCTCGGCGATCCAGCCGCCGACCTCGCGCACGAACCGCTCCTGGAGGTGCGCGTGGTCGCGGACCAGGAAACCGCGCAGCGTCAGGCGCTTGCCGACCGCGAGACCGAGGTTGCGCGGGCCGGGCTGGGGCGTGGTCGCGTTGTAGACCGAGATCGCACCGCACAGCGCCGCGCGGCCGTGGGGGTTGAACGAGGCGATCGCGGCTTCCAGGTGGTCGCCGCCGACATTGTCGAAGAACACGTCGATCCCGTCCGGCGCTGCCGCTGCGAGCTGCTCGGTCACCGGGGCGTCCTTGTAGTTGAAGGCCGCGTCGAAGCCCAGTTCGTCGACCAGGTACGCCACCTTGGCGTCGGTGCCCGCGCTGCCGACGACCCGCCGCGCGCCGCGCAGCTTCGCCACCTGGCCCGCGACCTGGCCGACCGCGCCCGCCGCGCCGGACACGAACACGGCGTCGCCCTCCTTGAGGCCCGCCACGTCCACCAGGCCCGCGTACGCGGTGAGACCGGGCATGCCCAGCACGCCCAGGTACGCGCCCAGCGGCGCGCGCTCCGGGTCCACCTTCACGACGTGCTCGGCGGCCACCGTGGCGTACTCGCGCCAGCCCAGGCCGTGCAGGACCTTGTCCCCGACCGCGAAGCCCGGCGCGTTCGACACGACGACCTCGCCGACCGCGCCGCCCTCCAGCGCCTTGCCGACCTCGAACGGCGCGACGTAGGACTTGGCGTCGTTCATCCGGCCGCGCATGTACGGGTCCACGCTCATCACCAGGTTGCGCACCAGGACCTGGCCCTCACCGGGCGGCTCGACCGGCACCGCGACGAGTTCGAAGTTCTCCGGCGTCGGCACGCCCTGCGGGCGGGACGCCAGTCGGATCTCCTGCGCGGTGCTCGGTGCGGTCATGCCTCCGTCAACCCCGGCGCGCCGGCGGGGTGTTCCGGCCGGCCGGTGTGACCTGCGTCGCCCAGTGAGCACACGCCCCGGTAGGTGTAGCCCAACCGCCGGTAGACCGTGATCGCGGCCCGGTTCCCCGCGTCCACCATCAACGCGCAGGTGCCCTCCTCGCGGAGCAGCGCGCCGGTCAGCGCCGCGCAGATCCGGGTGGACAGGCCCCGGCCGCGGTGGTCGGGGTGGGTGGCGACGCCGGCGACGAACCCGACCCCCGGTGCCGACCACGCGTCCGCGCCGACGGCGGCGAGCGCGCCGTCCTCGGCGCGGACACCGGCCCACCGGCGCGGACCCGGCTCGTACGGCCAGGCGTAGGAGTGCGGATTCGCCTTGCGCAGCAGCGATTCCACGTCGTCCCAGGCGGTGGCGTCCAGCCAGGGCGGTTCGGGGGCGTCGAGCGCGCCGGTGCGCTCCATCCAGCCGAACGCGGCCCGCACCGGGTGCTCCGGCAGCCGGGCCGCCACCTCGCCGAGCACCAGGGGGCGCACGCCGGGGCGGGCGCGGGCGCGCAGGATCGCCGCGACGCCGTCCACCGACCCGGCCAGCACCAGCCGGTCGTGCCGGCTGAGCTTCGGCGCGAGCACGCCCACCGCGTCGCCGTGCGCCCACGCCACCCCGCCCCGACCGGGCAGGACGCACTGGGCCGCCCAGCGGACGAGCGGGTCCGGGTTCGCCGCCGCCACCTCGTCCGGGTTCCGCAGAACACGCATGACGGCATCATCTCCGACGGTCTACCCTCGCCGGCGTGGAGATCCGGCGCATCACCTCGTACGACGCCGTGGCGTCGATCGGGCACCTGTTCGACGACCCGCCGCTGGAGGACGCCACCCGGCGGTTCCTGGGCGAGCGCGGCAACCACCTGCTGGTCGCGTACGCGGACGGGCGCGCGGCGGGGTTCGTGACGGGCGTCGAGACCACCCATCCGGACAAGGGCACCGAGATGTTCCTCTACGAACTCGGGGTCGAGGACGGGTTCCAGCGGCGGGGGATCGGGACGGCGCTGGTGGAAGCGTTGCTGCTGCTGGCCCGCGAGCGCGGGTGCTTCGGCGCGTTCACGGCCACCGAGCCGGACAACGCGGCGGCGTTGGCGACCTACGCCCGCACGGGAGCGGAGACCGAGCCGACCGTGTCGCTGTCCTGGACGTTCTGACCGTTCACCTCCCCGGCCCAGCGGCGGGCCCGGGTGCTCACGGAGCGTCCCGGCTCCGGCGGACGGGGTGCCGGGTGGCCCAACGGCGGTGCGCTGTGCGGGCGAGGGGCTTTGACCGGCCTTGCGCGGTCCAGCACGGTGTCGGTAGGCGGGTGCGGCGGTCCGGTACCGGATGACCGGGCCGTCGCACCCGCTGCCACCCCACCGCCCGCCGCCGCACCGACCACCGCCCGCCGGCCGGCGGCATCCCGACCTGGTGCCGCCGGCGGCTAGGAACTCCTGCGGCGCAGGAGCCCTCGCCGCTGGAGCGCGTCCTCCAGCGTCTGGTACGCCACGTCCATCGCGGTGAAGTAGTCGCGCTGGTCGCGGGCCGGCACCGATTCGTCCGGCTCCGGGATCGGCTTCATCGTCATCCAGCGCTCCTCCCAGAGCGCGTCGACCGCCGCCTCCCACAGCAGGCGCACGCCGACCTGGCTCAGCTTCTCCTGCTCGATCAGCTCCGCCACCCGGTCCTGCGAGGCCGCCAGGCGCTCCAGCAGCTCGCGCACCCGGTCGCGGTCCTGGTCGCGCATCTTCTCGACCGCCGCGCCGGCCAGCCCGACGATCTCCTTGTACCGCTCCACCGCGGAGACCGTGACCACCTCCGACCCGGCGACGCCACTGCGCTGCGCGGGCACCACCGATGCGTGGCTGATCATGAATCCTCCCCGGTGTCGAACGGGATGACCACCTGCGGACGGGAATGCTCGAACCTGTCGAAGAACAAACCCCGGCGTGGTCGGGGTGACCACGCCATGACCTGCTCCGGCCCGAACGACAGCAGTTCCTTGCCCTGGACGTCGAACGCCAGCCACGCGCCGATGTCGTCGTACACGCCGGGCGGCAGGCTGTTCTTCAGCCGCTGCGGACCGCGCCACCAGCCGAGCAGGTGGGTTCGGTTCTCCGGACCGTGCTTGAGCACCGTGCGCAGACTGTCCACTCCGGACGCCCGTGTGGTGGGATTCTTCTGCTCCAGCAGGGTGTGCGCGCCGTCGACGGCGTACACCACCAGGTAGTGGGGGAGAAGCTGTGTTGTGTTCTCGCCCTTGATGGACTCGTTGAGCCCCTCAGCGGTCTTGTCGAGCAGGAGGCGAATGTTGTCGTTCTCGCCCGACAATCCCGTCAGGCTGGCGGTGTGGCCCGCGTTCTGGAGCTGCTTGTGCAGCAGTTCCGCGTGCGGCAACGCGTCCTCGGCCAGGCACGCCAGGCTGAACACCGCCTGACCCGGTTCGTGCTGCCGCGCGAGGGACAGCGCGGCACCGGCGAGCACGCCCGCCGCCTCCTCCGGGATCGAGCCGATCACCGCGATGTTCCGGCCCGGGGTGCGGGCGAAGCGCACCTTGGCCGCGCTGCCCGCCACGTCGATGACCTGGCCCAGCAGCACGGTCGGGTTGCCGTCCGCCGGCCGCAGGGCCTGGAAGTCCGGCAGCGTTCGGAGGTCGGGCACCTTGCTGCCGTCGAACAGGATCGGCTCGGACAACCCGGCCGGGCGGCGGTCGTGCAGTTCCGCCTGGAGCCGGTCGAACGTGCCCCGGCCGGTGGCGTCCGGGATGCGGGCGATCTCGTTGCCCGGCCGCACGCCCGACTCGTGGTTGACCACCGCGTGCCAGCGCGGCAGCTCCACCGCGGCGTCGTTCTGCGGCTCGGCCAGCACCCGGCGCGCCTTGGGCAGCGCGATGCGCACGGTGAACTGCTCGAAGATCGCCGACTTGCCCCAGAAGCCCTCGATGCCCGAGACGTCCTGGCTGGACAGCACCAGGTGGATGCCCTGCGAACGGCCGCGCCGGGCCACGTCCTCCAGCAACTGGGTGGCCTGCGCGGTGACCTGGTCGCGTTCGCCGAACAGGTACTGGAACTCGTCCACCACGGCGACGATCCTCGGCCAGTGGCCGTCCGGGTCCTCCTCGCGCAGTTGCTCCAGCTTGGTGACCTCGTGCCGCTTGGCCGCGTCCGCGCGCCGGCGCATCTCGTCGGCCAGGAACCGCAGCAGCGCCACGCCGAACTCGCGGTCGGTGTTGACGTTCACGCCGACCAGCCGGGCGTGCGGCAGCCACGTCGGGTCCTTGCGGCCCGGCGCGAACTGCGCGAACGACACGCCCTCCTTGAAGTCGAGGAGGTACAGCTCCAGCTCGTCCGGGTGGTAGCGGGCGGCCAGGCTGCCCAGCATCGCGTACAGGAAGTTCGTCTTGCCCGACCCGCTCGGGCCGCCGATCAGCGCGTGCGGCGAGGTGTCGCCCAGCCCCACGTGCACCGGCTCGCCCTCGTGGTAGCCGACCGGGGCGAGCACGCCCGCCGCCGAGCTCTCCCGCCACAGCGACTCCGGCAGCAGGTCCGCGAACGTGCTCAGCCGCGTGCGGCGCTCCTCGCGCTTCTTGGCGATCTCCGCGCACGCCTGGGGGACCTGGTTCTGCGGGAACTGCGCGTCGAGCGCGACCGTCACCTGCTTGCCGGTCATGGTGCACGTCGCGGTGTGGTCGGCGGCGATCGCCACGGTCTCGATCGGCGAGTTCACGGTGACCGGGATGTCCACGATGATCAACTGCACGCCGCAGGCCAAACCGTTGCGCGCCACGCGTTGCAGTTGCTGCTGGTGCTCCTCCTTGAGCGCCTGCCGGTTGCCGAACAGCACCGCCACCCGCCACGGCTCGGTGCGCCGGCCGCCGACCGCGCGCACCGACTGGTGCCCCTCCACCAGCACGCCGGTGTGCACCCGGCGGATGTGGTCGGACAGCTCGTCGAGCAGCTCGTGCAGCCGCGCCGGGTCGTGCACGGTGAGCAGGCCCGCGCGGGTCAGCGGGTACAGGCCGGGCAGCGAGCCGGTGAGCTGGTTGACGTCCCAGACGTGGATGTGCACCAGTCCGGGCTGGAAGTAGCTGACCAGCCGCAGCAACAGGTTCTCCACCAGCGCGTCGGCCGCGCCCCGGCTGTCCGGGACCGACGTGACGTGCAGGTGCGAGTGGTCCAGCAGGGGCACCGCGACCGGGAACGACTGCGGTTCCGGCGCGCCGCGCACCACGCCCGTGCCGATCCGCCACAGCTCCGGCACGCCGTCGCTGCCGTCGGCCGCGCCCGGCCGGCCCAGCCACGCCTCCGGCGGCCACGACGCCGGACCGGGCGCGACGGCGTTCACCAGGGCGGTCAACTGGGCGGGCCCGCCCTCGGACCACTCGCGGAACGCCTCGACGCGGTCGATCAGCGTGCGGGCCAACTGCTGCTGGAACTTCTCCTTCCGCAACGCCTTGGCCAGCACCGGGTCGGCGAGGGCCCGATCCACGCCCTCGCCCCGCAGCACCACCTCGAACATGTCGCGCGCGCGGTCGTCCGCGAGTTGGCGGAGCTCCCGCGAGGCGTTCCCGAGGACGGCCGCGACCGCCCTCCGGAACTCCTCGAAGGAGTCCTCGATCCGCCTCCGGCGCTCGTCGCGCTTGATCACGTCACAGCTCCACGGCGAGCCGCTGGACCAGGTCCAGGCTGCCGACGATCAGGTCGAGTTCGTCGGCGAACCGCTCCCGGGCCTTGACGAACCCGGCGGGGACCAGGGACTCGTGGTGGTTGGCGCTCGCCTCGACGAGGAGGTCGACCGCCTCGTCCAGGGCGGCTTGCGCCTCCCGGACGCTCCGGTAGGCATCACGGAGGAACTCGCAGCTCTGTTCGAGCGCGAGTCGGACCTCGGCGACCGACGTCACGTGTTCACAGCCGGCTGTTGATGCTTTCGGCCTGCGAAATGCCGGCACCGAGGAACTTCTGGAGATCGGTCACCCCGCTCACCACTTCGGCGAATTGCCCGTTGGCCTGTTCCACGTCGCCCTGGACGCTGCCCTGGGTGGCGGTGCTGAGCAGCGCCTGGGCGTCCTCGGCCAGGTCGGCTGCCTGTTGCAGGGCCTGCTGGCTCTGGGTGGCCTTTTCGACGGCCTGGGCGATCGCGGCGCGAACCTCTTCGATGCTGGCCATGTCGGTTCCCGACCCCTCCTACAACGCTGGAGTTCCTGTAGTTGAAAGTAGTACCGAAAGTCGCACGTTTCACAAGCAAGATCGGCTGACCGGGTGGTAGAGGAAATCCACTCGATCGGATTAGTCATTCTGATCTCAGTCGGGCACCGTCCACACGAATGCCGAGGCCGGGGTGGCGCTGAGTTCCATCGCGGCGATCCCGGCTGCTGGGACGGGTACTGCTGACCAGCGCGTCGTCGCGGATTCGCCGGCCCACTCCACGGACGTCCACCCCGAACGGCCCAATGACGACACCGCGTCGAGTAGCGCGACCGTGGGCGAATTGACGCTCGATCCGAGATCGACGTGCACGCTCAGTAGATGCCCATGTGGAGCCACTCGGGTGATCTTGCCACTTCGCGCCACCCGGCTGGCTACCGCCCGCGCCTGCCACTCCGCACCGGCGGACCGGTCCGTCGCGACGTCCACCCGCAACAGCATGCGGGTACCCGCTTCGGGCTCGGCGGCAACCCCCGCCACGGGTTCGGGCACGGCGTCCCGGCGCTGCGGGTCGCCGCCCGCCCACGCCTCCACGAGCAACCGCTCCGCGCCCGGCACCAACCCGCCCAGGAGGTCCGGCTCGTCCAGCACCGTCCACGCGGTCGGCGGCTCGCAGGCCACCGGGGGCACCGGGAACTCCTCGCCCAGCGACCGCACGAACGTCCGCACGGCCCTGGCCAGCGCGCCCGCCACGTTCTGCGTCGCGCGCTCGCCACTGGCCCGGCTGACGGTCACCGACCAGCAGCCGGGCTCCTCGTCGGAGCAGTCGCCCGCCTGCACGACCTGACCGCCGACCCGCCGAAGCAGGCCGGCGCAGGCCGCCCGCGCCTGCCGCTCGTCGTCGGCCGCGACCACCACCGTGATCAACAACTCCAGGTCTTCTCCCACCATCGCGGGGAAATTGTCCACGAACGCCCACGCCGCGTCTTCCCCGGCTCGGCCCAGTGTCGAGGACCGGGAGGCGTCGCGCAGGTCGCCGCTTGACCTGGAGCACGCTCCAGCGTGTTTGCTGGAGCCATGTCGAACAACCTTCAGGGCAGGACCGCACTGGTCACCGGGGCGTCGTCGGGCATCGGCGAGGCGACGGCCGTGGCGCTGGGGCGCGCGGGGGCGTCGGTCGTGGTGGCCGCGCGGCGGGTGGACCGGTTGGCGGCGTTGGAGGAGCGCCTGGCCGGCGACGGGGTCGAGGTGCTCGCGCTGGAACTCGACGTGACGGACGAGGCCGCGTGCCGGGCCGCCGTCGAGCGGACCGTCGAGGTGTTCGGCGGGCTCGACGTGCTGGTGAACAACGCCGGCGTGATGCTGCTGGGTGACATCGAGGGCGCGGACACCACCGACTGGACGCGGATGGTGTCGACGAACCTCCTCGGCGTCATGTTCCTGACCCACGCGGCGCTCCCGCACCTGCTGGAGCGGCGCGGCGCGGTGGTCCAGGTGTCGTCCACGGCCGCGCGGGTGGTGCGGGCCGGGACCGGCGTCTACAACGCCACCAAGGCGGGGCTGAACGCGTTCAGCGAGTCGCTGCGGCAGGAGGTCACCCGGCGCGGCGTGCGGGTGGTCGTGGTCGAGCCGGGCGTGGTGGAGACCGAGTTGCGCGAGCACATCACCGATCCGGCGGGCCGGGAGGCCGTCGAGCAGCGGATCGCCGAACTGCGCCAGCTCCGGCCGGAGGACGTGGCCGACGCCGTGCTGTACGCGGTGAGCCGGCCGGACCACGTCGCCGTCAACGAGATCCTGGTGCGCCCCACCGACCAGACTTGGTGAGGACCGCTCACACCCGCCGCTCCCGCAACGGTTCCCGCCCGGGAGCCGTTGTGGGACGGGGGTCCGGCCCGGCGGGCCCACCCGCTGCCCGCGCGCCCGGTCCCGCTACCGGTCGAGCACCCGCCGCACGAACGCGACCACGTCGTCCAGCACCTCGTCCCGGTTGGTCTCGTTGAACACCTCGTGCCGCGCGCCGGGGTACACCCGCTCCTCGAACAGCAGGCCGCGAATCCGGTCCGTGCCGGTCCGGGTGTCCGCCAGCGGCACCAGCTCGTCCGCCTCGCCGTGCAGCCACAGCGTGGGCAGGCTCTCCAGCGTCGGCCCGTAGTTCGCCTCCTCCAGGGCCCGTTCCACGGCCTCCAGCGTCGGCCTCTTGAACGGCCCGTGCCAGACCAGCGGATCGGCCGCGTACGCCTTGCCCACCTCGGCGTCGCGGGACAGCAGCGCGGGGTCGAGCGACACGTCCGGGAGCTCGGCCAGGCCCAGCACGTCCAGCCCCTCCCAGGTGCCGAGCACCGGCGCGGACAGCACCAGCGCCGCCACCCGGTGCCGCTGGGCGTACCGGGTCGCGACCAGGCCGCCGAAGGAGTGCCCGATCAGCACCACGGGCAGGTCCACGGCGGCGGACTCGATCGCCGCGCCCACGTCCGTGACCACGTCGTCCAACGACGGGAGCAACGCGCGCTCGCCCTCGGACCCGCCGTGCCCGACGTGATCCGGTGCGACGACCAGCGCGCCCGCCTCGACCAGCCGCTCCGCGACGTGCCCGTACCGGCCGCTGTGCTCCCCGTACCCGTGCACCAGGACGGCGAGCCAGGTCGCCTCCAGGTTGGGCCAGGTGCGGACAGCGATTTCCCCGGCGTGGCCGGGCACGTTCGTCTGGATCACCTAGGCAGCGTAGAACGCGCTGATCTCGATCTTCCCCCCGCCGCACACCGGGCCGTAGGTCCAGGCCACGGTCATCGGCTCGGTCTCGTCCGGCGGGATGGCGGCGGCCTTGGCCGCCTCCGGCTCGCACGGGCCGTCCACGGGCTCGTCACCGGTCGGCACGACGGTCCAGCGCAGGTTCGCCGCCGCGCTCGCGCCGGGGTCCAGGGTGATCGGCGCGGGACCCGGGTCCTCGTTGCGCTGGAGGTTCGTCGGCACCGGCTGCCCGGACCCGTCGAGCAACTGGAACCCGCTGTAGCCGTTCAGGGTGCACGTCGCGGGGCCGTTGTTGGTCACCTTGAACGTGGCGTGCCGGTTGCCGGCGGCCGGGTCCACCGAGCCGACCTCGCCGGTCAGCGCCGCCGACGTGCACCGGGTGGACACCGGCGCGGCCTCGACGGGCGAGGTCGGCGGCACGGGCGCGACGCTGCCGCTGCCCGGTGCGGTGCCGCTCGTCGAGAGCGTGGTCGGGAGCGCCGAGGTGTCGGCGGCCTGCTGGGGACTGCCGCACGCCGAGCCGAGCAGCACCAGAGCGCCGCACACGACGAGTCGCCTCATGTCCACCTCCTGGGTCGTGGTCCTATCACCAGGACGTACCCATTCGGCGGAACGGTCGCCCGGTCCGACAGGAATTCACCGTATCGGGCGCATCACAGTCGCTTTTCGACCCAACCGCCCGGGAGCGGCGGCAGCCCGTCGACCCCGGCGGTCCACAGGTAGGTCCAGCACACCCGGCCGTCGGGCATGGTCACCCGGACCCGCCGGTAGTCCGGGCCCTCGTACTCGTCCAGCGCGGGCAGGGCGTCCTCGGGCGAGCGCAGGCGCAGCACGTGCCCCGGCACGCCGGGTCCGTCGCCGGGTCGCAGCGCCGGGTAGCCCCGGCCGGTGTCGAGCAGGGTGCCGGGCAGCCGCGCGGGCTCCGGCTCGCCGGTCACGTGCGGGCGCACCAGGTGCCAGGCGGTCGTGCCGGGCTGGAGGGTGCCGTAGGCGAACAACCGGTCGGGCCAGTCGTCCGGCGACGGTTCGCCGTGCACGGGGGTGACGTCCAGGCCGTCGGTCTCGGCGGGACGGCCGCCGAGCGCGCCCGCGCCGCGCTGGTCGACGTCCGCGCAGCGCACCGGACGGCCACCGGAGAGCAGGGGCATCCGGCGGGTGCCCGCGCCGGTGTAGGCGAGCACGGAGTCCACCCGCGCGCCGTCGAACAGGGTGACCTCGCCGGTGTGCACGCGCACGAGCCGGTAGCGCAGGCCGCGACCCTCGCAGCGGTCCAGGACGCGGAGCTGGTCGGCGGTGGCGAACCACACCGCGTGCTCCTCCGCCACGCCGGGCGCGGCGGCCAGCGTCGCCGGGCGCTGCCCGTCGGTCTTGCGGAGCCCGGCGGCCCAGACCGCCGAGAAGCCCTCGCAGCGGGCCCGCAGCACGACGGCGGGGCCGGTCAGGCCGAGTTCCTCGCGGAGCCAGGTGACCTTGGCGGGGTTGGCGTTGGAGCCGTAGGCGAGCACCGGCATCCGGGCCGCCAGGGGTGGCTCGCCGTGGTCGGCGAGCCAGTCGTCGAGATCTCGGCCGTCGGGCGCGACCCGCCACCCGGAGTCGGCGGCCGGGTCCGGGGTGACCGGCCAGCCCGCGCCGTCGAGGTGCACGAAGCAGTGTCCCGGCCGAGCGCCCGGGTAGGGCTCGGCCGGGTGGGTATCGTCGGTGAAGGAGTGCGACATGAGGCCATTCTGGCAAAGCTCACCCGAAATTCACCTGGTGTTGGACTAGCCGACGAGCCAGACCTCCGATCTCTGCGGCCTCGGACGGCCGATCACCCGACTTCTCCGTCCAGGTGGACCGATCCAGATCGGAGGTGCGGTGGTGAGCTGTCACACGTTCTCGACGCGGCGTGCGGGCCGCCCTCGGCTGAGCCGGTGAAGAGGGAACTCCGGGGTCGCGTGAAGCGGACCCCCGGAGTTCCTCGTCCCGGACCAGGCCGGTTACCGGTCGCCCGCCAGGATCAGCGCGGCGTCGATTTCCGGGTGGGCCCGCGGGTTGTCCGCCCACCACTTGGCGTAACCGGGGTTGCGGGGCAGCACCGCGTGGTAGGCGCGGGCCGCGCAGGCGAACACGTCGTGGGCCCGTCCGGCGGCGGGACCCTCGCGGCGGGTGGCCAGCATCAGGTCCACCACGAGCGGTGCCCCGCGCAGCGGCTTGATGACGATCCCGTCGCCGCTGCGCGACTGCGGGAGCGCGAACGACACCGCGCCCTTGGCGACCAGGCTGCGGGCACTGGACGCCTCGTTGACGTGGTGCGTCAGCCGGGGCGTGAACCCCGCGTCGGCGCACACGCTGAAGATCTGGAGCCGGTTGCCGACCAGTTCGTCCGGCGGCGCGACCCAGTCGCGGTCGGCCAGCAGGGCCAGGTCGACCTCGTCCTGCTCGCCCAGGGGGTCCCAGTCGGGCAGGGCGACGAACTGCGGCTCGGCGATCAACCGCCGGATCTCCAGGCCGCGCAGCTCACGGCGTTCCATGCCCTCGAACCGGTCGATCAGGCCCAGGTGCACCTGGCCGCTGACCAACTGCTCCAGCAGGTCGGAGCCACCGGGGGCGATCTGCGTGCGGACTTCCGAGCAGGGGATGGTCCGGCGCAACTCCTCCACGAAGTGGCCGAAGAACAGGGTGGGCACACCGCCCACCCGGAGTGGTCCGGGTGTTCCGTCGCGGGTCTTCTCCTTCGCCAGGCTGACCAGTTGTTCCACTTCGTCGAGCACCAGCCGGGCCGTGCCGACGACCTGTTTGCCCAGGTCCGTCGCGACACTGCCGCCCGGGGTGCGATCAAAAAGCTGCCCGCCCACGATGCGCTCGACCGTCCGGAGCTGGGCGCTCATCGCGGGTTGCGTCAGGCCCAGCCTGATCGCGGCCTTGGTGAGACTTCCCTCGTCGGAGATCGCGCACACCGCGCGGAGGTGGCGGAGTTCAAGCTCGGGCATAACGCTCTTCTATCCCCCTTTTGAATGAGCCGCCACCCCTCACGGCCGCCATAGTTGGCGAAGTCCCCGTGAAGTGGAGAGGAAGCCATGCGCGCCAGCCAGATCTACTGAGTGTGGGCACCACCCAGCTTTGGCCGTCCCGTCCTGAGCCACGTCCCGTCGCGGACGTGGTCGTGCGACCCGAACACCGTTTACGCGGGCGGAAGTGTCGGGACACGCCGGGGAGCCGGTGACTGGCCGAGGGGGTGCGAGGCGGACGTCCCCACCCCGTTGCGGGCCGCCGGTCGTGACTGCGGAGTAGCGACCGGCGGCCCCGCCGCGTTCTCGGTAGTTTCAGGACCATGGCAGTAGTGGACAGCCCCGTCGGCTGGGTGAACGAGCACATCCGCAACTACGTCGAATCCGGTGGCACGCAGGGCCACGAGTGGCGCTCCGGCGTCTACACGCTGCTGCTTACGACAACTGGCCGAAAGTCCGGACAACCCCGCCGCACCGCGTTGATCTACCAACCGCACGGCGACGCCTACGTCGTGGTGGCTTCCAACGGCGGCGCGCCGGACCACCCGGCCTGGTACAAGAACCTGGCGGACAACCCGGCGGTCGACGTCCGGGTGGGCGCGGACGAGTTCACCGCCACGGCCCGGACCGCCACCGGCGACGAGCGCGCCGCGCTGTGGAAGCTCATGAACGAGGTGTGGCCCGACTACGAGGGCTACCAGGAGAAGACCGACCGCGAGATCCCCGTGGTCGTGCTGGACCGCACCTGACCACCCGTACGACCTAGAGGGGGACGGCGGCTCCCGTGACCCTCACCCGATCCCCGTCGGGGCGCACGTCGACGCTCAGGACGCTGGGGCGACCCATGTCGTCGCCCTGGTGGATGGTCAGCGTGCGCGGTCCGGGAACCCGTCCGATCGACCTCAGGTACCCGCCGAAGGCCAACGCCGCCGCCCCCGTCGCCGCGTCCTCCACCACCCCGCCCACGGGGAACGGGTCGCGGGCGTCGAACACGTCCTCTTCGCGCTCGAAGACCAGGTGTGCTGTGACGGCCTCGTTGCGCGTCAGCAGGTCACGCAGGCCGTCGAAGTCGTAGTCGAGGTCCGCCAGCCGTTCCCGGGTCTTCGCCGCCAGCACGAGGTGCCACGCCCCGCCGAACGCCCAGCGCGCCGGGTAGCGCGGGTCCAGCTCGTCGTGCCCCCAGCCCAGCGCGCCCAGGGCCCGGTCCAGGTCCTCGGTGCCCACCGGCTTGGACGTCGTCGGGACGCTGGTCAGCGTCGCGGTCCTGCCGTCGGTGTCCACCACGACCTCGCCCGAGAGCGTGTGGAACGCCAGCGTGCCGACGTGGTCCATGGCCACGGCGGTGGCCACCGTGGCGTGCCCGCAGAACGGAACTTCGACCTCGGGGCTGTAGTAGCGCACGTGGTACGAGTCGGGTTCGTCGTGCGGGAAGACGAACGCCGTCTCGGAGTACCCCACCTCCGCCGCGATCGCCAGCATCCCGGCGTCGGTGAGTCCGGCGGCGTCGAGGACCACGCCGGCCGGGTTGCCGCCCTCCGGGTCCGTGGAGAAGGCGGTGTAGCGCAGCACGTCTGTCATGAGCTCAGCCTCCAACAGCCGAGGCATCGAATTCAACGACCCCTCGCGATGAGTCCGATCGGTATCGTCGATGACGAGCCAGGTCAAAGCGCTGGCGCGGCACCTGGCCACCCGGCTGTTCGACCGCCTGCCCGGCGCGCCGGAATCGGTGTGCGCCTTCCGCCACGGATCGCGGACGCGCGGAGCGGTGGCCTCGACCTGGCGCTGGCGCTGGAGGCCGCCGTGACCGCACCGGACCTGGAGGTCGCCGCCATCGCGGTAGAGCCGATCGACCTGGTGGCCGCACCCGGAGCCCCCTGGACGAGCGCTACTTCCCCCTGGACGCGGGCACCCCGCACCGCGTGCGCAACGCACCCCCGCCGGCTGCGTGTCATCCCCGTATGGCCTGCCCGCAGGGAACCGCAGGTGTCAAGGGGATAGACCGCACCACCAACCCCGACGCCGGCAAGACCCCCTTGACGCCTGTGGTTGTCTTTGACCAGGCCGTACGGGGATGGCACGACGCCAACTCCCTTGTCATCCTTGGCGGTCTGCCCGTCCGGCGAGGACGCTCTTCGCGCCCGCTCTCCCCGCCCCACCGCGCACCGCACCGCCCAGCCCCGCCGCGCACCGCACCCGCCCCGCGCTCAACCCAACCCGACGAGCATCGCTTCGCAGCTACGGACGACCACGGCCGCCGCTCGGCGCTGGGTCTGGTCGTACGCGGGATTCGCCGCCTGCTCCCGCCACCGCCCCACCGTCTCCAGCACCTCCTGCCGCAGCTCCGCGTCCGTGGGCTGGTACTCCACGCCCAAGCGCGCCGGCACGGTCGTCCCCAGCCCGCCCACCAGCCGGGTCGCCTCGCCGGCCAGCTCACCGGGCAGCGTGGCCCGCCCGCTCTGCAACGCCGCGAGCAACCGCAGCTCGCGGAAGTCGTGGGCCGAAGCCAGGACCCGCTCCACGCCCGCCGCCAACCCGGCCGACCCCGGCCGGGGTTCGTTGCGCAGCACCACGTCCAGCCCCAGCAGCGCGGATCGCGACTTCAGCACGTCCTGCCGCTCGCCGAAGTACGCCCCGATCGACTCGCGCAGCTCGCCCAGCCCGCTGCGCTGCACCAGTTGCCCGGTCAACCTCACCTGGGTGTCGAAACCCTGGCGGATCAGCGTGGTCGTGAGGCGCACGCCGAAGATGCCGAACCGGTCCACCAGCCCGCGCCGGACCGCCGGGTCCAGCCGCACCGGGAAGTCCTCGCCGACGAACCTGTCCGCCGACAGCAGGTGGTCGTCCAGCTCGGTGCGGGCCAGCGACGCCAGGGACGCCAGCGCGGCGAACTCGTCCGGGCGCAGCGTGCGGGCCGCCACGGCGAGCAGGCCGGCTACCGCGATCACGTTCTGGCACAGCGGTTTCACCTGTGCCTCGCGCCGGTAGCGGCGGGCGATCTGCTTGGCCGAGGACAGCGCGTCGATCCGGCCGCCGCCGATCTCGTCGGCGCGGGCCAGCACCAGCACCGTGTTCACCGGCGCGGCCCGCGCCACCGGGTGGTCGTGCGCGGTCCGCAGGTAGCGCAGGTCCGTGCTGTGCACGTGCCGGGTCAGGTACAGCACCGCGTCCGCTTCGCCGTACACCTGCTCGACCGGCGCGCCCGCCGGCGTGTCGATCAGCGTCAGCTCGCGCAGCGACCGGGACGGCCACTCCACGTCGACCCGGTCGGCCTCGCCCGCGTCCACGAACGCGCGGCCGTCCCGGCGGGCGATCGGCACCTCGTGCGGTCCGACCGAGGCGCGCGGTCGCCCGCCGTCCCGGTACCAGGTGAACGTGCCGGTGGGCACGAACTCCTCGCCGATCAGCGCGTTCGCCACGGTCGACTTGCCGGCGCGCGGCGCGCCCGCCACCGCCACCCGGACCGGTTCGGCGAACCGCGCCTGGTGGCCGCGCAGCCACGCCACGGCGCGCGGGCTGTCCCGGTAGACCGCCAACGCCTCCTCCAGCAGCGCCCAGACCTCGTCGGCGAGCGTCACGCGCTGATCCCCAGCGGCGGCGCGCTGCCCGCGATCGCCTGGACCCGCTGGTAGAGCTGGACGAGCCGGTCGAGCTCGCGCTTGGCCTCGCGGGCCCGGCGCTCCCGCTCGGTGGCGTCGTCCTGCACGGCGCGGCGCGCGCTGCGGGCCGATTCGAGCAGGGTCTCCTGGAGGTCGTCGGCGAGGGTGCTGAAGTGGCCGCGCAGGCCGCGCTGGATGGTGCGGGCGGCGTCCCGGAAGTCCTTGTTGAACTTGATGAAGAAGTCGTCCACGTGCCGTTGCGCGGCGGTCCGGGCGGCGGCCTGCCTGCGCTTGAGCCGCTGGTCGCTCTCGTCCATGATGGACTTGCCGCCGAACAGCGCGCCCGCGCCCAGCGAGATCACGTTGATCAGCGGCATCCCGGCGAGGCTGGTCACCAGGCCGAACATCAGCACCCCGCCGTACGAGCCGCGCAGGCCGGTGAACAGCTTCTGGCCCACGCTGAACCGCTCGATCACCGGTTTGTCCATCTTGGACACCCGCTCCAGCACGTCGGCCGGGAGCACCGAGTCCGGCCGCAGGTCGTCCAGGTGCACCGGGAAGCTGCGCGCGACCTTCTCGGCGACCCACGCGGACCGGTCCAGCAGCCAGGTGAAGTTGGTCGCGGCGGCCTCGGTGAGGTTGTCCTCCAGCCAGTCCTCGAACGCCGGCCAGCCGCGCGCCGGGTCGGCCGTCTCGAAGGTCTTGTCCACCTCGCGCAGGATTCGCCGGGTCCGGTCGCGGAGGTCGTACTCCAGGTCCGACACCAGGTCGGCCATCTCGTCGGACAGCACGGTCTGCCAGCGCGCGGACCGGCGGCGCAGCTCGTCGATCCGCCGCTGGGCCTCGTTCAGCTTGGCGATGGTGGTCTGCGGCCCCTGGTCGGTGAGCTCCTCGCGGACCGGCGCGACCAGTTGCCTGATCGCGGACGCGGCGGTCACCGCGACCGTGCGGCGGGCCAGCACGTCGGCGGCGGCGACGATGTCCTGCTGCACGCACGCCAGCAGCTCGGGGAAGCCGGACTCGGCGTTGAGCGCCTTGTCGCCGGTCTTCGCGGCGCGCAGCCGGAGCGCGGCGGACACCGGGATCAGCTTGGCCGCCACGCCCGCGCGGGCCAGGTGGGCCCGGTTGCGCTCGACCACGCGCCGCCACTGCGCCGCGATGTCGATCTTGGTCAGCACCACGGTGACGTTCGGGCACGACGCCATGACCTGCTTGAGGAGCTCGATCTCGGACGCGGTGAGCTCGGCGGTGGCGTCGGAGACCATCAGCACGGCGTCGGCCTGGAGCAGCGCGGCGAACGTGCTGGCGGTGTGCGCGGGGCGCAGGTCGCCGACGCCCGGCGTGTCGATCAGCACCAGGCCGGACGTGAGCAGGGCTCGCGGGATGCCGACCTCGGCCCTGAGCAGTTCGCCGGTGCGGCCCGCGCTGACCTGGTCGGCGAGCTGGTCGAGCGGCACCGGGATGCGCTCGGTGGGCGTGTTCGCCAGGGTGCGGACCAGGGCGGCGTGGGGGGTTTCGGCGTGCTGCACGAACGTCGGCACGGCGGTGGTCACGTCGTCGCCGACCGCGCACACCGGCGCGTTGACCATCGCGTTGACCAGTTGGCTCTTGCCCTGCCTGGGCTCGCCGAGGACGAGCACCCGCAGCTTGGGGTCGAGCCGCCGGCTCCGCGTCTCGCGCAGCCGTTCGGCCAGGTCGGGCCGGTTGTGGGCGGCGCAGGACCGGATCGTGTCGTCGAGCACGTCGAGCCAGGGTGCGGACATCACCCGGAAGAGTCTGCTGTATTCACTCGGTGAGGTGAAAGAGGGCCGGTGCTGTCCATTCGGACGGCACCGGCCCTCTCGCCACGCCCGACCCGGCCCGCAGGCCCCCGGGACCGGGGTCGGGCACAACCGCTCCCGCGGACCGCGCCGATCGGCAGCGGTCTAGAACAGGGAGTCGCTGATGTCGCCACCACCGAGGAGCGGCACGTCGTCGAGGCCCGCGCCCAGCAGCGGCACGTCGATCGCGCCCACGTGGTCGGTGATGTCGCTCACGCCCGTGCCGTGCGACAGCCGGCCCGCCGAGTCCTCGACCGTGTCGACCACGGTCTCCGGGCCCAGCTCGCGCTCGGGCAGCGCGCCCAGGCCGTCCACGTTCAGGGTGTTGCCCAGGTGGCCGACGTCGAGCGCGCCGTGGGTCAGGTCGCCGGCGAGGCCGCCGGTCACGCCGTCGACCACGCCGGTGAGCGAGTCGACCGTGCCGAACACCGGGCTGGTCAGGCCGTCCGCGCCGGGCAGCGCGCCGGTGACCCCGCCCGCCTGGGCGAGGTCGAGGGAACCGGACGTCGTGCCGGCCAGGTCGCTGACCGGGGTGGTGGGCAGCGCGTCGTCCAGGGTGTGCGCCACGTCGCCGACCGCCGAGAAGTCACCCGCCACGGACGCGTCGGCGGAGGCGACGGTGTCGACCAGGCCCCAGCCGGCGAGGCCGCCGAAGATCTCCAGGCCGTTGGCGTCGGCGCTCAGCGCGCCCGCCGCCGCCAGGTTCACGTCGGACGTGCCGGACACGCCGGCGAAGGAGAGCTGCTGGGTGACGGCCTGGAGCTGGCCGATGGCACCGGGGGCGTCCACCGCGTCCAGCGGGAGGTCGTTGAGCACCGAGCCGTCGAGGGCGGGCAGGCTCCCGGCGGGCACGTAGTCGAGGACCAGCGGCAGGACCTCCTGCACGTCCAGGGCGCTGATGTCGCCCAGGCCCGCGTCGGCCAGGGTCCCCTCGGCGTCGGCCTGGAAGTCGGCCAACCGGGCGGGGTTGCCCAGCAGGTCGAGGACGAAGTCGTGCAGCGTGGCGGGGCTGGTGCCCATGATGGGTGTCTCCTGGTCGAATCGGTCGAGGTGGGCAGGACCGGCAGGGGTGGGTCCGGCCATGACGATCAAGGTAGTGAGCGGGGGATGTGCCGCCATCGGGGATTACTCCCAGTAGATCCCGCAACCACGATGGTGTGGTTCTCGTTCACTCCCTAGGGGATTAGGGGATCTGCTTGTGACTCCTCGGTAGCCCCGTGTACGTACTGGGACCCGTTACCGCGACCGGTCGAGTGGAGGAGGCTCCGAGTTGCCGTACGTCCTCGGGGTCGACGTGGGCACCACCCGCACCGCCGCCGCCGTGTGCCGGCTCGGCGGGGCCGGGCGGGCCGAGCCCGAGCTCGTCGGGCTCGGCGGGCCCGGCGGCGGGGTCGCGTCGTCGTTGCAGCTCACCGCCGACGGCGCGTTCGCCGTGGGCGAGCCGGGCGACCCGCGCTGGACGGCCACCGGTTTCGCCCGCCGGGTCGGCGACGACGTGCCGGTCGCGCTCGGCTCCGAGCGGTACCCGGCCGAGGAGCTGACCGCCCTGCTGGTGATGTGGGTGGCCGGCCAGGTCGCCGACCGCGAGGGTGAACCCGCCGCGCGGATCGTGCTGGCGCACCCGGCGGGGTGGGGCCCGCACGCCAAGGGTCTCGCGCACCGCGCTCTGCACGCGGTCGGCCTGCCGGACGTCACCCTGCTGGCCGAACCGCTGGCCGCCGCCGCGTCCTTCGGGCGCGGCCCGGTCGGCGTGTTCGACCTGGGCAGCCACGCGTTCGGCGCGGCCGTGGTGCGGCCCCCGTTCGACCTGGTGGCCCGGACCGAGGGGGTGGACCAGGCGGCCGGCGCGGACTTCGACGACCTGGTGTTCGAGCACGTCCGCACGGTGCTCGGGCGGCCGTTCACCGAACTCGACCCGGACGACCCGCGTACCCGGGGTCTGCACGCCCGGCTGCGCCGGGACTGCGAGGCCGCCAAGCGGGTGCTGTCCGGCGCGGTCGAGACGGCCATCCCGGTGCACCTGCCGTCCGGCGTGGTGGAGGTGCCGCTGACCCGGGCCCGGTTCGAGGAGCTGATCCGGCCGGACGTCGAGCACGCCGTGGCCGTGTTCGAGCGGGTGGTCGGCGGCACCCCGCTGGAGGTGACCGCGCTGGTCGGCGGCAGTGCGCGCATCCCGCTCATCTCGTCGCTGCTGCCCGGCCGGGTGGTGTTCGAGGCCGCGCCGGAGACGTCGGCGGTCAAGGGCGCGGCGCTGGCCGGGCGGCACCTGCTGCTCGGCCCGGACGAGCCCGAGCCGAGCGAGACGTCGGTGCTGGTGCGCGACGACGACCCGCTGCTGCGCTTCCCGGTCGGCGGGTCCACCTCCCCCGCCGACGAGGAGTTCACCGCCCCGCCGCCCCGCCCCCCGATCGACATCACGCCGCTGGACCTGCCGGAACGGCGCTCCGTGAAGCGCGTCGTGCGCGGGCTGGCGGCCACCGGGCGGTCCCGTGACCGCGACCCAGCCGAGGACGGCCGTTGAGCCCGCGCATGACCACCGAACGCCCGCTGCTGTCCGACCCGGCCGGCCGGGTGCCGGCGGAGATCGCCGCCGCACCCGACGCCGTGCTCCGGCTGGGCGTGCTCGCGCCCGGCGGGTACGGGAAGACCACCGTGCTGCGGGAGGTCGAGCGGGCCTACCGGGAGGCGGGGGTGGCGGCCACGATCGTGGACGACGCCCACCTGCTCGGCGACGCGGAGCTGGGGTCCCTCCGGGCCCTCGTCGAGCGGGGGGACGCCCGGGTCGTCGTCGCCTACCGGCCGTGGCCCCGGTCGCGGGCGCTGGCGGCGCTGGCCGAGGCGCTCGGCCGGGTGCGCCCGCCGCTGATGCCCGCGGCGTTCACCCGCGAGCAGGTGCGGGCCGTGCTGCCCGCCGCCGGGCGCGGGCTGGCGGACTTCGTGCACCGGCAGACCGGCGGGGTGCCCCGGTTCGTGGCCCGGCTGGCCGGGGTGACCACCGCCGAGGTGCCGGCCGAGGTGATCGCGTCGTTCCGGGCCGACCTGGACTGGCTGGAACCGGCCGTGCAGAAGTTCCTGCTCGCCGCCGAGGCCGGTGCGGCGCTCCGGCTCGACCTGCTGGGAGCGTTGCTGGACAAGGACTCCGACGCCGTGGGCGAGGTGATCGAGGCGGGCCGGGCCACCGGGCTGCTCGCCCCGGACGGCACGCTGCTGCCGATCGCGCGGACCGCCGTGGCGGCGCTGAGCCGCACCGACCGGCGGATCGCCGTGCGGCAGCGGCTGGCCGAGCTGGAGATGCGGTCCGGCGGTCCGGTGCTGCACCTGGTGCGACCGCTGCTCGGCACCGGCGTCGGCGGACCCGCCGCGGCCGAGGCCTTCCAGGCGGCGGCCAGGGAAGCGCTGCCCACCGACCCGGCGCTGTCCGCCCGGCTGCTCGCCGCGGTCGGCACGCCGGACGACGAGGTGGCGGTGCGGCAGGCCGCCGCGTCGGCCCTGTCCGGTGACCTGGACGCCGCGCTGCGGCTGGCCGACCGGGTGCTCTCGGCCGGGGACCGGGCGCACCGGGGCGCGGCGGCCGAGGTCGCCGCGATCGCGCTGGCGCACCGGGGCCAGCTCGCCCGCAGCACCGAGCTGCACCGCTGGTCGCCCAGCGCCACGTCCACGGCGTTCGCGGTGGTCGGCCAGGTCGGCACCGGGCGGGTGCCGGCCGGGCCGCTGCCGGTCGCGCCGCCCACCCTGCTCGACGGCGGCGCGTCGCTGATGGCGCACGGGGTCCTGGAGTCGATCGGCGACACGCCGACCACCGCGCTGTCCACCCTGGTCCGCGCGGTCGGCCTGCTGGAACCGGCCGGCCGGGCGGTGCTGCTGCCGGACACGCCCGCCGCGCTGGCCGGGCTGGTGGCGCTGCACAGCGGTGAGCTCGCGGTGGCCGAGTCGGTGCTGGACCGGGCGCTGGCCACGTCGTTGGGCGGCACGCTGATGACCGTCCGGCACGGGCTGCTGCGGGCGTGGATCGCGATGGTCCGGGGGAACCTGGTGCAGGCCAGGGAAACCCTGATCTCGCTGCGCAGGGCGGGCCGGCCGCTGGAACCCCGGGACTGGATCTTCGCGGTGGCCCTGGAGGTCGGCGTCGCCCGGCGCACCAGCGACCTGGCGACGTTGAAGCGGACCTGGGAGCAGGCTTGCGAAGCGGTGCTGCGGCACCCGGTGGACCTCTACACGTTCCTGCCGCTGGGCGAGTTCGCCGCCGCGGCGGCCCGGCTGCGCGACCAGCACCGGCTCACGCCGCACCTGGGCGCGGCCCGGGACCTGGTGCGGCGGCTGGGAGATCCGCCGCTGTGGGCGGTGCCGCTGCACTGGAGCCTGCTGCACGCGGCGATCATCGCCGAGGAGACGTCGGCCGCCGAGGAGCACGCGGCGGCGCTGGCCGCGTGCGCGCCCAGCGGCCGGTACAGCGCCCTCGTGTCGACGGCCGCGGAGAGCTGGCTGGACGTGCTCGCGGGCAAGGTCGACGCGGACCGGGTGGAGAGCGCGGCTCGCGGCCTGCACGCCGTCGGCCAGTGGTGGGACGCCGCGCGCCTGGCCGGCCAGGCGGCGATAAGGACCTCCGACCGGCAGGCCATGGTGCGCCTGCTGGACTGCGCGCGGCTGTTGCAGGGCCGCCCGGCCGGTGCGACGCGCAAGCCCGCCGAACCGGCCGCCGAGCCCGTCGAGACCGGCAGGCTCGGTGACGCGGGCAAGCTCAGCGACCGCGAGCGCCAGGTGGCCGAGCTGGTGATCGGCGGGTCGACCTACCGGCAGGTCGGCGACCGGCTGTTCATCTCGGCCAAGACCGTCGAGCACCACGTGGCGCGAATCCGGCAGCGCCTGGGCTGCACCAGCCGGGCCGAGCTGCTCGACCAGCTCCGCCAGATCCTCGGCTGACCGGGCGGCCACCGCCGCCGGTGGTCACGCGTCCTTTGTGGACAGCCGGGCCAGGATGAGCCCGACCGAGGCGATCACGAAGTTCTGGAACGCGGCGGTCAGCCCGTTCCACTCCGCCGACTGCCACATCAGGAACCACTCGCCGCCGACCACGATGAACCCGCCGCCGAACAGCAGCACCTGCATGACCCAGCCGACCGCCGACAGCGCTCGGGCCGCCGCCCGGCCGCGCAGCCACGCCACCAGCGCGGCCAGCAGCACGGCGGCGGTCAGCGCCTCCCAGGCGATGATCAGGGCGTACGCGGCGGTGACGGCGGTCTGGTCGGTGACGGCCCGGTACATCGTGCCGGGGGAGCGGAAGGTCGTGTCCATCGCGAACACGTGCTGGACGAACGCGCGGTTGGTCTCGTAGTCGGTGACGTTCCCCCACACCACGAGCCCCATGTAGACGCCGGTGATCGCGGTGAGCACCGCCAGCACCGCCTGCGGGCTGCCCACCCGGCCGAGTAAACGCATGAACTGGAACCTAGCCACGATCCGCGGGAAGTCCACGGCGGGAAGCGCCCGGGGGGCCGATCGCGGACGTCGGCCGCCGTCAACGGTTCGGACCCCCTACGGGCACACCGGTTCGTAGTCCAACTGGGGCAGGTGCTTGCGCCACAGCTCCTCCGGCAGCACGCCCTTGGTCTTCGCGCAGACCCGGCCGATCGCGCGCTGCTGGTCCAGGTCCCACAGCCGGACCGTGCCGTCCAGGCCGGTGGAGGCGACCATCCGCCCGTCCGGCGTGAAGCGGACGTCCTGCAACCCGGCGTCGTGCCCGGTCAGCGCCTGCCCCAGCGGGTGCGGGCGGAGCAGGTCGCGCACGTCCCACAGCCGGACCGCCCGGTCGTCCCCGCCGCTGGCCAGCGTCCTCCCGTCCGGGCTGAACGCGATCGTCACGGCCGCCTCCACGTGCCCGGTCATCGGCGTGCCGATCGGGCGGACCCGGGACGGCGCGGACAGGTCCCACAGCCGGATCGACTTGTCGTCGCCGGCGGTCGCCAGCACGGTCCCGTCCGGGCTGACCGCGCCCGCCCGCACCGCGCCCGCGTGCCCGCCCAGCGGGTGGCCGAGCGGCTGCGCCGCCGCCGGGTCGGACACGTTCCACAGCCGCACCGTCTGGTCCGCGCTCCCGGTGATCAACGACTTCCCGTCCGGCGTGAACACCGCGAAGTGCACGTACCCGCTGTGCCCGACCAGCGGTCCGCCGAGCGGCCGGGGCCGGTCCCGGTCGGTGAGGTCCCACAACTGCACCGAATCGTCGTTCGACCCGGTGACCAGCACCCTGCCGTCCGGGCTGAACGCCACCGGGGCGCTGTACCGGGTGCGCAGCTCCAGCGGTCCGCCCAGCGGGCGCACCCGGCCGGGGTCGGACAGGTCCCACAGCCGGACGGCCTTGTCGCTGACGCTGGCCAGCGTCCGGCCGTCCGGGCTGATCGCCAGCCCCCACACGCCCGCGTCGTCGTCGGTCCGCGCCGACGCGGCGCTGTGCGGCTCGTGCGGGTCCGCCAGGTCCCACACCCGGATGGTCCGGTCGCGGCTGCCGGTGACCATGCGCCGCCCGTCCGGGGTGAACACCGGGCCGACGGTCCGCCCGGAGTGGCCGATCAGCACCGTCTTGGGCAGCGACCACAGCCGCACCGCGGTGTCCTGGCTGCCGGTGGCCAGCCGGTACCCGTCCGGGCTGAACGCCACCGCGTAGATGGTGCCGTTGCGCCCGGTCAGCGGCTGGCCGATGGCCAGCGGGTGGACCGGGTCGGTCACGTTCCACAGCCGGGCCGTGCCATCGCTGCTGCCACTGGCCAGCACCCGACCGCCCCGGTTGAACGCCACCGACCAGACCGGGCCGTCGTGGTCGGTCAGCGGACGGCCGAGCGGTCGCGCCGCCGCCGGGTCGGCCACGTCCCACAGCCGGATGGTGCGGTCGTCGCTGCCGGTGGCCAGCACCCGGCCGTCGGGGCTGAACGCCACCGACCGGACGATCCCGTCGAACCCGGCCAGCGGCGGGCCCAGCGGTTGGGGCCGGGTGCGGTCCGCGACGTCCCACAGGACCACGGTCCGGTCGTCGCCGCCGACCGCGAGCACCCGGCCGTCCGGGCTGAACGCCACCGACCGCACCTGGCCGGAGTGCAGGCCCAGCGGCGCGCCCAGCGGGCTCGGCGCGGCCGGCGTGGTGACGTCCCACAACTGGGCGGTGTGGTCCTCGTTGGCGGTCACCAGGGTCTTGCTGTCCGGCGTGAACGCGACCAGGTAGACGGTGCCGTGGTCGCCGACCAGGGGTTGGCCGAGGGCGCGCGGGCGGCTCGGGTCGGCGACGTCCCACAGCCGGACCGTGCCGTCGTCGCCGGCCGTGGCCAGGGTGCCGCCGTCCGGGCTGAACACCGCCGAGCTCACCCAGCTCCGGTGCCCGCGCAGCGGCGGGCCCAGCGGCTTGGGGTTGTCGCGGTCGCGCAGGTCCCACAGCCGCACGGTGGAGTCGTAGGACGCGGTGGCCAGGGTGTCGCCGTCGGCGGAGAACGAGGTCAGGTAGACCGCGCCCTCGTGGCCGACGAGCTGGGTGGCCAGCGGCGTGCCCTGGGTGGACAGGATGCGGGTGTAGACCTCCTGGTCGTCCGGTCGGATCCGCTGCGCGACCAGGTCGAGCTGCGCCGACAGCGACGGGTCGGTCTCCTGGAGCCGGTCGGCCTCCGCGACGACCTGCCGGAACACCGCGTCGTCGCGCTGCCGCACGGCGAGCACGGCCGCCGTGGCGGCGATGATCGCCAGCACCACGACGACCACCACCGCGCTGCGCCGGCCCCACAGCGCGCGCCGGCGGTGTTGCGTGGACACCGACAGGAAGTCCTGCGCCACCCCCGTGAGGCCGCCCGGACCGGCCGCGTCCGCCCAGTGCCGGGCGGTCTCCAGCCGCGCGCCCCGGTAGAGCAGCGACGGGTCGCGCTCCTGGGTGGCCCAGGTCGCCGAGTCCTCCTCCAGCCGCTGGCGCAGCAACTGGCCCTCCCGGTCCTGGTCGATCCAGCTCCGCAGCCGGGGCCACGCCTGGAGCAGCGCCTCGTGGGTGATCTCCACCGAACCCGCGTCCAGGGTGACCAGCCGGGCGCGGGCCAGCACCTCCAGCGCCTCCTCGCCGGCCGCCCGGTTCGCGGCCTGGTCGACCAGCTCGTGCCGGGTGGACCGGCGGCGGGTGTCCTGGGTGTCCTCGCCGACCCGGACCAGGCGCAGCAGCAGCGGGCGGGCGGCCAGTTGGGCGTCCGGGGCGAGGTCGGCCCACGCGCGCTCGGCGGTCGCCGCGACCGCGCCCTGGATGCCGCCCGCCGCGCGGTAGCCGGAGATGGTGAGCTTGCCGCCGGCGCGGCGCTGCCAGGTGGCCAGCAGGGCGTGCGAGAGCAGCGGCAGCGCGCCCGCGTCGTATGCGCCCTGGCCGGTCCGGCCCTGCGCCCGCCCGCTGCGCACGCCGAGGTCGCGCAACATCAGCTCGATCAGCCCCGGCTCCAGTTGCAGGCCCGCCGCCTTGGCCGGGCGCGACACGGCCTCGCGCAGCTCGGCGGACGTCATCGGGCCGAGCACCATCTGGCGCTCCTGGAGCGCGTCGGCCAGCTCCGGGAAGGCCAGGCAGCGGCCGTAGAAGTCGGCCCGGACCCCCAGCACGACCACGGCGGGCGGGACGTCACCGGGCCCGGCGGGCGTGCACGCCACGTGCAGGGCCTGCACGAACACCTGGACCAGGGTCTCGTCACCGCACAGCGTGAAGGCTTCCTCGAACTGGTCCACCACGACCACCACGCGCTCGCCGCCGTGCCGGGCCGCGTGGTCGGCGAACGCGGCCCGGATCTGCGCCGCGAACCGCGGCACCGCCGGCGACGCCTGCCCGAGGAACGTCTCCGGACCGTCCGGGGGGTGGTGGTGGGCGATTTCCTCCAGCGTTCTCCCGAGCGCCTCGGACAATTCCGGGATTTGGCGCACCAGTTCTTTCACCGGGTCCGCCCCCGGTGTCACCACGATGGCCGGCCAGCGTTCCGAGCCGGGTACCGCCACAGCGCCGGCGCGAATGGCCGGAATCACCCCGGCGCGGACGAGGGACGATTTACCGGCACCCGACGCGCCGACCAGCACGACTATTCCACCGGAATCGGCGGACGCGCTCAACCGGGACACCAGCGCGGCCGTGCTGCGCTCCCGGCCGAAGAACCAGGACGAGTCCTCGGGCTGGAAGGCGGCCAGGCCCCGGTAGGGGCAGACGCCGATCTCGTCGGAGCTCGGCGGCTCCTCGTCGTCGGGCGCGGTGGCCGGGCTGGACAGCGCCTCCTCCCACAGCGCGCGCCACGCCCGCAGGTCGTACAAACCGGCCGCCGGCGGCTGCGGCCGGGTCTTGCGGGCCTCGCCGATGAGGACTTCGAGGACTACCGAGAGTGCCGAGAACCGGGCGGGCACGTTGCGGCCCCGCCGCCAGTCGCTGACCCGCTGCGCCGTCGCGCGGACCGGGCGGCCCCGCTCGTCGGTCCGCCGGGCGCGCCCCACCGACTCGGTCACCCGCTTCAGGGGAGGGTCGCCGGCCTCCGCGTAGAGCAGCGCGAACCGCTCGGCGAAAATGGCGCGGGGCCCCGACCCCTGACCAGAACCAGCCATTCGCGGCTGACCTCCTCGGGTCCGGCCTTCCGGACCGGAAAACCGGATGTGAGCGCGTGAACAGGTCGTTTGTCGACCGGTGGAGCACCAGGCGGTCCACCCTAACGACTCGCGCTGCCAAGCTGCCCAGGACGTTCCGCCGAGGTCGTCGGGTTGTGCGGAGGGACCGGTCCGAGTGGGTTCGCCGGCCACCGGCGCACGAGCCGCACCGCCCGCCGCTGAGGGGTCCTGGGGGTCTTCTCAGCGGCGTGCTCCGAGCCGGCCGGGTCGGTGGAACGGCGCGGCGACCTGCCACGTCGGCCGGGTTCGACCGCGGTGTGACCGGTCCCGTGCCGGTCACGGCCCGTGAGGGCCGGTGCGGTGCGGGCCTGCCCGATCCCGCGGACCGTGCTCGACGGGCACGGCCGGGATCGGGCCGAGGTGAGGCCGGCTCCCGCCCGCCGTCCCGCCGCCCGCCCGGACGGGGTCGGCACAGCGCTGTGCGACCTGACCGGGAGACCCCTCGATGTCGAATTTCCGCCGGCCAACGGCCTGGCGTTGACCGATGCTGGATCACGTGCACGAAGACGCGGAACGGTGCGTGCGGGCCGTGCGGTCCAAAGACGCGCGGTTCGACGGGTGGTTCTTCACCGCCGTCCTGACCACGCGCATCTATTGCCGCCCGAGTTGTCCGGTGGCCCCGCCCAAGGTCGAGAACATGCGGTTCTACCCGAGCGCGGCGGCGGCCCAACAAGCGGGATTCCGGGCGTGCAAGCGGTGTCGACCCGACGCCAGTCCGGGTTCCCCGTTGTGGAACCACCGCGCCGACTCGGTGGCCAAGGCCATGCGCTTGATCGCGGACGGGGTGGTCGACCGGGAGGGCGTCCCGGGACTGGCCGCCCGGCTCGGCTACAGCGTCCGCCAGGTCGAACGCCAACTGCTCGCGGAACTCGGCGCGGGACCCCTCGCGCTGGCCCGCGCGCAGCGGGCGCAGACCGCGCGGCTGCTGATCGAGACGACCACCCTGCCGATGGCCGAGGTGGCGCTGGCGGCCGGCTTCGCCAGCATCCGGGCGTTCAACGAGACCGTGCGCTCGGTGTTCGCCCTCTCGCCCACGGACCTGCGGACGCGGCGGCGGACCGTGGTGGACACGCCCGGCGTGCTGTCGCTGCGCCTGCCGTTCCGCGCGCCGCTGTGCCCGGACAACCTCTTCGGGCACCTCGCGGCGACCGCCGTGCCGGGGGTGGAGGAGTGGCGGGACGGCGCGTACCGGCGAACGTTGCGGCTGCCGCACGGGCACGCCGTGGTGGCGTTGAGCCCGCAGCCCGACCACGTGGCGTGCCGGTTGGCGCTGACCGACCTGCGGGACCTGTCGATCGCCATCGCCCGGTGCCGGCGGATGCTCGACCTGGACGCCGACCCGGTCGCGGTGGACGACCGGCTGCGGACCGACCCGGACCTGCGCGCCGTGGTCGACGAGGACCCCGGCCGCCGGGTGCCGGGCACCCCCGACCCGGCGGAGTTCGCCGTGCGGGCGGTGCTGGGCCAGCAGGTGTCCACGGCGGCGGCGCGGACGCACGCGGGGCGGATCGTGGCGGCGGCGGGCACGCCGATCACCGACGTCGGCCTGACCCACCTGTTCCCCACGCCCGAGGAGCTGCTGTCGCTCGACCCGGCGGTGCTGGCCATGCCGAAAGCGCGCAAGGCGGCGTTCTCGGCGCTGGTGGGCGCGTTGGCCTCCGGCGCGGTCGACCTCGGGGTCGGCGCGGACTGGGCGAAGGCGCGCGCCGAGCTGCACGCGCTGCCGGGGTTCGGGCCGTGGACCGTCGAGATGATCGCGATGCGCGCACTGGGAGACCCCGACGCGTTCATCCCCGGCGACCTCGGCGTGCGGGTCGCCGCGCGGGCGTCGGGGATGCCGGACACACCGGGCGCGCTGGTCGCCCGAGCACGCGCGTGGCGTCCCTGGCGGGCGTACGCGGTCCAATACCTGTGGGCGACCGGGGACCACGCGGTCAACCGGTTGCCGGCCTGAGAGGAACTTCGCGGTGGTGGCGCACACGGTGGTCGACAGCCCGGTGGGGCTGTTGACGTTGGTGGCCCGGGACGGCGTGCTGTCCGGGCTGTACATGACGGAGCAGCGGTACCGGCCGGCCGAGGAGAGCTTCGGGGCGCGGGACGCTTCGCTGTTCGGCGACGTGGTCGAGCAGTTGGCGGAGTACTTCGCGGGTGCGCGGACCGCGTTCGACGTGCCGCTGGACCTGCTGGGCACGCCGTTCCAGCGCTCGGTGTGGACGGCGCTGCGCTCGATCCCGTTCGGGGAGACGAGGTCGTACGGCCAGGTGGCCGTGGCCCTCGGCCGGCCGACCGCCGCGCGGGCGGTCGGCCTGGCCAACGGGCACAACCCGATCGGCATCATCGTGCCGTGCCACCGGGTGGTCGGTTCCGGCGGCGACCTGACCGGCTACGGCGGCGGGATCGCCCGCAAGCGGCAGTTGCTGGACTTCGAGTCTCAGCCGTCCACCCCGGGCCTGCCGGGGCTCTTCACCGGCTGACGCCGCCCCGGCCGGCTGCGGTCGAGCCACCACTCGACGGCCAGCAGGGGCAGCACCCAGCCCAGCCACGCGGAGGTGCCCGCGATGGCCTGGAGCAGGGCGACTTCGCTGCCGCCGAAGGTGGTGTCCAGCCGGTCGGGCAGGACGAGCCCCAGCCCGGCCGCCCAGAACCGGTTGCTGATGATCGACAGGGTGAGCGCGGTGCTGCGTAACATCCAGCGCCGGTGGTCGGCGTAGCGCCGCTGTCGCGCCATCCGGAGGCCGGTGATCGTGAAACCGAGCCAGAGCAGCCCCATCAGGACGTTGCCGGCCTGGTTCACCGGGCCGAACGGGCTGACCGCGCCGATCGCCACGCCGAGCACGCCGGCGGGCAGCACGCCCGCGAACACGTAGGCGCGGCCGGCGCGCCGGTGCCAGACGGGGTGCTCCCGCCGCAGCCACGGCCAGATCTGGAGCACGCAGGCCAGGATCGCGATCGACCCGAACACCACGTGCCCGACCAGGAACGGGTAGTGCCAGGTGTGGTCGCCGGGCTGGGGCACCCGGGTCCGCGCGGGGTCGAGCGTCAGGTACCTCGGCAGCGAGAACGCCACGAACGCGGCGACCAGGACCCCCAGCGGCAGCACCCAATGCCGCCGCCACCAACTCCGCTTGACCTGTGCTTCCACCATGCGCCGACCTTCGCCGACCGCGCTGACCGACCCCGCACCGAACGCTGACCACGCGGCCCGCGCCGTCCTCACCGACAAATCGAGTTGTCTTGACAAAATAATTCGTCGGTGCGAGGGTTGCCCCGTGCTTGACGTAGCGGTGATCGAAGACCCGGCCACGGCCGAGGTGACGCTGGACCCGGTGCGGGCCCGGCTGCTGGCCGAGCTGGTCGAGCCGGGTTCGGCGACCACGCTGGCGGCCAAGGTGGGGCTGCCCCGGCAGAAGGTCAACTACCACCTGCGCGCGCTGGAGCGGCACGGCCTGGTCGAGCTCGCCGAGGAGCGCCGTAAGGGCAACATGACCGAACGGGTCATGCGCGCCACGGCGGCGTCCTACGTGATCTCGCCGATGGCGCTGGCCGCCGTGCAGCCCGACCCGGAGCGGTCACCGGACCGGCTCTCGGCGCGGTGGCTGCTCGCGGTGGCGGCGCGGCTGGTGCGCGACGTGGGCAACCTGCTCACCGGGTCCGCCAAGGCGGGCCGGAGGGTGGCGACCTTCGCCCTCGACGGCGAGGTCCGGTTCGCCACCGCGACGGACCGGGCGGCCTTCGCCGAGGAACTGGCGGCGGCGGTGACCGGGCTGGTCGCGAAGTACCACGACGAGACGACCGGGGGTGGACGGGCGCACCGCGTCGTCGTCGCCGTGCACCCCAGCATTCCGAAGGAGTCCTGATGGGGCACGCGTTCGAGGAGACCGACGAGGTCGAACTGGCGGGCGTCACGCCCGAGCAGGTCTGGGAGGCCATCGCCACCGGGCCCGGCATCGACTCGTGGTTCATGGGCAGCAACGAGGTCGAGGCCGGCGTCGCGGTCAAGGGCGCGTTCGGCCACTACGAGCCCCGGCAGGGCGTCACCGCGTGGGAACCGGGCCGGCACCTGGCCTTCGGCGGCGAACGGGAGCCCGACGGCCGGTTCCTGGCCTACGAGTTCCTGGTCGAGGGCCGGGAGCGGGGCAGCACCGTGCTCCGCGTGGTCACCAGCGGGTTCCTGCCCGGCGACGACTGGCACGACGAGTTCGAGGCGATGCTGGCCGGCGGCACGATGTTCCGGCGCACCCTGGTCGAGTACCTGGAGCACTTCACCGGCCGCACCGCGCGCCCGGTGACCGCGTTCGGCCCGCCGGTCCGGGATTGGCCCGCGCTGTGGACCGCGCTGCACCGCGAGCTGGGCCTGGCGGACGCACCGCGACGCGGCGACGCGGTGGCGGTCGACGGCATCCCCGGCGTCGTCTACTACGCCAACGCGCAGACGGTCGGGATTCGCACGCCCGACGCGATGTACCGGTTCTTCCAGGGCTTCAACGGGGGGCTGATCGCGATGCACCACGTCTTCACCGACGACGGTCGCGACGAGCGCTCCTGGTCCTCCTGGCTGGGCGGGTTGTCATGACCGCGCCGGCCCCCGGGCCGCGCACCGGTTCGCGTACCGGCGTCACCGGGCTGCTGCTGGGCTGCGGGGCGCTCGCCGGGCCGCTGTACCTGGTCACCGGGTTCGCCCAGGCGTTCACCCGGGACGGCTTCGACCTGGCGCGGCACCCGTTCAGCTTCCTCTCCCTCGGCGAGGGCGGCTGGGTGCAGATCGCGAACTTCGTCCTCACCGGACTGCTGTTCCTGGCCATGGCCTTCGGGGTGCGGCGCGCACTCGCCGGGCAGCGCGGCGGCACGGGGGGCCCGGTCCTGCTGGGGATCTTCGCGATCGGGATGGTCGGCGGCGGCGTGTTCGTGGCCGACCCGGCGTTCGGGTTCCCGGTCGGCGCGCCGGACGGGCCGCCGGAAGTCCTGTCGTGGCACGGGACCTTGCACGGCGTGGCGTTCTTCGCGGCGTTCCCGGCGCTGGTCGCGGCGTGCTTCGTGTTCGCCCGGCGGTTCCACGGCGGGTGGTCGTGGTACTGCGCGGCGACCGGTGTGCTGTCGGTGGTGCCCGTGGCGTTCCTGGGTTCGGAGTGGGGAACGGTGCTGCTGTACGCGGTGGCCGTGGTGAGTTGGCTCTGGGTGTCCGCGATCGCGCTGAAGCTGCGCGCCGAGATCTGAGGGAGAAGCACGAACATGGGACAGGTCACGTCCGCCGACGGCACCACCATCGCCTACACCAGGACGGGTGCCGGGCCCGCGCTGATCATCGTGGACGGTGCGATGTGCTACCGGCGGTTCGGCCCCGCCGCGCGGTTGGCGCGGGAACTCGCGCCGGACTTCACGGTCTATACCTACGACCGGCGCGGTCGCGGCGAGAGCGGCGACACCGGGCCGTACGACGTGGCGCGGGAGGTCGAGGACATCGCCGCGCTGATCGGGGCGGCGGGCGGTCGGGCGCACCTGTTCGGCATGTCGTCCGGCGGCGCGCTGGTCGCCGAGGCGGTGCACCGGGGCGTCGCCGCAGACCGGTTCGCGGTCTACGAGTCGCCGATGATCGTGGACGGCACGCGGGACCCGCTGCCCGCCGACTTCCGGCAGCGGACGAGCCGCGCGGTGGCCGACGGCCGTCCGGGCGACGCGGTGAAGATGTTCATGAAGTTCGTCGGCACGCCCGGCCTCTTCGTCGCGCTGATGCCGGTCCTGCCGATGTGGAAGAAGCTGAAGGGCGTGGCGCACACGCTGTCCCACGACCTGGCGGTGGTGGGGGAGCTCCAGCGCGGGGTCGTGCCGGCCGCCGATCGGTGGGCCGGGGCGACGGCACCGGGGCTGGTCATCGCGGGCGGCAAGAGCCCGGAGTGGCTGCGCAACTCCCAGGCGTTCCTGGCGTCGGCGCTGCCCGACGGGGAGCTGAAGGTGCTCGACGGCCAGACGCACATGGTGAAGGCCGACGTCACCGCTCCGGTCCTGGTCGACTTCCTCACCCGGTGAGGTCCGGGGCGCTGCCGCGACGCGGTGGCGTCCCCGGGTATATCGGCAGTCCACTGTGGACGGAAGGTCGGCGGGTCTTGCGGGGGCGTCGTGCCATCCGCACATGGCACGACGCTCGACGCGGGGCCACCGCCCCTCGTGGCGACCGCTACGGCTTGCGGGCGACCGCTCCCGCGATGCAGTAGGACACCGCGTCGAGCTTCCGCAGCCGGGGGCCGTCCGGCCACCAGTCCGCGCAGATCACCAGGCCGGGGTCCACCAGCTCCAGGCCGTCGAAGAAGCCGAGCAGCTCCGAGCGGGTGGCGAACCGGCCGGAACCCATGGGGGAGTGGAGGAAGGTCTCCTCCATCCGGCGCGCGATCGCCGAGTGCTCCTCGGTTTCCGGGTCCATGAAGTGGCTGATCGCCACGAAGGAACCCGACGGCAGCGCCTCGATGTACTCGGCCATGATCTCGGTCGGCGTCGGTGACGTGCCGGTGTAGTGGTGCAGCGTACCGAGCTGGAACAGCGCCAGCGGCTGGCTGAAGTCGATGTGCTTGCGCACCACCGGGTCCTGGAGGATCTGCCGGGGGTTGAAGATGTCCGCCGCGGAGAAGTGGGTCTGGTCGTTCTCCTCCAGCAGCGCGCGGCCGTGGGCCAGCACCACCGGGTCGTTGTCGACGTAGACCACCCGGGCGTCCGGCTGGATGCGTTGCGCCACCTGGTGGGTGTTCTCGGCGGTGGGCAGGCCGGAACCGCAGTCCAAGAACTGGGTGATGCCGGTCTGGCTGGCCACGAACCGCGTGGCGCGGATGAGGAACGACCGGTTGTCGACCGCGAGGGTGGCGGCCTCCGGCGCGACCTGCTGGACCCGGCGCAGCACCTCCCGGTCGATCTCGTAGTTGTCCTTGCCGTTGAGGAAAGCGTCGTAGACCCTGGCAATGCTGGCTTTGGTGGTGTCGATGTAGACGGGGGCGGCGATGTCCGAGGACGGTCCCGGCATTGGTGACCTCGCAGTGGGGAGGGGAGAGGGCGGTGGTGGTGCACCGCGACACAGCGCACTCAGCGTAAGCGCTTGGGCTCAACGTGTGAGTGGGCGGTGTGCGGCGGACGGAGGAAGATCAGCGGTGTACGTTCAGTGACGATGCGATTTCGCGCCGTCCGGGCGCAACCGCTGTTCGGGTGGACGGGCTTCGCACGAGTGAGAACGATCGGGAGGATCAGCGATGGCCACTGGTGACCCCGAGGGTTCGGCCGCCGAGCGGGACAGCGGCCCCACCGCGCTCCGCATCGTGCTCGGCTCGCAGCTCCGCAGGTTGCGGGAGGGCGCGGAGATCAGCCGCGCGGACGCCGGCTACGCGATCCGGGGCTCGGAGTCGAAGATCAGCCGGATGGAGCTGGGCCGGGTCGGGCTGAAGGAGCGCGACGTCTCGGACCTGCTGACCATGTACGGGATGACGGACGCGGACGCGCGGGACAAGTTCCTCGCGATGGTCCGCCGGTCGAACGCGCCCGGCTGGTGGCACCGGTACACCGACCTGATGCCGGACTGGTTCCAGGACTACGTCGGCCTGGAGGAGGCGGCGTCCCGCATCCTGACCTACGAAACGCAGTTCGTGCCGGGGTTGCTCCAGACCGAGGCGTACGCGATGGCGATCGCCAGCCACGGCCGGCCCGAGCTGGCCGGACCGCCGGTGAAGCGCCGGGTCTCGCTGCGGATGCAGCGGCAGAAGGTGATGTTCCGGCCCGGTGCCCCACGACTGTGGGCGGTGATCGACGAATCGGTGCTGCACCGCCCGATCGGCGGGCGTCAGGTGCTGCTCGACCAGATCGACTACTTGCTCTCCGTGACCAAGGAAGCGCCGATCACCCTCCAGATCGTGCCGTACCAGTTGAGCGGCTACGCGGCGGAAGGCCCCTTCACGATGCTCCGGTTCGGCGAACCCGATTTGCCGGACATCGTCTACCTCGAACACCTGGCCGGCGCGCTCTACCTGGACAAACTGGAAGAACTTGAGGTCTACAGCCGGGTTTTCGACCGGTTGACCGTCGACGCGGAGACGCCGGACCGCAGTAGGCAGATGCTGTTGAAGGTCCGAGCGGCCCTGTAGCACTCCTCCGTCCGGGGGAGATTCGCCGTCTGCATCTGCACGTGCATTTACCCGTGCTTCACGGAGTGCTACGGTCCGTGCACAGCCAGATGCACGTGCAGATGCATCCCGTCGCGTGGGGTAGGTGATGTCGATGGCCTTCAAGGCCCGCAACGGCATGTCCGCGGCCAAGCTGCCGGACGTGACCTGGCGCAAGAGCGCGCGCAGCGGAGCTTATGGCAACTGCGTCGAACTCGCCGCGCTGGAGAACGGCGAGATCGCGATGCGCAACTCCCGGTTCCCGGACGGTCCCGCTCTCGTCTACACCCGAGCGGAGATCGCGGCCTTCGTGGCCGGTGCCAGGGACGGGGAATTCGATGACCTCGCCGGCTGACGTCGCGGTGCGGACCTCGTTCCAACTGCGCCAACTGATCGAGCGCGGTTTCCAGTTCCTCCACCCCCGGGACGCGCGGGGCGAGCTCGCGGCGGTGGTCGGCGTCCGCGCGCACGACGCGGTGATCGACGTCGTCCGCCTGCACACCGAGGACGACGTGGTGGCGATGCGGATGCCGGCCGACGAGATGAATGTGTTGTCCCCCACCAGATTTTCCTGGCGACGGCGCGGGCCGGCGACGAGCGTGCTCGACGAGCTGCTCGAACTGCCCGACGACCGGATCGCCTGAACCGACGGCCCGTTCTCCGGAACGGGATGAGGGGCGGCACGTGTCCCTCGCCGACGAACCTGACCTGGAGACGCAGCGGGAACCGGCTCCGCGCCTGTTGCCGGTTCCGTGACGCTCAAAGCGGAACTCCGTGTTCGTCGCCTCTGGCGCGAAGGTCGGCCGCATCCGACCTTCGCGCCGGCCACCCCCCGGTCGCTCCGCGCCACGCGGGAACCGGCCTGTGCCAACGCTTTTGAGCCCCGACTCCGCTCCACTCACGCCGAGCAGCGCGCACCGCCGGCGAAGCGCCCCTCGGTGGACCCGACGCGCGCGGTCGCGCCCCGGGCACGAGAGGTGCCCGGGGCGCGACCGGTGATTCAGTTGGTGACCTGCGCGCTGTAGCCGGCCACGCCGAGCTGGCAGTTGAAGGACGACCAGACGCCACCGCTCACACCGTTGTTGCCCAGGGTGTTGCACTGCGCGGACGACAGCGTGGCGAGGTAGACGCTGGAGAACGTGGCGTGGGTCGGCTGCACCAGCACGCTGTAGCCGGCCACGCCGCTCCGGCACTCGTAGCTGACGAACACGTTGCCGGCGACGCCGTTCGTGCCGATCTGGTGGCAGGTCGAGGAATCCGTGGTGATCAGGTAGACCGGGTCGGCGGCGGCCTGCGCGGCACCCGCGCCGAGCGAGAGGGTGGCCGCGGCAGCCGCTGCGGCGGTGGTCAGGACACGGGCGAGCTTCGTCATGGCAGTTCTCCCCAGAATGTCGGATTCGACCGTAACGACGCCTGGCGGGTGGCGTCCGAAACGACGTTAACAGCCGCTCACCTGGCTTTTCGAGGTATTTCTCCCGACTGTGAACAAAGACCTGCGGAATATGTCGGTGCCGTCGGCGACGTCGCTGGTACGAGTCGTACCCAGAGGTAATGAGTGACCTCGGTCACGCAGTTCGGCAACGGTGCGGGGAGGGGCCGAATGGAGCCCGCGGGCGCGTCCGGTCGGGCAGCGAGCGGAGGACCAGCCGAGGGGACAAGGGTCTTCGCGCAGCGAGGCCGCCCCTCGTCGTCCTCGGCACAGTCCGGCACAAGGGGCCTCGAATGGTCGGCCGCAGCTCTGCGGAATGTCCTCGGCGGTACGACCGGGTGGTCCGTCAGGGCGATAACCGAGCTGTCGAGGAATAGTACCGACCGGCCTGAACGGAAGCCCGCCGGAATTCCGTCCATTGATCGTGATTGAGCAGGTGAAGCGTATTGCGCATTCACTTCACTTGGTAGATGCTGCTCGCCATGAACGCCCCACCCCTGCCGCCAGGGCAGTGGGCTCCGGTCCCCGAGCTCCCGGGCATCCCCGAGCACCTCCGGCGCGAAGGCGCGTACCTGCCGCCCCCGTTGCCGTCCCACCTGCCGCTGCCGGCGGTGACCTACCGCTTGGTGGCCGAGGCCGAGCACGCCCTGGGCCGGCTGGACGAGGCCGCTGACCGGCTCCGCGTCCGGCCGGGCCTGGTCCGCGCCACCCAGGTCCGCGACGCGGCGGCGTCCGCCGGCCTGACCGGGACGGTGATCGGGCTGCGCGAGGCGTTCGCCGCCGACCTCGTCGCCGCGCACGGCCCGCCGCCGACCGACCGGTCCGCGCCGGTGCAGCTGCTCGCACCCCACCTGGCCGCCTACGACCACGGCACCGAGCACGTCCGGCGGGGTGGCGCGGTGGACGCCGACCTGCTCGGCCGGCTGGCCGCGATCACGGTCGGCCGCCCCGACGCGGCCCCGCGCGACGTGCTGCGCCGCGAACCGGGCGTGCTCGGCGTGAACCGCGAACGCGCGTACCTGCTCACCGCGCCCAACGCGCACCTCGTGGCGCACCTGGAGCAGTGGTCCACGTGGGTGCGCGAGGAGCGCGAGCAGCCGAGGATCGCCAAGATCGCGCTCGCGCACTACCAACTCGAAGTGCTGCAACCGTTCTCGTCCGTCAGCGGGCACGTCGCCCGCGCGTTCTCGGTGCTGGAGGTGGTGCGCGCCGGGCTGCTGCGCGACCAGCTCCTGCCGTTGTCGGTGTGGCTGGACGACGCGCTGCCGGAGTACCAGGAGGAGATCCGCGCGGTGGTCGACACCGGGTCGGTGCACCCCTGGGTCGAGTTCTTCGCGTGCGCGGTCCGCGACCAGGCCTTGGCGCAGCTACGGCTGGTCGGCCTGCTGGCGGACCTCGCCGAGCGGTACGCCCGGCTGCTGCCGCGCACCGGCGTGCTGCCCGAGGTGGCGGCCGACCTGATCGGCTTCCCCGTGGTCGACCACCGGGCGCTGCGCGAGCGCCACCAGGTGACCACGAAGGCCGCCACCGACCTCACCCGCCGGCTGGTGGAGCGCGGAATCCTCGTCCCGTGGGACTCGCGCGACTACCGGCGGGTGTTCGTGTGCCGGGACGTGCTGCGCCTGCTCGTGGACAACCCGGACACCACCGCGCTGCCCTGACCCGCGACCCCGGTGCACGTCAGGGGCGAAGCCCGCGCTCGGCCCGCTGACCCCGCTCCTGGTGGCCCTGCTCCGGAACCGACCCGGGCGGCGCGCCGACGGGCAGGTCGAGCAGCTCCCGGACCGCGCGCGCGTCGTCGTCGGCCAGGTCGGGCAGCACCCGGCGCAGCCACCGACGGCCCGCGCCCTCGTCGCCGGACAGCCACAGCGCGCGGCCGAGCAGCACCTGCGCGCGGGCCCGGTCCGGGACGGGCCCCCCGCCCTCGCACGCCTTGACCGCCCGGGTCAGGTAGTTGACCGCGGTGCCCAGCCGGTCCGCCTCGATCATCAGCGAGCCCAGGTCGGTCAGCGCGCGGGCGACGGCGTCCTGGTCGCCGTGGCGCACGCGCAGTTCCAGCACCTCGTCCGCGCAACCGACGACCCGGTGCAACCGGCCCTGGGCGCGGTAGGTGGCGGCCAGGGCGTGCAGGGCGTCCACGGTCGGCTCCGGGTCGTCCAGGTGCCGCCAGACGGCCAGTTCGCGCATCCCCAGCGCGGCGGCCGGGCGCAGCGACCCACGGCCCCGCAACACCTCCGCGCCCGCCCGGAACGCCGCCGCCAGCGGTCCGGACGCGGGCAGCGCGGCGGCCAGCGGCGCGGCGCGGTCGTAGAGCTCCAGCGGCCAGCGCCCGTCGACGTCCGCCGGCAGCGCGTGCCACGCGTGGGCCAGCAGCTCGACCGCCGTGTCGTCGCCGACCCGGATCGCGGCGACCACGTCGTCCCGGTGCTCGGCGAACCACCGCCGCACGTCGTCGGCGTCCTCCAGCGGCAGTGGTCCGTTCGGCGGCCCGGGGTCCGGGACGTCGTGGCCGAGGACGTGCCGCGCCCGCAGCACGTCCCGCAGCAACCGCCTGCCCTGCTCGCTCACCTGCCGCCGTCCTTCCCGGTCCGCCGCGCGGGCGTCGGCCGATCGTCGTGCACCGGCCGCCGGTCACCTCGGGTCACGCCGCCGATCCGTCTCTGATGATCACGCAGTCTCCCCCGGTGGGGGTACTCGCGACTACCGCCGAATCGCCGGCCCCGGGGTGACGTTCAGTCATCCCGGTCCGTCCGCGACACCACCTCGAAGAGGTCGTCGAACTGCATGGGGGTCAGCGCGGCGAGCGCGCCGCCGATGAACGCCGGGCCCGGCTGGAGCTCCCCGTTGAGCACCCGGGCCACCGTGGAGCGGTTCACCTCCATGGCCTTGGCCAGCGCGTAGTCCGAGTGGAACCCCGCCAGTCGCGCGGCCTTGGCGAAGGCCTGCGCGCGGAGCCTGATGGTCTTCGGCATCGCCGCCTCCGCTGTGATGTGTGCGCACCGGACGTCTGTCATGTGTGCACAACCCTAGTGCGGTTGCGTGGACGCGGCGGCCGTCCTGTTCTCCGGGCGAGGTCGGAGGGGTTTGGGGTGCGTTGCGAACGTTGCGTGCACGCGACTAACATGGCGTGCATGACCGAACCCGAGAACGGCCCGTCGGCCTGGTGGACCTACCTGGAGGAGAACCTCGCCAACCGGGGTCTGACGACCGGCGACCTGGCGCGCGGCGCGGGGGTCGACCGCAGCCGGCTGAGCGACTGGAAGCGCGGCGGCAAGGCGTCCCTGGAGTCGGCGCGGGCCATCGCGGCCCTGTTCGACGCCGGTCCGCTGGAGGTGATGGTGGCGGCCGGGCTGATCACCCGGGAGGAGGCCGCGTTGCGCCGGACGAGGCCCGATCCCGGCCAGTTGAGCGACGAGGAGCTGATCGCCGAGCTGCGCCGGCGGATGGGGGGCTGAACCGGTGCGCCGGGGGTGAGGTGAACAACCTTCACGCCCGGTGCGCGCATTTCGAGACGGTCGCCGTCCGGCAACCGGACACCCCACCAGGCACGGAGATACCCGCTGCCCCCGTTGTGTTCCCCGTGGGCCTCCGTCATGCCATCGTGTTTTCACCAACGATTGGTCTGGACCTTCGGTCCGGTGGCGAAAGGACGAAAAATGCGTGGCACCACCGTGTTACCGGGGACGCCCTGCCAGACGCCCCGGGTGGGTGAGCTGCCGATGCACCGGTTGGAGGTGCCGGTGCCCAACGCCCTGCCGTTCGCCATCGGCACCTTCGACTCGATCGGGCCGATGTCGAGCGCGAACTTCCCGCACCGGCACACGTTCCACGAGATCGTGCTCGTCACCGGCGGCGTCGGCACCCACGTCGTGGACCTGGCCCGCTGGGAGCTGCGACCGCCCCACCTGTGCGCCATCGCGCCGGGGCAGGTGCACCACTGGGTGGACACGCGGGAGCTGGAAGGCTTCGTCATCCTGTTCACCGACGACTTCCTGATCGACCACCCGGGGGACCGGGAGCTGCTGCGGCGGTTGAGCGAACGGCCCTGGCTCACCCTGGAGGACGCCACCCACGCCGGCCTGGTGAAGCTGGTCCGCGAACTGGACGAGGAGTACCGGGAGCGCGCCGAGGGCGTCGAGTCCGTGTTGCGGTCCCTGCTGCACGTGCTGATCGTGCGCGCGGCCCGGCTGCCGGAGACGCCGAGCGCGTCGCCGCCCGCCCGGACCGGCGCGGTGGCCGAGGAGTTCGCCCGCCTCGCGGGCCGTCCCGACGTCGACCTGTGGTCCGTGCGGGCGTACGCGGAGCGGATCGGCGTCACCCCCGGCTACCTCACCGAGGCGGTCAAGGCCGCGACCGGCCGGACGCCCTCGGAACTCGTCCGCGAGGCGCGGGCCAGCGAGGCGAAGCGGCTGCTGGCCCGGACGGACCTCACCGTGCGGCAGATCGCGGGCCGGGTGGGCTTCGCCGATCCCGCGTACTTCTGCCGGTTCTTCCGCCGGGAGACCGGGGTGAGCCCCGGGGACTTCCGGCGCACCGGCGATGTGCGCACTCCGGCAGGGGGTGACGCCGTTCACAGTTATGACCGACCACGAGATACACCACGACCCACCGTCCCAGTCCATCGTCCGCGCCGGAGCGTCTCCATAGGTTCGTTATGAATTCCCGAGACCGCCCATCCCCCACGAGGAGCAGGCATGAATACGCCTATGGACGGCGACCAGAGCACGACCGAGGAATCACCCGATTCCCGGAGCTTCAGCCGCAGGCCGGTCCTGCGCGCCGCCCTCGCGGCCGGCGTCGCGGTGCCCGCCGCGCTGATGGGTGTGCCCGCTCTGGCACGCACGATCCCCAGCACGGGCGGACAGCTCGAACCGACCCCCCAGTGCGACGACGGCGACGACCCGACGCCGGCGCAGACCGAGGGGCCGTACTTCAAGCCGAACTCGCCGCAGCGCTCGTCGCTGGTCGACGCGGGCACGGTCGGCACCCGCCTGACGGTCACCGGTTACGTGTTCGGGCTGCGCTGCCAGCCGATCGCGAACGTGCTCCTGGACTTCTGGCAGGCGGACAACAACGGTGTGTACGACAACACCGGCTTCAAGTTCCGCGGCCACCAGTTCACCGACGCGTCGGGCAAGTTCACCCTGACCACGATCGTGCCCGGCCTGTACCCCGGCCGCACCCGGCACATCCACGTCAAGGCGCAGGCCCCCGGTGGTCGCGTGCTGACCACGCAGCTGTACTTCCCCGGTGAGCCGCGCAACAACACGGACACCATCTACGACCCGCGCCTCCTCATGACGATGCGCAACGTCGGGCAGGGCCGCGAAGGTCAGTACGACTTCGTGCTCAACATCCAGCAGTCGACGAGCACCACCCGGCCGACGTCGACCACGACCAAGCCGACCGGTCCCACGACGACCACCACGGTTCCCCCTGGTGGCACGTGGGCGGCGGGCAGCGGCTACACCGCGGGCACGGCAGTGACCTACGGCGGCGTCAGCTACGTGTGCCTCCAAGCGCACACCGCCCAGCCCGGCTGGGAGCCGCCGAACGTGCCCGCCCTGTGGCGCGTCGGCTGATCTGACTGCCGCGCGGCCCGGTCACCGATCGCGCCAGACCCTGCCATCGGCAGCAGTCCCGGCGTCGCGCCGAGGGAGACGGCGACGGCCGTCCCGCTCAGTCTCGAAAGGCCCCCGGAGACGTCCGGGGGCCTTTTGGCTTCCTGCCGCCGGATTCCACCGTGCCGTCACGCCCGTCGTTACCGCTTCGTGTCCGGCGGCGTAACGGTCATCCCCCGGTCGGCCGATGCTCAGACCACACGTCCTGAGCGTCTGGAGCACGCCGTGATCGAGAACTCGTCCCATGGCCTGGTGATGCTGGGCTCCGAAACCGCGGTCACCGTGACCCGCGAGGAGGACCACCAGGCCGAGCTGTCCCGGTACCCGGTCGCACCGGGGATGCGCAGGCACGTGGCGGTCGAATTAGCGTGGACCACGATCTCGGCCGGCAAGTACCGCGGCGAGCGCGCCATCGAGGTCCGGCTGGACGGCCAACGGGTCGGCGAGCTCACCCACCTGATGTCCCAGCGGTACGCGCCGCTGCTGGTGCAGCTCGCGGCCCGGGGCGGTCGCGCCGGGTGCGAAGCCTTCATCCAGGCCGGTGTCCGAGGTGCCGAAGTCCTCCTCCGCCTGCCCCACGAGGGCAACCTGACCCTCCCGCTGGACCCGCCCACAGCCACGTTCCCGCCGCAGGCACCGACCCACGCCACGGGAGCCCAGGTCGTAGGAGCCCAGCTCGCTGGAGCCCAGATCACGGGGGCCCACGCCGTACCGGCCTACGCGGCGCAGGCCCGCCCGTCGCCGTTCGCGAAGAACCGCCCCGCGTGGATCGCCGGTGCCGCCGTGGCGGCCGTGGTGTTCATCGCGGCCATCGCCAACGCGGGCAGCCCCACAACCCCCACAGCCGCAAACCTGACCACCACGGCCCCCACAACCACCACTACCGCCACGACGACAACCACCACCACCACCACGACGACCACCACAACCACTGCCGCCACGACGACCACGACCACCGCCGCTCCCGCACCACCGCCCCAGGTAACGCAGCCGCCCGCCGTGCAGCCGAAGACCGAGCCGCCCGCCCCGCCACCGGCCGCCGTGCCCGAGCCGGCGTGTCACCCCAACTACAGCGGCTGCGTGCCCATCGCGTCCGACGTCGACTGCGCCGGCGGCAGCGGCGACGGCCCGGCCTACGTCAGCGGCCCGATCCAGGTCCGTGGCGCAGACGTCTACCGCCTGGACAACGACAAGGACGGCACCGCCTGCGAGTGAGCCACCGTCCCGCGTCGAGCACGTGCGCGTCATCTCGCGCGGTCGGTGTTGGCCGGAATGCACGGCCACGGAACCACGTCCGCCAACGCCGCCATGATCGTTCGTAGGGCACGACCGACGACACCACGATCCCCGCCTGGTCGCGCAACCACCGCGCCAATGCATGCGGTCATCCGCCCCTCGGCACCGCCGCCCGGTTGTGCACTCCGGCCACGGCAGCGGGCTTGCCGCCGTACACCTTTGCCAGCACGTCAACGGGTTCGGCCATCACCGGCAGGCTCACCCGGTGCGCCGGGTGCACGCACACCGCAATCCCGCTTCAGCACGCCGCAGTGGCGCTCATGCTCAACGGCGGTGTCTCGGCCACTGAGGTGGCGGAGGGGTGGGCACTCGATGGACGTGCTGCCCAAGGTGTACGCGAAGTGCGTCGACGAGCAACGAGAGTCATCCACAAAAAGACTGACATGCTGCCGGAGCAGCTATAACTACAGATAGTCACAGTTCGTTGCGCATAGTGCTGATGACAACGCAATGCGATCGCATTACACTTGGATGGTGTTCCGGGACGTCAAGGACCATCCATGGTCGGTAGAGCACATCGCACGCCACAACGTGACACTCGACGAGGTGCGAGAGGCCATCCTTGAGCGTCCTTACTACCGAGTGAAGGGTGGAGACGGCAAGTTCTTGATCTACGGCCGTACCTACTCGGGGCGCTACTTGTTCGTTGTGGCTGTTGACGACCAGAGTGAAGCCTTCGTCGTGACAGCCCGAGACATGACGTTCGACGAAAAGAAGACCTTCCAGCGGAAGGCACGGTGACGATGAAGGTCAGGACGACGAGGACGACGAAGAGCAGTGCCCTGCCGAGGCCGGCCGAAGAGCTTGAAGCTCTAGCGGAGTACTACGACACCCATGACACGTCTGCCGAGATGGAGCACGGTGAGTGGGTTGACCCGCGGCCGATGAAGACCACTTCGCTACGTCTGCCATCCGATGTCGTAGACGCGCTCAAGTCGCTCGCTCAAGCCCAGGGGCAGCGGTACACCGCCCTGGTGAGGGAGATCATCGAGCAAGCCATCTCCGGAGCCCACGTAACTGCTGGTCAAGAAGTTGTACGTAGCATCGATCGACGTCTCGCGAAGATCGAGAAGGTAGTCGCGGAGACGGTGGTGGTGGAGAAGCGTGCGCCCGCTTCACGGCGTGAGCAGACGCGAAAGGTTGCCGCAGCCGCTCTCCGGCAACCCAGTGGCATGGTCCGCAAGTTGGCTGGTGGTCGCACGTTGACTGGCAAGTTCGTCAAAGGGAAGGTCCACCCCAAGGGTGCGAAGTCGCATCGCTGAGCCCTGACGACCACGTTGGCCCCTCGGAGCGACTCCGAGGGGCCGACATCGTTCCGCAGTGGCTTCGCGGAGGGCGGCAGGCAGGGGCGGATTCCGGCTGACGGCGACTGACTGAAAAGATCAGGCCCTGAGCGCGTTTCCGCTGCTCAGGGCCTGATTCACCCGGCGAAAGGTGAGTGCCCCCGGCAGGATTCGAACCTGCGACACACGGTTTAGGAAACCGATGCTCTATCCCCTGAGCTACGAGGGCGCAACGGGGAGAGTACCGGGCCCGTGCGGTGGGGGCGGGGGTGGGTGGGTCACCTGAGTGCCGTGCGGGGTAGCGGTGCGTGTGGATTTGGGTGGCTCAGGGGTCTGGGGTTTGCGCTGTTGGGGGGAAGTGGCGCGGGTCACCTTCCCGCCCGTTAGGGGTTCGGGTAGTGAGAGAGGCGTCTCTTCGGACCTCGGCGGAAGATTTTCCATGAGCGGTAGACCATGGCCGGACTTCCGGCCCGGACCCCTGGGCGCGATGGGGGCCTGGTGGCGTCGTCGGTGGGTGCGGCGTGCGGAGGAGTTCACCTTCGAACCTCCTTCCTCGTCGCACCAGCAGGCGTTCGAGACGCCGTTGCCCAGCGCCGTGTACGGGCTGGACTTCCGGGCTCGCTTCACCGTGCACTGGCGGCTCGACCTGACCACCGGCGCACGGCACAACGTGCCGCGCAGCGCCGCCATCAACGACATCGTGAGCCGCGCTCGCGCGGTCACCGAGCGGGCCATGCTGGTGCACCACGCCCCGCTGCAACACCAGCTCGGCGACGAACTGGCCGCTGAGCGCCAGGTCGAGGGCACGCACGTCTGGGCGCGCGCCGAAGGTGTCGAGCTCGGCGTGGACGACTCCGACCTCGAAATGGCGCGCAAGCACATCGAGCTGCTCCAGACGACCACCGTCCGCCAAGCGGAACGGGATGCGGAGCGGGCGGAGATCCGGTACCTGCGCGACGAGGTGCTGACCGACCTGTCCACCGCGACCATCTGGTGGTTGCACCGCAACGGTTACCAGGTGGAGCAGGCGATCGGGCTGGCGCAGCAGTTGGCCGAGCTCGTCCGCATCGCCTCGTTGCGCCGCGACCAGCACTGGGCCGAAACCCTGGTGACCAGCTTCGAGAGCGCCCTGCCGCGCCTGACCGACGGCCACCGGACGGACCTGCGCCTGCACCTCGCCAAAGCGCTCGGCATCTACGGCGGCGCTACGGTCGCCACGGAGTTCGCCGAACAGGTCGGCCTCCCGCACCAGAACGGGATCAAGCCACTTTCCTGACGGGCGAGGCGAGCACGACGAGCCCGGACTGAAGTGTCCACAGTGGAGGGACCGGGTCCGGGGCCGGAAGGCGGAAGACCCCGGTCCCTGGGGGTGGACCGGGGTCTTCCTGCGGACCGGTCTACGTTGCGTAGACCTCAAGCTCGTACAGCGAGTATCCGTATCCCGCAGCGCGTTGGATACCGGTCATTCGTACGAATCGTGCGGCGGTCGGGGTGAACGAAACCAGGTCTTGCCCGCCGGATGTCCGCCTCGCCGTCCACGGCGTTCGCGGGCGGCGAGTGGTGCCGGCCGCGTTCGTGGCTGCTTGTTGTTCCACGAGATGCAGTAGTCCTGGTTCACCGAGTTCGGATGCTGTGGGAACGGCGTGTAGGACGCGGTGTCCTTCGCGTCGGCGTAGAACCAGTTGAACGTGTACTCGACGTGCTCGGCGGCGCGCTGGAAGTCCTGCGCGGAGCGGATCGCGTTCGGGTCGTTGAACTCCTGGAACCCGACGATCGAGTCCACCTCGTGCAGGTACGTCGAGCGCAGCGACGTGTACGCCACGTGCTTGCCGTCGACCTGCGCTTGGCTCTGCACGAGCCCGTACCTGGTGCGGTGCACGGCCAACGTGTATGAACAGGCAAGCGTGGGATCGGCGACGGTCGGCTTCCACGCGTTCTTGCGCTCGATCCGTTCCTTGGCCTGGCATTCCGATCGGTGGTGGTAGTGCTGAGATGTCGCCGAAGCGGGATTCCCTTCGGGCCCGCACAGCTCCACGGCGTACGTGTCGGTGATGTCCTGCCCAGCGGAGGTGGCGCTCCACGAGTAGTCCAGTCCGCGTCCGAGCTGCACGTACATGCTCGCGCCCGCGAACGACACCCCGTGCTTCCTGGTCAGCAGGTCGACCGGCAGCACGCGGTCCTCGAAAAATCCCCGCACCGCGCGGAGTTCGGGAGGAAATCCACAGTGGACTGTCGGGTGGACGTCCGGTCGCAGAAATCTTCTCCGGCGTCACCACGCCGCCATCGGGCAACGCCACGCCCTGCGGGGACGTCGGCGTCGACGCGTACGGGAAGCGCTGCCCGTCGCGCAGGGTGAGCACGGCCTCCGGGTCGTTCTACTCTCGGAACGTCCGCCACACCCGGCCGCCGACCTCCGCGTCGTACTTGTTCTGCGTCGCCGGCTTCACCAGCGCGTTCTGCACCTCGCCGCCACCGCCCGCGAACCGCTGAGCTGGCCGCGCCCGAGGTGGCGGAACAGGTCCATCAGCCACAGGCGGTCCTGCGCGACGGCGTAGCCCGCGCCGAACTCGGTGCCGGACCGGGTGGTGCCGTAGACGTGCGGTATCCCCAACGCCTTGTCGCAGATGATGGTGACGTCCGCGCGCGGCTTGATCATGCTCTTCACCTGGTTGGCGGCGTGCGCCGGACGGGTGCTCAGCGCCGGTGCTGAAGTGGGCACGCCGGCGATCAGGGTGACCACGGCCAGTCGTCGACTTCCGGATGGGCGGGTTTCCGCATGACGCGAAGCTCCTTCCGGGAAGGAGCCGGGTGCCGCACGCTACTCACAGGTAGGAATTCGCGAAAGACCTTCGCATTCAGTCGACGGGCCTGGGTCGCGACTCGTTGCCTGTTGACCGTGTGTCCTGCTTCGGTAACGCACCGCCGCCGATCCAAGCCGGCCGGATCGACCGTCCTGTCCATCCGCGACTGTGCCGATCGGACCGAACCCGTGCCGCCAGGTCCGCCCGTTCACGTTCACCGGTGAACGCGCGCGGTGAACGTGAACGCAAACGACCGCGCCCAGTGCGGCAACCCGCCGATGGCCGGCTTCGACCGTGGTGACCAGTGCGCCGCGCGCTGTCCGGACGACAAGCCCTGCGCCCTGTTGCCGCATCCGCGCCAGGAAGTTGCGCGGGTCCACCGCCCACTGCCGGTATTTCCTGGCAACTGTGAACAGGCTGTTCCGGCGCTGTTCCATGGTGAGATAACGGTGAATTAACGTCAGCTTGCGTGTTCGTGCGCGATGCTGAGCGAGTACGAACACGAAACGCCAACGCGGGGAGGCGTCGTGATCAAGGTGATGCTGGCCGACGACGAAGACCTCGTCCGGTCCGGCCTTCGCATGATCCTCAGCAGCGCCGGCGACATCGAGGTTGTGGCCGAATGCGACGACGGGCACCTGGTGGCCGACCTGGCCCGCCAGCACCGCCCGCACGTCGTGCTGCTCGACATCCGGATGCGGTCCTCGGACGGGTTGATGGCGCTGCGCAGGCTGCGCGCCATGCCGGACCCGCCGAAGATCGCCATGCTCACCACGTTCGACGTGGACGAATACGTGTCCGAGGCGCTGCGGTTGGGCGCGTCGGGCTTCCTGCTGAAGGACACCGAGCCGGAACAGCTCGTGCGCGCGGTGCGCGACCTGGCCGTCGGCGGGGCCGTGCTGGACCCCGGCGTGGCGGCCCGGGTGCTGGCGGCGGTGGCGGACGGCGAGCGGGCGGCGGAACCCGCCCGACGCCTGCTGGCGTCGCTGTCCGAACGCGAGCGGGAGGTGCTCGTCCTCATCGGACAGGGCATGTCCAATGCCGAGATCGGCGGCACGCTGCACCTGTCCGAGGCCACCGTGAAGGGCTACGTGTCCTCGGTGCTGGGCAAGATCGGTGCGGTCAACCGGGTCCAGGCGGCCCTGGTCGCCTTCCGGGGCGGTCTGATCGCCTGAGTCGGCGGACCCGCCCGAGACGCGGTCGGAGTGCTCCCCGGGATTTGTCGGTGCCCCGTGGGACGATGAGCCCCGGGGGTGCTCCGGTCGGAATGTCGGGCCTCGGTGGGACAATGCACCCGAGGTTAACCTGAAAATGTTTCAGGAATCTGCGCGGTACCCGTTCTTTCCCGCTTTCCGGTTACGCGCCGCAATCATTTCGCCGTTATGCAACGCGAACGCATTAGTGGTTCCCGCCGCTCCGGCTTTTCGGTCACGCACCGTCGCCGGATTCGCCCTTCACCCGCCGCTGACGATTTCGGGGATCTCGACCGCCGGTTCGACCTCGACCCGGTTCCGGCCGCGCCGCTTCGCGCGGTAGAGCGCCATGTCGGCGGCGGCGAACAACTGGTCGAGCTTGGCCGGCCCGGCCGCCACGCCGATGCTCACCGTCGGCCGCCGGACCGTGCCCAGCACCACGGTCCAGTCGTGCCCGTCCACCGCCGCGCGGATGCGTTCCGCCACGGTCGGGCCCACGTCGTGCGCGGTGCTCCCGGAGTCGCCGAGCAGCACCACGAACTCGTCGCCCGCCCACCGCGCCACCAGGTCGTCCGCCCGGCACTCGCGGCGCAGCAACTGGGCGATCTCGCGCAGCGCCGCGTCGCCCGCCGCGTGCCCGGCGTCGTCGTTGACCCCTTTGAACCAGTCCACGTCGATCAGCACCAGCCACGGCACCCGGCCGCGCGCGGCCGTGCTCTCCAGCAGGCCGGCCGCCGCCCGCTCCAGCCCGAGCCGGTTCGCCAGGCCGGTCAGCGGGTCGCGCGCGGCGGCCTCCTGCGCCGCCACCGCCAGCCGTTGCGCCTGCACCGCGACGCGGCGCTGCTCCAACGCCTGCGCGAGTCCTTCCTGGAGGGTCTCGGCGGCCGTCCGACCCGCCGCCACCGAGCAGCGCAACGCCGCCGACTCGCCCACCGGGTCGTTCATCCGGGCGCAGATGTCCGCCAGGTCGAGGGAGAACCGCAGCAGCAGCGACGTGTCGTTGATCGCCTCGGCGGCGGCCACCGCGCGGCTGGCCAACGTGCGCGCCTCGACCAGGTCGCCCTGGTCCCGGCGCACCACCGAGAGCACCCAGTCCGCCACCGCCAGCGCCCACTTGTCACCGACCTCGGTGGCCCGGCGCAGCGTCTCGGTGGCGGCCTCCTCGGCCGCGACCAGGTCCCCGACGCCGGCCAGGGAACGGCTGTACGCGCCCATCAGCGCGAGCCGCATCTCCGGTTCGTGCACCAGCCCCAGACCTTCCCGCAGGTGGTCGCGGGCCTCGGCGAAGATGCCCGGGGCGAGCTCCGGCGGGGAGGAGATGGCGCGGAAGTTCAACGTGCCGCCCAGGCCCTGGAGGCTGTGGCCGAGCACCTCGGGGACGTTCGCCCGCCGCGCGACCTGGACGGCCAGCCGCAGCATGTCCACCGCCGCCCGCCGGTTGCCGATGCCCTCCAGCAGGTACGCCAGCGCGTGCATGGCCTGCGCGGCGGCGGGGCTGTCGGCGTGCTCGGCGTCCAGGTCGGTCCAGCCCTCGGCGGCCAGCTCCAGCGCCAGCGGGATGCGACCCAGCCGCCAGGCGAGCTTCGCCCGGTTGACCAGCACCGCCGAGCGCACCCAGCGGTCCGCGCCCGGCGGGGTCCGGCTCACCACCTGGTCGAACAGGGTGTTCGCCTCCGCCAGGCGGCCGGCGTTCAGCAACGCCTTGACCTCCAGGTCCGGTCGGGGCACCGCTACCAGCGGATCTCGCTGCTCCACTCGTGCTGACACTCCATTCCGACTCGGCGGGACGGGTACGCGAGCCCGTCCGCCAGCGGCACGGCCTTCTCAGGCTACCGGGACGGACGCCGGGTGCACCGCTCTTGGTGCGGCACGCCTTCAAGAGGGGTGCATTAGGGCAGACCGTGGCGCTCCGGGCCGGGTGCGGGACAGGGCGTCGACCGGGCCCGGGTGACCGGCGGGGAGCTCGTTCCCACGACCGGGCCTCACGCGATCCGGTGAACTCCGCCGATGGGCGGTGGCGTGGCTTTCGACCGGGCGTTGAATAGACCGCCATGCCGAGGATCGGAACCGCACCGGGGTCCGCGTCGGGTTTCGCCGGGGGAGTGGCCGCGACCGTCGTGTCGAGCCACTGGCCGCTGGTGGCGCTCGCCCTGCTCACCCTGGTGGTGCTGGTGGTGTCGCTGATGACGACGCCGCTCGGCGCGGCGCTCACCGTCGTGCAGTGCTGGGGCCTGTACGCCAGTTTCGTGGTGTCGTCCGCGGGTTATCTCGTGCTGGACTGGCCCGCGCTGGCGGTGCTGGCGGCGGCCGGCACCGCTTCGCTCGGCGGTCTCGCGCGGGGGAGGGCACCAGCGCCGTCCCCCGCGCGTTCCTGATGGCGGCCGGGCACGAATCCGCGCGGTAGCAACACATCCTCTCAGTCCACAGTGGTCACTCCTGGCAGTGGTGGCCGGATGGTCCTCAGTGGACGGTGAGTGGCGACCGGGGCCGGTCAGCCCTGGGTCTCGCCGTCCGGGGAGTCGCGCCACTGGTCGAACGGCCGGTCGAGGGACCAGCGGGTGCCCTCGCGGGTGAGCACGCGGTGTTCGCACGTCTCCAGGTTCGACAGCGACTCGAACAGCTCGATGCTCCACCCGAACAGCCGCCGGCACAGCAGGCGGATGGTCAGGCCGTGCGAGACGAGCAGGGCCGTCGACGGGTGGTCGTCGTGGGCCATCCGGGTCTCCAGGTCGACCAGGAAGCCCGCCAGCCGGTCGTCCACGTCGGCACCCGACTCGCCGTTGGGCAGGCGGAAGAAGAAGTGGCCGAACGCGTGCCGCTGGTGCTTGAGCACCTCCTGGCGCACCGGGTCCTGGAGGTTGCCCCAGTCCTGCTCCCGCAACCGGGGCTCGGCGATCACCCGCTCGGCCCGCCCGCCCAGCGCCAGCCCCCGCAACGTGGACCGCGTCCGCACGTACGGGCTCACGTACACGGCCACCGGTCCGTCGCCGAGCAGGGCTTTCACCCGAGGTCCGGCCTCGGCTGCCTCTTGTTCGCCGCGCGGGGTGAGGGGGAGGGCGTGATCGGGTACCCGGCAGTACGCCAGTTCGTCGATGTTGCCCAGGCTCTGCCCGTGCCGCAGCAGGATGATCCGCACCCCGCCATCGTGCCGGTGTTACAGTCCGGCGGCGAAACCGGACGGAAGGTGTCACATGATCAAGTACATCGCGCTGTACCGGAAACCGGACGACGTCGACGGGTTCGACGAGGCCTACCTCACCTCCCACCTGCCGCTCGTCCGCCGCACGCCCGGTCTGCTCAGGGCCGAGGTCGCCAAGGTGAGCCAGGTGTTCGTGCCCGGCTTCCTCGGCGAGTCCGAGCCGCACCTGGTGGCCGAGCTGTACTTCGGGTCCGAGCAGGACCTGAAGGTCGCCTTCGCCTCGCCCGAGTGGCAGGCCGCCGGCGCGAACCTGAGCGAGATCGGCGGCGCGGACCTGGTCGCCATGTTCGTGGCGGAAGTGGTCGAGGGATGATCGCGGTGGTGATCGGCGGCGGCACGATGGGCGCGGGGATCGCGCACCTGCTGCTCGCGGGCGGGCACGAGGTCGTGGTGGCCGAGCACGGCGCGTCCCGGGTCGCCGCCGCCCGCCGGGCCGTGGAGAAGTCGCTCGCGGTCGCGGCCGGGCGCGGCAAGCTCGACCGCGACCCGGACGAGCTGCTGCGCGGGCTGACCCTGGTGGAGCACCTGGCCGACGTGCCCGCCGAGCTGGTGATCGAAGCCGTCCCGGAGGACGCCGAGCTCAAGCGCCGGGTCCTGGGCAACGCCGCGCGCGCGTGTCCCGACGCCGTGCTGGCGTCCAACACCTCCTCCCTGTCGATCTCCGAGCTCGCCGAGGGCCTGCCTGCCGAGCGGGTGATCGGGATGCACTTCTTCAACCCCGTCCCGGTGCGGGAGCTGGTCGAACTCGTCCACCACGACCGGCTCGACCCCGCCGTCCTCGCGAAGACCCGCGCCTGGGCCGAACAGCTCGGCAAGACCGTGATCGAGGTCCGCGACTCGCCGGGGTTCGCCACCTCGCGGCTGGGCGTCGCGGTCGGCATGGAGGCGATCCGGCTGCTGGCCGAGGGCGTCGCCTCCGCCGAGGACATCGACACCGGGATGCGCCTGGGCTACGGCTGGCCGATGGGCCCGCTGCGGCTCACCGACCTGGTCGGCCTGGACGTGCGGCTGGCCATCGCCGAGCACCTGGCCGCCGAGCTGGGCCCGCGCTTCGAACCGCCCGCCCTGCTGCGCGCCAAGGTCGCGGCGGGCGAACTCGGCCGCAAGACCGGCCGGGGGTTCTTCGCCTGGTAGGCAGGACGTCGTGCTCATCAGGGAACAGACCGACCACGACGCCGACGACGTGCGCGGGCTGCGCAAGGTCGCGTTCGGCAGCACGTCCGAGGACAACCCGCTGCGCCCCGGTCGGCGCGGCCTCGTCGCCGAGCTCGACGGCCGCCCGGCCGGCACGCTGGCGATCAACGAGTTCCACCAGTACTACGGCGGCGCTCCGGTGCCCCTGGGCGGCATCGGCGGCGTCGCCGTCGACCCGTACGCGCGCGGCCGGGGCGTCGCCACCGGCCTGCTCGACCGGGCCCTGACCGACCTGCGCGAGCACGGGCAGCCGCTGTCCGCGCTCTACGCCACCGTCCCCGCGCTCTACCGCTCGCGCGGCTGGGAGCGGGCCGGCGTGTTCGAGTGGCTGGACCTCACGGTCGACCGGGTGGCACCCGGCCCGAAGCTCGCCACCCGCCCGGTCGGCGAGGACGACCTGGCCGGCCTGCACGCCTGCTACAACGACGTGGCGTCCACCGTGAACGGCCTGCTGGACCGGTCGCCGCCCGCGATCGACGTCGCCGACGTGCGCCGGCTCGACATCACGTCGGTCGTCCCCGGCCACGACGGCGAGGTGCGCGGCTACCTGACCGCCGAGCGCGACCGCGAGGGCCTGCGGGTGTTCGACCTGATCGGGCGGGACGCCGAGACCCAGCTCGGCCTGCTCGGCGGCCTCGCCTCGTGGGGCGGCCTGCTGGACCGGCTCTCGCTGCGGGTGGTCGACCCGGCGGTCACCGGGCTGCTCACCAACCAGGGCATCCGGCACACCGTGAACACCTCCGAGTGGCTGCTGCGGGTGGTGGACCTGCCCGCCGCCGTCGCCGCGCGCGGCTGGCCGGCCGCGCGGTGGCTCCGGTCCGCCGCGGTCGACCTGGACGTGGTGGACGAGCACGCCCCGTGGCACGCGGGCCGGCAGCGGCTGGTCGTCGAGGACGGGGCCGTGCGCGTCGAGCCGGGCGGGTCCGGCGCGGTGCGGCTGCACGCGCGGGCGCTCGGGCCGTGGTTCAGCGGGATGCAGGACAGCCACGCCCTGCGCCGCGCCGGTCTGCTGACCGGTGACGCGGCGCTCCTCGACCAGCTCGTCGGCGCGCCGGGCGTGCCCCGGTTGGCGGACTTCTTCTAGCCTGCCTGGCGTGACCACCGCCGACCCGCCCGCGCGCCCGCCGGACCGACCGTGCTGATCGTCCTCGACCTGGTCGGCATCGCCGCCTTCGCCGCCTCCGGCGCGCTGGCGGCGGTGCGCGCCCGGCTGGACCTGTTCGGGGTGATCGTGCTCGCGCTCACCACGGCGCTGGGCGGCGGCACCATGCGGGACGTGCTGCTCGGCGTGCACCCGCCGGTGAACCTGGTGAACTGGCCGTACCTGGCGGTCGCGGCCGGCACCGGGCTGATCGTCTTCTGGTTTCACCCGACGGTGTCCAGACTCCGCCGGTCCGTGTTGTTGTTGGACGCGGTCGGGCTGGGTCTGTTCGTCACCGCCGGCACCTCCACCGCGCTCTCGCTGGGCGCTCCCCCGTACGCCGCGTGCCTGGTGGGGATGACCACCGGCATCGGCGGCGGCGCGCTGCGCGACGTGCTGCTGCGGGAGATCCCGCTGGTCCTGCGCCGGGAGATCTACGCGGTGGCGGCGCTGGGCGGCGCGGTGATCGTCGCGGTGGGCGACTGGCTGGGCTTCCCCGAAGGGGTGGTGACGCCCGTCGCGGCGGTCCTGATCGTCGGGGTCCGCGTACTGGCGCTGTGGCGGAAGTGGAACGCCCCGGTCGCCCGCAAACTTGACGGCTAGCTCACACCGCCTTCTCAGGCGGCTCTCAGGAGCAGGAGCAACACTGATCCCCATGCGCATCCTCGTTGTCGACGACGACCGGGCCGTGCGTGAGTCGCTTCGCCGCTCACTGCAGTTCAACGGCTACCAGGTGGATCTGGCCGGAGACGGTCAGCAGGCCCTCGAATCGGTCGTCTCCCAGCGTCCCGATGCCATGGTGCTCGACGTCATGATGCCCAGGCTGGACGGGTTGGAGGTCTGCCGCCGGCTGCGCAGCACCGGCGACGACCTGCCGATCCTGGTGCTCACCGCGCGGGACGCGGTGTCCGACCGGGTGTCGGGGCTCGACGCCGGGGCGGACGACTACCTGCCCAAGCCGTTCGCGCTGGAGGAGCTGCTGGCCCGGCTGCGCGCGCTGCTGCGGAGGGCGGTCTCGGACGCCGAGGAGCCCGCCGGCGCGGTGCTCCGGTTCGCCGACCTCGAACTGGACCCCGGCACCCGGGACGTCCGCCGCGGCGAGCGCCCGATCAGCCTCACCCGGACCGAGTTCGCCCTGTTGGAGCTGTTCCTGGCGCACCCCAAGCAGGTGCTGACCCGGGGCCGCATCCTGGAGGACGTCTGGGGCTACGACTTCCCGACCTCCGGCAACGCGCTGGAGGTCTACGTGGGGTACCTGCGCCGCAAGACCGAGGCCGAGGGCGAGCCCCGCCTCCTGCACACCGTCCGGGGCGTCGGCTACGTGCTGCGGGAGACCCCTCCGTGATCAGTACCGCCAACGGGCGGTTCCAGCGCGTTTCCCTGCGGGCCCGGGTCACCCTCCTGGCGGCGTTCTGCGTCGCCGGGGTGGTGGGCGTGGTGTCGCTGGGCGCTTACATGACCGTCAGCAGCAACCTCGACGGCCAGCTCGACCTGGGCCTGAAGCAGCGCGCGGACGCCGCGGTCATCGCGCCGAGGGTGAACACCGACGTCACCGAGATCCCCGGCGCGTTCCTCGCGGCGGGCGACGTGCGGATCGGCCTGCTCACCGAAGACGGTCAGATGCTCTACCCGAAGGGCACCGTCGCGCCGCCGTCGTCGTCGGGCGACCTGGAGGTGGCGCGCGGCCAGAAGACCGAGAACCTGTGGAGCGACACGCGCAGCGGGTTCCGGGTGATCTCGGTGCAGTACGAGGACGGCCGGGCGATGGTGATCGCCCAGTCGATGAAGCCGCTGGAGACCACCCTGGGCAAGCTGTCCGTGGTGCTATTCGTGATCAGCGGCATCGGCGTGCTGGTCGCGGCGGCGGCGGGCACGGCGGTGGCGCGGACCGGCCTGCGGCCCGTGCAGCGGCTGACCGAGGCCACCGAGCGGGTGGCGATGACCGGCGACCTGCGGCCGATCCCGGTGACCGGCGACGACGAGCTGGCCCGGCTCACCCAGCGGTTCAACGCGATGCTCGGCGCGGTCGCGGACTCCCAGGAGCGCCAGCGCCGGCTGGTGGCCGACGCGGGTCACGAGCTCCGCACGCCGCTGACGTCCATGCGCACCAACCTCGAACTGCTGCTCGCGTCCGAGCGGCCCGACCTGCCGACGCTGTCCGACCAGGACAAGGCGGAGATCAACACCGACGTGCGGGCCCAGCTCGACGAGCTCACCACGTTGATCGGCGACCTGGTCGAGCTGGCCCGCGAGGACGCGCCGCAGGTGGTGCACGAGCCCGTGGACCTGGTCGAGGTCGTGGAGCGGGCGCTGGACCGGGCCCGCCGCCGGGCTCCCGGCGACGTGCGGTTCGACGTCCGGTTGCAGCCGTGGGCGCTGCTCGGCGACTCCAGCGCGTTGGAGCGCGCCGTGCTCAACCTGCTGGACAACGCGGTGAAGTTCAGCCCGCCCGACGGCGTGGTGCGGCTGGAGCTGCGGCAGGTGGGCGACGGCAGCGTGGCGCTGGAGGTCGCGGACTCCGGCCCCGGCATCGCGGACGACGACCTGCCGCACGTGTTCGAGCGCTTCTACCGCTCCTCCGAGGCCCGCACCCTGCCCGGGTCGGGGCTGGGCCTGGCGATCGTGAAGCAGGCGGCGGAACGCCACGGCGGCGTGGCCTACGCGGGCCGTGCGCCCGAGGGCGGGGCGCTGTTCACGGTCCGGCTCCCCGGCCGTCCCTGACCACGAGCTCGGCGCTGACGAGGCGGCTGCGCCGGTCACCCGGTCCACGAACGGTACCGCCGGGCCGACTCGAACGATCGGTTCTGTTCGACTCTGTTGACTTGGCCTGTGGGGTCCGGACAGGCTGGCGGCCATGACCAGTGCGCCGATCGGGCCTGACCACGGTGCCGTCGGACGGTCGCGCGGTCGCCCTCGGGGAAGAGGTGTGACGTGCTGGCGCGGCAACGGCAGGCGGTGATCCTGGACGAGGTCCGGCGGACCGGGGCGGCGCGGGTGAGCGACCTGGTCGGACGGCTGGGTGTCTCGGACATGACCGTGCGCCGCGACCTCGACGTGCTGGCCGCTCGCGGGCTGGTGGAGAAGGTCTACGGCGGGGCCACGCCCGTGGTCGGCTGCGGCACCGACGAACCCGGGTTCGAGGCCAAGTCCGCGCGCCGGCTGCCGGAGAAGGAGGCCATCGCCGCGCGGGCGGCGGGCCTGGTCCGGTCCGGCACCGCGATCGGGCTGTCCGCCGGCACCACCACGCGGGCGCTGGCCCGGTTCCTGGACGACGTCCCGGACCTGACCGCGGTCACCAACTCCACCCGGGTCGCCGACGTGCTCCAGCGGAGCGGGCGCACCGACCGGACCGTGGTGCTCACCGGCGGGGTGCGCACCCCGTCCGACGCGCTGGTCGGACCGGTCGCCGTGCGGGCGCTGCGCTCCCTGCACCTGGACCTGGTCTTCCTCGGCGTGCACGGCATGGCGGAGCGGGCCGGCTTCACCACGCCCGACCTCGACGAGAGCGAGACCGACCGCGCCCTGCTCGACGCGGCCGGCCGGGTCGTCGTGGTCGCCGACCACACCAAGTGGGGCACCGTCGGCATCTCCACCATCGCGAACCTCGACGAGGCGGACGTGCTGGTGACCGACGAGGGCCTGCCCGACCAGGCGCGCGCCGTGCTCGGGGACCAGGTCGGAGAGCTGGTCCTGGCACCCGTGCCGGGCCGGGGAGAGGACGGGCTCGCGTGAAGCGCACGGTGCGGGAACTGGCCGACGGCCGGGAGATCATCTACTTCGACGACACCCCGGGCGCGCCGCCGCGAACCGCGGTGGACACCCGGGACCTGCCGCCGTCGCAACCGCTGTCCGAGGTGCGCCGCGACCCGCTGACCGGCGAGTGGGTCGCGCTGGCGGCCCACCGGCAGACCCGGACGTACAAGCCGCCGGCGGACCTGTGCCCGCTGTGCCCGTCCGCGCCGGGCAGGCCGACCGAGATCCCCGAGTCCGACTACGACGTGGTGGTGTTCGAGAACCGCTTCCCCTCGTTCGCGCAAGGCGTCCCGGACCTTCCGTCCACTGTGGACGGAATGCCGATGGTGGCCCGCGCGGCGGGGCGCGGCCGGTGCGAGGTGGTGTGCTTCACCGCCGACCACACCACGTCGTTCGGGTCGCTGGAGCCCTCGCGGGTGCGGACCGTGGTGGAGGTGTGGGCCGACCGCACGGCCGCGCTGGGCGCGATTCCGGGCGTGGCGCAGGTCTTCCCGTTCGAGAACCGGGGCGAGGAGATCGGGGTGACCCTGAGCCACCCGCACGGGCAGGTCTACGGCTACCCGTTCGTGACGCCGAAGACCGAGCGGATGCTGGCCGTGGCCGCCGAGTACCGCGCGGCGCACGGCCGTGCGCTGATGGGTGACGTGCTGGCCGCCGAGCGCGCTGCGGGCACACGGGTCGTGGGCACGTCGGAGCACTGGACCGCCTACGTGCCCGCCGCCGCCCGCTGGCCGGTCGAGGTGCACGTGGTGCCGCACCGCCAGGTGCCGGACCTGCCCGCCCTCACCGCCGCCGAGCGGGACGACTTCGCGCACCTCTACCTGGCGGTCCTGGCCCGGCTGGACGCCCTCTACCAGCGCCCGCTGCCCTACATCGCGGCGTGGCACCAGGCCCCGGTGCGGACCGGGCGCGACCTGGCGTGGCTGCACCTGGAGGTGTTCTCCGTGCTGCGCGCGCCCGACAAGCTCAAGTACCTGGCCGGTTCCGAGTCCGGCATGGGCGTGTGGATCAACGACGCGACCCCCGAGCAGATCGCGCAACGGCTGCGCGACGCCGTCGCCTGAGCCGGCGCTGGGCCGAACGCCGGACAAGCCGGGTCGGCCGTGCGCGTCGCGGCGTTCGCACTCTCACAAGTGATCCCCAGGTCTGTTTAAGGCTCCTCTCAGGCGCGCACCCCAGAGTGGTGGACATGACCGAGAACGAGCCGCAGCCGCCGCAGCAGCCTCAGCCGCAGCAGCCCAACCCCTGGGCCCGCGACAGCGCCGCCTCCGGTCACGGTTACGCCGGTTTCCAGCAACAGGGTGCTGGGCAACCGGTCGTCGGTGAGCACAGGACCGTGCAGGGCGGTCCGGTGCCCCCGACGAGCGCGCAGGGCGTTTCGCAGGGAGACGCCGTGCCGCACGAAGGTGTCGCGGGTGCTTCGCAGGGGAGCCCCACGACGCCGGCCGCCGGTGCGCCGAGCGCTTCGCAGGGGAGCGCCGCGCCATCGGACCCCGGTGTGCCGGGAGCTGTGCAGGGCAGCTCCGGCGCACCTCATCCCGGCTGGGGGAGTGCCCAGCCGGAAGTCCCGGGCGGGCCGGGCGTCCTACACGGGACGCCCGGTCTGTCGGGGCCTTATTACGCACCGCCCGGATCTCCGGTCGCCGTGCCGCGGAATCGGGGCCGCGGGAAAGTCGTCGCGGGAGTCACCGCGCTCGTGCTCGCCGTGGGTGGCGTCGCGGGCGGGGTCGGTGGCTACCTCGGCTACCAGGCGGCCGACGGGTCCGGGCCGGTGACCAACGCGCTGAGCGTCGGCCCGCCCGCCCAGCAGACCGCCAACGCTCCCGACGGCTCCATCGAGCAGGTGGCGCAGCGGGTGCTGCCCACCGTGGTCCAGGTGCAGCTCAACGGCGGTGCCGGCTCCGGGTTCGTGATCAGCTCCGACGGCCTGGTCGTCACCAACAACCACGTGGTCGAGTCGGCCGCGAACGGCGGGGCGATCAAGGTCCTGTTCCAGGACGGCAGGTCCGCGAACGCCAAGATCGTCGGCCGCGACCCGTCCTCGGACGTGGCCGTGGTGAAGGCCGACGGCGTGTCCGGCCTGACCACCGCCGAACTCGGTAACTCCGGCGACCTGCGGATCGGCCAGCAGGTCGTGGCCGTGGGCTCGCCGTTCGACCTCAACGGCACGGTGACCTCGGGCATCGTCAGCTCGCTGAACCGCCCGGTGCGGGCCGGCGGCGGGGGCGGCAGCCAGGCGACCGTGCTGAACGCCATCCAGACCGACGCGGCGATCAACCCCGGCAACTCCGGCGGGCCGCTGGTCAACATGAAGGGGCAGGTCGTCGGGATCAACTCGGCCATCTACAGCCCCAACACGACCCAGTCGTCCCAGGGCGGCTCGGTGGGCATCGGTTTCGCCATCCCCATCGACCAGGCCCGCCGCACCGCCAAGGAGCTCAGCGAGACCGGCAAGGCCACGCAGACCGTCCTGGGCGTGCAGGTGACCGACAACCGCGAAGGCGGTGCCGAGGTCCGCGAGGTGACCCCGGGCGGTCCGGCCGAACAGGCGGGCCTCAAGGCCGGTGACGTGATCACCAAGTTCGGCGACCGCGCCATCGACAGCTCCGACGCCGTCGTGGCCGCCGTCCGGTCCCGGGCACCGGGCGAGAAGGTGCGGCTCACGCTGACCGGTGGCCGCACGGCCGAGGTGACCCTCGGCAGCCAGCCCGTCGAGATCAGGTAACCCCCTCGGGATCGGAAACCCGTCGAGATCGGGTAGCCCGTCGAGATCGGGTAGCCCGTCCACATCAGGTAACCCCATGAACCCCGGCTCGCGTGCCCCGAGCCGGTGCTGAGGCCGCACTCCGGCAGGCCGCCCCTCACCTGCCGGTGTGCGGCCTCACTTCATTTCCCCTGGGACCCGCCCCTCGACGGGAGTTCGTGAGCACGATCGGGTGAAATCCGGGCGGCTATTGCACAAACGCCGTCCTCGCTGTGGCATTGCGAACCGATTCCTCGTTCGTCGACATCCGCCCGCCCGCGCCGATTGCGGGCCAAGAGGTACCGGCAGCCCGAGGCCGACCGCGACGGCACGGAGGAGTACCGGGCCGTTGAGCAGTACGACGAATTCGTCGTCGCCAGGCGTTCACTGCCTGACAACCAGCGCGCGGCCACGGGGCCCCGGCCGGAACGGCTGCCGATCCAGGCAGCGCTGGTCGCCTGCGCGCAGGTCCTGATTGCGGGACCCCGTATGCGCGCCGTTCCCGTCAACGCCTGTCTGGCCGCCGTCGCGGTGTTCGGTGCGGCGTCCCTCGTCCCCTCGACGACATCGAACCGCCCGACTCCACCGTGCACCTGAGCGCGGGCCGCGCTTCGGATCGAGGCGGTGGGCTGCGCCGAACCCCTCGTGCCCGACAGGGATGGGAACGGCACCCTCGTCCCGGAGGCCGCAGGGCTCCCGCGTGATGGGCGCGGCGGCCCGTGCACTGGCCCGGAGGTCCAGTGGAGCGGTTTCGGGGGTCAGGCGCGGCGTCAGGGGTGCGCAGCGGTGCGGTACGGGGGCTCGCCCCGCGTGCGCGTGGCCGCGTGGGCGTTCCCGCTCCCGGAAAACCCGCCCCGACTTCCGGATCGGCAGGGGGCTTGATGGGTAGCAGTCGGTGACAGCCTGACGTCACGGAACCGTCGGAACCACCGATTGGCTACGGTGATCCGCATGGAACGCAGCGCGCAACGCCTGGGACGCGCCCTTGTCGTGATCGTGGACGACCGGGTGGCGCACGGTGAGCACGACGACAGCACGGGACCGCTGGTCACCGAGCTGCTGGAGGAAGCTGGATTCATCGTCGACGGCACCGTCGCGGTGGAGGGCGAGGTCGTGGGTATCCGCGCCGCGCTCAACACCGCGGTCATCGGTGGTGTCGACCTGGTGGTCACCGTCGGTGGCACCGGTGTGTCGCCGCGCGACGTCACACCCGACGCCACGCAGGGTGTGCTGGACCGGCCCATCGCGGGCATCGCCGAGGCCCTCCGGGCTTCGGGTCTGGCCGCCGGCGCGGTCGACGCGGGGATCTCGCGCGGCCTCGTCGGGGTGTCGGGCAGCACGCTCGTGGTGAACCTGGCGGGTTCGCGGTCGGCGGTGCGGGACGGCATGGCAACCCTCTCCGCACTGGTGCCCTACGTCATCGAGCAGCTCTCCGGGCTCGACGAAGCATGAGCGAGCCTGTTGACGACGCCGCGACCGTCGCTGCCGAAGAGGCGGCGAAGGAGGCGGCGCGGCGTCGTCGGCTGGCCGAGGTGTTCGGCGAGGTCCTGCCCGAAGCGCCGGACGAACCGACCGCCGCTGGTCGTGACGACCAGTGGTACCTCGACAACCGCCCACCCCACCACGGCTAGTCCCCGCAGGGGTGTTCGACCGGTTGGGTGTGCGACCGGCTCGGTGCGCGACTCGTCCGCTACACGACCCATCCGCTACACGACCGTCTTGTGAGGCAAGAGGCTTGTGGCACGGGCGGCTTGCGGTGTGAGCGGCTGGGTCGGGCTCAGCCGTTGCGCTGCTGAGCGGCGAGCAGGTCGCGGATCTCCTTGAGCAGTTCGATGTCGGTCGGCTCCGAGGGGCCGGGTTCCTTGCCCTTCTCGCGGCGCTCCTTGATCTTGTTCATGGGCAGCACGAAGATGAAGTAGACGACGGCCGCCACGATCACGAAGTTGAGCACCGCCGTGATGATCGCGCCGAAGTCCATGATGGTCTTGTCGCTCTCGCCGAGCTTGACCGCGAGACCGTTGACGTTGTTGCCGCCGAGCAGCGCGATGATCGGGTTGATCAGGTTGTTCGTGAACGCGGTGACGATCGCGCTGAACGCCGCGCCGATGACGACGGCGACCGCGAGGTCGATCACGTTGCCGCGCATGAGGAAGTCTTTGAAGCCCTTGATCACGGCGGGTACCTCCATTCGGGGGGACGGGTGGGGCTAGCGGAGGGTAACGGGTTGGTCGACTTCCCGTGACACAGCGGTGTGCGTGTCCCCTGTGCGTTCGGGTCGTGGGCCGGTGTCGGCCCGTGGCGGCGCGCGCAGGCCAACGGAAGGCCAACGGCAGGGGTGGCAGGGCCTGAAGGGGCGAGGCATGCCCGCTGGTCTCCCGGCTCAAGGCCACCTTTGCCCGGATCAGGTTGACGTTTCCCGGATCGCGTTGTCGAGGTCCGTCAACTGGACCGGGTGCCGACGTGTTGGACCGCCCACGTGTTGCCGTCCGGGTCTTGGAAGAAGATGAAGCTCCCGTAGTCGGCGAGCTGCGGGTCGAGGCCGGGTGCCATGACGCCCTGCTCGAAGTGCTGGATGCCGGAGTGCTGCACGCCGTTGGCGTCCAGGTGCGCGGCGGCGGCCTCGATGTCGGCGACGACGAACTGGTTGCCCTTCACCGAACCGGGCTCGCCCTCGCCCATGCCCTTGCCGAAGACGATCGAGCACGCCGAACCGGGCGGGGTGACCTGCACGACGCGGAACGCGTCCCCGGCGCGGTGGTCGGTGTCCACTCGGAAGCCGAGCTTGTCGGCGTAGAACTCCTTGGCGCGGTCGACGTCGGTGACGGGGACGATCACTACTTCGAGCTTCCAGTCCACTGTGTTCTCCTCGGGACGGTGCAGGGGCAGGGCGGGAAAAGAGGCGGGGCGGGAAAAGGGCAGAACGGAAGGGCAGGGCGGAAAAGGGGTAGGGGAGGGGCAGGGGCGGGCGGGGGTCGCGGTAGGTCCGGTGCAGCGTCGATTCGAACCGGCACCGAGCGGTCCCATGATGAGTGTTCGTCGATTGTGTGGCGCGTACGGGGATCGTTTCGGCCCGGAGTCGGAGCCCTCGCTGTCGAGGCCGGAGTCCAGTGGCAGCGTGCCCCGGTCGCGCGCTCCCGGAGCGGGCGGGTGGCGTGCGGGCGAACGGGGGGGTTCCGGGGTGGGAGCGGGTCAGCGCAGGGTCACCGTCACGGGTTGGGTCAGAGCTTCGGCGGCCACCGTCGTCGCGGCTTCCCGGCTCACCACCAGGACCACGACCTCACCGTCGCGCACCGCGCTCACCGAGGCGTCCTCGGCCAGCACGTGCGACTCCGCGCCCACCACGTCCACCCGGCTCCCCGTGCGCAGCAGGCCCGCCACCGCCGGGTCCGCCAGGCGCACGGCCACCGACGCCGCGTCCGGGTCCCGGCTCGCCAGGCGGGCGTCGGTCAGCGGCTCGCCGGCTCGGGCCGCCGAGAGGAGGGTGCGCCCGGCCGCCTCGGTCGCGGTCACCGGGCCGGCTGGGGACAACTCGGGTGGCCAGTGGATGGTTCTGAGGTCGGCAGAGGTCAGCGGGACGCCGGGGGCGAGGTCGCGCGCGGCCACCGCCAAGGGCGTCCCGGCAGGGGCGGGCCAGGCGGCCACCAGCACTGCGAGCAGGGCCAACACCGTTGCCAAGATCTTTCGCATGAGGTTCACGGGGTTGACGGTAGGGACCTTGGCGGGGTGGGGGAAGCACGAACCCCCGAGCTGTGGATCAACTCGGGGGCCTGTGGACAACTTGGGTACTACGAGGCTGCCGCAGCCGGGGTCGAGCTGCTCTTCGACGACGACGACGACGAGGAAGACGAGGAAGACGAGGAAGACGAATCAGACGATGAGGTGGACGACGACGAGGTCGTCGACGTCTCGCTCTTCGTGGAGGTCGTCTCGCTCTTCGCGGGCGAGGAGGACGCCGACGAGCGGCTGTCGGTGCGGTAGAAACCGCTGCCCTTGAACACCACGCCGACCGCTCCGTAGAGCTTGCGCAACCGGCCCTCGCACTCCGGGCACTGGGTCAACGCCGAGTCGGAGAAGGACTGCACCGCTTCGAACCGGTGGTCGCACTCGGTGCAGGCGTACTGGTAGGTAGGCACGGTTCGCCCCTCCACGGGTCCCATGAGTTGGCACTCCACCGTCGCGAGTGCCAACGAAGATGATGCGCCGGCCGGCACACGCGGCGCAAACAACACAGGTCAACGTCACAGCGGCAGGCGGATCACACCCGCCCCGGGGGTCAGGACCGCGTCCATCCGGACGTCGTGCGGTTCCGCCGGGAGGACCGGGACGAACTCCTCATCGCGCACCACCGCCGCCAACGGTCCCGTGGCCATCGGCAACGACCGGTCGTAGTGCCCGCCGCCCTTCCCCAACCGCACGCCCCGGTGATCCACCGCCAACGCCGGTACCAGCACCAACGCCGCCGAACCGATGGCCGACGCGCCCAGCGGCTCCCCGGCGGGCTCACGCAACCCGTAGGGTCCCGCGCGCAACGAACCGTCGTACGAAGCCCACTCCAGCGGGGCCGGCCCGACGACGATCGGCAGCAGTACCCGGTAACCCCCGGACCTAAGCGTGTCGATCATCGCAAGGGACCCCGGTTCACCCCCGATCGCCAGGTACGCGCACACCGTCTGACCAGGAACGACGTCAAATGCCCGCACCGCGCTGAGCACCTCGGAGGACAGCGGTGCGGGGTCCGCCGTACGCCGAGCGGCCCGCAACCGTGTGCGCAGAGTCGTCTTCCGGTTACGTAGATCGGACGTCATGGCAGGTCACCCTAGGCGCGCCGTTACGCTCGCTCCCCATGAGCGCCTTCCAGACAGCAATCGTGCCCGCTGCGGGGTTGGGCACGCGCTTCCTCCCCGCCACCAAAGCGGTGCCCAAGGAGCTGCTGCCGGTCGTGGACACCCCCGGGATCGAGCTGGTCGCCGCCGAGGCCGCCGAGGCCGGCGCGACGAAGCTGGTGATCGTCACCTCCCCCGGCAAGGACGCCGTCGCCGAGTACTTCCGACCGCAGCCCGAGCTGGAACGGACGCTCGAAGCGCGCGGCAAGTCCGCCCTGGTCGCGAAGGTCCGGCGCGCACCCGGCCTGCTCGACGTGGAGACCGCGATCCAGGACAAGGCCCTCGGCCTCGGTCACGCGGTCGGCTGCGCCGAGGGCAACCTGACCGGCGACGACGAGGCGGTGGCCGTGCTGCTGCCGGACGACCTCGTGCTGCCGACCGGCGTGCTGTCCCGGATGGCGGCGGTGCGCGAGCGGTTCGGCGGGAGCGTGCTGTGCGCGTTCGACATCCCCAAGGACCAGATCTCCGCGTACGGCGTGTTCGACGTGCGCGAGATCGGCGACGACGACGTCAAGCGGGTCGTCGGCATGGTCGAGAAGCCCGCCGCCGAGGACGCCCCGTCGACGTTCGCGGCGGCCGGCCGGTACCTGCTGGACCGGGCGGTGTTCGACGCGCTCAAGCGGATCACGCCCGGTGCCGGCGGCGAGCTCCAGCTCACCGACGCCATCGCACTGCTGATCGACGAGGGCCACCCGGTGCACGTCGTCGTCCACCGGGGTGGGCGACACGACCTGGGCAATCCGGGGGGATTCCTCAAAGCTGCGGTTGACTTCGCACTTGAGCACCCGGACTACGGGCCCGAGCTGGGGGAGTGGTTGCGGGAACGCCTCGGAAACTCCTGAACGAGGGTCAACACATGAGGTCAGTGGACGAGCAGGTCGCCAGGGTGATCGCCGCCGCCGTGCGGCCCGCCCCGGTGCGCGTGGCGATCTCCGAGTCGCAGGGCCTGCTCTGCGCCGAGGAGGTCGTCGCGGAACGCGCCCTGCCCGGTTTCGACCAGGCGGCGGTGGACGGCTACGCGGTGCGCAGCGTGGACGTGCAGGCCGCCAACGACGAACCGGTGCAGCTACCCGTGGTCGGCGAGATCACGGCGGGGTCGCGCCAGCCGAGACGGCTGCAACCGGGCCAGGCGGTCCGGGTGGCCACGGGCGCGCCGCTGCCGACGCTGGCCGACGCCGTGGTGCCCCTCGGGTACACCGACGGGCACCCGGCGAAGGTGACCGTGCGACGCCCCGTGCCGTCCGCCGGGTACGTCCGGCGGACCGGCGAGGACGTGCAGACCGGTGACGTCGCGGTGCGCCGCGGCGCGACCATCGGCGCGGCCCAGGTGGGGTTGCTCGCCGCGGTCGGGCGCAACAAGGTGCTGGTCCACCCCCGGCCTCGGGTGTCGGTCATCTCGGTCGGGGAGGAGCTGGTCGACGTCGACCGCACCCCCGGCCAGGGGCAGGTCTACGACGTCAACTCCTACGCGCTGGCCGCCGCCGCGCGGGACGCGGGCGCGGAGGTCAGCCGGGTCGGCATCCAGTCCACCGACCCGCGTCGGCTGCGCGAGGTGGTCGAGGGCCGGTTGCTGCTCTCCGAGATCGTCGTGGTCGCGGGCGGTGTCGGCGGCGTGATCGGCGACGAGGTGCGCGCCGCGCTGGCCGACCTGGGCGACGTCGACCCGACCCGGGTGGCCATGCACCCCGGCTCGGTGCAGGGCTTCGGCCGGCTCGGGCCGGACGCGGTGCCGACGTTCCTGCTGCCCGCCAACCCGATGAGCGCGCTGGTCGTCTTCGAGGTGCTGGTGCGCCCGCTGATCCGGGCCGCGCTGGGCAAGCGCAACCCGTACCGGCGGGCGGTGAACGCGCGGCTGCTGTCGCCGCTGACCTCGACCAAGGGGCGGCGCGGCTACCTGCGCGGCCAGCTCCTGCGGGACGCCGACAACGGCGAGTACCTCGTCCAGCCGCTGGGCACCTCCGGTTCGCACCTGCTGGCGTCGCTGGCCGAGGCGAACTGCCTGATCATGATCGACGAGGACGTCACGGACGTCGTCGTGGGGGAGGAAGTGCTGGTCAGCTTCCTCGCCCAGAAGAGTTAGACGCAGAAGAGTCAGACGCAGAAGAGTCAAGGCCGGAAGAGTCCGGCGGGTGCGCGACCAGGCGCGCCGGGTGTGGACGGGGCAGAGGGGACCGATGGGCGCGGGTCTGGCGTGGGAGGTCGGCAGGCACCCCGGTTGGCCCGTGCGGCTCGGTCCGCTGCGGGTCGAGGCCGGACTGGTCGCGCTGCGCCCGCCGAAGCTGTTCGACGCCTCCACGTGGTCCCGCATCCGGCTGCGCGACCAGGCCTACCTGGAGAACTGGGAGCCGACGGCGGCCGACGGCTGGCCCGAGCGCAACGCCGCCATGGCGTGGCCCGCGCAGTGGTCGTCGCTGAAGTCGCTGGCCCGGCGCGGGCTGGCGCTGCCGTTCGTGATCACCGTGGACGGCGACCTGGCCGGGCAGATCACCGTGGGCAACATCGTGCGCGGGTCGCTGCGGTCGGCGTGGGTGGGCTACTGGGTGGCGGCCGACCGGGCGCGCGGCGGGGTGGCCACGGCGGCCCTCGCGATGGTCGTGGACCACTGCTTCGGCGACGCCGGGCTGCACCGCCTGGAGGCCACCGTGCGGCCGGAGAACACCGCGAGCCTGCGCGTGCTGGCGAAGGCCGGCTTCCGCGAAGAGGGCCTGTTCCTGAGGTACCTCGACGTGGCCGGGGACTGGCGGGACCACCTGTGCTTCGCGATGACCGCCGACGAAACACCACCCGAAGGACTGGTAGGCCGTTTGGCCGCACAGGGGCACGTCCGAAGCGCCTGACCAGCGGGCCGAGCGGACGAGTCGGCTCAGCCGAAAGTGGGTGATAGACCACACTTTGGTACGTATGCCGGACGGCGAGCCTCCGAGACAGGTGTGACTGTTGTGACTAGCGTGGCGTACGCAGTTCGCGTGCCGCGGGGCAGGGGGAGGTGACGGGGATGCCGAGCTCGCTGATCGTCGTGGGACTGGTCGTGGCCTGGTTGGTCGTCCTCGTCCCGATGGTCGTGCGCAAGCGCGCCGATGCGCGGAACAGCATGGAGGAGGAGTACGACGCCATGCCTGATGCCGAGTTCGACGAGGACTACGAGGAGTTCGCCGACCAGGTCGAGGACTTCGAGGAGGAGCGCGCCCGCCGGCCCTACCGGCCCGGTCGTGGCGGCTACGACCCGGAGACCGCGGCCGTCGTGGCGCAGGCGAAGTACGCCTTCCGCCGCCGCGTGGTCGGTGCGCTGCTGCTGGCCGCCCTGGTCACCGGCGTGGTCGCGGGCGTGCTGTACCCGCTCGTGTGGTGGGGCCACGCGGCCGTCGACCTGGCCCTGGTCGGGTACCTGGTGTACCTGCGCCGCCAGGTCCGCATCGAGGAGGACATCCGCGCCCGCAGGCTGGCCCGGCTCGCCCAGTCCCGGCGGCGTCCGGTCGCGCCTCCCGCCGCCGGCGGGCAGGAGGCCGAGGAGGAGTTCGAGGACACCGGTCTGGCACCGCAGCCGCGCTTCCAGCACCACGTCCGCCCCGGCACCGTGGTGGTCGACGCGGACGACGAAGACCCCGTGTTCGTGGAGCTCGACGGCCCGGAGGCCCTCCCGTACCGGCGGGCCTCGGGCGAGTAGAGGGGGGTGGCGGAACCACCCCCCGACTCCTGATATGCTTCTCCCCGCACCACGGGAACGACAACTGAACACTGGGGCTGTAGCGCAGTTGGTAGCGCGACTCGTTCGCATCGAGTAGGTCAGGGGTTCGATTCCCCTCAGCTCCACCAGAGAACAACGTGCACGAACCCATCGGGGGCGGATTCCGGCGAACCGGGATTCGTCCCTTTTGCTTGTGCGGCCCCGAGAGTGGCGAGTCCGTCCACCTGGGACGCCGACCTCCGGTCCGGCACACAGCCTCCCGGCCGGCCGGCCGGCCGGCCCGCCCCGCCCCCGCGCGGGCACGTCCCGCCGCGCCCGGCCCCGTGCTCGTCCTCCGCGTCACGGGTCGGGACGGCGAAATACTTGTGAGTCTTCGTTGCATTGAGCCCCCTTTGCGGGAATGACTGGAATCCGGCGCGTTCGCGAGGCATTCTGTGCACCTCCGGAGTCAATGATCGACCGGGTTCGGGGTGGATCGAATCGATCTTGGCGGCGGGATTCATGGCGGGGTCGGGTGGAATTTCTGGCGAGGGGCGGATCGAAGTATGCACACCTTCGAGACGCGAGTGCGTCCCGATGAATTCGAGGACCTGGTCGGTCGGGGGCACAAAGCCCGGTACCCGGCCGGGGCCTTCCTGATGCGGCAGGGGGAGCCGAGCGACTGCGTGATGGTGCTGCTGCACGGCCACGTGACAATCCACAGCGGGGACCACGGCCTCATGGCCGTCCGGCGCAGGGGCGAGCTGCTCGGCGAGTTCGCCTTCTTCCAGGACGGACTGCGCACCGCCTCGGTGCGGGCGCACGACGACGTGACCGTGGTGAAGATCCCCGGCAGGCACTTCCTGGCCTACCTGGACGCGAACCCGAGGATTCAACGGGACCTGCTGCGGCTCGCGATCGCCAAGCTGCGGACCGCCGAGTCCCGGCGCACCAAGGCGTCCTCGGGCGCGGCGCTGGTCCGGGCGCTGGCGCAGGCCGCCGAGGGGTTCGCCGAGGACCCGACCACCGGTCCGCTGCTGGTGCCGCTGACCCAGGCCGAGCTGGGCGGTCTCGCGGGGATCTCCGACCTGTCCGTGGTGCGCGGGATGAAGGTCCTGCGCGACCAGCGCGTCGTGGACGCCCGCGCGCGCAAGGGTTCGGTGCTCATCCCCTGTTTGGCCTGCCTGCGGCGAGCCGCCTTGTCAACGCAGAAGTACGGGAAGTTGCCCGGAAGTATCAACGGATGTGGCGGGGCCGGTTCGTGCCCTGAAGGGTGACGGCAACGTTTTCCGCGACGAACCCATCCAGCGAGGCACCGTGAACGCTTCCCTTGCCACCGACTGCACCGTAGCGCGGTTGGACGTGGTCGACTCGGGGTCCGGCGGCAGGCGTCGCCAGCGACACCTCGACCAGGCGCTGACCGACATGCTCGACATCGCGCTGACCACCCTCGACCACCACAACCTGTACGCGTCCGCGCGCCGTTTCCAGCGCGCGGACGGCGACAGCGCGACCTTGGCGTTCGGTGCCGACATCGCCAAGGCGTGGGTGCTGTCGGACCTCGTGCTGCGCGAGTTCGACCTCGCGCTGGGCGAGGTCAACAAGCCGCTCATCGACCGCTACCGGCTGCGGGTGCGGATCGCGGTGGACGACGGGCCCACCGTGATCGACCCGCCGCACATCACGGGCGCACCGGTGGTCGGCACGGCCCGGCTGATCGACGCCGAGCCGTTCCGGCAGGCCCTGGTCGACGCGCCCGAGGAGGACTTCGGCGTGATCGTGTCCGACCGCTTCCGCGCGGGGGTGGTGCTCAACGGCGAACGTGGCCTCGACCGGGTCCCGTTCCGCCCGGTCGAGGTGTCCGTGAAGGGCACCCGGTGCTCCGCGTGGGTCTACGTGCCCAAGCGGGAACGGTGACCTGGCCCGGAGTCTGCGCGACTCCGGGCCGCGCTTCTCCCGGATAGTGCGGATTCGGGAAATACCCGGGCACTTCTCGACGGGGCGACTGGAAATCCGGGGCCGTCCGGTGCATTGTGTGGCGGCGATAGCGTTGGAGTGCGACGTCGGCGGGTGGGGCCGTGGGCGGGGGTGGCTTGGTGGCCGGAAAAGCATTCGCGGTCCGGGTGCGGACCGCGGATTTGCAGGCCTTGGTGGAATCCGGGCGGCGGGTCCGCTATGCCGCCGGGGAGCACCTCATGCGGCAGGGAGAACCGGGGGACTGCGTGCTGCTGGTGGAGTCCGGGCGGGTGAAGGTCGTCGTCCGGGACGGTTCCGGGCACGAGCGGCTGCTGGGTATCCGGGGCGGCGGGGAGCTGCTCGGCGAGATGTCCTGCGTGGACGACGGCCCGCGCTCGGCGTCCGTGGTGGCGCACGGTGCGGTGTCGGCGATCAAGATCGCCAAGGCCCGGTTCACCGGCATCATGGAGGAACGCCCCGCGATCGCGCGCGAGGTCGTCCGGCAGGTGTCCCAGCGGTTGCGGGACGCCGAGCGCAAGCAGGCCGAGCTGACGTCGGACAGTGTGGACACCCGCGTCGCGCGGGTGCTCGCGGAACTGGCCGAGGTGTTCGCCGAGGACGGTGCGCACGGGCCGGGCGGGGTGTCCGTGCCGTTGGGGCAGGAGGAACTGGCGCAGCTCGCGGCGGCCTCCCACGTGTCGGCGCAGCGCGCGTTGCGGGGGCTGCGGGCGCGGCGGCTCGTCACCACCGGGTACGGGCGGGTGGACATCCCCTGCCTGGGCTGTTTCGCCGCGCTGTCCGGTCTGAACCCCGGGAAAGACGTCACGGGATGTGGTGGCGGCGGTGCGTGCCGCCAAAGGTGACCACATCTGACGACCCTTCCCCCAGGAGAGGCAACGTGAGCACACTCGCACTCGCGCGCACGGTGCTGCGGTTCGACGTCGTCGGCTCCAGCGCCGGGGACCGCGGCAGGCAGGTGTCGTTGGACCGGGCGCTGGAAGCCGTGCTCGACCTGGCGTTCGACGCGGTCCGGGACCCCCGCTACCCGATCGGCAGCTCGTATCGGCGGGCCGACGGGGACAGCGCGACGCTGGTGGTCGAGGGCTGCGTCGCCAAGGCGTGGATCTTGTCCGACTTCGTGCTGCGGGAGATCCCCATCGCGCTGAGCGAGGTCAACCGGGTGTCGAACCCGGAACACCGGCTGCGCCTGCGGGTGGCCCTGGACCACGGCGAGACCGTGATGGAGGTGCCGCACGTCGGCGGTGACCCGGTGGTGGCGACCGCGCGGCTGGTGGACGCGCCCCGGTTCCGCCAGGCGCTGGCCGACTCGCCCGCGCACGACCTCGGGCTGATCGTGTCGGACCGCTTCTACACCGAGGTGGTGCGGCGCGGCGAGCGCGGGCTGGACCAGGTCGGGTTCCGGCCGATCCACGTGCCCGCCAAGGACTTCCGGCGGCTGGGTTGGCTCTGGGTGCCCCCCGGAGGGGAGCTCGCGTCCCCGCCGCGCCGGGCGAAGCCGGGAACGGCGTCCGTGAAGATCGCGGACGCCGTTCGCGTTTTCCGGGTGGACGGACCACCGGACGTGGTGCTCGGGCTCGGGGACTGAGGCGGGTCGGCCGCGCTGCCGTCGCGGACTGGCGGCGGTGCACCCGTCGAGCCGACCGTCAGAGGACTTCGCCACCCCCGCCCGGTATTCGGCCCGGGGGTCTCGCCCTCTTCTCCGACAGGGGGAGAAGGGGGAGGACCGATGCCGACCACGGTGAGCTTCGCGGCGCACCCGGATGACGATCTGCTGTTCATGAACCCGGACATCCTGTCCGACGTGCGGGCCGGGTTCGAGGTGTGGGTGGTGTACCTCAGCGCCGGGGACCTCCCCTGCGGGGAGGGGTTCCCCGCGTGCGGCATGGACTACGCCGACATGCGCGTCCGGGGGGAGCGGGCCGCGTACGCGCGGGCCGCGCGGGTCCGCGACCGGTGGACGTTCGAGGCGTTGACGCTGGGTGGGCACCCCGTCGCGACCAACACGCTGGACGGGACCGGCGTGCGCCTGGTGTTCACGTTCGTCCACGCCGCCGGGGGCAGCGACCAGACCGGGGACCTGGCGCGGATGGTGCTGGACGGGGGTTTCGTCGCGAACCCGATCGACGACCGGCCGCCGTACACCCGGGAGTCGTTCACCGGCGTGCTGCGGGACCTGCTGGAGCGGGCCGGGCCGGATTACATCCGGACGCTGAGCACCGTCGGGCACCGCGAGGAGGACCGCGACCACGTCGACCACACCGCCGGCGCGATCCTGGTCGCCCTGGCGGACCTGGACGAGGACGGGCGGACCCGCATCCGGCGGGACGAGTACGCCGGGTACGCGATCCGGCGACGGCCGCCCAACTCGACCGGGTTCTGGCGGGGTCAGAAGACCGCGGTGTGGCACGCGTACCGGCCGCACGACCCGAGCCTGAACCCGGGCGACTGGGACAACGTGATGGACCGCCAGTACCGCGAGCGGGTGTTCGAGGTGGGTGACCCGTGGGCACCGCCGGACGACTTCCGGGTCTAGCCTCGCCGTTGTGCACGAGACCGCCGAAGACCTGAAGTGGTTGCAGCGCTTGCTGGACGACTCCTACGCGGTGGCGGGATCGCACCTGCGGTCCGTGGTCACGCCGGAACGGCGGCTGGACGCGGCGGGTGTGGTCGCCGAGCTGGGCGCGATGCGGGTCATGGTCCTGGCGACGACCACCGCCGCCGGCGAACCCCGGGTGAGCCCGGTCGACGGGCTGTTCCACCGAGGTCGGCTGCACTTCGGGTCGGGCCCGGACGCCTTGCGGTTCCGGCACGTCCGGGCACGTCCCGCCGTCTCGGCGGCGGTGGTCGACGGCGAGCGGTTGCAGGTCACGGTGCACGGGACGGCCCACGAGGTGGTGCCGGACGACGCGCTGCGGGCGTTCCTGGCCGGCGTGTACGGGCGGGCGGCGTGGGACGGCTGGATGAACGCGTTGCCGTGGGCCCGGATCGAGCCCGCCCGGATGATCGCCTTCCGCAACCCGGCGACGTGAGGCCCCGCACCGGCCAGGACTAGGATCGGGCCGGTGCGCTTCGTGGCCGACCTCCACATCCACTCGAAGTACTCGCGAGCCTGTAGCCGGGACTGCGACCTGGAGCACCTGACCTGGTGGGCGCGGCGCAAGGGGATCTCGCTGGTCGGCACCGGCGACTTCACCCACCCCGCGTGGCACGACCACCTGCGGGAGAACCTGGTGCCGGCCGAGCCCGGCCTGTTCCGGCTGCGCGCCGACCTGGACCGGGAGGTCGACCGCACGCTCGCGCCGTCGCTCGCGGGCACTGCGGTCCGGTTCATGCTGTCCGTGGAGATCTCCACCATCTACAAGCGCGGCGACCGCACCCGCAAGGTGCACCACCTGGTCTACATGCCGGACCTGGACTCGGCGGCCGGGTTCAACCGGCGGCTGGCCAGGATCGGCAACATCGCGTCCGACGGGCGGCCGATCCTCGGGCTGGACTCCCGCGACCTGCTGGAGATCACCCTAGAGTGCGGCGGCTACCTGGTGCCCGCGCACGTCTGGACGCCGTGGTTCGCCGTGCTGGGCTCGAAATCCGGGTTCGACGCGATCGCGGACTGCTACGTCGACCTCGCCGACCACATCTTCGCGGTGGAGACCGGCCTGTCCAGCGATCCCGAGATGAACTGGCGGGTCTCCGGGCTCGACCGGTACCGCCTGGTCAGCAATTCCGACGCGCACTCGCCGCCGATGCTGGGCCGGGAGGCGACCGTCTTCGACACCGCGCTGGACTACCACGCGGTGAAGCGCGCGCTGGAGACCGGTGACGGATTCGCCGGGTCGATCGAGTTCTTCCCCGAGGAGGGCAAGTACCACGTCGACGGCCACCGCAAGTGCGGCGTCCGGCTGGAGCCCGCGGAAACGCTGGCCCACCGGGGGATCTGCCCCGAGTGCGGCAAGCCGGTGACGGTCGGCGTCCTCAGCCGGGTAACGGAGCTCGCGGACCGGCCGGCGGGCTTCCGGCCGGACGGAGCCGCCGGGTTCCGCAACCTGGTGCCGTTGCCGGAGATCGTGAGCGAGCTCGTCGGCACCGGGCCGAAGAGCAAGAAGGTGGCCGTCGAGGTCGACCGGCTGACCGCCGCGCTGGGGCCGGAGCTGGGCATCCTCCAGAACGTCCCGGTGGACGTCCTGACCGCGCACTCCACGCTGTTGGGCGAGGCCGTGGACCGGTTGCGGCGCGGTCAGGTGGTGCGGGACGCCGGCTACGACGGCGAGTACGGCGTGATCCGGCTGTTCGAACCGGGGGAGCTCGACCGGCGCAGCGCGTCCCTGTCGCTGTTCGAGTTCGCGCCGGCGGAACCGACGCCGCGCCCGCCCGCCCCCCGACCGGAACCCGGGCACGCCGGAACCGAACCCGCCCAGACCGCGCCGCCGGCACCCGTTCAGTCCACTGTGGACGGCGAGGGGTCGTTACTGGACGGGTTGGACCCCGACCAGCGCGCGGCGGCGGCGGCCGGCGGAGGGCCGCTGCTGATCATCGCCGGCCCCGGCACGGGCAAGACCCGCACGCTGACGCACCGGATCGCGCACCTGGTCACCGAACGCGGTGTGCCGCCGGAGGAGTGCCTGGCGATCACGTTCACCCGGCGCGCCGCCGAGGAGATGGCCGAGCGGCTGGTCGCGCTCGCACCCGGGCACGCCCACCGGCTGACCGTGGTGACGTTCCACTCGCTGGGCGTGCGGATGCTGCGCGAGCACCACGCCGCGGCCGGCCTGCCCGCGGACTTCGGCATCGCCGACCCGGACCGGCAGGTGGAGGTGGCGCTCTCCGTCGCGGGCGGGGACAAGGAGGCCCGCCGGCTGGTCGAGGAGGGCGACGAGCAGTACAAGAAGGCGTTGCGGGCCCAGGACCTGGTCGACTTCGACGACCTGGTCGCGCTGCCGCTGGCCCTGCTGGAGAACGACGCCGAGCTGGTCACGGCGTACCGCGCGCGGTACCGCTGGATCTCCGTCGACGAGTACCAGGACGTGGACGAGCGGCAGTACCGGCTGCTGCGGCTGCTCGCGCCGGCGGACGGCAACCTGACCGCGATCGGCGACCCGGACCAGGCGATCTACCGGTTCCGGGGCGCGGACGTCGGTTTCTTCCTGCGGTTCCGCGAGGACTTCCCGGGCGCGCCGAGCGTCCAGCTCACCCGCAACTACCGCTCCAGCGCGCGAATCGTCGAGGGTGCCGTGCAGGTGATCGCGCCGACCTCCCTGGTGCCGGGTCGGGAGCTGCGGGCCGTGGGCGAGCACGGCGACGCGCGGATCGGCGTGCACCACGCGTCGTCCGAGCAGGCCGAGGCGGTGTTCGTGGCGCGGACCGTGGAGCGGGTGCTGGGCGGGGCGTCGTTCCACGCGTTCGACAGCGGTCGGGTGTCGGTGTCCGAGGGCGCGCAGGGGCTGGGGTTCTCCGATTTCGCCGTGCTCTACCGGACCGATCGGCAGTCGCGGGCGCTGGTGGAGGTGCTGACCCGGTCCGGCCTGCCGTTCCAGAAGCGGTCGCACGACCGGCTCGCGGACCGGCCCGGCGTGGCCCGGATCGCACGCGGGCTCGCTCGCGCCACCGGGAACTCCGTGCTGGACCGGGTGCGCGCGTCGGCCGGCGAGGACCACACCGCCTACGAGCTCCTCAAGCCGCTGGCGGTCGAGTGCGGCTCGGACTTCGAGCGGTTCCGCACGACGTTGGCGCTGGGTGTCGAGGTCGACACCTGGGACCCGCGCGCCGACCGGATCTCGCTGCTCACCCTGCACGCGTCGAAGGGGCTGGAGTTCCCGGTCGTGTTCGTCGTCGGGTGCGCGGACGGGGTGCTGCCGCTGCGGTGGCCCGGCTCCGCCGTGGACGACGACGTGGACGCCGTGGACGAGGAGCGCCGGCTGATGTTCGTCGGCATGACGCGGGCGCGGCGGCACCTGTTCCTCAGCCACTCCGGCGAGCGCGCGCGGTCGCCGTTCCTGGCGGAGCTGACCGGGGTCGAGCGGGTCGGCGACGCCCGGCCGAAGCGCCGTGGCGGCGGCACCCAGCTCAGCCTGCTCTGAGCGCCCGGTGGCGCGCCCGGTCGGCGAACCGCCCAGCTGGTGCCGCCGGGCAGCCTCGTCGCGTCGCTTCCCGGACGTCGCCTGTTAACTCATCACTGGTGACTTAACCGTTTGTCCGGTACTCATGTAGGGGTCTGACCTGGTGCGATGTGGTCCATAAGATCACAAGTGGACTGGACCATAACCTGACGTTATGACCCTACTGGCATATCCGCCGTCTCCCCCAGCCGGCTAGCGTCGGTCGCAACGGCCCCGCATCCTGTGTCACCACCCCCCTGCAAGGAGACCGCGGATGACTCGACGCATCGCCGCCGCCGTCGCCGTCACGGTTTTGAGCGCTGCCGGTGTGGCAGCAGCTCTCACCACTACAGCGACCGCCGGCCCCCCGACAGCACCACAAGAAGACGGAGTCATCGCCGCCATGGCGCGTGACTTCAAGATCACCCCGGACCAGGCTCGCACCCGGATCGACCGCGAAGCCAAGGCCGCGACCACCGAGCAGACCCTGAAGGCCAAGCTGGGCACCGGCTACGCCGGTTCGTGGCTGAACGGCGACGCCTCCGAGTTCACGGTGGCGGTCACCAGCCAGGCCCAGATCCAGGCCGTCAAGGACGCCGGTGCGACGCCCAAGGTGGTCAAGCTCAGCCAGATCCAGCTGGACACCCTGAAGTCCAAGCTGGACGCGAACAAGAACGCGCCCAAGGACGTGCCCGCGTGGTACGTGGACGTGCAGTCCAACTCCGTGGTCGTGCTCGCCCGCAACACCGACAGCGCGAAGGCGTTCGTCCAGGCCAGCGGCGTGAACGCGGCCGACGTGCGGATCGAGAAGTCGGACGAGAACCCGCGCGCCCTGATCGACGTGATCGGCGGCAACGCGTACTACATGGGCGGCGGCGGTCGCTGCTCGGTCGGCTTCTCGGTCAACGGCGGCTTCGTGACCGCCGGCCACTGCGGCAAGACCGGCTCCTCCACCACTCAGCCGAGCGGCACGTTCGCCGGTTCGACCTTCCCGGGTCGTGACTACGCGTGGGTCCGGGTCAACTCGGGCAACACCATGCGCGGCCTGGTCAACCGCTACCCCGGCACCGTTCCGGTGAAGGGGTCCACCGAGGCGGCGGTCGGCGCTTCGGTCTGCCGGTCCGGCTCGACGACCGGCTGGCACTGCGGCACCATCCAGCAGAAGAACACCTCGGTGACCTACCCCGAGGGCACCATCTCCGGTGTCACCCGCACGAACGCCTGCGCCGAGCCCGGCGACTCCGGTGGCTCGTGGCTCTCCGGTGACCAGGCTCAGGGCGTCACCTCGGGCGGTTCCGGAAACTGTTCATCCGGCGGCACCACGTACTACCAGCCGGTGAACCCGATCCTCCAGGCCTACGGCCTCCAGTTGGTCATCGACGGCGGCGGCACTCCGACTACCGGGCCGACGACGACGACCAGCAACCCTGGTGGCGGAACGTCCTGGCAGCCAGGCGTCCAGTACGCGGCCGGTACCACTGTCACGTACAGCGGCGTCGGGTACAGGTGCTTGCAGGGGCACAAGTCCCAGACCGGCTGGGACCCGCCCGTCGTGCCCGCTCTGTGGTCGCGCGTGGGCTAGCGGCAAGCTTCGCGCGCGGGGGAGGGGCTCGACGGCCGTCGGGCCCCCCTTCCCGCGCGTCTACCGGGGATGACGGGGCGTTTGCGGAGGCGCCCCGCCCCCACTACTCCCGGGAACGGCCAGGTCACCTGGCCGTTCCCGGCTTTTTCGCGCCGGGAGCCGGAAAATTCGGACGACGGTTTGTAGCGGTCGTTATAAAATGTGGCCGTGGCAGGGCGCAAACGGGGTTTCGACCGTGAAGCGGTGCTCGACCAGGTGACGCGCGCCTTCTGGCGGGCGGGCTACGACGCGACCTCCGTGGCCGATCTCACCAGGCTCACCGGGGTCAACCCGCCCAACCTCTACGCCGCCTTCGGCGACAAGAAGGCGTTGTTCGCCGAGGTCGTCGAGCGGTACCGGCACACCTACGGCGCGTTCGCCGGCCGGGCCCTCGCCGAGGAGCCCACGGCCCGCGCCGCCGTCGAGCGGATTCTGCACGAGGCCGCCACCGGGTACACCGACCCCGAGCGCCCGCGCGGCTGCCTGGTGCTGAGCGCCCCCGAGCTGGCCGAGCACCGCCGCGCCGCGATCGACGCCGTCGAGGCCAAGATCAGCGCGGACGTCGCCGCCGGCGTGCTCCCCGGCTCCACCGACGCGCACGGGCTGGCCGTGTTCGTGGCCGCGACCGTGCACGGCATGTCCGGGCTCGCCCGCGACGGCGCAACGCGCGGGGAACTCGGGCGCGTTGCCCGTGCGGCCCTGTCCGCTTGGCCGGCACCCGTACCCTGAGGGGCGACGAGAAGGGGTGGTGGAGGGCGTGGAGCTGGCCGAGTCGCTGCTCGCATGGCTGCACGGCTGGACCGCCGTCCCGATCTGCCCCGGTGACTGGGCGTGGACCACGACGGCGCTCGGCGGGCTGATCGGCGTGCTGCCCACGCTGGCGGCGCTGCTCGCGATCACCGTCCGCCGGGTGGTCGGCAACTCCTACGGCCCGGTGACCGGCGCGATCTTCGCCGTGCTCGGCGTCTCCAGCACGCTGGTGCTCCCGTGGATCCTGTTCTCCGGCACGTTCAACGCGCTGCGCACCGGTTCGCTGAGCGGCATGGAGTCGTTGAGCGACTCGCCGTGCATGGCGATCACCCAGGACGGCTACCTGGTCGGCGCGCCGTCGATCGTCAAGGTGGTCACCGGGCAGGCCGCCGTGGGGCACCTCGTCGCCGCCTGCATCACCGGGGTGCTCGCGCTGCTGTGCCTGATCTTCGTGATGGTGCAGGCGGGTTCGGCCTTCCGCCTCGGTCCGAACTGGCCGCGCCGGGTGTTCTGGCCGCCGTTCCTGGTCCTCCTGGTAGCCACCTCGGCACTGCCCGTGACGCTGGTGGGCCACCTGCTCCTCGGATTCTTCCCGGTTGCGCTGATCGGCTCACTGGTCGTGCGGGTTTTCGGGTTGACTACCGCCATGCTCAACCGCCCCGGACGGGAGCGCGGCACGCCGAACTCCCCGCAGCCGCAGTCGTCGTCTGCCGCGTCGTCGCGCGCCAACCCGCCGCCCTACCAGGGGCCGCCCAAGCCGCCGCCGTACCAGCCGGCGCAGGTGCCGCCGTACCGGCCCGTGCCGCAGTACAACCCGAACCCGCCCGCCCAGAAGCCCGTGCAGCCGGTGCAGCCCTCGCAGCAGCCCCGCCAGTACCCGCCGACGCGGGTCGCCGAGGTGCCGCCGGTCGAGCAGCCGCCGACCCACCAGGCACCCGCGCAGCAGCCGAGCGGGCCCCGGCCGACGCGCGTCGAGCAGCCCGCGAAGCTCGCCGACACCCCCGGCCCGCTGCCGTTCGGACCCGGTGCGAGCGCGCCGATGCCCACGCCCGCCACCGGCGACGGCAAGGTGTGGAACCCCGCGAGCGGGCGGTTCCGGCGCGTCCGGCAGCTCGGGCGCGGCGGGTTCGGCACGGTGTGGCTGGCGGTCGACACCCAGCTCGACCGCACCGTCGCGGTGAAGCTCGCGCACGCCCCGGACAACGACACCGAGCAGCGGATGCTGCGCGAGGCGCGGGCCCTGGCGGCGGTGCGGCACCCGAACTGCGTGCGGGTCTTCGACATCGTGCAGGACCCGGACGGCCTGGCCATCGTCATGGAGTACATCGACGGCCAACCGCTGTCCGACGTGGTGCTCAAGAGCGGTCTGATGCAGGACGCGCTGGCCGCGCGGCTGTGGGTGAACATGGCCGACGCCCTCGCCGCCGCGCACGAGCGGGGCGTGCTGCACCGGGACGTCAAGCCGTCCAACGTGATCGTGGACGGCAGCGGCACGGCCCACCTGATCGACTTCGGCATCGCGCGGTCCAAGGGCGACAGCACGCTCACCGCGACCGGGATGATGGTCGGCACGCCCGACTTCCTCGCCCCGGAGACCGCGCGCGGCGAGGCGGCCAGCCCGGCGTCGGACGCCTGGCAGTTGGCCGCCACGGTGAGCTACGCGCTGACCGGCCACCCGCCGCGCGGGTCGCGGGAGAACCCGATCTCGTCGCTGATGGCCGCCGCGCAGGGCGAGCCGTGCGTGAAGCTGCCCCAGCGCAGCGCCCACCACCGGCTGCTCACCACGGCGCTGGACGCCGACCCGAAGCGCCGCCCGGCGCTGTCCGCGATCCGGGCCGAGCTCGGGTCGTGGCTGTCCCAGGCGGGCGTGAGCAAGGAGGGCCCGGTCACCCGCATGATCGACCGCCCCGAGCCGCCGACCCGCCCGGTGCGCTGACCCGCCCGGTGCGCTGACCGCCGGCCACCAGCGGACACCACCCGGAGGACCCGGGCACCACCACCGTGGACGCGCGGGCGGCGGTCGGCACCCGGTTCGGCAGCAGCTTCCCGCCGTGCCCGCTGCCGTCGCCGCAGCCGGCGCGGGTCGGAGACCTCGAACGGGTGACTCGCCGCAGCCCGGTCCTCTTCGAGAGCACCCGCGACGCGGTGCCGACCGGACTCCCGACCTGAGCCGACGGCGACTGCGGCGAACGGGTGAACGAGCTGCCCTCGGAGTAACGGATCCGGGCACTTCCACGAATTATTCGGTGATTCTTGGATCAGTTCCTTGGACGAGGTGGTCGATGTCTTCCGAAGAAAATTGGCATGCTGCCAGGCTGATTCCCACCTCGGGAATCAATGGCGCGGAAGAACAGGAACGCCGGGCGACTTCCGCATTGCTCGCGGTCATGTCGGCGGTCCGCGAGTTCGGCCGCACGCTCACCCAGCCGCTCGGCGCGCCGGCCGCCTCGGTGCAGACGTTCATCGAGGTGCCGTTCGACCTGGAGGGCAAGAAGTTCATCCCCGACGGCCTCATCCGGGTGAGCCGGGGGCAGCGCACGTGGACCGCATTGGTCGAGGTGAAGACCGGGACGAACGAACTCCGGCGCGAGCAGTTGGAGAACTACCTCGACATCGCCCGCGAGCACGGCTTCGACGCCCTGATCACGATCTCCAACGAGATCCCCGCCCTACCCGGTCAACACCCGACCACGGTCGACCGGCGGAAGGTGCGGAAGGTCGCCCTGCACCACTGGTCGTGGACGCAGGTGCTGTGCGAGGCGGTCATGCAGAAGGAGCACCGCGGCGTCGCGGACCCGGACCAGGCGTGGGTGCTCGGCGAGCTGATCCGGTACCTGGAGCACCCGCGCTCGGGCGCGATGGCGTTCGAGGACATGGGCACGTCCTGGGTCCCGCTGCGCGAGTCCATCCAGGCAGGCACGCTGCGCGCCACCGACAAGGCCGCGCCCGAGGTGGCCCTCCGGTTCGACGCGCTGGTCCGGTTCGCCTGCCTGCAACTCGGCCGCAGGCTGGGCACCGAGGTCACGCCCGCGCTGACCCGGAAGGAGGTCGCCGAACCGCAGTTGCGGGTAGCCAAGCAGGTCGCGCAGCTGGTGGGCGAGGGGCGGCTGACCGCCGGGATCCAGATCCCCGGCACCGCCGGCACGTTGCAGATCACCGCCGACCTCCGGGCCGGCCGGATCGGCTGCCACGTCGACCTGGACGGACCTCGGGAAGGCCGCGCCACGACCCGCGTCAACTGGCTGGTCCGGCAGTTGAAAGACGCTCCGGAGACGCTCCGGCTGGAGGCGTTCGCGCTGCACGCGCGCGGTGCCGGGGCGTCCGAGCTGCTGCGCGCGGTGAAGGCCGACCCGTCGGTGCTGGTGGCCGATCCCGCGCGGGAGATCCGGGGTTTCCGGGTCGCCCACTCCGTGCCGGCCGGGACCAAGCGCGGAACCGGGCGGAATTCGTTCATCGACTCGGTGCTCGGCGCGGTCACCGGCTTCTACGAGGACGTCGTGCAGAACCTCAAGCCGTGGGCGGCGGCCCCGCCGCGCATCCGGCCCGACGAGACGTTCACCCCACCGATCGACGTGCCGTCCGCCCTGGTCTCCACCGCGCCGTCGTCCCAGGACGGTCCGGAGGTGACCGCGCCCAAGGTGCCGGTCGACGCCACGGCCCAGGACTGACCCGGCGGGAGGGGGTGACGGTGTCGCCCCCTCCCCGGCGTCACCGCCAGGAGGGCAGCCAGCGCTGCGCTTCCCACATGTCCGGTGTGATCGGCACGGCGTTGAGGATCGGCCACAGCCACACGAAGTTCGCCACCACGAGTCCCACGTAGAGGGCCACGACCAGCAGTCCCGTGCCGCGCCGTTCCTTGCCCGCCGACGACCTGCCCAGGATCTCGCCCAGCGCCAGCACGATCCCCAGCACCAGGAACGGGGCCAGCGGCATCGCGTAGAAGAAGTACATCTGCCGGTCCACGTTGGTGAACCAGGGCAGGAAGCCCGCGCCGTAGCCGACGAGCACGGCGGTGTAGCGCCAGTCCAGCTTGGCGATCGCCTGCCACAGCGCCCACGCCAGCACCGGGAACGCCAGCCACCACATCGCGGGCGTGCCGATGAGCATGATCGCACCGACGCACGTCGCCGTGCCGCAGCCGGTCAGCTCGCCCTCGTAGTGGTAGAGCATCGGACGCAGGCCCATGGGCCACGTCCACGGCTTCGACTCCCACGGGTGCTTGTTGGTCTCCGACGTCACCAGGTGCGTGTGGAAGTCGAGCATGTTGCTGCTGTAGTACCAGAGCGCGCGCAGCGGCTCCGGGATCCACGAGTCCTCCGGGATCTTCACGCCCGCCACGTGCCGGTCGACGCCCGTCTCACTCGCGAACCACGACCACCACGTCGCCAGGTACGCCAGGATCGGGATCAGCACCAGCGCGAACAGCGACGGCAGCACGTCGCGCACGATCGCGCCCGTCCACGGCCGCCGCACGCCCGCCGCCCGCCGCGCGGTGGCGGTCCACAGGACCGTCAGCAGGCCGAAGAACGCGATGTACCACGCGCCCGACCACTTCACGCCGCACGCGAGGCCCAGCGAGATGCCGGCCGCGAACCGCCACCACCGGAAGCCCAGCGCCGGCCCGAACACCGAGTTGTTCACCCAGCCCTCGCGCACCGCGACGGCCAGTCGTGCCCGTACCTGGTCCCGGTCGGCCACCACGCACGCGAACGCCGCCACCACGAAGAGCGTCACGAAGACGTCGAGCATGCCCATCCGCGACTGCACGTGGCTCATGCCGTCCGCGATCAGCAGCACGCCCGCGATCGCGGCGAGCAGGTCCGACCTGGTCAGCCGGCGCGCGATGCGCACCACCAGCAGGATCGTGATCGTCCCGGCCAGCGCGGAGGCGAACCGCCAGCCCACCGCGTCGTAGCCGAACAGCCACTGGCCGATCGCCATGAGCTGCTTGCCCAGCGGCGGGTGGACGATCAGCTCGTAGCCGGGGTTGTCCTCGTACCCGCCGTTGCGCAGCACCTGCGCCGCGTGCGGCACGTAGTGCTTCTCGTCGAAGTTCGGCGTGCCCTTGTCGGTCGGGTACCCGAGGTTCCAGAACCGCACCAGGCCGCCGACCAGCACCACGGCGAGCGTCACCAGCCAGCCGCGCAGGGCGTTGGACATCGGACCGGGGTCGAGTAGCCGGGCCCGCTGTTCGCGGTCGTTGCCCGGAGGCGGGCTGGTCGGGGGCAGCTCCCCGACGTCGACCACGTCGTCTGCGGACTGCGGTGCGATCAGGCTCACGGGGCCGATCGTAGGGTGAACGGTGTGAGACCTGTATCCGGATCAGGCCGTCTGGTGCTCGCCGCGACTCCGCTCGGCGACATCGGTGACGCTTCGCCACGTCTGGTGGCCGCTCTGGCGAGCGCCGACGTGGTGGCCGCCGAGGACACCAGACGCCTCCGCTCGCTCGCCTCCGCGCTCGACGTCGAGGTGGGCGGGCGCGTGATCAGCTTCTACGACCAGGTGGAGACCACTCGGCTGCCCGGTCTGGTCGAGGCCCTCCACGCGGGCAAGACGGTGCTGCTGGTGACCGACGCCGGCATGCCCAGCGTGTCCGACCCCGGCTACCGGCTGGTGGCCGCGTGCGTCGAGGAGGGGCTGACGGTGACCTGCCTGCCGGGGCCGTCGGCGGTGACGACGGCGCTCGCGGTGTCGGGACTGCCGTCCGACCGGTTCTGCTTCGAGGGTTTTCCGCCCCGGAAATCTGGTGAACGTCAACGCTGGTTCGGCGCACTGGCTTCGGAGCCGCGCACGGCGGTGTTCTTCGAATCGCCGCACCGGCTGGCGGCGACGCTGGCCGACGCGGCGGCGGTGCTGGGCGCTGACCGGCGGGCAGCGGTGTGCCGGGAGCTGACCAAGACCTACGAGGAGGTGCGGCGCGGCGGGCTCGGTGAACTGGCCGAGTGGGCGGCGGCGGGCGTGAAGGGCGAGATCACGGTGGTGCTCGCGCCCGGCACGCCGGCGGCGGGGCCGACCATGGAGTCGCTGGTGGCCGAGGTGCGGCAGCGGGTGGCGGACGGTGAGCGGATGAAGGCGGCGGCGGCCGAGGTCGCGGCGGCGGCCGGGGTGAGCAAGAAGGCCCTGTACGACGCGGCGGTCAGCGCCGGCTGAGGGTCGGTCGGCCGTCGGTAGACCGGTCAGCCGTCCAGCCAGACGAGGCGAGCGTCGCCGAGCAGGCGGTGGCGGGCGAGCAACGCGTCTGCGCTCGCCGACTGCCACGTCCCGCCGTCCTCGGACCACAGGACGGCACTGCGCGGCTCGTCGAACTCCAGCCCCCACGCGACGAAGCCCGGGTCGTCCTCCTGTCGCGCACTGACGCCTACCAGCGCGAACAGCCTCGGGGGAGAGGTCCGGGCCTCGTATTCCAAATCTCCGAGAAGATCCATGAGCTGACGGTAGCTAGAAAGCTAGCTTCGAGGATATTGCCCGATCGTGTGAATGTGCGCGCGAGACGTCTAGGAGATGATCGGTGCATGACGACTCGAAGCGATCCTTCGGCGCTGCGGTGGCTGGTCGGCGTCGAGCTGACCCACTACCGGAAGCTCAGCGGTCTCACCCTCGTCCAGGCATCCGGGGAAACCGGGATCACGCGGGCCAAGGTCGGGCACATGGAGACGGGCCGCTACCAGCAGTTCCCGGACGACGTTACCAAGCTCATGACCCTCTACGGGGCCGGCCGCGCCGACGTCGAACGGCTGGCCTCGCTCGCCGGCAGTTCGGAGGGCAAGAGTTGGTGGGCTCCGTGGTCCCACCTGGTGCCGGACTGGTTCAAGACGTTCGTCGGTCTCGAAGGTCTGGCCGAGACGGAGTTCAGCTTCGAGCCGATGGTGTTGCCGGGGCTGTTGCAGACGGAGGAGTACGCACAGGCCATCACCGAGGCGACCGGCTTCGTCCGCCGGGACCACAGCGAGCGCTTCGTGTCGTTCCGGGTCGCGCGGGCCAAGCGGTTGACCGAGCCCGAGCCGCTGGAGCTGCACGCCGTGATCGGCGAGGCCGCGTTGCGGTTGGAGGTCGGGACGCCGGACATCCGGCGGGCGCAGTACAAGCACCTCTTGGCCCTCGCCAAGCGCCGGAACGTGACGATCCAGGTCCTTCGACCCGAGGACGGACCGCACGCGGCGGGAACCGGTGGGTTCTTCGTGCTCGACTTCGCTCGGGCGCAGTCGATCGCCTACGCCGAACGGCTCGACGGCGCGGTCTATGTGCAGGACCAGGACGACGTGAGGACTTATAAGATGGCGGTGGAGAACCTGCGCACGGTCGCGTTGTCCGCGCAGCAGTCCTCCGCGCACATCCAGTCGTTGATCGACGGCAGCTGACAGGAGGCTCCCGTGCACGGGCTCCGGTGGGTCAAGAGCAGCTCCAGCACCAACAACGGGGCCTGCGTAGAAGTGGCGTTTGCCGCCGATGTGGTCTTCGCGCGTGACTCCAAGAGTCCTGATGCCGGCCGCCTGGCTTTCACGCCCGCCGCCTGGCGGGCGTTGACGGCCGATCTCACTCGTTAGGGGTTCGCCATCATGTCCGCCGGCCCATGGATCAAGAGCAGCTACAGCGCCAACAACGGAGCTTGCGTCGAAGTGGCGTTCGCTTCCCACGGGGTCCTCGCGCGTGACTCCAAGAGTCCCGATGCCGGCCGGCTGGTCTTCACGCCCGCCGCCTGGCGGGCGTTGACCCGGAGGCTCGCCCGGTAGGCGCGAGATCGCCCAGCCAGAGCCGCCCGAAACCGGGTGGCGGCACCTCCGTAGGCTTAGCACATGAGTGCTTCCGTGTTGACCGCGGTGGCGTGGCCGTATGCGAACGGGCCCCGTCACATCGGTCACGTGTCAGGGTTCGGTGTCCCTTCCGACGTGTTCTCGCGGTACATGAGGATGTCGGGGAACCGGGTGCTGATGGTCTCCGGCACGGACGAGCACGGCACGCCCATCTCCGTCCAGGCGGAGAAGGAGGGGCTGACCGAGCGCGAGCTCGCGGACAAGTACAACCGCGTGATCGCCGAGGACCTCCACGGGCTGGGCCTGTCCTACGACCTGTTCACCCGGACCACCACCGGCAACCACTACCGGGTCGTCCAAGACCTGTTCCTGGCCCTGTGGCGCAACGGCTACGTCATCCCCAAGACCGAGATGGGCGCGATCAGCCCGTCGACCGGCCGCACCCTGCCGGACCGCTACATCGAGGGCACCTGCCCGATCTGCGGTTACGACGGCGCGCGCGGCGACCAGTGCGACAACTGCGGCAACCAGCTCGACCCGATCGACCTGAAGAACCCGCGCTCGCGGATCAACGGCGAGGTGCCGAAGTTCGTCGAGACCGAGCACCTGTTCCTGGACCTCCCGCAGTTCATCGACGCGCTCGGCGGCTGGCTCCAGACGCGCACCGAGTGGCGTCCGAACGTGCTCAAGTTCAGCCAGAACCTGATCAAGGACCTGCGCCCGCGCGCGATCACCCGCGACCTCGACTGGGGCGTGCCGATCCCGCTGGACGGTTGGCGCGACCAGCCGCTCAAGCGGTTCTACGTGTGGTTCGACGCGGTGATCGGCTACCTCAGCGCCTCGGTCGAGTGGGCCCGGCGCTCCGGGGACGACGACGCCTGGAAGGAGTTCTGGACCGGTGACGCCCAGGGCTACTACTTCATGGGCAAGGACAACATCGTCTTCCACTCGCTGATCTGGCCGTCGCTGCTGCTCGGCCAGAACGGCCAGGGCGCGAAGGGCGGCGCGCCGGGCGCGTTCGGCGCGCTGAACCTGCCCACCGAGGTGGTGTCCAGCGAGTTCCTCACCATGAGCGGCTCGAAGTTCTCCACCTCGCGCGGCACCGTCATCTACGTGACGGACTTCCTGCGCGAGTTCGGCCCGGACGCGCTGCGCTACTTCATCTCGGTGGCCGGCCCGGAGAACCAGGACACCGACTTCACCTGGGACGAGTTCGTCCGGCGCACGAACTTCGAGCTGGCCAACGAGTGGGGCAACCTGGTCAACCGGTCGATCTCGATGGCGCACAAGAACGTCGGCGCGGTGCCGACGCCGACCGCGCTCACCGACGCCGACCACGAGCTGCTGACCCTCTCCCGGAACGCGTTCGGGGTGGTCGGCGACGCGCTGCGCCGCTCGCGGTTCAAGCACGCCTCCGGCGAGGCGATGAAGGTGGTCGGCGCGGCCAACCGCTACCTGTCCGACCAGGAGCCGTGGAAGCTCAAGGACGACCCGGCCCGCCGGGACACCGTCCTGCACACCGCGCTCCAGGTCGTCCAGGACGCGAACACGCTGCTCACGCCGTTCCTGCCGCACTCGGCGCAGAAGGTGCACGAGGCGCTGGGCGGCACGGGCGTGTGGGCGGCCCAGCCGAGGCTCGACGAGGTCGCCGACCTCGACGTGCCGGAGCGCCGGTACCCGGTGCTCACCGGCGACTACGCCGGCGAGCAGGCCCGGTGGGCGTCCACGCCGATCCCGGTGGGCCGCCCGCTGGCCAAGCCCGCGCCGCTGTTCGCCAAGCTCGACCCCGAGCTGGCGGAGACCGGCCCGGAGTGGGCCCCCATCGTCAAGTGAGCCGGGGTACGAGCGGAGCTCCCGCGTTCCGAGAGGACACCCCGGGGTGACCCAGCGCCGAGGAGAACGGCCGCCGGTACCGGAAGCACTTCCGGTGCCGGTGGTCGACGCCCACACCCACCTCGACGCCTGCGGGGCGGACACGCCCGAGCAGGTGCGGGAGGTGCTCGACCGGGCCAACGCCGCCGGCGTCGACCGGGTGATCACGGTCGCCGACGACCTGGCGTCCGCGCGGTGGGCGGCGCGGGCCGCGACGTGGGACGAACGGGTGTTCGCGGCGGTCGCGCTGCACCCGACCCGGACGTCCACCTTCACCGACGCGGACCGCGCGGAGCTCACCGCGCTGGCCGCGCAGCCGCGCGTGGTCGCGATCGGCGAGACCGGTCTGGACTACTACTGGGACTACTCGCCGCCGGCCGCCCAGCACGACGCCTTCCGCTGGCACATCGAGCTTTCCAAGCTGTCCGGGAAGGCCCTGATGATCCACGACCGGGACGCGCACGACGACGTCCTCAAGATCCTCGACGAGGAGGGCGCTCCGTCCACTGTGGTCTTCCACTGCTTCTCCGGCGACCTCGACTTCGCGCGCGCGTGCGTGGCGCGGGGGTACGTGCTGTCGTTCGCGGGTGCGGTGACCTTCCGCAACGCGAAGGCGCTGCGCGAGGCGGCGGCGTGGGTGCCGGCCGAGCACCTGCTGGTGGAGACCGACGCCCCGTTCCTGACCCCGCACCCGTTCAGGGGTCGGCCGAACGAGCCGTACTGCGCGAACTACACCCTGCGTGACATCGCTACGCTCCGTCACGTGGAATTGGCGGAGCTGGCGTCAACTGTCACCCGAAACGCCGAACGAGTCTTCGGTCTTGGTGACCTGGTGCAGTCGCAATAGGCCTTACGACGAATGGCGGACAGACTTGCTCCTCTGATGGGGTGATCGACCTCACAGGGGTCGCGGGAGTGTTTGCACAACCCCCGAGTACCCGTTACGGTCCCGTGACCGTGCCCCCCGTCAAGTCCCGGGGGCGCGACCCGCGGTCGGGGCGGGTTTACGCACCAGAAGCGAGAAGACGGACACACACAGGAGTTGCCGGAGATCACCTGCTGACCACCGACACCGAACGTGTGCGCGAACCCTTCGCGCCTTCAGGAGGTATGGAACCCCGTGAACTCGTTCAACGAGGACACCGACTGGTTTACTCCCGTGCAGGTCGACCAGCCGCCGTCCGCCACCGTGGACGTCCTGGACAGACCCGAGCCCGGGTGGTCCGACTGGGACACCGCGGTGTTCAGCATCACGCCGGAGGACGTCCGGGAGGTCCTCGGACCTGACGCGGACGACCTGCTGGCCAGTGCCGACGTCGACGTCGACGAGCTGATCAAGCTCATCAACGCCGAGACCACGCTCCTCCCGCCGATCATCATCCCGGACGAGGTCTCCCAGGACCGGGTCGCCGGAGCCCTGGCTGCCGAGCAGCCGAGCGCCCCGCCCGCCGCCCTGGTCGAAGCCGCCGGGAAGTGGAAGCGCCGCTTCCTCAAGGCCGCCGTCGCCACCGTGCTGGTGACCATCTCCGGCGGTGGCGCGACCGCCATCGCCATGGACAAGTCCGTCACGGTCGACGTGGACGGCGAAGCCACCACCGTGCGCACCTACGAGTCCACCGTGGGCGAGATCCTCGCCGACGAGGGCATCGTGGTCGGCGAGCACGACGCGCTCAGCCCGTCCCCCCAGGCGAAGGTCGGCGACGGCGGCAAGATCTCGCTGGACCGCGGCCGGCTGGTCAAGATGACCGTCGACGGCGAGCAGCGCGAGGGCTGGGTCCGCTCGGTCACCGTGGACGAGGCGCTCGACCAGCTCAAGGTCGAGGACGAGGGCGCGTGGGTCTCCCACGACCGCGGCATGGCCGTCCCGCTCGGCGGCCTGGCGCTGGAGGTGAAGAGCCTCAAGACCGTCACGGTCTACGACGGCGGCACCGAGCCCAGGCAGGTGCGCACGACCGCGCTGACCGTCGACGAGATGATGAAGGCCGAGAACATCTCGCTCGGCCCGGAGGACAAGCTCGAATCCGCCGGGGACCTGCGCATCACCAACGGTGCCGAGGTCCACATCAGCCGCACCGGCGTGTCCGTGATCAACGCGACGGAGGCCATCGAGCCGACCGTCGAGGAGGTCAAGGACGCCACGATGATGCGGGGCTCCAAGGAGACCGTCGAGGCGGGCGAGCCCGGCGAGCAGATCGTCACCTACCGGGTGACCATCAAGAACGGCAAGGAAACCGGCCGCGAGAAGCTGGGCACGAAGGTCACCAAGGAGCCGAAGGCCAAGAAGGTCAAGGTCGGCACGAAGCTCCCGCCCGACGGCGAGGTGTGGGACCGGCTGGCCAACTGCGAGGCGACCGGCAACTGGGCCATCAACACCGGCAACGGCTACTACGGCGGCCTCCAGTTCAACAAGGGCACGTGGGACGCGTACGGCGGTAGCCAGTACGCCGCGTACCCGCACCAGGCCAGCCGCGAGCAGCAGATCGCCGTGGCGAGCAAGCTCCGCGACGCGCGCGGCGGGTACTCGGCGTGGCCCCACTGCCAGCAGAAGCTGGGGCTGTCGTAAGTTTTGCGGGTGACCGAACCTGCACCAGCGGGGCCGGGGAGTGCGCTCCTCGGCCCCGCTGACGTCCGCCGGCTCGCCGCCGAGCTGGACATCCGCCCCACCAAGAAGCTCGGCCAGAACTTCGTGCACGACCCGAACACGGTCCGCAAGGTCGTGGCGGCGGCGGGACTCGGTCCCGAGGACGTGGTGCTGGAGGTCGGGCCGGGGCTGGGGTCGCTGACCCTGGCGCTGCTGCCCGCGTGCGCTTCGGTGGTCGCGGTCGAGATCGACCCGGTGCTGGCGAGGCGGCTGCCGGTGACGGTGGCCGAGCGCGCGCCCGGTCTGAAGGACCGGCTGACGGTCGTCGAGGCCGACGCGATGCGGGTCACCGCCGACCGGTTCCCGGTGCCGCCGACCGCGCTGGTGGCCAACCTCCCGTACAACGTGGCCGTGCCGGTCGTGCTGCACCTGCTGGCCGAGCTGCCGTCGCTGCGGACCGGGCTGGTGATGGTGCAGGCCGAGGTGGCCGACCGGATGGCGGCCGGACCGGGCAGCAAGGTCTACGGGGTGCCGAGCGTGAAGCTCGCCTGGTACGCGGACGCCCGCCGGGCCGGACCGGTGCCGCGCTCGGTGTTCTGGCCGGTGCCCAACGTGGACTCCGCGCTGGTCGCCTTCACCCGCCACGAGCCGCTGTCCACTGTGGACCGCAAGGCGCTGTTCTCGTTGGTGGACGCGGCTTTCGCGCAGCGCCGCAAGATGCTCCGCGGTGCCCTCTCCGGGTGGGCCGGGTCGGCCGCCGAGGCCGAGCGGCTGTTGACGCTGGCCGGGGTCGATCCGGGCGTCCGGGGGGAGCAATTGGGCGTCGGCGACTTCGTCCGGATAGCCGAGGCTTCCTCACCGGAATAGCCGATGATCTTTCGGCCATCAGTGTGATTTGACGAACGATCCTCATGCGGGCTTGCGTTGAAGCCTCCGCGTCGGGTGTACTCGTGCTGCCATCCCGAGCGGCCGAGAGACCTGGCTCTACGACGCCGCAGCAACCACCTCCCCGGCGGAGGCAGGTGCTTCCGCCAGGAGCGATGGAGGATCACGTGCCCAGGATGCTGCTCACACGCCGGCGAGTCGTCGACCACGGCCGCCGCACGGTTTCGGGCTGTCGAAGCTAACTGCGCGTAGGCGCTTGTCGAGTCCTCGTCGTCCCCTTTTCCGGGACACCCTTCTTGAGCCGGCCTTCGGACGTGCACGCCACGAGCGTGCGCTGCCGCGTGCAGTCGTGGAGCGAAACCGTGATCACTGTCGAAAACCTCACCAAGACCTTTCCCGGGAGTACCGGTCAGGTTCGCGCGCTGGACGGCGTGAACCTGGACGTGGCCGCCGGCACCGTGCTGGGCGTCGTCGGCCCCAGCGGGGCGGGCAAGTCCACGCTGGCGCGGTGCGTGGCGCTGCTGGAGCGCCCCGACAGCGGTGCGATCCGCGTCGACGGCACCGACCTGGTGTCCCTCGGCGGCCCGGCGCTGCGCGCCGCCCGCCGGCAGATCGGCGTTGTGCCGCAAGGGGATTCGCTGCTCCGCCAGCGGACCGCCGCGGGCAACGTGGCGCTCCCGCTGGAGTCGGCCGGCATCCCCGGCCCGCAGCGGCGCACCCGCGTCGCCGAACTGCTCGACCTGGTCGGCCTGACCGACAAGGCCGGGTCCTACCCGGACCAGCTCTCCGGCGGCCAGCGCCAGCGGATCGCCGTGGCGCGGGCCCTCGCGGCCGGCCCGTCGGTGCTGCTGGCCGACGAGCCGACCTCCGCGCTCGACCCCGACACCACCGGCTCGGTGCTGACCGTGCTGGACCGCGCGCGGGCCGAGCTCGGTGTCACGGTGCTCGTGGTCACCCACGACATGGGCGTCGTCCGCAGGATCTGCGACGACGTCGCGGTGCTGGAGGACGGCCGCGTGGTCGAGCACGGCAAGGTGCTCAGCCTGGTCGCGGACGCGTCCTCGCGCACGGCCGCCTCGCTGCTGCCCGCCGTGGACCAGAACCCGGCGGCCGAGGGCGCGTACGACCGCGTCGCGGACGTCGTGCTGGTCGGGTTCGCCGCGGTCGGCGCGCTGCTGCCCGAGGCCACCAGCCGGTTCGGGGTGGACCTGAACCTGCTCGGCGGCGGTCTGACGCGGCTCGGCGAGACCCCGGTGGCGCGGTTCCGCGTCGGTCTCAACGGCGAGCGCGCGGACTCGGCGCTGGAGTGGATCTCGGAAGCGGGTGGCGCGGTGCGCCGGACACTGGCGGGGCCCCAGGGAGTAGCTGCGTGAGGTCTGCGACACCCTGGTCCACCGTGTTCGACGACGTCCTGGTCGCGACCGGCCAGACCGTCTACATGGTGGGCGTCTCCACCCTGATCGCGGTAGCGCTCGGCATTCCGCTCGGCGTCTGGTTGCAGCTCACCGCCCCCGGTGGGCTGCGGCCCAGGCCCGTGGCGCACAAGCTGCTCGGCTTCGTGGTCGACCTCGGTCGGTCCATGCCCTTCCTGGTCCTGCTGATCCTGCTGATGTCGTTCACCCGGCTGATCCTCGGCGGCACGATCGGGCCGACGGCGGCCATCGTGCCGCTGGCGATCGGCGCGATCCCGTTCGTCGGGCGGCTGGTCCAGAACGTCCTGTCGGAAGTGCACGTGGCGGTGATCGAGGCGGCGGTGACCACCGGTGCCTCCACCCTCCGGATCGTGCGCAGCGTGCTGCTGCGCGAGTCGCTGCCCGCGCTGGTCAACGCGATCGCCGTGACCGCCATCGCCCTGCTCGGCTACTCCGCCATGGCCGGCGTGGTCGGCGGCGGTGGTCTCGGCGACCTGGCCGTGCGCGAGGGCTACCAGCGGTTCAACGACCGCTACCTGTGGGCCACGGTCGTGGTGCTCGCCGTCGTGGCGACCCTGATCCAGTTCACCGGCAACCGCGTGGCCCGGGGCGTCGACCGCCGCCGGCACGCCTCCGTCTGAAAGTTCTCCATCTCCGCAGTAAGGAATGACATGCGTATTCGTGCTGCCCTCGTCGCCGTGCTGCTGACCGCGGTGGGCTGCGGAAGCGGCCAGACCGGTGCCGCTTCCGACCCCGAAGCGGCCCTGAAGGTCGGCGTCAGCCCCGTCCCGCACGCCCAGGTGCTCAAGTACGTGGCCGACAACCTGGCCGAGGACAAGGGCCTCAAGATCGAGGTCGTCGAGTTCACCGACTACGTCCAGCCCAACACCGCGCTGGTGGACGGGTCGCTGGACGCCAACTACTTCCAGACCGTCCCCTACCTGGACACGTTCAAGGCGGAGAGCGGCGCGAAGCTGGAGTGGATCGGGCCGGTGCACGTCGAACCGCTCGGCGTGTACTCCAAGAAGCACCAGAAGCTCGCCGACCTGCCGTCCGGCGCGAAGGTCGCGGTGGCCAACGACGCGACGAACGAGGCGCGCGGGCTGCGCCTGCTCCAGGACAACGGGCTGATCAAGATCAAGGCGGGCGCGGAGCGGACCGCGTCCATCCGGGACATCGCGGAGAACCCGAAGAACCTGGAGTTCGTGGCGCTGGAAGCGGCCCAGTTGCCCCGGTCGCTGGAGGACACCGACGCGGCCGTGGTGAACGGCAACTACGCGATCGACGCCGGGCTCAAGCCGTCGTCGGACGCGCTGGCGCTGGAGGAGGCCGAGGGCAACCCGAACGCCAACGGCCTGGTCACCCGCGCCGAGCTCAAGGACGACAAGCGGATCAAGGACCTGCTGGCCCTGCTCCAGTCGCAGCAGGTCAAGGACTACATCAAAACGACCTTCTCGGGGTCCGTGCTGGCCGTGTGAGGCTAGCGGTCGACCGTGGCGCGCTCTCCGCGGAGGGCGCGCCACGCGCCGTAGAGGGCCACGGCGATCAGCGCGCCGGTGACCACCGTGATCGAGCCGCTGACCAGCACGACCGTGGTGCTGCCGCCGGCCGTGGTGAACGCCGCGAACGCGGCGGTGAAGGCCGCCAGCGCGACGATGACCGCGCCGGGGCGGGCCGGGGGCGTGAACCGGGCCGGCACCGGGCGGCGGGGCATCCGGGACAGCGTCCGGGCACACCAGGCCGCGATCAGGAGGGCTCCCGCCACCGTGCTCACCCACTGGGCCAGCGCGAAGCCGGGCATCCCCAGGGCCTCTCCGCCCAGGGCGGGGAGGAGCCGCACGCCCCAGCCGTCGTAGTGGGTGAACGCGTCCCACACGACGTGCGTCACGCTGCCGACCAGCGCGGAGGCGGCGGTGGCGATCCCGAAGCGCGGGGCGGGCAGGTGGGCGACCCTCGACCGGATCGCGGCCGGGGCCAGGGCGAGCGCGGGTTCGCGCAGCACCGCGCGGTAGAGGGCCAGGGCGACCAGCGCCATCGGCACGTCCAGCAGGACCAGCCCCCACCAGGTGTGGGTGTGCTCGCCGACGCCCGCGTGCAGCACCACGAAGTACGGCAGGTCCGGTGCCATCGAGCCCGTGACCAGGGCCGACGTCACCAGCGGGCGACGGGCCAGCGGCAGGACCGCGGCGATGTGCGAGGCGGTGAACGGCATGTCGGCATTCGACCACCCCCCGGCGCGGGACGGCGTCGTGGACACCGGATCTCCACGGGTCCTCCGCGGCTTCCCCGCCGTTCCGACCGCGTCCGCGAGCCAGGTGGCAGCGAGCACCCGGTCGACGCCCGTAGGCTTCAGGGCGTGCTCGCCGTAGTCCCACCCCCGGTCACCGTCCGCGTCCCGGCCAAGGTCAACCTGCACCTGGCGGTCGGTGACCCGCGCGCGGACGGCTACCACGACCTGGTGACGATCTTCCAGGCGCTGTCCCTGACCGACGAGGTGACGGTGGCCACCACCGACGACCCCGGCGTCGAGGTGCGCGGCGAGGGCGCGGACTCCGTGCCCACCGGGCCCTCGAACCTGGCCTGGCGGGCCGTGCGGGCGCTGGCCGAGCACGTCGGCCGCGACCCCGACGACCCGAAGGTCAGGATCTCGATCCGCAAGGCCATCCCGGTCGCGGGCGGCATGGCGGGCGGCAGCGCGAACGCGGCGGCGACGCTGGTCGGCCTGGCCTCGCTGTGGCGGCTGGAGGTCGGCCGGGACGAGCTGGCCGGGGTGGCGGGCACGATCGGGGCCGACGTCCCGTTCGCGCTCTACGGCGGCACCGCGCTGGGCACCGACCGGGGCGACCGGATCGTGCCCGTGCTGGCCCGCCACCCGTTCCACTGGGTGCTCGCGTTCGACCGGCTCGGCCTGTCCACGCCCGAGGTGTTCGGCGAGCTCGACCGGCTGCGCGCGGAGGGCGACCCGCCGAGGGTGGGTGCGGCCGAGGCCGTGCTGGAAGGGCTCGCGTCGGGCGACCCCCGGCAGCTCGCCCTGCTGCTGGGCAACGACCTCCAGGCTGCGGCGGTGTCGCTGCGGCCCGGTCTGCGCCGGACGCTGCGCGCCGGCGTGAACGCCGGCGCGCTGGCCGGGATGGTGTCCGGGTCCGGCCCGACCTGCGCGTTCCTGTGCACCGACGCCGACTCGGCGGTCCGGGTGGCCGCCGAGCTGGCCGGCGCGGGGGTGTGCCGCACGGTGCGCGTCGCGCAGGGGCCCGTCCACGGGGCGCGGGTGATCGGGACCGAGGAGACGCCTCGGCCGACACCGCCCGAAGTCCACGCTTGAATTTCAGACGAAGGTTGTGTTGATGGCCAACTTGGTCAACTTGGAGAACGTCTCCAAGTCGTTCGGTGTGCGTCCGCTGCTCGACGAGGTGTCCCTCGGGGTCGGCGAAGGCGATCGGATCGGTGTCGTCGGGCTCAACGGCGGCGGCAAGACGACGCTGCTGGAGGTGCTCGCCGGGCTCGCCCCGCCGGACGAGGGCCGGGTCAGCCAGACCCGGGGGCTGCGGATGGCCGTGGTGACGCAGCGCACCGAGCTGCCGCCCGACTCGACCGTGCGCCACGCGGTGATCGACCCGCTGGGGTTCGACGCCGAGCACGAGTGGGCGGCCGACGCCCGGGTCCGGTCGATCCTCGACGGGCTGGGGATCACCGCGCTGGGCCTGGACTCGACGGTCGGGACGATGTCGGGCGGTGAGCGGCGGCGGGTTGCCCTGGCGGCGGCGCTGGTGCGGGAGCTCGACCTGGTCGTGCTGGACGAGCCGACCAACCACCTGGACGTCGAGGGCGTGCGGTGGCTGGCCGAGCACCTGCTGGCCCGGCGGACCGCGCTGGTGGTCGTGACCCACGACCGGTGGTTCCTGGACACGGTGTGCTCGCGGACCTGGGAGGTCGTCGGCGGCCGGGTCGAGCAGTACGAGGGCGGGTACGCGGACTGGATCTTCGCGCGGGCCGAGCGGGCCCGGCTGGCGGACGCGGTGGAGGAGAAGCGCCGCAACCTGGCCCGGAAGGAGCTGGCCTGGCTGCGGCGCGGCGCTCCGGCCCGCACGTCCAAGCCCCGGTACCGGATCGACGCGGCCGAGGCGCTGATCTCCGACGTGCCCGAGCCGCGCGACTCCGTCGAGCTGCTGGCCTTCGCCAAGCGGCGGCTCGGGCGCACCGTCGTGGAGCTGGAGGACGTCACCCTCGCGGTCGGGGACGGGGCGCGGACGCTGGTCCGCGACCTGACCTGGCGGATCGGTCCCGGGGACCGGGTCGGGATCGTCGGGGTCAACGGGTCCGGGAAGACCACGGTGCTGCGCGCGCTGGCCGGCGAGCTGGAGCCCGTGTCCGGCAAGCGGGTCCAGGGGCAGACGGTGAAGCTGGCCCACCTGAGCCAGGAGCTGCACGACCTGGACGGCTCGATGCGCGTGCTGGAGGCGGTGGAGGAGATCGCCCGGCGGGTGGTGCTGGGCAAGCAGGAGCTGTCCGCCTCGCAGTTGGCCGAGCGGTTCGGGTTCACCTCGCAGAAGCAGTGGACGCCCGTCGGGGACCTCTCCGGCGGCGAGCGGCGGCGGTTGCAGCTCTGCCGGCTGCTGATGGCCGAGCCCAACGTGCTGCTGCTCGACGAGCCGACCAACGACCTCGACATCGACACGTTGCAGCAGTTGGAAGACCTGCTGGACTCCTGGCCCGGGACGCTGGTCGTGATCTCGCACGACCGGTACCTGGTCGAGCGGGTGTGCGACCGGGTCGTGGCGCTGTTCGGCGACGGCGGGCTGACCGACCTGGTCGGCGGGATCGAGGAGTACCTGCGGCGGCGGGACGCCCAGACGGGCTCCGCGCCCGCCGGGAAGGCGACCCCGGTCAAGGAGGGGGCACCGTCCTCGGCCGCCGACCAGCGGGCCGCCCGCAAGGACCTGGCCCGCCTGGAACGGCGGCTGGAGGTCCTCCAGAAGAAGGAAGCGGAACTGCACTCCGCGCTCGCGGCGGCGGCCACCGATTCCGGTCGGCTGCTGAAGCTGGACGCCGAGCTGCGCGCGGTGCTGACCGAGGCCGAGGCCGTCGAGGCGCAGTGGCTGGCGGCGGCCGAGGCGGTCGAGGGGTGACGACCGCCGGGCGGCGGTGGTCGGCGCGGGGCTAGCGCCCCCGCCGGCGCAGTTCGGCGACCAGCAGGGGCACGAGTTCGTCGATGTAGGCGCACTCGTAGCCCTGGCCGTCCATCAGCGACAGGGCGAACTCCGCCTTCGCCAGCTCGGTCGAGCTCGCCCCGATCATGCCGTCCAGGGCGACGCCGACCTCCTCCAGCACGCGGTCGACCTGCGCCGTGCGGTAGCCGCGCCGGTCCGCGCCCGCCGTCGGCAGCTTGATCGCCCGGAGCTGCTGCCAGGACGTGATGGGCGGGAGGTCGGCCGGCCGCCGGGGACCGTCGCCCCACTGCTTCTCGATCCTGGACAGGAAGGCGTCCACCTCGGTCTCGTCGTAGCCCCGCCGGCCGATGACGGGCCGGCTGAAGCGGGCCTCCCGGACCTCCCGCGCGGTGAGGTCGTCCTGGCCGAGCAAGGTCTTCTCGATGCGGTCCAGGAACTTGTCCACCTGGGACTCCTGGTAGCCGCGCCGCCCGCGCGGGGGCTTGCCGAACTCGACCGTCCGCACGTCCCGCGCGGTGAGCGGCCGGGCACCCACGCCGGGGCGGGGGCGGACCGGCGGCGGCGCGGGGGCGGGCGGTGGTGCGGGTGCGGGCGGTGGCGCGGGGACCCGGTCGGGCGGTGGCGCGGGGGTGCGCTCCAGGGTGACGACCACGAGGTCCAGGAACGTGTCCACGTCGTCCTCGTCGTAGCCGATCGTCCCCGGCGGGGCCAGGGCGAATTCGACGTCCTGCACCTCGATCGCGGTCAGGTCGTCCCGGCCCGCGAGGGTGTTCTCGATCCGGTCCAGGAAGGCGTCGATCTCGCCCTCGTGGTAGCCCCGGTCGCCCGGCCGGGGCTTGTGGAAGCGGACGCCCCGGACGTCCTGCGGGGTGAGCCGGGGAGCCGGTGCCGGGCGCATCCCGGTGGACGTGGCGTGCGCGCCCCGGGCCGGTGCGACGGCCTGCCGGCGCTGCGGCGTGGACTTGAGCGTCTCGGCCACCAGGTCCATGAACACGTCGACCTCGGCCGCGTGGTAGCCCGGTCTCGCCGGGCGGAAGCGCATCCGGCGGACGTCCTGCTCGGCCACGTCGTCGCGGCCGAGCAGGGTGCTCTCGACGCGGTCCAGGAAGTCGTCCACCTGCTGCTCGTCGTACCCGGGCAGACCCGGCGGCGGGCGGTGGAAGGCGACCTGTCGCAGATCCTGCGCGCTCAACAGCGGCGCGGGATGTGCGGGTGTGTGCCGACGCGCTTCGAACCCGGCCACCCCGTTGCCTCCTTCGGTCGTATACCGGGGAGTATCGCCGGACGGTGGGCAACTTGTTTCGTCCTGTCGGCTCAACGCGGGGGAGATCGTTCTACGCTGACTGCCATGAGCCGGTTCGTGGACACGTTGGTGGCAACCGCTGCGAGTGCCGGGGGTCGAGGCATGACGACGGGGGAGCCCACCGCTCCGACCAGTCGCACCTGGGGTGAGGTGCACGAACGGGCCACGCGGATCGCGGGCGCGCTGGCGGGCCGGGTGTCCGCCGGGGATTCGGTCGCGGTGCTGGCCGGCGACCCCGCGGCCATCGCGCCGGCCGTGCAGGCGGTGTGGCTGGCCGGCGGCAGCATCACCATGCTGCACCAGCCGACCGCGCGCACGGACCTCGCCGAGTGGGCCGAGGACACGCTGAAGGTGCTGTCCATGATCGGGGCCCGCCTCGTGCTGCTCGGCGCGCCCTTCGACGCGCTGGCCCCGGTGCTGGACGAGCACGGCGTCGCCTGCGCCGACCTCGACGGGCTGGACGGCGAGCCGTTGGCCGCCCCCGTCGAGGTGGACGAGTCCGCCACGGCGCTGTTGCAGCTCACGAGCGGTTCCACGGCCGACCCGAAGGCCGTGCGGATCACCCACGGCAACCTGTGGTCCAACGCCGAGGCGATGGAGGTCGCCGCCCGGCTCGACCCGGAGACCGACCGGATGGTGTCCTGGCTCCCGCTGTTCCACGACATGGGGATGGTCGGCTTCCTGACCGTGCCGATGCTGCTCGGCATCGACCTGGTGAAGGTCACGCCGGCCGACTTCCTCGGGCGTCCCACCCTGTGGCCGGACCTGATCAGCCGCTACGGCGGGACGATCACCGCCGCGCCCAACTTCGCCTACGCCGTCGCCGCCCGGCGGATGGCGAACGTGGCGGACGGGACGTGGGACCTCTCGCGGCTGCGCCTCGCGCTGAACGGGGCCGAGCCGATCGACCCCGTCGCGGTGCGGGCGTTCACCGACGCGGGGGCGCGGTTCGGGATGCCGGCCGAATGCGTGCTGTGCGCCTACGGGATGGCCGAGACGACGCTGGGCGTCGCCTTCGCGCCGGTGTTCACCGGGCTCTCGGTGGACGTGGTGGACCGCGACGAGCTGGAGGCCGGGCGGCGGGCCGTGCCGGTGGCCGCCGACAGCGCCGGCGCGCGGACGTTCCCGCTGCTGGGGCCGCCGCTGCCGGGGCTGGAGGTCCAGGTCGTGGACGAGGCAGGCGCGGTGCGCGGTGAGCGCGAGGTCGGGCAGCTCCGGGTCCGCGGCGACGCCGTCACCCCCGAGTACCTGACGGTCGACGGACCGGTCGCCACCCAGGACGCGGCGGGGTGGCTGGACACCGGGGACGAGGGCTACCTGGTCGACGGTCAGGTCGTCGTCTGCGGGCGGCGCAAGGACGTCATCATCATGGGCGGGCGCAACATCTACCCGACCGACATCGAGCGCGCGGCCACGTCCGTCGAAGGCGTGCGCGCGGGCAACGCCATCGCCGTCCGGTTGGACGCCGGGACCCGGCGCGAGCGGTTCGCGGTGGTGGTCGAGTCGAAGCTCGCGGGCTCGGACGACGAGGTGCGGGAGCTGTCCAAGAAGGTCAGCGCGCGCGTCGTGGACGCCGTGGGGCTGCGGCCGTACTCGGTGGTGGTGGTGAAGCCCGGGAGCCTGCCCAAGACGCCTTCGGGCAAGCTGCGCCGCGCGGCGGCGTCGACCCTGGTGCCCAGCGCGGGCTGAGCGGTTCGGCCGGTGCCCGCACGATCGCGGAATCCACGGACATGTCCCAACACGACCGGCCCGCCGCGCGTCGGTGGACCCGCGCTAGTGGAACCTGTTCTGCGCGGCTTCCAGGCCCAACTCCACCAGCGCCTCCACGGCGTCGGCCGTGCGGTCCAGCTCGAAGGCCAGTTCCTTGCGCTCGGTGGGGGAGAAGTCGCGCAGCACGTAGTCGGCCGGGTCCATGCGACCCGGCGGGCGGTCCACGCCGAAGCGGATCCGGTGGTAGTCCTTGGTGCCCAGGGACTTGGTGATCGAGCGGAGGCCGTTGTGGCCGTTCTCGCCGCCGCCGAGCTTCATCCGCACGGTGGCGAACGGCAGGTCGAGTTCGTCGTGCACGACGACGACGTCCGCGGGCTCGACCTTGTAGAACTTCGCGGTGCCGGCCACCGGGCCGCCCGAGGTGTTCATGTAGCCGCGCGGCTTGGCCAGCACGACCCGCCGGCCGCCCAGCCTGCCCTCCAGCACGTCGGCACCGCCCTTGTGGGCCTTGAACCTGCCGCCGATCCGCTCGGCCAGCACGTCCAGCACCAGGAAACCGACGTTGTGGCGGTTGCCCTCGTACCGGGGTCCGGGGTTGCCCAGTCCCACGACCAGGCTCACGTCATCGGCCACGGGACCGGAACTCCTGCTCCAACTCGTCCAACAGGGCGTCCACCGCCCGCGTCTGGTAGCCGCGCCGCAGACCCGACGTGGTGCTGAACCTGGTGTGGCGGACCTCGCTCGCGGTCATCCGCCCGCGACCGTCCAGGGTCGCGGCGGCCCTCGCGACGAAGGCGTCCACCTCGCCGCGATCGTAGCCGTTCGACGCCTTCGGCAGCTTCACCGCCAGCACGTCGGAGCCCGAGCGCATCCCGGTCGGCGGCACCAGGCCCTCGCGGAGCTGCCACTCCAGCCGCGACAGGAAGTCGTCCACCAGGCGCTGGTCGTAGCCGCCGGGCAACTCGTGGAACACCACCCGCCGCACCTCGTCGGGGTGCATCCGGGTGCGTCCGGCCAGCGCGTCCGCGATCTTCAGCACGAACGCGTCCACCTGCGCCGGGTCGTACCCCTTCCCGCCGCGCTTGCGCGGGAAGGACGTGCCCCGCACCTGCGCCGGGCTCAACGACGGGAACGGCACGCCGCCCCAGCCGTGAGGCGGGGGAGGCGTGCCGTTCGACCAGCCCGACGTGATAGGGCTCAGCTCTCTTCGGCGGCCTCGTCGTCAGCGGCCTCGCCCTCGCCGTCCAACTGGGCGGCGGTGGGAGCGGCGTTGACGGCGACGACCAGCGCATCGGGGTCGGTCACCAGGGACGCACCCGACGGGAGGGCGACGTCCGAGGCGTGGATCTGGGTGCCGGCCTCGACGCCGGCCACCGAGACCTCGACCTGGTCGGGGATGTTCAGGGCCTCGGCCTCAAGCTGGATCGTGGTCAGGTCCTGGGTGACCAGGATGCCGGGGCCCGCCTCGCCGACGATGACGACGGGGACCTCGACGGTCACCTTCTCGCCCCGCTGCACCAGCAGCAGGTCGACGTGCTCGATGTAGTTCTTGAGGGGGTGCGTGGTGACGGTCTTGGTCAGCGCGAGCTCACTGCTGGAGTCGATGTCCAGGGTGAGCACCGCGTTCTGACCGTGTTCGCGGACGACACGGGCGAACTCCAGCGCCGGCAGAGCCAGGTGCTTCGGGTCGGAACCGTGGCCATAGAGCACCGCGGGGATCTTGCCGGCGCGACGGGTGCGGCGGGCTGCGCCCTTGCCGAACTCGGTGCGCTCCTCTGCGGCGAGACGGACCTCGGACACGGTGGGGCTCTCCTAACGGTCTGGCCTTGATACGTCGGGCGGGGCTGCTGAGCGGGGTGCTGGCCTGCGGCGGCGGGCGGCGCGGAAGGTGAACACGCGCGCGGCATCACAACCGCCGCGTCGATCACGCCGAGCGTGATGCTCGCCCTCGCCGAGGCAACCCGACCAGTGTAGGCCGGACCGGTGACCACACCTAATCGGGGGTGGGCGACCGGGTGCCGGGGGTCGCCCGGCACGGAGGAGAACGGCCGGCGCGTCGGGTCGCGACGCGCCGGCCGGGTCGTGCGGGGGTCAGGCGTTGCCGTCGAAGAGGCTCGTGACCGAGCCGTCCTCGAAGACCTCCTGGATGACGCGCGCGAGCAGCGGCGCGATGGGCAGCACGGTCATCGCGTCGAAGCGCTTCTCCACCGGGATCGGCAGGGTGTCGGTGAACACGACCTCGCGCGCGCCGCACGCCTGGAGCCGCTCGACCGCCGGGCCGGACAGCACCGGGTGGGTCGCCGCGATCACGACGTCCGACGCGCCCTCGGCCAGGAGCTGCTCCACGGCCTTGGTGATGGTCCCGCCGGTGTCGATCATGTCGTCGATCACCACGCACAGCCGGTCCGCCACCTGGCCGACCACGCGGTTGGCGACGACCTCGTTGGGCCGCAGCGGGTCACGCGTCTTGTGGATGAACGCGATGGGCGTGCCGCCCAGGGTGTCCGCCCACTTCTCGGCGAGCTTGGTGCGGCCGGCGTCCGGCGACACCACGGTGATGTCCCGGCCCGCGTACTTGTGGCGGATGTGCTCCGCGAGCAGCGGCATGGCCCACAGGTGGTCCACCGGGCCGTCGAAGAAGCCCTGGATCTGGGCGGTGTGCAGGTCGACCGCGACCAGGCGGTCCGCGCCGGCGGTCTTGAACAGGTCGGCGACCAGGCGGGCGGAGATCGGCTCCCGGCCGCGGTGCTTCTTGTCCTGCCGGGCGTAGGGGTAGAACGGCATGATCACGGTGATCCGCTTCGCGGACGCGCGCTTCAGCGCGTCCACCATGATCAACTGCTCCATCAGCCACTGGTTGATGGGCGCGCAGTGCGACTGGATGACGAACGCGTCGCAACCGCGCACCGACTCCTCGAACCGCACGAAGATCTCGCCGTTGGCGAAGTCGTACGCAGACTGGGGGGTCACCGACACGTTGAGGTGCTTGGCCACCTGCTCGGTCAGCTCCGGGTAGGCGCGCCCACCGAAGAGCATCAGGTTCTTCTTCGGAGTTCCGACCATGGTGGGGTTCACGTCAGCGCCCTTCCTCGGTTGTGTCGGCGTTCTGCGCCGCCAGCGCCTGCTGCGCCGCGTCGGCGGCCGGGGTGCCGGGCCTGCGCTGCACGACCCAGCCCTCCAGGTTCCGCTGGGGACCGCCGGACACGGCGAGCGCGCCCGGCGGGACGTCCCGGCGCACCACGGTGCCGGCTCCGGTGTACGCGCCGTCCCCCACCGTGACGGGGGCCACGAACATGTTGTCGGAGCCGGTCCTGGCGTGCGATCCGACGACGGTGCGGTGCTTCGCCACCCCGTCGTAGTTCACGGTCACGCTGGCCGCGCCGATGTTGGTGTGCTCGCCGATGGTGGCGTCGCCGATGTAGCTCAGGTGCGGGACCTTGCTGCCGGTGCCGATGTCGGAGTTCTTGACCTCGACGAAGGTGCCGATCTTGCCGCCGCCGCCGAGCCGGGTGCCCGGCCGCAGGTACGCGAACGGGCCCACGGAGGCGCTCGCGCCGATCTCCGCGCCCGTGCCGTGGGTGCGCACGACCGACGCGCCCGCGCCGATCGTGCACGCGAACAGCGTGGTGTCCGGGCCGATGACCGCGCCCTCGCCGACGACGGTGCCGTCGCGGAGCTGCACGCCCGGCTCGACCAGGGCGTCGCGGCCGAGCCGCACGTCCGCGTCGAACCACGTGGTGGCCGGGTCGACCACGGTCACGCCCTCGCGCATCCACCGCTCGACGATCCGGCGGTTGAGCTCGACGCCGAGGCGCGCGAGCTGCACCCGGTCGTTCACGCCCTCCACCAGCCACGGGTCGGGCGTCACGACCGCGCCCACCCGCCGCCCGTCGGCGCGCGCGATGGCGAGCACGTCGGTCAGGTACAACTCGCCCTGGACGTTGTCGGTCGAGATGCGCGCGAGCGCGTCCCGCAGCACCGCCGCGTCGAACGCGTACACGCCCGAGTTGATCTCGGTGATGGCCCGCTCGTCCGGGGACGCGTCCTTCTGCTCGACGATCCGCTCGACCTCGCCGGCGGCCGAGCGCACGATCCGCCCGTAGCCGGTCGGGTCGGGCACCACGGCGGTGAGCACGCTGACCGCGTTGCCCGCCTCCGCGTGCCGGACCAGCAGGTCCCGCAGCGCGGCCGAGTCCAGCAGCGGGGCGTCGCCGTAGGTCACGACGACCGTGCCGCCGAGGTCGGCGGGGAGTTCGGCGAGGCCGCAGCCCACCGCGTGCCCGGTGCCCTTCTGCTCGTCCTGCACCGCGACGGTGACCTTGCGGTCCAGCGCGGCGGACAGGGTGTCGAGGTGCCGGCCCACCGCGTCGCGGCCGTGGCCGACGACGACGGCCAGGTGATCCGGATCGGTCCCCGCGGCGGCGCGGACCGCGTGCTCCACGAGGGAGCGACCGGCGATCCGGTGCAACACCTTGGGGGTGGCTGAGCGCATGCGGGTGCCTTCACCCGCTGCGAGGACGATCGTGCTGACCGGGGTGGGAACACCCTCTAGCATCAGCGCTCTCCCTAGCTGACCGAAGTGCGTGCGTGCCAGCGGGAAAACCCGGCTCCCGCCAGGTGCTGATACTAAGCGTCCGGGGAGGGCCCGACCTCCACGGCCGCAACCTGGCAGCCACCCCTGCGCTTCGCCGCGTACATCGCGGAGTCGGCTCGGGCGAGGGCCTGGTTGGCCGATTCACCGGGTCGCACGGAGATCACCCCGACGGACAGCGTGACCCCCCGGGACAGGTCGATTGGCAAGCCCGCCACGGCATCCACGGCCCGGCCGAGCGCCGCCTCGGCGGCGTGCAGGGGCGCTCCGGGCAGCAGCACGACGAACTCGTCGCCGCCGTAGCGGGCGACCAGGTCGTCCCCCCGCAACGCCTGGCGGAGTGTGCTCGCAATCACGCGCAGGACGTCGTCGCCCTCGGCGTGCGAGTGCTTGTCGTTGACGACCTTGAACCCGTCCAGGTCGACCAGCGCGATCGCCATCGGGTGGGTCTGCGCGCTGATCAGCGCGCCGAGTCGGTCGTCCAGCGCGCGCCGGTTCGGCAGGCCGGTCAGCGGGTCCTGCAACGCCTGCTGCGCGATCGCGCCGTGCGCGCGCGTCAGCCGTTCGTGGTCGCGCCGGGTGACCAGCGTGGCGGTGCGGGCCTCCTGCATCTGCCACAGCTCCACCTCCAGCGCGTTGGCGTAGGTCTGGAGCGCGGAGATGGTGTGCTCGCCGTGCGGGCCGGAGAGCTTCGCGTACTCGCGGGTCAGGCACAGCATCAGCGTGGGCTCGGACGTGTCGTGCTCCAGCCGGGTGCGGGCGTCGGCGAGCACCTGGAGGGCCTGTTGCGGCAGCTCCTCCAGCTCCAGGCAGCGGGCCAGGGCGATGGACACGATGATCAGCTCGCGGGCGTACATGGACAGCTCGCGCAGCCGCCACAGCGGGGCGATGTGCTCGGGACCGGGTCTGGCCAGCGCGTGCGCCGCGCCGATGATCGGCACCTGCTCGGAGGCCGCGCGGTCGCGCCGGCCGGGGTGCAGCGACTCGCGGAACGGCCCCTCGACCGCCTCGGCGATGGCCGAGGCGGTGCCGAACTTGGTGGCCGCCTCCGCCAGGTTCTCCACCCGCTCCAGCCGCAGGCCCCAGCCGATGAGCATCCGGGCGCGGTTCATCAGGTGGATGTAGATCAGGTGCGGTCCGGCGCTGTCCCGGATCGCGTTGTGCGCCCGCGCCAGCACCGCGTCGGCCATCTCGTAGACGCCGAGCTGGGTCAGCACCAGGCCGGTGCTCTGGAGGGCGTTGGCCAGCATCCGGTCCCAGGTGCGCCGGTCCGGCACCGGGTCCGGGGTGAGGTTCTCCTCCAGCATGGCCAGGCCGGACGCGACCTCGGTCAGCGCCCTGTCCTCGAACCCGCCGAGCAGGTACCGGCGACCGCGCAGCGCGTGCGTCTCGGCCTCCAGCACGACCAGGCCGTGCCGGCGGGTGTGCGCCAGCAGCTCGTCGAGCAGGGTGTCCGACAGGTCCACCAGGCCGGGCGTGACCAGCCGGACCACGGCCGCCGCGCGCAGGAGCTGGCCGACGATCCGGGGCTCGCCCCGGGCCTGCGCCTCGGTCAGCAGCCCGTCCACCTCGTGGCACGCGTCGAGCTGATCGGAGAGGTGGCTGCTCTGGGCCACGGCCACGAGCTCGCTCGCGCGGCCGACCAGCCACGCGTCGGACATCTCGTGGAGCGCCGGCACCACGGTGTCCTGCTCGTCGACCGCTTCCTCGTGCAGCGACTCACACCCCCCAGGCGTACGCAGGGCGACCCGGACCGGTGCGGTCCGGCCGTACTCGCTCCGCCACCAGGATTCGAACCTGGACCATCGGAACCAAAATCCGAGGTGCTGCCTTTACACCATGGCGGAACGGGCGGAGGTCTCCCTCTACCGCGCGAGGACATGTTGTCACGACTGGTCCCGAAAGGTCAGCACCACCACTCAACTGGTCGAAATCCACCGGTCACCCGATCATGACCCCGCGTGTTCGCGCAGGTCAGCCCGCCCCCGTGCGGGAGGCCAGAAAATCCGCCACGGACCTCTCGTACCCGGCCGGGTCGACGTTCCACGCGGCGACGTGCTCGGCGGCCGGCTCCTCGACGTAGGTCATTCGCCAGCCGAGCCCCGGCGCGGCGCGGGCGAGGTCGCGCGAGCCCGCCACCGGCACGGTGCCGTCGACCGCGCCGTGCAGCAGCAGCGTCGGCGGCCGGTGCGCGGGCGGGCGGGCGACCAGGTCGAAGCGGTCGAACTCCAGGTCGGCCCGCCAGTCCGAGACCAGCTCGGCGACCGGCACCAGCCAGGTCGGCACGCCCCGGTTGCGCGACTGGAGCTCCAGCGTCCCCGTCCAACTGGTCACCGGGGCGTCCAGGACCGCGCCGACGGCCTTGCCGGCCAGCTCCGAGCGGCCCAGGAACTGGCCGACGACCGCGCCGCCCATGGACCAGCCGTAGAGCAGGACGTCCTGAGCGCCGTGGTCCAGCGCGTAGCGGACGGCGGCCTCCAGGTCGCGCCACTCGGTGTCGCCGAGGTGGTACAGGCCGTCGGGGGACGCCGGCGCGCCCACGTCGTTGCGGTAGGTCACGGCGAGCACCGGCAGGCCCGCCCGGTGCAGGGTCGGGGTGATCCGCAGCGCTTCCGCCCTGGTGCCGCCGCGCCCGTGCACGGCGACGACCCAGGTCCGGGCGACGCCGGGGACCAGCCACGCGGGCATGTCGCCGAGCTCGGTGGGCACCCGCACGTCCTCGAAGTCCAGGCCGAGGGCCGCCTTCGGGTCGGAGGTCCACACCGAGACCTCCAGCCGGGCGGGCGTGCCGGCCGGCGGGGCGGTCCCGGTCAGCTCGCGGGTCACCGTGCCGCCCGAGCGTCCGGTCACCGGGCCGACCCGGGCTTCGCCGCCCGGCCACACCAGTCCCCAGGAGCCGGGCTGCACTGTGATTCGGGACTCGGTGAGCGTGACCGAACTTTCACCCGATCCGACGATTGTGTCCGGGTAGCCGGGTTGTGCCCGAGCCGGTTCCAGCAACTGGCCGCTGTAGTACCAGCCGACCCCCAGCACACCGGCGCTGAGCAGGGATAAGACCACTGCCAAGGTGACCAGGGCGAGGCGGGTGCGGCGTCGGCGGCGAACGTTCGGTGACCCCATTGGGGAATGATGCGCCGCCCGTGATCGACACGCCCGAAATCCTGAGAACACGCCGTGAGTTCGGCGCGAACTATGGCGGGACAAGGTTGTCCTAACTTACGCTGCCGTAAGTTACGGTCCCGTAGGTAAGCCCCCGGACAACCAAGAGGTACACGTATGACCAGCACCCTGGAGAGCAGGTCCACGCCGCCCGGTCCTGAGGACAAGGGACCCAAGCCGATCATCGACGGCCGGCGCGGCCACGTGGAGCAGCTCGGTGTCTACGTGTTCGTCGTCGTGCCGTTCCTGGCGCTGATCGCGGCGGTGCCGCTCGCCTGGGGTTGGGGACTGGGCTGGGTCGACGTGGCGCTGTTCGTCGCGTTCTACTACCTGGCCGGCCTCGGCGTCACCGTCGGCTACCACCGGTACTTCACGCACGGCTCGTTCAAGGCGAACCGGGCGTTGAAGATCGGCCTGGCCATCGCCGGCAGCATGGCGTTGCAGGGCCCGGTCATCGTCTGGGTCGCCGACCACCGGCGGCACCACGCGTTCTCCGACCGCGAGGGCGACCCGCACTCGCCGTGGCTGTTCGGCAGCGGCCCGGTCGCGCTGGCCAAGGGCTTCTGGCACGCCCACATGGGCTGGCTGTTCGACCGCGACAAGACCAACGCCCAGCGCTTCGCCCCGGACCTGCTGGCCGACAAGGACCTGGTCTGGGTCGACCGGTACTTCGTGCTGTGGACCACCATCAGCCTGCTCGCGCCCGGCGTGCTGGGCGGCCTGATCACCATGTCGTGGGCCGGCGCGCTGAGCGCGTTCTTCTGGGCGGGCCTGGTCCGGGTGGCGTTCCTGCACCACGTGACCTGGTCGGTCAACTCGATCTGCCACATGGTGGGTGACCGCCCGTTCGCCGCGCGGGACCGCTCCGCGAACGTGTGGGCCCTGGCGATCCTGTCGTTCGGCGAGTCGTGGCACAACCTGCACCACGCCGACCCGACCTGCGCGCGGCACGGCGTGAAGCGCGGCCAGATCGACACCTCGGCGCGGTTCATCTGGCTGTTCGAGAAGTTCGGCTGGGCCCGTGACGTGCGCTGGCCGAACCAGCAGCGCCTCGCCCGGATCAGCGTCAAGAAGTGACCCCTTGCCCGCCCCTCGCCGTTCCGGCGGGGGGCGGGTGTTTAGGGTGGTCGAGATGGTGGGACGACGGCGCGGCGACGAGACCCCGGTCCCGCGCGTGCGGATGACCGGGAAGGAGCGGCGCGAGCAGTTGCTCGACGTCGCTCGGGCGTTGTTCGCCGAGAAGGGCTTCGAGGTCACCTCCGTCGAGGAGATCGCGCACCGGGCCGGCGTGTCCAAACCCGTCGTCTACGAGCACTTCGGCGGCAAGGAAGGCATCTACGCGGTCGTGGTCGACCGCGAGATGCAGTACCTGATGGACCACATCGTCAACGCCCTGTCCGGCGGGCACCCCCGGGAGCTGCTGGAGCAGGCCGCGTGCGCGCTGCTGGACTACATCGAGGGCTCCACGGACGGGTTCCGCATCCTGGTCCGCGACTCACCGGTCGCGTCGTCCACCGGGACGTTCTCGTCGCTGCTCAACGACATCGCGTCCCAGGTGGAGTCGATCCTGGGGCTGCACTTCTCCCAGCAGGGCTACGACCGCAAGCTGGCCGCCCTGTACAGCCAGGCGCTGGTGGGGATGGTCGCGCTGACCGGCCAGTGGTGGCTGGAGGTGCGCAAGCCGAAGAAGGACGAGGTGGCCGCGCACCTGGTCAACCTGGCCTGGAAGGGCCTGTCGCACATGGACCACAAACCGCGCCTGCGCACCCGTCGCTGACGGCGGGCCCGGCCGTCCGGTGGGCTCGCGGGCTCAGCCCCGGCTCACCCTGAGGATCTTGTCGTCCGAGCCGGTGGACGTGGTCAGGTAGAGCGCCCCGTCCGGCCCGAGCGCCGCGCCGCGCAGCCGCCCGTGCGTGCCGTCGAGCTCCTCCGGGATCGAGACCGCGTGCACGCCGCCCTCGGGGGTGACGGTGAAGAACAAGACCTTCGAGCCCTTGAGCGCGGTGACCGCGAGGGTGCCCTCCAGGTCGCCCCACTGCCCGCCGGCGAGGAACACCGCATCGCAGATCGCCTCCGTCGGGCGGCCCGACGACCAGACCGCCGGGACCGCGTCCGGGAAGCGTTCGAGGTCGGTCATCGGGACGTTCTCGTCGTAGTCCTCCACCGTGCCGCCCTGCGACGGGTCCCAGCCGTAGTTCGCGCCGGGCTTGAGGACGTTCACCTCGTCGTCCACGTCCGGGCCGTGCTCGGCGGTGAAGACCGTGCCGTCGGCGCGGACCGCGATGCCCTGGACGTTGCGGTGCCCGTAGGTGAGCACGCCGCCCTGCCCGGTCGCGAGGTCGAGCTTGAGCACCTTGCCGCCGAGGTTGTCGCGGTCCTGGGAAGCCGTGGCCTTCGCGGTGTCGCCCGTCCCGACGAGTAGTTCGCCGTCCTTGCCCAGTGCGAGCCGGCACCCGGAGTGCCGGCCACTGGCGTTGGTCGGGATGCCGTCCCGGAGCGGGTCCCGCACGCGCTTCGCGGCGGTGCCGTCGAGCTCGAACGTGACCAGGCGGACGTCTTCGTCGGTGTTGAAGCACGTGGTGAACCGCTTGCTGGTGGCGAAGTCCGGGTGGACCACGAGCCCCATCAGCCCGCCCTCGCCGCGCGCGACGACGTCCCCGAGCTCGGCGTCCACCGGGGTCTTCTGCCCCTTGTCGACCAGGACCAGGCGGCCGGGCCGTTCGGTGACGAGCATCCGGCCGTCCGGGAGGAAACCGATCTCCCACGGGTGCGTGAGCCCGGCCGTGACGACCTCGACCCGGATTCCTCCGGGAGCCTCCCGGGACGAGGGCGCGTTGCCCCCGGCCGGCGTGGAGGAACACCCGGCGAGCAGCAACACGGCAGCGAACCCGACAACCCGGCGCATACCGGTCAGCATGGCAAAGCGGCTGTGAGCTCTCCCTACAGCGGGTACGGCCGTTCGAGCGGCAGCAGGTGCCGGGCCCGGTCGAGGTCCCCGGCCACGACGTGGCCGTGGATCTCGCGGACCAGCGGCGTGATGTCGGTGATGCCGGCGGTCCACTCGTGCACGTAGGCGTCGGATGCCCGGCCCGCCAAGCCGATCTGGATCGACCGGTGGTCCAGCGGCTGGTGGTGCAGGTCGCGTTCGGGGTCCCACTGCACGCGGATGTCCGGCTTGCCCGTGGTGATCGCGGAACTGGACACGGCGTCGCGGACGGCGCGGTCGAACCCGTCGCGCGTGATGCGGACCGCCAGAACCCTTTCCTGGCCCGGCTTCCGAGCCCAGCCGCAGCGGTACACCATCCAGCGGAACGACGGTTTGATCCACGTCATGCGGCCGGCTTCGAACGGCGGGACGAACCTGCCCGCAGCCACGGCGGCGTCCGCGATGGCCGGGCTGTACGCCTGGTAGACCGTGATGTGCCGATCGTCGTAGTCGGCCCGGATCTCCTTGTACTCCACGGAGATAGTGTGGGCGGCGGGTCAACCGGAAAAGCTCCGGGACGCGCGGCCGGCGTGCCGCGCGGGATCAGGGGCGGGTCTGGGTGGAACGTGTCTCGTCGACGCGGCCCATCGCCTCTCGATCGCGCCTCCAGGAGTCCTGATTTGATCGGTTCTGATTTGCCTGATCTCACACCTGGGGCTCATCATTTTTTGGCGACCTGGGGAAAGAGGCTTGTGCGGCCTGTGGCCGTGATTCCCTCCTATGTTCCCGATCACGTGAGAGATGCCATCGTCTCGCATGAACAGGAATTCGGCGGGATTGCGTTTCCTGTGTTGGGAGGTGAGCTGGAGGGTTGGCTGGAGTGTGGTGTGAAGTCCAGGAAGCCTTGGCGGTCCGGTGCCGGTGAGTGGGTTTTCCACTTCGCCGACCCGCAGTTCGTCCAGTGCGCACTCGTCTGTAGGGCGGATGGCTGCTTCGGCGTGTCCTGGTCGGAAGAATTCTTGCCGTGGCACGCCGATGCGCGCGGCCTGATCGAAGCAAGCGCACTATGGGCCGATCTCATCGGATGGCGAAAATCGACTCTGCGTGACGGTGATCCGAACGAGGTGTTGAACGCTCTGGATGGTGTGGGTTCACTCGTCAAAGCCGAGTACGCCTCATCGCGTGAGACGTCCTGGTGGCTGGGGGATGGGGTCGCGCTCTACGTCGAGCCTTATCTCACTCATCTACCGGAGGGTGCCACGCGCGTGCATGTGATGACGTCCGATCCGGAAGCTCATCAGCGGGTGATGCGGGCACTTGAAGCGGTGAGGAAGCCGGGGGTCGATCTGATGGCGTGGCCAGTGGAGGGCTGTGTCCTGGCACCCGAAGAGTGCCCCTTCGGTTGACGGGTTCCCAGGGCGACACGATGGCCGCTTCGGGGACCTCGGTCAGGGCCGACGTCCCGCTCCTCCAATGGCGCTGCCCGACCGCGTCTGGCGTGAGCGGCTCCGCTGTCCGCCTGCCGGCCGTGGTCGTCCGGGGGCGAGAGTCGGGGGATGGGCGGGCGCGGTAATCGGCGAGCGCGGGTCCGGGGTGGGGACGTAAGGTGGAGGGGAGCACCCCTCCGGTGGGCACAAGGTCCCGGGCAGGGGTCTGTCCTCGTTGCTTGGGAGCCACGCAATGCCCCAGCCCGGCCCGTTGTCCGGCCTGCTGACCGCTGTTCTGTCCGACAAGGCGCTCAGCGCCCTCCTCGACTCCGTCGGGTCACCCTCCCTCGAACTGGAGGGGGCTCCCGCTGCCCGGCCGCTCGTCGCGGCGGCGTTGGCGCGCAAGGCCCCCGTGCTGGCGGTCACCGCCACCGGGCGGGAGGCCGACGACCTCACGAACGTGCTGCGCGACCTGCTCGGGCCCGACGCGGTGACGATCTTCCCCAGTTGGGAGACGCTGCCGCACGAGCGGCTCTCGCCGCGTGCCGACACGGTGGGCGCTCGGCTCCAGGTCCTGCGGCGGCTCCGGCATCCGGAGGGGAATCCGCTCCAGGTCGTCGTGGCCACCATCCGCAGCGTCATCCAGCCCATGGCTCCCGGGCTGGGGGACCTCACGCCCGTGGACCTGGTGGTGGGCACCGAGTACGACTTCGACCGGTTGCTGCACGACCTCGCCGAATTGGCCTACACGCGGGTCGACATGGTGGAGAAGCGCGGGGAGTTCGCGGTTCGGGGTGGGATTCTCGACGTTTTCCCGCCCACCGCCGAACACCCGTTGCGGGTGGAGTTCTGGGGCGACGAGGTTTCCGAGATCCGGCCTTTCTCCGTCGCCGACCAGCGGTCGTTGCCGCAGGTGGTGGAGAAGTTCACGGCTCCGCCCTGCCGGGAGCTGCTGCTGACCGCGCAGGTCCGGGAACGGGCCGCCGCGCTGGCCGCCGAGCACCAGAACGACGCGCAGTTGGTCGAGATGCTCGACAAGCTCGCCGGCGGAATTCCGTCCGAGGGGATGGAGGCGCTGATCCCGGCGTTGTGCGAGGGGGAGTTGCAGCTCCTCACCGACGTGGTGCCGGACGGGACGCACGTCGTGCTCAACGACCCGGAGAAGATCCGGGCCCGCGCGCACGACCTGGTGCGCACCGGGCAGGAGTTCCTGGAAGCCTCCTGGACGGCCGCCGCCGGCGGCGGGAAGGCCCCGATCGACCTGGGGGCCTCGGCCTACCGGAGCCTGGCCGAGGTCGCCGAGGCGGCGAAGGCCGAGGGCCGGCCGTGGTGGACGTTCAGCCAGCTCACCACCGAGAGCTCGCACGTGGTGCGGCTGGAGTTCAAGCACGTCGAGGCGTACCAGGGCGACATCGAGCGGGCGTTCGCGGACCTGCGGGCCCACACGGTGTCCGGTGGCACGGCTGTGCTCGTCGTCCCCGGAGCGGGCACGGCCCACCGGGCGGTCGAGCAGCTCAAGGACGCCGACGTGTCGGCGGTGTGCGTGGAGGTGCTGGGCGAAGCGCCCGCCACCGGGACGGTCACGGTGGTGAGGGGCGCGCTGGAGGACGGTTTCGCGCTGCCCGACCTCGCCCTGGTGGTGCTCACCGAGACGGACCTGACCGGCGGTCGGCACGGGACGTCCACGAAGGACATGCGGCGGATGCCGTCCAAGCGGCGCAACTCCGTCGACCCGCTGGCGCTCCGGCCCGGTGACTTCGTGGTGCACGAGCAGCACGGCATCGGCAAGTACGTGGAGATGGTGCAGCGGACCGTCGCCGGGGCGACCCGCGAGTACCTGGTGCTGGAGTACGGGTCGTCCAAGCGCGGCCAGCCCGGTGACCGCCTGTTCGTGCCCACCGACCAGCTCGACGAGGTGTCGCGGTACGTCGGCGGCGAGCTGCCCACGCTGAACAAGCTCGGCGGCAGCGACTGGAAGAACACCAAGGCCAAGGCGCGCAAGGCGGTCAAGCAGATCGCGGCCGAGCTGGTCCAGCTCTACGCCGCGAGGCAGGCCGCGCCCGGCCACGCGTTCGCCGCCGACACGCCGTGGCAGCGCGAGCTGGAGGACGCGTTCCCGTTCACCGAGACGCTGGACCAGATGGCGGCCATCGACGAGGTCAAGACCGACATGGAGCGCACGGTCCCGATGGACCGGGTCATCTGCGGCGACGTCGGCTACGGCAAGACCGAGATCGCGGTGCGCGCGGCGTTCAAGGCCGTGCAGGACGGCAAGCAGGTGGTGGTGCTGGTGCCGACCACGCTGCTCGCCCAGCAGCACCTCAACACCTTCGCCGAGCGGATGCGCGCGTTCCCGGTCAACGTCAAGGGGCTCTCGCGGTTCACCGACGCGCAGGAGGCCGAGCAGACCCTCCTGGGGCTCGCCGACGGCGAGGTGGACATCGTGATCGGCACCCACCGGCTGTTGCAGAAGGGCTTGCGCTACAAGGACCTCGGCCTGGTCATCGTGGACGAGGAGCAGCGCTTCGGCGTCGAGCACAAGGAGCACATCAAGGCGCTGCGCACGCACGTCGACGTGCTCACCATGTCCGCCACGCCCATCCCGCGCACCCTGGAGATGTCGCTCGCGGGCATCCGCGAGATGTCGACCATCCTCACCCCGCCCGAGGAGCGCCACCCGATCCTGACCTACGTCGGCGGTTACGACGAGAAGCAGGTGGGCGCGGCGATCCGGCGCGAGCTGCTGCGCGACGGCCAGGTCTTCTACGTGCACAACCGGGTGTCGTCGATCGAGCGGGCCGCCCGCAAGATCCGGGACCTGGTCCCCGAGGCCCGGGTGATCACCGCGCACGGCCAGATGAACGAGGACAAGCTGGAGAAGATCATCCAGGGGTTCTGGGAGAACGAGTACGACGTGCTGGTCTGCACGACGATCGTGGAGACCGGCCTGGACATCTCCAACGCCAACACGCTCATCGTGGAGCGCGGCGACATGCTCGGCCTGTCCCAGCTCCACCAGTTGCGCGGGCGCGTCGGCCGGGGCCGGGAACGCGGGTACGCCTACTTCCTCTACCCGCCGGAGGCACCGCTCACCGAGACCGCGCACGACCGGCTCGCCACGATCGCGCAGAACACCGAGCTCGGCGCGGGCATGGCGGTCGCGATGAAGGACCTGGAGATCCGGGGCGCGGGCAACATCCTCGGCGCGGAGCAGTCCGGGCACATCGCGGGCGTCGGGTTCGACCTGTACGTGCGGCTGGTCGGCGAGGCCGTCGAGGCGTTCCGCCGGCACTCGGGCGCGGAGACCGAGGGCGAGGAGGACCTGGCCGACGTCCGCGTCGACCTCCCGGTGGACGCCCACATCCCGCACGACTACGTGCCCGGCGAGCGGCTGCGCCTGGAGGCCTACCGGAAGATCGCGGCGGCCGGCGACGCGGCGGCGCTCCAGGCCGTGTGGGACGAGCTCAAGGACCGCTACGGCACCCCGCCGCTGCCGGTCGAGCGGCTGCTCGCGGTCGCCCGGTTCCGCCAGGCGTGCCGGGCGCACGGCGTGACCGAGGTGATCGTCCAGGGTCCGACCATCCGGTTCGCCCCGCTGGAGCTGCGGGACTCGCAACTCGTCCGGCTGCGCCGGCTGCACCCGAAGGCGGTGTACAAGCAGGTCGCGCACACGGTCAGCGTGCCTAGGCCGACCGAGGGAGCGGCGGGCGGCCGGATGGGCGCACCGCAGTTGCGGGACCAGGAGCTGCTGGATTGGTGCGAGCGCTTCCTGGGATCTTTGGCGGGTACTCCCGTGAGCGGCGTCACGGGGACGTGAGAAGGTAGCTCCTGTGAGGACTGTGCAGAGGCGCTTCACCCTGGTCGGCGCGGCCGTCGCACTGCTGGTGGCGGGCTGCGGCAGCGGCCCGAGCCAGGTGGGCTCGGCCGCGATCGTCGGCGACACCGTGATCCCGCTCGAACAGGTCCAGCAGCGCCTGGACACCGTGCTCCAGAAGGAGCCGGAGGCCCAGAAGCTGCACGAACAGCGCAAGCTCGACCAGGTGTCCCGCCAGTTGGTGACCCTGGGCGTGCAGCACGAGCTGATCGAGCGGGCCGCGCAGCGCGAGGGCGTGACGGTGTCCGAAGAGGCCGTGACGGAGTCCGTGGAGAACGCGGGCGGCGCGGAAGCCGCCTCGCAGAACACGGTCTACGACGCCGCCTCGTTCCGCGAGCGGGCCAAGGACCAGCTACTGCTGGTCGAGCTGGCGCGCAAGTACGTGGACCGGATGGAAGTCACCTTCGACTACTTCTTCACCAAGGACGGCAAGGACGCGGTCGCGAAGGCCAAGCAGGTCGCGGCCGACCCCCGGCTGATGGCCGAGTTCGTCCGCTCCGGCCCGAAGGGCGCGGGGGGCCAGCAGCTCGCGAAGGTGGGGCAGAAGGTCAAGTCGGCCGACTCGCCGCAGGCCGCCGGCTCGCCGCTGTTCGGCGTCGAGCCCGGCACGGTCGTGGCGTTCGCGCCGGACCCCGGCAGCGCGCAGTGGCTCGTCGCCCACGTGACCGCTCGCGACGACGACGCGAAGAGCGGCAGCGACTCGTCCACCGAGCAGCTCACGCCCCAGTTGTTGGAGCAGATCGGGTTGCGGCTGGTGCAGCGGCTCGCGGGCGAGCCCGCGATCAAGGTCAACCCGCGCTACGGCGTGTGGGACGCGACGGCGATCGCACTGGCCCCGCGCGACGAGGAGCTGACCGGCTTCCAGGCCACCGCCCGGCAGACCAAGCCGTGAGTGCGGTGGACCCCGTTCCGGCCACCACCGTCGTACTGCTCGGCCCCAGTTCCTCGGTGCTGCCCGCCGCCGCGTTGCCCGCTCTGCGGGGCGCGGCGGCGGTGTTCGCCTCGGCGGAGCTGGACGCGGCCTACTGGGGTGAGCTGGGCGTCGTGCCGGTGGGGGACGTCCCGGTGGGCGCGGTCGACGGTGCCGTCGTGTACCTGACCACCGCGCTGGACGCGTACGCCGCCGAGCTGGTCGACGCCGGCGCGGTCGTGGTGCGGAACCCGGCCGGGACGGCCTTGGTGGACGCCGTCGCGGTGATGGACCGGCTGCGGTCGCCGGGCGGGTGCCCGTGGGACGCGGAGCAGGACCACAAGTCGTTGCGCCAGTACCTCGTGGAGGAGACCTACGAGCTGCTGGAGGCGATCGAGGACGGTGACCGGGGCGCGTTGCGCGAAGAGCTCGGCGACGTGCTGCTCCAGGTGCTGTTCCACTCGCGGATCGCGAGCGAGGACGTCGAGCCGTTCGGGGTCGACGAGGTGGCCGGCGACCTGGTGCGCAAGCTGGTCGGGCGGCACCCCCACGTGTTCGAGGGGAACGACCCGGCGGTGCGCGACGCCGCCTCCCAGCAGCACCGGTGGGAAGAGCTGAAGCAGGTCGAGAAGCAGCGGGAGTCCAGCCTGGACGGGGTCGCCGCCGGGCAGCCCGCCGTGGCGCTGGCCGGGAAGCTGGTCCAGCGGGTGGCGCGGGCCGGGTTGCCGGTGGAGCTGCTGCCCGACGGGGACGGCGCGGGGGTCACGCTGTTCGTGGTGGCCGCGCTGGCGAAGCTCGCGGGCGAGGACCCGGAGACCGAACTGCGCGCGGTGGCGCGGACGTTCGAGGGCCGGGTGCGCGAAGCCGAACGGGCCGCGCGCGCGGCGGGCGTCGAGCGGCTGAGCGCCGACGACTGGCGCACCTACTGGCCGGCGTGAGCGTTTTCGAGGTCCTGTAGGGCTTGCGCGCCCAGGTCGAGGAACCGGCGCAGCGCCGCCGGCGTGGCGACGATCTCGAACTCGGGCAGGTTGCCGATCGCGAGCAGCACCTCGGTGGGGTCGGAGCGGTACTCGATCTTGGTCTCTTCTTCGATGCGGACCCAGGACTGCATCTCCGCGCGGGGCTTCGGCATGCTCTCTCCTCTGCTCTGGTATTACCTAGAACGCTATGGGATTCCCTGGGAAAACGCGATTACCCGGTTGGGTGACGTCGTAGGCTGATCGACATGGAGAGCAACGCACGGGCTCGAACGCTGGGCGCGGAGCTGCGCGACCTGCGCAAGGCCAAGCGGGTGAGCCTGGTCGAACTCGGTGCCCGGGTGGGGCTCGACAAGAACACCATCAGCCGGAACGAGCGCGGCGAGCGGATCGCCGGGGAGACCGAGGTGGCCTCCATCCTCGGCGCGCTGGGTGTGGTGGGTGCGAAGCGCCGCGAACTGCTCCACCTGGCCCGGGAGACGGCGAAGTCGAGCTGGTTGGAGACGGCGGCGGGCCTGCCGTCGCAGCACAAGGCGTTGATGGAGTACGAGCGGGTCGCCACCTCGATCGTGGACGTCACGGCGTTGCTCGTCCCGGGGTTGCTCCAGACTGCCGCCTACGCGCGCGCCGTGATGACCGAAGGAGGTGTGGCGACCTCGGAGATCGAGTCGCTGGTCGAACTCCGGCTCGGTCGGCAGAGCGTGCTGACTCGTGCGGATCCGGTGCCGTACCTGGCGATCATCGACGAATTCGTGCTGCTCCGCCCGGTCGGCGGTCGCGCGGTGATGGCAGCGCAGGCGCGTCATCTGCTCGACGTGGCGCGCCGGCCCAATGTGACGATTCGCGTCATTCCCCGGGAGCGCGGGTACCACCTGGGTCTGTTCGGGGCGTTCATCATGCTCGAATCGGCGCGGACGACGCCGGTGGTGCACTTGGAGCACCTGCGCTCGGGGGTGTTCCTCTACAAGCGGCAGGACGTCCGGGCGTACGAAGACATCAAGCCGGCCTTGATGGCCGCGACGGTCGGTCCGGAGGACTCGGTGGGCCTGATCGCCAGGTGTGCCGAGGAGATGGAAGGGCGGATGACGTGACGACCTGGCGAAAAGCGAGTCGGAGCAACACCACCTCGAATTGCGTGGAGGTGGCGCGATCGGTCGGGGTGGTGGCGGTGCGGGATTCGAAGAACCCCGACGGGCCGGTGCTTCGGTTCCCGATGGATTCCGCCGGGAGTTTCCTCGATCGGCTCAAGCAAGCGTGAGGCCGGCGGTCGGGGTGTCGCGCTAACGTCGATCACGTGACCGACGCCTACCTCCGCTACCCCCACCTGCACGGCGACCTGGTGACCTTCGTGGCCGAGGACGACGTGTGGCTGGCTCCGCTCGCCGGCGGCCGGGCCTGGCGGGTGACCGCCGACCGCGCGCCGGCGTCCGCGCCCCGCTTCGACCCCTCCGGCTCGCTCCTGGCCTGGGCCTGCCGCCGGGACGGCGCGCCCGAAGTGCACGTCGCCCCCGTCGCCGGCGGGGAGTCGACCCGGCTGACCTTCTGGGGCAGCGCGTCCACCGGCGTCCGGGGCTGGACGCCCGCCGGCGAGGTCGTCGCCGTCACCACCGCCGGCGAGGCGACCCGCAACCGGCGGTGGGCGCACGCCGTCCCGACCGACGGCGGGCCGCCGCGCCGCCTGCCCTACGGCTGGGTCGGCGACGTCGCGCACGGCCCGTCGAACGAGGTCGTCGTGACCTCCGCGTACGGCAAGGACCCCGCCTACTGGAAGCGCTACCGGGGCGGGTCGGCCGGTCGGCTGTGGGTCGACACGACCGGCGACCGCGAGTTCACCCGCATCCTGCCCGGACTGACCTCCTCCCTGCACGCGCCGATGTGGGTCTCCGGCCGGATCGCGTTCCTGTCCGACCACGAGGGCGTGGGGAGCGTCTACTCCTGCCTGCCCGACGGGTCCGACCTGCGCCGGCACACCGAGCAGGAGTTCTTCGCCCGCGCCGCGACCACCGACGGCTCCCGGGTGGTCTACCAGCACGCCGGCGACCTCTGGCTGCTCGACTCGCTCGACGCCCGACCGCGTCGGCTCGACGTCGTGCTGGGCGGTCCGCGCACGGCGGCGCGGCCCCGGCCGGTGAGCTCCCGCCCCGACGACTTCCACCCGGACCGGACGGGCCGGGCCGGCGTGGTCGAGGTGCGCGGGACCGTGCACTGGGTGACCCACCGGGACGGGCCGGCGCGGGCGCTCGCCGAGACGCCCGGCGTGCGGGCCCGGCTGCCCCGGGTCGTGGGTGACGGCGTGGTCTGGGTGACCGACGCCGAGGGCGAGGAGGGGCTGGAGTTCGCGCCCGCCGGCGGGGTCGTGCCGGGCGACGCGCCGCGCCGGGTCGCGGTCGGCAAGCTCGGCCGGGTGCTCGAACTGGTCCCGTCGCCGGACGGCCGGCGGCTCGCGGTCGCCACGCACCACGGCCGCCTCCTGCTGGTCGAGGTGGAGTCCGGCGAGGTCCGCGAGGTGGTCCGGGAGGCCGACCCGCACGTCACCGACCTGGCCTTCTCGGCCGACTCGAACTGGCTGGCGTGGTCGCACCCGGGGCCGGGTCCGCTGCGGCACATCAAGATGACCAACACCACCGACCTGTCCGTGGTCGACGTGACGCCGCTGCGCTTCGCCGACTACTCGCCGGCGTTCACCGAGGACGGGCGCTACCTGGCGTTCCTCTCCCTGCGGACGTTCGACCCGGTGTACGACGCGCACGTGTTCGACCTGTCGTTCCCGACCGGCTGCCGGCCGTTCCTGCTGCCGCTCGCGGCGACCACGCCGTCGCCGTTCGACCCGCTCCGGCTCGGCCGCCCGGTGGGCGACGACGACAAGGACAAGGACAAGGACGACGAGAACCCGATCACCGTCGTGGACCTGGACGGCCTGGCGGACCGGGTGGTCCCGGTGCCGGTGGCCGCAGCGGGCTACGCGGGTCTGACCACCGCGAAGGGCGGCCTGCTCTGGCTGCGCAGCCCGCTGCGCGGGGTCCTGGGCGACAACCTGGCGACGCCGTCGGCGCGTCCGCCGCGAGCGGTCCTGGAGCGCTTCGACCTCACCAGGTGCCGGACCGAGGTGCTGGTGGACGGGGTGGACGCGTACGAGGTGACCGGCGACGGCCAGCGGATCGTCCTCCAAGACGGCGGCGACCTGCGGGTGGTGCCCGCCGACCGGAAGGTCGACGCGGAGGACTCCGACTCGGTGGACGTGGACCTGTCCCGGGTCCGGGTCGTGGTGGACCGGGCCGCCGAGTGGCGGCAGTCCTACGCCGAGGCGGGCCGGCTGATGCGGGACCTGTTCTGGCGCGCGGACATGGGCGGCGTGGACTGGTCGGGCGTGCTGGACCGGTACCGGCCGCTGGTGGACCGGCTGGGCGCGTACTCGGACCTGGTCGACCTGCTCTGGGAGGTGCAGGGCGAGCTGGGCACCTCGCACGCCTACGTCGTGCCGGCTCCCGGTGCGCCGGGTCACCCGATCGGCCTGCTCGGCGCGGACCTGGCGCGCGACGAGTCGGGCGCGTGGCGGGTGGCGCGGGTGATCCCGGGCGAGACGTCCGACCCGGACGCGCGGTCGCCGCTGGCCGCGCCGGGGGTGGCGGTGCGCGCGGGCGACGCGATCGTGGCCGTGGACGGCCGTCGGGTCGACGAGCTGACCGGGCCCGCGCCGCTGCTGGTCGGCACGGCCGGCAAGCCGGTGGAGCTGACCGTGCGCCCCGGTGGCGGCGGCGAGCCCCGCCGGGTGGTGGTCGTCCCGCTGGAGGACGACGAGCCGTTGCGCTACCACGCGTGGGTGGCCGACCGGCGGGCGCGGACGCACGAGCTGTCCGGCGGGCGCGTGGGCTACCTGCACGTGCCGGACATGATGGGCAACGGGTGGGCGCAGTTGCACCGCGACCTGCGGGTGGAGCTCGCGCGCGACGCCGTGGTGCTGGACGTGCGGGAGAACGGCGGCGGGCACACGTCGCAGCTCGTGGTGGAGAAGCTGGCGCGCAAGATCATCGGGTGGCAGGTCGCGCGCGGCTACTCGACCTACGAGAGCTACCCGCAGGACGCGCCGCGCGGGCCCGTGGTGGCGATCGCGGACGAGTTCGCCGGGTCGGACGGCGACATCGTGAACGTGGCCATCAAGGAGATGGGCATCGGGCCGGTGGTCGGCACCCGCACGTGGGGCGGTGTGGTCGGCATCGACTTCCAGTTCGACCTGGTGGACGGGACGGTGGTGACCCAGCCCCGGTACGCGCTGTGGTTCGCGCGGCACGGGTGGGGCGTGGAGAACCACGGCGTCGACCCGGACGTCGAGGTGGTGATGACGCCGCAGGACCGCGTGGCGGGCCGGGACCCGCAGTTGGAGACGGCCGTGCGGATGGCGCTGGAGTCGCTGGAGGGGCGGCCGGCGTTCACCCCGCCGGCGATCCCGCCCCTCGGCTGATTTCCCCTGTCCGTGCGGCACGGCGGTGGTCGCGACCGACACCCCCGACCCGGTCACAGGTGGCACGCGGAATCGGGTCGGGGGTTCTGCGGGTCGTCGTGAACCGCCACGCGGTGGCCGTGGGTGCGTGACGGCGTGCTCGACCTGCCGGCGGTGGCCGTGGGTGGCGCGCTGGTCCTGGTGGTGACGTTCGGTCAGCCGCCGGACGAGGGCGCGCCGCCGTTGCGGCAGGGGTGCGTGGAGGTGACCGCCCGGCGAAGCCCGGGAAGTCCACAAAGGATGGACGGCTCCGCCCGCGACGACGGCACCCCTCGAACCGTCGTCGCCGTCATCAGGACGTCGTCGGTGGTGTCCGGCCGACGACGTCCACGACCTGGACCGCCGGCAGCGGCTCGTCGGCGAGGTACGGCGGGGCGGGCTCGTACTGGATCGCGTCGCGCACCGCCCGCGCGTGGTCGCGGCCGTGCAGCCGGCCGACCAGCCACAGCGCGCAGTCGATCCCGGCGGACACGCCCTGGCTGGTGAGCAGGTCGCCGTCCACCACGTACCGGGCGTTCCGGACCACGGTCACGTCCCCGAGCGCGGCCAGCTCGTCCTCGTGGTCCCGGTGCGTGGCCACCCGGCGTCCGCGCGCCGGGCCGGCGGCGTGCAGCAGGAACGCCCCGGTGCACACGCCGACCGTCCACGTCGCGCGCGCCGACGTCTTCGCGATCCACCCGGTGACCACCGGGTTGCCCGGTTCGGTCAGCCGCGCACCCGCGCCACCGGGTACCAGCAGCACGTCCAGCGGCGGGTGGTCGTCCAGCGGGTGGTCCGGCAGCACCCTCATGCCCTTGGCGCACCGGACCGGGCCGGTGTCCTCCGCGAGGAGCACGGCGGTGTCCCGTGGCGCGGTGCCGTCCCGCGCGCGCAGCGCGGCGGAGGCGGTGAACACCTCCCACGGTCCGACGAAGTCGAGTTCCTCGGCGCGGTCGAAGATCAGCAGTCCGTAGGTGGTCATGAGTCCTTCTCGACGGCGGATGAGCGGAACCGCTCGCGGTAGTCCGAGGGCGCGACGCCCAGGTTGCGGTGGAACGCGCGGCGCATGGTCTCGGCGGTGCCGAACCCGCAGCGGTGGGCGACCGCGTCGAGCGGGTCGCCGCTCTCCGCGAGCGCGCGTTGCGCGGCCTCCAGGTGCACCCGTTGCACGTAGGTCGCGGGCGGGGTGCCGAGCTCGGCGGTGAACCGGCGTTGCAGGTGGCGGGGGCTCAGCCGGGCGTGCCGGGCCAGGTCGTCGAGCGCGTGCCGGCCGCCGGGGTTCGCGTGGATGGCGGCCACCGCCGCGCGCACCGGGTCGGTGGCCGGCGGGTTCGCGCTCAGGGCGGCGCTGAACTGGGCCTGGCCGCCCGGCCGGCGCAGGTACATCACCAGTTGGCGGGCCACCTCGTGCGCGACCTGGCGGCCGTGGTCGTCCTCCACCAGGGCGAGCGCGAGGTCCATGCCGGCGGTGACCCCGGCCGACGTCCAGACCCGGCCGTCCCGGATGAAGATCGGGTCCGCGTCGACGTGCACGGCCGGGTGCCGTTCGGCGAGCTCCCGCGCGCGGCCCCAGTGCGTGGTGGCCCGGCGGCCGTCCAGCAGGCCGACCTCGGCCAGCAGGAACGCGCCGCTGCACACGGACGCGACCCGCCGGGCGTGTGCGGCGGTGGCGCTGAGCCACCCGGTCAGCGCGGTGTTGCCCACGGCCTGGTCGACGCCCCGCCCGCCGGCGACCACGATGGTGTCGACGCCGTTCGGCGGCACGTCGGCGACGCCGTGCGAGGCGTGCACCGGCAGCCCGCTGCGCGACCCGACCAGGCCCGCCTCGGGGGCGACCACGACCACTTCGTAGTCGCCGGTCAGCCGGCCGGCCTGCTGGAAGACCTCGTACGGGCCAACCAGGTCGAGCGACTGGAAGCCCTCGTAGATCACGAACCCGACGCGTCTTCGTTCCACGGCTCAAGCGTTGGGCAGGCCGTGCGTGGCGTCAACGACAGGCACCCCACGGATCGCGACATCCGTCAGGCGGGCGGTGGCAGCGGTGCAGTTGTGTCCTTTGTGGATATCGGGAGTCGTTGCTTTTTGTCACACCGTGTTCACGGAGGGTTGATGCCGGTGAGTGGGAACAGGCCCGCCAGAAGGTGCTGACATGTCGCTTGGCCTGCGGGTTCAGGTCTGGTTGTCGTCTACTCCGGATTGTTTCGGCGGTGAGCACGTAGCCTGGGTCCCGTGGTCGTCCCGCCGACAGAGAAAACGACACCGACCCCGCCTCCGCGCGGGCGCGTCGGCAACCTCGTCGGCCGTCTCGCCCTGGTCGCGCTCCTGCTCGCGGTGGTCGCCGGCGGCGCGTGGGCGCTGAGCGTGGTCAACCGCCGCGAGGTGCAGGCCACCGACCCGCCGTTCCCGGTGCCCTTCCAGCAGGTCGAACCCGGCTCCGCCGTGCCCGGCTCGGCGGGTCCCGTGCCGCCGCAGGCGTCGGTGACCCGGGAGACCACGGCGGCCGAGCCGCTCACCGTTTGGGCGGTGGGGCTGTCGTCGAAGATCGACGTCCCGGCGCGGGCCCTGCGCGCGTACGCCACCGCCGACCTGATCATGCGGTCCGACCAGCCCTCGTGCCGCATCTCGTGGGCGACGCTGGCGGGCATCGGGCGCGTCGAGTCGCACCACGGCACCATCGGCGGCCTGCGGCTGGGCGAGGACGGGCGGCCGTCCAAGCCGATCATCGGCATCCCGCTGGACGGCAGTCCGGGCGTGAAGGCCATCCAGGACACCGACGGCGGTGTCCTGGACCAGGACACCACGTGGGACCGCGCGGTCGGCCCCATGCAGTTCATCCCGACCACGTGGGCCCGGTTCGCGGTCCGCGCCAACGGCGACGGCAACCCGCCCGACCCGCAGAACATCGACGACGCGGCGCTCGCGGCGGCCCGGTACCTGTGCTCGGAGGGGCGCGACCTGGCCACCGGCGAGGGCTGGTGGGAGGCCGTGCTGGCGTACAACCGCTCCGTCGAGTACGGCCAGAACGTGTACAGCGGCGCGGACGCCTTCGCCCGCGCCAGCCAGGGCTAGACCCGAGCGGGGCACGCCGGCGCGCTACGGCCGGTCGCGTTCCACCGCCAGCCGGGCGCTGACCTCGCCCACCGCCTCCTGGTACTCGGGCGTCGGGTTCATCGCCGCCGCCATCCGCAACTGCGCCAGCGCCTCGGGCAACCGGCTCTGCCGTTGCAGCGTGCGGCCCAGGGCGAACCGGGCGTAGTAGTCGCTGGGATCGAGCTCCACGACCTTGCGGAACGCCTCTTCGGCGCGCTTGAGCTGGGCCGAGCCCAGGTAGGCGCGGCCCGCGAGCAACTGGACGCTCGGCTGGTCCGGTTCGGCGTCGAGCACTGCTCGGAGCTCGCGCAGCGCCTCCAGCGGACGGCGTTCCGCGAGCAGCGCCTCGGCTCGGCGGAACGCCTCGAAGGTGCTGTCGGTCATGGTCCGATCAACGCTACCTCCGCGACCGGCCGTTCATCAGCAGCCGACCGGATGACGGGGCGGTTCACCAGTCGGAGATCAACCTCTCCAGCACCGGCTTGATCGACTCGGGTTGCTCCACGTGGGGGTTGTGCCCGACGCCGGCCAGCACCATTCCACCCGGTTGCGCGGCGAGCAGGTCCTCCGGCCGGGCCAGCGGGTCGTCCCCGCCGGTGGCCAGCAGCGCGGGCACCTTCGCGACCGACAGCAGCCCGGCGACGTCCGGCGCGCCCACCCCGAACGCGGCCGGGTCGAGGGCCGCGCGCCAGCCCGCCGGCGTCCGGATCACGCCGTGCGCCACCGGCACGCCGGCCAGCCTGGCCGCCCACTCGGCGGCTTCTCCCGACGTCGGGTACAGCCGCGCGGGTTTGGCGGCGAGCGCGGCGGCGCGGGCCAGCTCCTCCTCCGACCAGCGCACCTTCACCCCCACGCCGGCGACCGACCGGACGTCCACCCCGAACCAGCCGCTGGCCAGCGTCAACGCCACCACGCCGCCCAGCGAGTGCCCGAGCACCGCGACCGGTCCGGGCGGGACGACGTTCGCGACGGCCGTCGCGAACGCGCCGAACGAGTACCGGTCGAGCGCCGCCGACCGGCCGTGCCCCGGCAGGTCCACCGCCAGCCACGACCCCGGCCACAGGTCCGCCACGCCCCGCCACACCTCGCCGGTCCCGCCCAGGCCGTGCAGGAGGACCAGGAGCGGCCCGTCGCCGCCGCGCTCCACGTGAACCACGCCAGATCCTCCTCTGCCCGGGGATGCCGGGATCATCCTCGACCCCGACGCGGGCACCCGAGGCGTGCCACACCAGGCACTCACCCGGTTGCGCGACCCGGCCACGCCTCGCGGCGAGGTGCCCGCGCCGGGTCCGACCGGGGTCGTGGGGTGCCGAAGGGGTCCGGCGCGGGTGACTTCCGCAACGGGGTCGAGGGCTTCGGGGGCCGGCACCAACTAGGCTCGTCACCGATACAGAGATGGTCTGATGAGGGAGCGTCACGTGGCGGTCATCGAGCAGGTCGGCGCACGCGAGATCCTGGACTCGCGAGGCAACCCCACCGTCGAGGTGGAGGTGGCGTTGGACGACGGCACGCTGGAGCGCGCCGCCGTGCCGTCCGGCGCGTCGACGGGTGAGCACGAGGCGGTCGAGCTCCGCGACGGCGACCCCAAGCGCTACCTGGGCAAGGGTGTCGAGCGGGCGGTCACCGCCGTGCTCGACGAGATCGGTCCCGAACTGGTCGGCATCGAAGCCGTCGAGCAGCGGGTGGTGGACCAGAAGCTGGTGGACCTGGACGGCACGCCGGACAAGTCCCGGCTGGGCGCGAACGCCATCCTCGGCGTGTCGCTGGCCGTGGCGAAGGCGGCGGCGGCGTCCTCCGGCCTGGAGCTGTTCCGGTACGTCGGCGGGCCGAACGCGCACGTGCTGCCGGTGCCGATGCTGAACATCCTCAACGGCGGCGCGCACGCCGACACCGAGGTGGACGTCCAGGAGTTCATGATCGCGCCGATCGGCGCGGAGTCCTTCCGCGAGGCCCTGCGCTGGGGCGCGGAGGTGTACCACTCGCTCAAGTCGGTGCTGAAGTCCAAGGGCCTGTCCACCGGGCTGGGCGACGAGGGCGGGTTCGCCCCCGCGCTGGCCAGCAACCGCGACGCGCTGGACCTGATCCTGCTGGCGATCGAGAAGGCCGGCTACCAGCCGGGCCGGCAGATCGCGCTGGCGCTGGACGTGGCCGCCACCGAGTTCCACGACGACGGCGCGTACACGTTCGAGAAGCAGAAGCGCAGCGCCGAGCAGATGACCGCCTACTACGCCGAGCTGGTCCGGGACTACCCGCTGGTGTCCATCGAGGACCCGCTGTCCGAGGACGACTGGGACGGCTGGGTGCGGCTGACCGCCGAGCTGGGCGAGAAGGTGCAGATCGTCGGCGACGACCTGTTCGTGACCAACCCGGAGCGGCTGGAGGAGGGCATCTCCCGCCGGGCGGCGAACGCGCTGCTGGTGAAGGTCAACCAGATCGGCACGCTGTCGGAGACGCTGGACGCGGTCGCGCTGGCCACCTCGTACGGCTACAAGTCGATGATGTCGCACCGGTCCGGCGAGACCGAGGACACCACCATCGCCGACCTGGCGGTGGCGACCGGTGCGGGCCAGATCAAGACCGGTGCGCCCGCGCGCGGCGAGCGCACCGCGAAGTACAACCAGCTCCTCCGGATCGAGGAGGCCCTGGGCGACGCGGCGCGCTACGCGGGCGACCTGGCCTTCCCGCGGTACACGCCGGAAAGCTGATGGCGGATCGGGAACGGGGCTCCCGGCGCGGCGGCAAGGCCGCGTCGGGGTCCCGCCCTGACCGCTCCCGGGCGGCCCGGTCCACCCGGGCCTCCCGGACCGAGGGGGACCGCGCGGCCGGGTCGGGCGCGCGGGCCGCGAGCACGAGCGGCGGCGGCAAGGTCCGGTTCGGCCTGGGCGAGTCGCGGCGCGGTTCCCGCTCGGCCCGGTCGGCGCGGCTGGCCGAGCAGGCGCGCGCCACCCAGGCGGCGCGGGCGGCGCGGGCCGCGCGACCCCAGTCCCGGGCGCGGACCCGGGAGGGCACCGGCGGCGCGTTCGGCATGACCGGCACCCGGCGGGCCGCCCTGCTGGCGATGGTGGTGTGCGCGCTGGCGCTGAGCATCGCCGTGCCGCTGCGGACCTACCTGGCCCAGCGCGAGGAGCTGCGCGGCGTCACGGCGTCCCAGGAGACGCTGCGCGCCGAGGTCGGCCAACTGGAACAGCGCAAGCGCGAGCTGGCGGACCCCGCGCACCTGGAGGCGGAGGCGCGCCGCCGGCTGCACTACGTGCGGCCCGGCGAGACGCCCTACGTCGTGCAGCTCCCCGGCGACGCGCAGCGCACACCCGAAGACGAGCGGCCGGCCGCTGCGCCGGCGGCGGACAAGGCTTGGTACGAACAGTTGTGGGATTCGGTGGCGGCGCGATGACGGTCAGCGACGAGGACAGGGCGGTCGTCGCCGAGCAGCTCGGACGCGCCCCGCGCGGCATGCGGGAGGTGGCGGCGCGCTGTCCGGGCGGGCACCCGGCGGTCGTGCAGACCAGCCCGCGCCTGGAGGACGGCACGCCGTTCCCGACGCTCTACTACCTGACCTGCTCGCGGCTCAACTCCTACGTCAGCCGGCTGGAAGGTGCCGGGCTGATGAAGGAGATGACCGATCGGCTGGCGACGGATGAACAGTTGGCGGCGCGCTACCGCTCGGCCCACGAGTCGTACTTGGCTGAGCGGGACGCGATCGAACCGCTGGGCACGACGGTCACCGCAGGCGGCATGCCGGACCGGGTGAAGTGCCTCCACGTCCACGTGGCGCACTCGTTGGCCGCCGGGCCCGGGGTGAACCCGTTCGGCGACGAGGCGCTGGAGCTGCTCGCGCAGTGGTGGCCCAGCGGCGACTGCGCGTCAAAGGTGAAGAACTGACCTTACGGGCAGTTCTTTGGACACAGAAGCACGTGCGACCGTGACAGGGCTGAGCGGATCGGGCAGGCTGGGTCCGTGGGCTGAAGCGGTATTCGCCGAGGAGTGGAGTTCGGGGCTGTGCCGAAGCGACGGGGACGCATGCGGAAGGCGACAAGACGGCCGACCCTGACGCCGCGCCAATGGGGGCTGGCGGCGACGGCGACGTGCGCGCTGCTCGCGCCCACCCTGCTGCACTCGGCGGCCGGTTTCGACTGGGTGAACGTGGCCGCCCACTCCGGCATCGAGGCGATGCCTCCCGGTGCGGGCGACGTGCTCGGCACGATGCGGTTGCAGGACTCCGGCGCGCTGGGCGTGAACGGCAGGCTGCCCGAGACCGACGAGCTGAGCGCGGCGCTGCTCGCCGACGCCGACGACCCGTCCTCCTTCGGTGACGACCTCCCGTTCGACGGCGCGGACCCGGACCTGGTGGCCGGGCAGCTCGGCATCCCCGGCGTGATGCTGGACGCGTACATGAAGGCCGCCGACCGGCTGGCCACCACCACGCCGGGCTGCAACCTGCACTGGTCGCTGCTGGCGGGCATCGGCCGGATCGAGTCCGGGCACGCGCGCGGCGGCCGGGTGGACGGCCGGGGCAACACGGTCAACCCGATCCTGGGCCCGGTGCTCGACGGCGGTCCGGGCATGGCCGCGATCCACGACACCGACGGCGGCCGGTTCGACTACGACCGGACGTGGGACCGCGCGGTCGGCCCGATGCAGTTCATCCCCTCCACGTGGGCCGGTTTCGCCGCCGACGGCAACGACGACGGCGAGTCGAACCCGAACAACGTCTACGACGCGACGGCCGGTGCGGGCAACTACCTGTGCTCCGACGGCGGCGACCTGACCAACCCGGAGGAGCGGGCCAAGGCGGTGTTCCGCTACAACCGCTCCGACGAGTACGTCAAGACGGTCCTGTTCTGGGCCGACGCGTACGCCGACGGCGTGAGCCCGCTGCCCAGCCTGCCCGGTTCGGACGACGACTTCCTGCCGCCGGAGGACGACGAGCCGTGGGAGGGGCCGAACCCGCCGGACAACGGCACCGGCACCACGCCGCCGTCGTCCACGACGAACCCCGCGTCGAACCCGACGACGACCACGACGACGACCACGTCCACCTCGTCCACCACGACGACGACCACGACGCGGACGTCGATCACGTGGGTGCCACCGTTGTCGTCGACCACGTCTTCGACCACGACCACGGTTCCGACCACGACCACGTCGGCGACCAGCACCACGACGACGACCACGACGACGACCTGCGACACCCCGGCTCCGACGACCACGACGACCACGGTTCCGACCACCACGTCGGTCCCGCCGACGTGCACGACGGTCACCACCGCGACGGTGACGTCCGCGTCCGCTCCGGCCGGTGACCCGTCGGCCGGGACCGGCGGTACGTCGGCTTCGGCGGCCGGTTACGTCCCGCACCCCACGTCGTCCCTGAAGCCCGTGTAGCTCCGGTCCCCCCACGGCCCCGCCACCACCCGGTGGCGGGGCCGTCGGCGTTCCCGGGCCGGCTCGTCCGGTACCGGTGACCTCGCCGGACATCGCGGGCGGACCTTCGGGCGGCGGCGCGGTGCGGCTCGCGTAACTTCTGTCGCGGCGGCGTCGGGCCGTCGGCGAACGGAGGGGCGACATGGGCCGCGTGGCCGCTATCGACTGCGGGACCAACTCGATCCGCCTGCTGGTGGCCGACGTGACGGTGGCCGACGACGGGTCGCGGTGGCTGCGCGACGTGCACCGGGAGATGCGGGTCGTCCGGCTGGGCGCGGGGGTCGACGCGACCGGCGTGCTCAACGCCGAGGCGTTGCGGCGGACCCGCCAGGCGCTCGCCGAGTACGCGAACGTCCTGCGCCGCAAGGGGGCCGAGCGGGTCCGGATGGTGGCCACCTCGGCCACCCGGGACGCCCGGAACCGGGACGAGTTCTTCGACATGACCCGCGCCGTGCTGGGCGTCGAGGCCGAGGTGATCACCGGGGACGAGGAGGCGCGGCTGTCGTTCACCGGCGCTGTCGCGGACCTGGACGGCGCGGAGGGCCCCTTCCTGGTGTCCGACGTGGGCGGCGGGTCCACGGAGCTCGTGCTGGGCTCCTGGGACGGCGTGCGGGCCGACGTGACCGCCGCGCGGTCGGTGGACGTCGGCTGCGTGCGGCTGACCGAGCGCTGCCTGCACGACGACCCGCCGACCGGGGCGCAGGTGGAGAAGGCCGTCGCGGTGGCCACCGAGGTGCTGGGCGAGGCGTTCGCCGCCGTGCCCACGGCCGAGGCCGCCACGTGGATCGGTGTCGCCGGCACGGTCACCACGCTGGTGGCGCTGGCCAAGGAGCTGCCCGCCTACGACTCCGCCGAGATCCACCTGTCCCGGCTGTCCCTGGACCAGATCCGGGAGCTCACCTCGCGGCTGCTCACGATGGGCCACGACGAGAGGGCCGCGCTCGGGCCGATGCACCCGGGACGGGTGGACGTGATCAGCGGCGGGGCGCTGGTGGTGCGGACGCTGGCGGAGCACCTGGCGACCCACGGCGTGCGCGAGCTGGTGGCCAGTGAGCACGACATCCTCGACGGGATCGCGTTCTCGCTGGTCTGATCGCGAGTCGATCTTCCTACCCCGGACGAGTGTCAACTGGCATCGTTCGTGACTGGGTTGTAACCGCGTCACCCACGTGGCGTGCACCACTGTCCGATTAGCGTCCTCTGACACGCTGCGAGAGCGGTCAACTCTGCTCGGTTACCCCCGAACAGGTGGGAGGACGCATGTCACGTGCACGTTTAGTTCCGGTGGCTGTCGCGGCTGCACTGATCGCGACCGGCTGCGGGACCCCGGAGACGGACGCCGGCGGGTCCGACACCGAGGCCGGCATCAGCATCTTCAACACCGAGCCGGAGAACCCGCTGGTGCCCGGCAACACCACCGAGGTCGGCGGCAGCCGCGTGCTCGACGCGCTGTTCACCGGTCTGGTGGAGTACCGCAACGAGGACGCCCAGCCGGTGAACGCCATGGCCGAGTCGATCGAGACCTCGGACTCGAAGCTGTTCACCGTCAAGATCAAGTCCGGGTGGAAGTTCCACGACGGCACCGCGGTCACCTCGAAGAGCTTCGTGGACGCGTGGAACTGGACCGCCTACGGCCCGAACGCCACGCAGGGCGGGAGCTTCTTCTCCCAGATCGAGGGCTACCAGGACGTCAACCCGAAGGACCCGGACGGTCCCGAGGGCCCGGAGCCGGCACCCGCACCCAAGGCGGAGAAGCTGTCCGGCCTGGAGGTCGTGGACGACACCACCTTCACCATCACGCTCTCCGAGCCGTTCGCGGTGTTCCCGGTGACCATCGGCTACGAGGTGTTCGCACCGCTGCCGGAGGCGTTCTTCAAGGACCGCGCGGCGTTCGAGGCCAACCCGATCGGCAACGGCCCGTTCAAGTTCGTCTCGCGCTCGGTCGGCACCGAGATCAAGCTGACCCGCAACGACGACTACACCGGCGACGACAAGCCGAAGTTCAAGGACCTCACGCTGAAGGTCTACCAGAGCCGTGAGTCGGCCTACGCCGACCTGGTGGCGAACAACCTGGACTTCATGGAGGAACTGCCGCCCAACGCGCTGGCGGGCCAGAAGTACGAGACGGACCTGGGTGACCGGGTCGTCACGCGGGAGACGCTGAACAACCAGACGATCGCGCTCCCGTTCTACACCGCGCCCTACGACAACGTGTCGCTGCGGCGCGCGCTGTCCATGGCGATCAACCGCGAGGAGATCACCCAGCGGATCTTCGAGGGGACGCGCCAGCCCGCGGACGGCTGGGTGCACCCGTTGATGAAGGGCTACCAGCCCGGCCAGTGCGGCGAGTACTGCGAGTTCAACCCGCTGAAGGCCAAGGAGGAGTTCGCGAAGTCGGGCTACACCGGGGAGATCGTCCTGCTGTCGAACACCGACGGCGGGCACCAGGAGTGGGCCGAGGCGGTGGCGAACAGCATCAAGAACACCCTGGGGGTCGAGGCGCGGTTCGTGCCGACGACCAGCTTCGGCGAGTTCCGGCAGAAGGTGAACGCGCACGAGATGACCGGCATGTACCGGTCGGGCTGGATCGCCGACTACCCGTCGATCGAGAACTGGCTGACGCCGCTGTTCCGCACCGGCGCGTCGTCCAACGACGGGCTGTACTCGAACCCGAAGTTCGACGCGAAGCTCGCCGAGGCGGACAAGGCCGCCAGCGAGGAGGACGCCATCCGGCTCTACCTGGAGGCGGAGAAGATGCTGGCGGAGGACATGCCGACGATCCCGCTGTGGACGCAGAAGACCATCGCGGGCAAGTCGAACCGGCTGAAGGTCGCGAACCTGCACCCGTTCCGCAAGCTCGACCTCGACTCGGTGGAAGTGGCCTAGCACTCCGGTACCCAGGGCCGGCCCGCCGGACCGCGGGCCGGCCCCCCGCCGCTGAAAGAGCGTGACATGGGTTTCTATCTGCTGCGCAGGCTCCTCCAGATGGTGCCGGTGTTCCTCGGGACGACCTTCCTGATCTACGTCATGGTGTGGAAGATCCCGGGAGACCAGTTCGCGGGCAAGTGCGGCGAGCGGGACTGCCCGCCGGCCTACATCGCGGCCATGCGCGAGAAGTTCCACCTCGACGACCCCCTGTGGCTCCAGTACGCGAAGTACCTGGGGAACGTGGTGCGGGGCGACTTCGGCGAGACCTCGTCCGGTGTCCAGGTGCTCCAGCAGGTCGGTGCCACCTTCCCGGTGACCCTCCGGCTCGCCCTGGTGGCGCTGCTGATCGAGGCGGTCATCGGGATCACCGCGGGTGTGGTGAGCGGGTTGCGCAACCGGGGTTTCCTGGACAGCCTCGTGCTCGTCTCCACCCTGTTCCTGATCTCCATCCCGGTGTTCGTCACCGGGTACGTGGTGCAGCTCGTGTTCGGGCTCCAGCTCGGCTGGATCGCGCCGACCGTCTCGACACCGACGTGGGGCAACCTGCTCGTGCCCGGTTTCGTGCTGGCGTCGCTGTCGATGGCCTACGTGGCGCGGCTCTCCCGGGCGAGCATCTCGGAGAACCGGCGCGCGGACTACGTGCGCACCGCGCTGGCCAAGGGGCTGCCGCAGAGCCGGGTGGTGGGCGTGCACCTGCTGCGCAACTCGCTGATCCCGGTGATCACCTTCCTGGGCACCGACCTGGGGGCGTTCCTGGGTGGCGCGATCGTCACCGAGGGCATCTTCAACGTGCCCGGCGTGGGCGGGCTGGTGTTCCGCTCGGTCCTGACCAAGGACGGCGCGATGGTGACCGGTGTGGTCACCGTCCTGGTGCTGGTCTACCTGCTGATGACGCTGCTGGTGGACCTGCTCTACGCCGTGCTCGACCCGAGGATCCGCTATGACTGAGCAAATCACCGTGCTGGCGCTGGACAAACCGCGCGGGCTGTTCGGGGACGCGTGGCACTCGCTGCGGTCCCGGCCGGTGTTCTGGGTGTCGTCGGCGGTCATCCTGCTGATGGTGCTGATGGCGCTGTTCCCGTCCCTGTTCGCCCCCGGCGACCCGGACGCGGCGGTGCTCTCCCGCAGCAGGCGGGGACCGTCGGCCGACGCGTGGTTCGGCTACGACAACCAGGGCTACGACATCTACACCCGGGTCGTCCACGGCACGCGGGCGTCCATCGTGGTCGGGCTGCTGGCCACGCTCGGCGTGGTGCTGGTCGGTTCCGCGATCGGCATCATGGCCGGGTACTACGGCAGGTGGCTGGACGCGATCGTGTCGCGGATCGCCGACATCTTCGTCGGGGTGCCGTTCGTGCTGGGCGCGATCGTGATCCTGACGACGTTGAACGCGAAGGAGCTGGACGTCGGGCCGGTGCGGATCGTGGCGCAGGTGGTGCTGTCGATCGCCGTGCTGTCGTGGCCGGTGGCGATGCGGATCATGCGGGCCACGGCCATCGCGGCCAAGCAGCAGGACTACGTGAAGGCCGCGCGGGCGCTGGGCGCGTCACCGCGCCGGATCATCACCAAGCACATGCTGCCCAACTGCGTCGCGCCCGTGCTGGTCTACTCGACGATCGCGCTCGGCGCGTTCATCGGGGCCGAGGCGACCCTGTCCTACCTCGGCATCGGCCTGCGGCAGCCCGTGGTGTCCTGGGGCGTGCTGATCAACAGCGCCACCAAGTACGTGCGGGTCGCGCCGCACTCCCTGCTCTTCCCGGCGGGTTTCCTGACCGCGACCGTGCTCGCGTTCGTCATGCTGGGCGACGCGGTGCGCGAGGCCCTCGATCCCAAACTGCGGTAGGAGGACTTGGTGACGGCCTTGTTGGAGGTCGAGGACCTGCACGTGGAGTTCCGCACGCGGGACGGGATCGCGCGGGTGCTCAACGGCGTGGGCTACCACGTCGACGTAGGTGAAACCGTCGCGGTGCTGGGGGAATCGGGGTCCGGCAAGAGCGTGACGGCGCAGGCGGTCATGGGCATCCTCGACACGCCGCCCGCGTTCGTCACGCGGGGCTCGGTGCGCTTCCACGGCGAGGAGCTGCTGACGGCGTCCGCGGAACGGCGGCGGGCGGTGCGCGGCGCGGGTGTCGCGATGATCTTCCAGGACGCGCTGTCCGCGCTGAACCCGGTGTTCACGGTCGGGTTCCAAATCGAGGAGCAGTTGCGGACGCGGCGCGGGATGAGCCGGTCCGAGGCGCGGGCGCGGGCGATCGAGCTGCTCGACCTGGTGCGGATACCGCACGCCCGGCAACGGGTCCGGGAGTACCCGCACCAGTTCTCCGGCGGGATGCGGCAGCGCGCGATGATCGCGATGTCGCTGGCGCTGGACCCGGAGGTGCTGATCGCGGACGAGCCGACCACCGCGCTGGACGTCACCGTGCAGGCCCAGATCATGGACCTGCTCGCGGAGATCCAGCGCGAGCGGCACATGGGCCTGGTCCTGATCACGCACGACCTGGGCGTGGTCGCGGAGGTGGCCGACCGGATCGTGGTGATGTACGCGGGCCGGATCGTGGAGCAGGCCGACGCGCTGTCGCTGTTCCGCTCGCCCGGCCACCCGTACACGGAGGCGTTGATGAAGTCGTTGCCGCGCCTGGACGCCAAGGGCACCGTGCTGGACACCATCAAGGGGCTGCCGCCGAGCCTGCTGCGAATCCCGCCCGGGTGCCCGTTCCACCCGCGCTGCCCCCGCGCGCGGGACGTGTGCGCGGTGGACGTCCCGGCACCGGTGAGCCTCGGCCTCGGTCGGATCAGCGCGTGCCACTTCGCGGAAGAGGTGCTCCATGGTTAAGCACGCCGGGCCGGACCCGACGCCGCCGGACCCCTCGGCGCTGCTGGAGGTGCGGCACCTGGTGAAGCACTTCCCGGTGACCAGGGGCGTGCTGTTCAGGAGGGCCGTCGGCCAGGTGCGCGCGGTGGACGGGGTGTCGTTCACCCTGGCCGCCGGCGAGACGCTGGGCGTGGTGGGCGAGTCCGGCTGCGGCAAGTCGACGCTCGCCCAGGTGCTGATGCTGCTCGAACCGCCCACGGCGGGGACGGCGTACTTCGAGGGCCGGTCGATGTTCGAGATGCGCGGCGGCGCGTTGCGGGCGTTGCGGCGCGACATGCAGATCGTGTTGCAGGACCCGTACACGTCGCTGAACCCGCGGATGACGGTCGGCGACATCGTCGGCGAGCCGTTCGAGATCCACCCCGAGGTCGCGCCGAAGGGCTCGCGGGCGGCGAAGGTCCGCGACCTGCTCGACGTGGTGGGCCTGAACCCGGAGCACATCAACCGCTACCCGCACCAGTTCTCCGGCGGGCAGCGGCAGCGGGTCGGGATCGCGCGGGCGCTGGCGCTGCGGCCCAAGGTGATCGTGTGCGACGAGCCGGTGTCCGCGCTGGACGTGTCGATCCAGGCGCAGGTGATGAACCTGTTGCGGGAGTTGCAGTCCGAGTTCGGGCTGGCCTACGTGTTCATCGCGCACGACCTGTCGGTGGTGCGGCACCTGTCGGACCGGGTGGCGGTGATGTACCTGGGCAAGATCGTCGAGATCGGCACCGAGGACGAGATCTACCGGCACCCCACCCACCCCTACACCCAGGCGCTGCTGTCCGCCGTGCCGGTCGCCGACCCGGCGCTGCGCGGGCAGCGGGACGTGATCCGGCTGACCGGCGACGTGCCGTCGCCGATCGACCCGCCCTCGGGGTGCCGGTTCCGGACCCGGTGCTGGAAGGCTCAGGACCTGTGCGCCCAGCGGGAACCGGAGCTGGTCGACCGGGGTGGCCACCTGAGCGCCTGCCACTTCGCCGAACAACGATCCGTCGTGCCCTGATCCGCGGCGGACCGACGAGAGGACACCCGATGACCGACCCCACCGCGCTCCGCGCCGCCGCCGAGGCCGGGGACGTCGAGGCGATGGTCGAGCTGGCCCTGCTGCTGGAGGAGGACCTGACCGGCGAGGAGGACGAGGACGAGCTCCAGGACGAGGTCGGCGGCTGGCTGAGCCGCGCGGCGGCGGCGGGCCACGCGCGGGGCGTCGCCGAGTTCGGCTCGTTCCTGTGGCACGTCTGGAAGGACGAGGAAGCGGCCCTGCCGTGGCTGCAACGGGCGGCCGACGCCGGCCAGGCGGACGCGATGGCGGTGCTGGGCGACGTCTACGACTTCCTCGGCGACATCGCCCTGGCCAAGCGCTGGTACCAGGCGGCGGCGGACCTGGGCGACTCGCACGCCCAGGACAACCTCGCCGCGCTCGACCGCCTCACCGGCTGACGAGTCCCGGCGACGCCGGGGCGGCGCGCGAGCCGCCCCGGCGTCCGGTCACCGCTGCCGCCGGGGCGTCGTGCCCCACACCCGCCCCACGGACGGCGTGGTCAGAACAGTGTTATTTCGCTGATTCCACAAACGCCGCAAGGTCTTTCGACTGCTGCACGCGGCTCGGTTCGTGCACGTACATCATGTGACCGGCCGGGTAGTAGGCCGACTCGATGTTCTCGTGCAGCTCGGCCGGGATGTTCAAGTGCGCCAGCACGTGCTCGGCCGCGTAGTACGGCGTCGCGCCGTCGTAGTGACCGTACGCGACGTGCACCTTGAGGTCCGGGTTGGCGCGCATCGCCGACGACAGCTTGTTCGCCACCGTCACGTGCGTGCCCTCGAACTCCTTGTACGACCAGGGGTGCACCGTCCGCGACAGGATCTCGTAGGGCAGGTCGTTCTCGTACCCCAGGTCCGCCCGCAGGTAGTGGTTCAGCGCCGCCGTGTACGGGCCCATGATCGCCGAGTACGACGGGTCCTCGCTGAACAGCTCGCGCCCGTAGTCCACGTCCGCCCCGGTGAAGCGGGAGTCCAGGCGGCCCACGACCCTGCGCCGGGAGCGCAGCAGCTCGGTGAAGAACCGCACGTGCTCCACCCGCAGGTTCACCCGGTCCACGTAGTCCTCGGACAGCCCGGTCAGGGCCGCGTACCGGGCCACCGCCGACGCGCGCTCCTCCTCGGACAGCCGGTGCCCGCGCGCCAGCGCCCACGGGTAGTCCCGGGACGCGAAGTCCTCCGCGTCGGCCAGCACGTCCGACAGCGACCGGTCGCCGTGCAGGCCGTGGTAGTGCGCGATCGCCGCGTAGGTCGGCAGGAACAGCGAGTACGGCAGGTCGTTGCCCTCGCTGAAGTCGAGCGTGCCGAAGTCCAGCACGGACGAGATCAGCATCAGCCCGTTGAGGTACATGCCGTAGCGCACCTGGAGGTGCTCGGCCAGCGCCGCCGCGCGGGTGGTGCCGTACGACTCGCCGGCCAGGAACTTCGGCGACATCCACCGGCCGTGCCGCGAGGTCCACAGCCGGATCACCTCGCCGACCGACTCGACGTCGCCCTGGAACCCGTGGAACTCGCCGGGCTTCTCGCCCTGCACCGCCCGCGAGAACCCGGTGGACACCGGGTCGATGAACACCAGGTCGCTGTGCGCCAGCAGGGTCTCCGGGTTGTCCACCAGGTCGTACGGCGGCGGCGCGAGCTCGCCCACGTCGCCGGAGACCACCCGGCGCGGCCCGAGCAGCCCCAGGTGCAGCCACACGCTGGACGAGCCGGGCCCGCCGTTGAACGCGAAGGTGACCGGGCGCTTGCCGGCGTCCGCGCCGTCCAGGGTGTAGGAGGTGAGGAACACCTCCGCCTTGGCCAGGTGCCCGTCGAACTTCCCGTCGGTCAGCACCTCCTTGCGCAGCACCACCCGACCGGTGGTCGTGGTGTAGTTCAGCTTGCGCCGCTTGACGGTGATGCTGTGCTGGGTGGTGACGAGGTCGTCGGCAGGGGTGACCTTGCCGCGGGCGGCCTGGTCCGCTGGGGTCTGCTCGGCCCCGGTGTCCTTGTCGGTCATGGTCGAACTCTACGTTCGGGGCGGGGGTCCGTGCGTTCGCTTTCCGAGCTGGACCGGAGCGTGACGACGTGCCGGGCGTGCCCGCGCCTGGTCGCCTGGCGGGAGGAGGCGGCCCTGGTCAAGCGGGCCGCCTACGCCGACCAGGTGTACTGGGGGCGGCCGGTGCCGGGCTTCGGCCCGGCGGACGCCCGGCTCGCACTGGTCGGCCTGGCCCCGGCCGCGCACGGCGGGAACCGCACCGGCCGGATGTTCACCGGCGACCCCTCCGGCGACTTCCTGTACGCCGCGCTGCACGCGGTGGGCCTGGCGTCGCAGCCCACGTCCGTGCGCGCGGGCGACGGCCTGGAGCTCCACGGCACCCGCATCACGGCCCCGGTGAAGTGCGCGCCGCCCGCGAACAAGCCGACCGCCGAGGAGCGCGACACCTGCCGGCCGTGGCTGGTGGAGGAACTGGCGCTGCTGCGGCCCACGCTGCGCGCGGTGGTCGTGCTGGGCGGGTTCGGCTGGCAGGCGCTGCTGCCCGTGCTGGCCGCCGGCGGGGAGGTGCCCCGGCCCGCGCCGAAGTTCGGCCACGGCACGTCCGTCGCGCTCCCCGCGCGGGACGGCGGGCCGCCGCTGGAGCTGTTCGGCAGCTACCACGTGTCGCCGCACAACACCTACACCCGCCGGCTGACCGCCGGGATGCTCCAGGACGTGCTGCGCCGCGCCGCCGGGGCCGCCGGGCTGGAGACCGTCACCCCGTGAGGTGATCTCGGTGCACCAACGGATGAGCGGCCGTGCGGTGCCCGGTGTCCGCTCCCAGGGTGGGACGCGTCGCCTACCCCCTGGAGTGAGCATGCGCTTCCGCGCCGCCGCCGCCGTTGCCGCCGCAGTCCTGTCCCTGGTCGTGCCCGCCACCGCCCTCGCCGCCGAGGGGTCGTTCGAGTACCGCTTCGGGTACCCGGGCGGCCCGTCCTGGGAGTCGGAGCTGACGGACCCGGCCAGCGCCGAGTGCCTCGACATCCCCGAGGTCCTGGGCAACGAGGACGCCTGGGCGTTCCGGCCGCGCAACCACACCGACGCCACCGCGACCGTGTTCAAAGACGGCGGATGCTCGGGTGAGCACTACAGCCTCCGGCCGGGTGCCAAGGCGTCCGATCGGCTCATGATCAGGTCCGTCGTCTTCTCCTGAGGTCCCGAAACCTCAACCCTTGGTCAAATCGCGGGATTTCCAGCCGGTGTGGCGTGCATCATTCCGTCATGAGACCCCGGCTCGTGCTCGCGCTCCTCGTGGGTGCCGCGCTCGTCGTGGTCGCGATCGCGGCCGGCGGGACGTCTCCGGTGCCGTACGCGGCCACGCGCGCGGCCGACGACGTGGTGCCCACGCTGAACCCGGTGCAACGCCAGTCCGACCTGAACGACATCGCGCCGTCCGAGGCGGGCGGCTCGCTGGTGGCCGTCTACCTGGTGCTGGTCGCGGCCTCGCTGGTCGTGGTGGTCGGCCTGCTCGCCGGCCTGCGGCTGCCCCGGCGTCGCCGGCGGGGCGCGGGCCGCGCCGTGGAGACCGCCGACGCCGGGGCCGAGTCCGCGCCGGACCTCCTGGTGCGCGGCGCGCGGGAGGCGCTGGTCGAACTCCGGGCCCGCGCCGGCGGGCCGCCGCGCGACGCGGTGGTGCTCTCCTGGCTGCGCCTGGAGCAGGCCGCGGCGGACAGCGGCGCGGCGCGCCGGCCCGCCGAGACCCCCACCGAGTTCACCGGGGCGCTGCTGGCCCGCCACCGGGTCGACGAGCGCGCCGCCGGCGCGCTGCGCACCGCCTACCAGCGGGCGCGGTTCGGCACCGCCGAGGTCACCGACGCCGACGCCCGCACCGCCGAGGACGCCCTGGAGCGGATCGTGCGCGACCTGGGTGACCCGCGATGACCGGGGCGGAGCGGGGGATCACCCCGATGCTGGGCATGGCCGGCGCGCTCACGGCCGGCGTCGTGGTCGGCGGGGCCACCGCCTTCGCCCTGGTCCGCGCCGGCGCGCCGGTGCACTGGGCCGTGCTGGTCGCGCTGCCCGCGCTGGCGCTGGCGATGCTGGTGGCACGCCTGCCGCGAGCCACCGACGTCGTGTGGGCCCCGCCGCCCGCGCACTTCTCCACCGCCACCTCCGTGCAGGCGAGCAGCCTGGCCGCCCGACTGGCGGAGGCCGCCGTCGACCAGGACCGGTTCGCCGTCCGCATCCAGCCCCGGCTGCGCCGGCTGGTGGAGGCCCGGGTGCGGCAGCGGCACGGCGTGCCGGACCTGGCCGACCCGCGCGCCGCCGCGCTGCTCGACCCCGAACTGCACCGCCTGGTCACCGATCCGGGCGCGTCCCTGCCCGACCACCGCACGCTCACCCGGCTGTTGGAGAACCTGTGACGTCTGCATCCCACATCGGAGCCGAGGGCAAGGCCGTCCTGGACGCGGTCGGGGCCGTCGTCGTCGGCCGGCAGCGCTCGGTGCGCCTGGCCCTGGCCGCGATCCTGGCCGGCGGGCACGTCCTGCTCGAAGACGTGCCCGGCCTGGGCAAGACCCTCATGGCGCGCTCGCTCGCCCAGGCGCTGCGGCTGGACTTCACCCGCCTCCAGTGCACGCCCGACCTGCTGCCGGCGGACGTGACCGGCTCGTTCATCTACGACCCCGGCGACCGGGAGTTCACCTTCCGCGCCGGTCCGCTGTTCACTGGCCTGCTGCTGGCCGACGAGATCAACCGGACGCCGCCCAAGACCCAGTCCGCGCTGCTGGAGGCCATGCAGGAGCGCCAGGTCACGGTCGAGGGCCGGACGTTCCCGCTGCCCCGGCCGTTCCACGTGCTGGCCACCGCCAACCCGGTCGAGTACGAGGGCACCTACCCGCTGCCGGAGGCCCAGCTCGACCGGTTCCTGCTGCGGCTGGACGTCGGCTACCCGCCCGCCGACGAGGAGGTCGAGGTGCTGCGCCGGCGGCTGGTCCGCAAGCAGGAGGAGGCCACCGTCGAGGCGGTGCTGGACACCGAGCGGCTGCTCGCGCTCCAGCGGGGCGTGGAGCAGGTGGCGGTGGACGACGACATCCTGAGGTACTGCGTGGACCTGGCCTCCTCGACCCGCGCGCACCAGGCCGTCGAGGTCGGCGCGTCGCCGCGCGGCGCGTTGGCGCTGGTGCTGGTCGGCCGCGCGCTGGCGGTGCTCGACGGGCGGGACTTCGTGCTGCCCGAGGACGTCAAGGAGTGCGCGATCCCGGCGCTGGCCCACCGGCTGACGCTGCGCCCGGAGACGTGGACGTCGGGCGTCACCGGGGTGGAGGTCGTGACCGAGCTGCTCGACCGCGTGCCCGGCCCGGCCGCCACCCGGTCATGAGCCGGGGGCAGCGCATCAAGGAGGCGCTGACCAGCGGGCGCGGCGCGCACTGGCACCCGACCGACGCCCTGGTGCGCGGGGTGGCGCTGGGCGTGGGCCTGGTCGTGTTCGGCGGGCTGTTCCACCGGGTCGAGCTGGTGCTGTTCGGCGCGCCGCTGCTGCTGTCGACGCTGATCGCGCTGGTCACCACCACCGGCGGCAAGCCCGACGTGCGGGTGCGCGGCCTGGCCCGGACCGGCGAGGTCGGTGCGGCCAGGTCCCTGGTGGACGTCGACCCGGGCGTCGGTGCCGAGGTGCTGGCGATCCGGCTGCCCTCCGGCGGCACCGGGCTCGGCCCGGTGCACCTGCTGCCCGCCGCCGCGTCCTCGATCGAGGTCGTGCTGCGCCGCGACGCCTGGGGCGAGGGCGTGGACCTGCGGCCGGACCACCTGGTGGCCGGACCGGACGGGCTCTTCGCGCACGGGCCGGTCACCGCGGCCGAGCGCGGGCGGGTCCTGCTGCCGCCGGTGCACCAGTTGCCCGCCGGCCTGCTGCCCGCGCGGGCCAGGGGCCTGGTCGGCGCGCACCGGACGTGGCGGCCGGGCGACTCGGTGGAGCTGCGCGACATCCGGTCGTTCCAGCCGGGGGACCGGCTGCGCCGGATCGACTGGCGGGTGTCGCTGCGGGCGGGCACCCTGCACGTCCGCGAGCACCACGCGGAGGCCGACGCGGACGTGGTGCTGGCGCTGGACACCCGGTTGGACGTCGAGCAGGACCTGGGCGAGTGGTCGACGGGGGCCAAGGGCGTGACCACGCGGGCCGGCGGGAGCCTGGACCTGGCGGTGCGCGCGGCGGCGTCGCTGGCGGCCGGGTACCTGCGGCAGGGCGACCGGGTCGGGCTGGTGGACCTGGGCCGGCCGCAACTGGGCGTGCGGGCGGGCGCGGGGCGGCGGCAGTTGCTGCGGCTGCGCAACCAGCTCGTGGTGTGCGCGCGGTCGGCGGGGTGGGCGCAGAAGCCCGTGCTGCGGGCCGAGCAGGTGCCGCACGGCGCGCTGGTGGTGGTGCTCTCGCCGTTCCTGGACGCCGAGGTGGTCGAGCTGACGGTGCAGGCCGCGCGGCGCGGCAACGTGGTGCTGGCGGTGGACGTCCTGCCGGAGGGGCTGGTGCCCGACCGGGAGTCGGAGTGGGGCGCGGCCACCCTGAAGGTCCTGGAACTGGAGCACGAGGTGCGGCTGGAGGCGATGCGCCGGCACGGCGTCCCGGTGGTGACCTGGGACGCGCGGGCGGCGGCCATCTCCGGCGCGTTGCGCGAGGCCGCGCGGCCGGGGAGGCGTCGATGAGCGCGGACCCGCCGGTCGGGGCCGGAGCCGACCAGGAGCCGGTGGTCGTCCGGTTGGCCGGGGGCCTGCCCGGCTGGGTGTTGCGGGCCGGGATCGGCGTGGTGGCCCTGGTCGTCGCCGGCATCCTCTACGCCGAAGGGGTGATGGTCGCCCCGTTGGTGCTGTACCTCGGGCTGGCCGGGGTGACGGCCGCGATTCCCGCGTCGGCGGCGGTCGCGCTCCTCGTCGCCTACCCGGCGGTGGCGATCGTGGTGCAAGGCGGCCCGCCGGTGCGGCCGGGGGTGCTCGTCCTGGTCGCCCTGGTGCACCTGCTGCACGTGCTGTGCGCTTACGCGGCGCTCATACCCGTCCACTCGCGCGTCCACCCGAAGGCGCTCCGGGCGGCCGGGCTCCGCTTCCTGCTGGTGCAGGCCGGGGTGCTGGTCCTGGCGGCCCTCCTGCTCCTGGTGCCGGGCGGCCGGACGGGCGAAACCGTGGAGGTGGTCGCGCTCGTGAGCGCGGTCGGCCTGGTCGTCGGCGCGGTCGCGCTGCTGCGCCGGCGGAGCTGAGAAAAGGGGGCGGTGAGCTCAGCGGTAGCTGAGCTTCTGGATCGTTCCTCTCAGCACGTTCACCCACTTGAGCGGCGCTGCCGCTGGTCAGAGCGCTGCGTGTCCCGCATCACCCGGCGACTGTGGTCACAACGGGCCTCGCGGAAGCGTCGGAAACGGCCGTCCGGTGCGACCATGGGCGTATGGCTGCTGTGAAGTCGCAACCCACACGGATCGTGATTGTCGGCGGTGGGTACGTCGGCATGTACACCGCGCTGGGATTGCAGAAGAAGCTGCGTTCCGGTGAGGCGTCGGTCACGGTCATCGACCCACAGCCGCACATGACCTACCAGCCGTTCCTCCCCGAGGCGGCGGCCGGGTCGATCGAGCCGCGCCACGTGGTGGTGCCGCTGCGCAAGGTCCTCAAGCGCTGCCACATCGTCACCGGGCGCGCCACGAGGATCGAGCACGCCCGCAAGGCGGTCACCGTCGAGCTCGCCGACGGCCACGTCGAGGAGATCGAGTACGACGTGCTCGTCTCGGCGCTGGGCGCGGTCTCGCGGACCCTGCCGATCCCCGGCCTGCCCGAGGTCGGCATCGGCATGAAGACCATCGGCGAGGCCATCTACCTGCGCAACCACGTGCTGTCCCGGCTCGACCAGGCGGCCAGCACGAAGGACCCGGAGACGCGCAAGCGGCTGCTGAGCTTCGTGGTCATCGGCGGCGGCTTCGCGGGCATCGAGACGCTGGCGGAGCTGGAGGACATGGCCCGCTACGCGCTGCGCTACTACGAGGGCCTCAAGCCCGAGGACATGCACTGGGTGCTGGTCGAGGCGGCCGGGCGGATCATGCCCGAGGTCAGCGCGAAGCTCGGCGTCTACACCGTCGAGCAGTTGGAGAAGCGCGGCATCACCTGCTACCTGGACACCCGGGTCAAGTCGCTGGAGGGCGGTCACGTCGTCCTGGACGACGGCACCGAGTTCGACTCGGAGACCATCATCTGGACGGCCGGCATGAAGGCCAACCCGATGCTGCGCAACACCGACCTGCCGCTCGACGAGCGCGGCCGGGTGCGCTGCACGGCCGCGATGCAGGTCCAGGGCCTGCCCGGGGTGTGGTCGGCGGGCGACTGCTCGGCCGTGCCGGACCTCTCGCGCACCGAGGAGGACCCGACGGCGACGTGCGTGCCGAACGCCCAGCACGCCATCCGCCAGTCGAAGCTGCTGGCCAAGAACATCGTGGCCACCCTGCGCGGCAAGCAGACCAAGGACTACCGCCACAAGTACGTCGGCTCGGTCGCCGGCCTCGGCCTCTACAAGGGCGTGGGCGACGTGTTCGGCCTGCGCTTCAAGGGGGTCGTCGCCTGGTTCATGCACCGCAGCTACCACGTGATGTTCATGCCCACCGTGAACCGCAAGTTCCGGGTATTCGTGGACTGGACGCAGGCCCTGTTCTCGGGCCGCGAGGTGGTCGCGCTCGGGCAGATCCACGAGCCGAAGGCGGAGTTCGACCGGGCCACGAAGAGCTGACCGGCGGTGCGCCCGCTGCGCTGTTCGGTCGCGGTGGGCAAGCACCCGTCTGGCTCAGGTCCGGAACTTGAGCCCCCGAACAGCGTAATGGGCAGCGCGTCACCTTGACATTGCGTAACGTGAACCCGAGACTACGACTGGTGCGCCACCAAAAGTGTGACGTACCAGTGGGGAGAGAGGTGACCGCGATGTCGCTTGAGGAGCTGGCCGCACAGCTTCGCCGCGGTGAGATCGAGGACCGTGCCCTGGCGGAGTACGCCGCCGAGTACGCCACCGCCGGAAAGGTTTTTCGCAGCAAGAAAGACGACTGAGCATGCCCGCTTCCGGGTGGGGGGACGACTCGTTTCCCCCGCCCGAGGCCGTCAAGCCCGTCAGGCCCACCCCGCTGCTGCTGCAAGGTCAGGACTACACCTTCCGGTCCCCGGCCAAGAACCTGGACTTCCAGGAGCAGGTGCACCGCCTCGGGATGGTCGACGAGGGTGACGGCAGCCCCGTGCCCTGCGTGCTGGTGCTGGCCCGCGCCACCGACATGGAGATGAACGCGCTCTCCCTCGCGCTGGCCGAGCGCGGCATCCGGATGGCCCGCATCGACGCCGACCGCTGCGTCGACCTGCCGCTCACCGTCTACACCGATGCGCCCCTGCTGGAACTCGACCGCTGGCTGCTGCGCCCGCTGCTGGTGTGGCGCAGGCACTTCGAGCTCTCCGCGCTCCAGGTCGAGCCCGGCACGCTGGCCGGCGCGTACGCGTGGGACCAGTGGGGCTCGGTGGCGAACTGGCTGACCACCCGCGCCGACTGGGCGCACGTCAACCCCACCCGCAGCTCCGCCCACCTCGACCGGCTTACCCAGCTCTCCGACGCGGCGGCGTTCGGCCTGAAGGTCCCGCGCACCACCGTCACCACGCGTCCCGGCCGGACCCGGCCCGGCGGCGCGCGGTGCATCGTCAAGACCGCCGGGCGGCACCTGCTGGAACCGCGCCCCGGTGTGCAGCACGGCCTGTTCCCGCGTCCCCTGGAGACCAGCCGGTCCGGCGACGTGCCGGAGTCCGCACCGGTGATCGTCCAGGAGTACGTGCCCGCCGACACCGAGCTCCGGGTGTTCGTCGTGGGGGAGCGGACCCTCTCGTTCCAGGTCGACAAGATGGACCCCGCCCAGCTCTGGGTGGACCCGGAGGCCGTTCGGGTGACCCCGGTGGAGACGCCGGCGAGGCTGGCCGGGCGGTTGCTCGCCTTAGCCCGGCACTGGCGCTTGCAGGTCGCGGCTTTCGACCTGCTCGTCACGGGCGGCGACCACGTGTTCCTGGAGGTCAACGTCAACTGCGACTGGCGTTGGTTCGAACACCGCGCCGAGGACGAACGGGTGTCCGACGCCGTGCACGAGTGGGTCGCGGCGCGTTTCGAGGAGCTGCTGAGTGCGGGTAAAGGTCGCTGAGCACGCGGCGTTGTTCTACCAGGACGGTGCTGTGGTCTGGGACGACTACCTGCACCACCGCCAGTTCGCGATCAGCGAGACGGCCGAGCTGCTGTGCCGCAAGTTCGCCCGGTTCACCGACGTGGACGTGCTGCTCGGGCCCCTCGTCGAAGCCGACCGGGTCGCGCTGCGCAAGGTGCTCGACGAGCTGGTCGACGCGGGCGTGCTGCTGGTCGAGGGCTCGCCGCAGCACGACGCCGAGCGTCGGATGCTGGCCGGCTGGGGGCCGTGGGGCGCGTCCGCGCGGCACTTCCACTTCGCCAGCCGGACCTTGGCCGACGCGCCCTACCAGGGCTCGGACGAGCACGACGCGATCCTGGACGTGAAGCTGACCCGGGAGCCGCCGCCCGCGCCGTTCCGCACGTGCGGCGGTCCCACCGTGCCGCTGCCGCCGTTGCCGGCGAACCCGGCGTGGGCGTCCAGCGGCCTGCTGGAGGTGCTGCTGGCGCGGCGCACCACCCGGGAGTTCGGCGCGGCCCCGGTCGCGCTCGGCCAGGTGGGTGAACTCCTCGGCGTGCTGGCCGCGCCGTCGCCCGCCCGGCCCCGGATCGGGCGCACCGGCACGGTGTTCAAGACGAGCCCGTCCGGTGGCGGGCGGCACCCGGTGGAGATCTACGCGCACACCCGAGGGGTCGTCGGCCTGGCCGACGGGTGGCACCACTACGAGGGGCTCGCGCACGCACTGGAGCCGCTCGGGGTGGTGTGGTCACCCGCCGCGATGGCGGAAGCGGCGGGTGATCAGGACTGGGTCGGGCAGGCCCCGTTGGTCCTCGCGTACACCGCGGTACTCGAACGGACCAGATGGCGTTACGACACGTCACGGGCTTATCGGGTTGTGCAAATGGACGTGGGCCATCTGTCGCAAACCGCTTATCTGGTTGCTACCGCACTGGGTTTTGGTATCGGCTTCACCGCAGCATTGCGGGATGAACTCGTAGAACAGGCTCTGCGCTGTGACGCTTATCACGAAGTGGTACTCGGGATGAGCGCCATGGGTCCATTACCTGAATGAGCGCAATAGCGGATCGCATTGAGCCGTGCGGGGGACTTGTGCCGAACCGGCCACACGAACGCTCGGTAACGGCTTAGGCTTCTCGCTGCCCCCGTAGCCCAATCGGTAGAGGCAGGCTCCTTAAAAGAGTCACAGTACGGGTTCGAATCCCGTCGGGGGCACGTGCAGCGCACCCTTCGTCGTCACCCGACTGCCGAGTGATCACGAACGAGCGATGCGGTCGGCCGCCACCGGCTTCTTCACGTCGCCGGTCGGTGATCCCGCGTTTCCGCTTGTCAATGCCCCGAAAGGACCGTCGCCACCCCTGGTGGTGGGGTGACACCCAGCGGCCGGGGGTACTGGTCCGCCGGCGCGGTCAGCCCGAGTGGTCAGCCCCGAGTCGTCAGCCCCGAGTCGTCAGCCCTGGGCGGCCACCCAGGCCCGCACGACGTCGTCCAGCACGGCCAGCGGCAGCGGCCCGCCGCCCAGCACCAGGTCGTGGAACGCCCGGATGTCGAACCGCTCGCCCAGCGCCCGTTCCGCCTCGGCCCGCACCCGCTGGATCTCCAACCGCCCCACCATGTACGCCAGGGCCTGGCCGGGCGCGGCGAGGTACCGGTCCACCTCGGACTCGACCTCCACCCGCGCCAGCGGCGTGTTCTCCAGCAGGTACCCGACGGCCCGCGCGCGGCTCCACCCGTGCGCGTGCAGCCCGGTGTCCACGACCAGCCGGCCGGCCCGCATCGAGTCCATGGCCAGCATCCCCAGCCGCGCCACGTCGTCGGAGTACAGCCCCATCTCGTCGGCCAGCCGCTCGCAGTACAGGCCCCAGCCCTCCAGGTAGCCGGTGATCGGGGCGACCCGGCGCAGCACCGGCAGGTCGGCGAGCTCCTGCGCCAGCGCGATCTGGAAGTGGTGGCCCGGCACCGCCTCGTGGAACGCGGTCGCCTCGGCCTGGTAGCGGAAGCGCTCCCGCACGCGGTGCGTGTTGGCGTAGTAAGTGCCCGCCCGCGTGCCGTCCATCGACGGCGGCGCGTAGTACGCCGTCGGCGCGCCCGGCGCGTCCACGGCCGGCACCGGCTCCACCGCGCAGCGCTTCGCGGGCAGCCGGCCGAACCAGCGCGGCGCGGCCTCCTCGGCGCGGGCCACCGCCTCGCGCGCCGTGGAGATCAGCTCCTCCTCGGACGTCCAGCGCAGCGCCGGGTCGGTGCGCATGCGCTCGAAGACCGCTGCGGTGTCCCGGGTGCCGAACACCCGCTCGCCGAGCTCGGCGTACTCCTCGGCCAGGTCCGCCACGATCGCGAGCCCGGTCTCGTGCAACTCCCCGGGAGACCGCGTCGTGGTGGTCTGGGCGCGCGCCAGACCGGCGTACACGGCTTCGCCTCCGGGGAGCCAGCACAGGCCCGCCCGGTCCGCCGGACGGCCGCTGAGGGCCGCCACGGCGTCCCGGTACGCGGCGAACGCCGGGCGCACCTCCTCGGCGATCAGCCGGTCGCGCTCGGCGGTGAACGCCGCGCCGCCCGACGGCCGGGCGAGGGGGTCCTCGTCGGCGGCCAGGTACCGGTCGAGGTGGGCGACCGAGGCGTCCACGAGGTGCTGGACCGGCGTGCGGCCGGCGGCGGACCCCGCGACGTGCCGCCCGGCGAGCGTGCGCAGGAACTCCGGGACGGCGGCGAGCCGGGACAGGTAGGCGCGCTCCTGCTCCTCGTCCGCCGGCGCGACCAGCGGCAGCACGGACAGCAGTTCGCCCGCCGGGCCGAAGAACGAGTCGGTGATCGTGTACTCGACGGCCCGCGCGTCGAGCACGTCCACCGCGGATTCGGCCTGCTGGACGATCACCGCGCGGGTGACCGGGTCGTCGTCGTCGGGCAGCGCCCGCGCGCGTTCCGCGATCCGTGACGCGGCGGCCCTGGTCGATTCCCCGGTTTCCGGCCGGTGGTCGGTGAGCAGGTGGTCGTACCCGGGCACCCCGCACACCGTCGCGCCCAGCGGCGACAGCCGGAACACCAGGTCGAGCAGTTCTTCCGCGAGCGCGGCCGTCGTATCCATCGGGCACCCCTGGGCCTAGGCGGGAAAGCGAGAACGGTACTTAGCCTAAATAACGATTTACAGCCGGTCCAAATAGGCGAGCACCGCGAGCACCCGGCGGTTGTCGTCCTCGGACAGCGGCAGCGCGAGCTTGCCGAAGATGTTGGCGGTGTGTTTGCCCACCGCTTTCTCGGTCACGAACAGCCGCGCCGCGATCGCGCCGTTCGACCGGCCCTCCGCCATCAGCGACAACACCTCCCGCTCGCGCGGGGTCAGCGTCGCCAGCGGCCGGTCCCGCCCGCTGCGCGCCAAGAGCTGCGTGATGACCTCGGGGTCCATCGCGGTGCCGCCCGCCGCGACCCGCCGGATGGCGTCCACGAACTGCCGCACGTCCGACACCCGGTCCTTGAGCAGGTAGCCGACGCCGCCGGCCCGGTCGGACAGCAGCTCGCGGGCGTAGAGCTGCTCCACGTACTGCGAGAGCACCAGCACGGGCAGGCCGGGCACCCGCTTGCGCGCCTCGATCGCCGCCCGCAGGCCCTCGTCGGTGAACGTCGGCGGCAGCCGCACGTCGACCACCGCCACGTCCGGGCGGTGGTCGACCAGGGCCTTGAGCAGGGCGGGACCGTTGTCGACCGCCTCCACCACGTCGAACTCGTACGCCTGGAGCAGGCGGATCAGGCCGTCCCGGAGGAGGACGAGGTCTTCACCGAGGACAACGCGCACGGCAGCTCCATGGTCACGATCGTCGGCCCGCCCACCGGGCTCGCGATCCCGAGGGTGCCATCGAAGGCGGCCAGCCTGCGCTCGATTCCGCGCAATCCCCCGTTCCCGGTCGCCTCGGCACCACCGCGACCGCTGTCGCCGATCATCAGCCCGAGCCGGCCGTTCTCGTGCCGCACCCGCACCCACGCGCTCGTCGCGCCGCTGTGCTTGGCCACGTTGGTCAACGTCTCGGCGACCGCGAAGTACGCCGCCGACTCCACCGGTGCCTCCGGCCGCCCGTCCAGCACCAGGTCCACCTCGACCGGCAGCGGGTGCGCCAGCGCCAGCGCCCGCAGCGCGCCGTCCAGCCCCCGGTCGGCGAGCACCGGCGGGTGGATGCCGCGCACCAGGTCGCGCAGCTCGGACAACGCCTGCGACGACGACTGGCGCGCCTCGACCAGCAGGTCGCGGGCCGCGTCCGGGTCCCGCGACAGCAGCTCCTCGGCCATGCCCAGGCTCATCCCCAGCGCCACCAGCCGGGCCTGCGCGCCGTCGTGCAGGTCGCGTTCGATCCGGCGCAGCTCGGCGGCCTGCGCGTCGACCGTGTCCGCCCGCGAGTCGGCCAGCTCGCGCACCCGGTGGGTCAGCGCCTCGGTCTGGCTCGGCGCGAGGAACCAGCGCACGAACCGCGCGTGCAGCCGGACGAGGCGCGGCGTGGCCCACCACGCCACCGCCAGGTAGCCGGCACCCAGCAGCGGGGCGATCAGGAACCCGCCCGGCACGGTCGGGGTGATCCCGGAGTAGTCCAGGCCGTCCGCGCCGAGCAGCCACAGCACCGGGGTGGCGAACCCGAACAGCCCGCCCAGCCACAGCGTCGCGGGCAGCACGCCGCAGAGCACCCCGACCACCGCGTTGAGCGGCAGGAAGGCCAGCTCCTTCCACGTCTGCGGATCGGTGGCGACGGCCCGCACCCTGGTCATCGGGCCCCGGTTGGCCGGCACCCGGTAGGGCAGGGCGATCTCCTCGCCCAGCACGGCACCCGCCCACCACCGGTGCAGCCGCAGGTACTGACGGGTGAGCGCGGTGAACAGCAGCAGCAGCGGCACCCCGACCGTGACCAGGATCAGCGGGTACGCGTAGAGCTGGAGCGGGATCAGGGGCAGGCCGATCACGCACAGCGGCACCCGGGCCAGGGCGTGCGCCGCCGCCGTGAGCCGGGTCCCCGCGCCGCGCACGAGGTCGTGGTCCGTCATGCGGGTGATTCTTCCGGTCGGCCGGGGGGAAAGCGGTGGGCTTAACCCCCCGATCAGAAGTCGAGCACCGCGCCGTCCGGCAGCACCTCGACGCCCGCTTCGCGCAGCTTCGCGTACTCGTCGGACTCCGGGTCGAGCACCGGGTTGGTGTTGTTCAGGTGGGTGTAGATCCGCCGCACACCGGGGTGCCGGCGCAGCTCGGGCAGCGTGTGGGTGATCGGCAGGTGGCCCATGGCCGACTGCCCGCCGGGCCGGCCGGTCGCCGAGCCCATCTCGGAGGGCGCGTAGAACGTGCCGTCGAGCAGGACCGCGTCCGCCTCGGCCACGAGGTCGTCGAACCCCGGCGGCCACCCGGCCAGGCACGGCGCGTAGAGCACGATCCCGCCCGTCGCCGGGTCGAACACCCGGTAGGCCACCACCCAGTGCCCGGCCACCGGCGACTCGCCCGCGTACCTCGGCCGCTTGCCGCTGACCGGGAACGCGGTCACCTCCAGCCCGCCCGCCAGCGGGAAGGTCTGCTCGGGCTCGACCTGCCGCCACGTCCACTCGGCGTACTCGTCCAGCACCGACCGGGTGTCGGCCAGGGCGTGCAGCACGGTCGCGGGCGCGTGCACCCGCAGCCCCACCGCGCCCCGCAACGTGAGCAGGCCCGACGTGTGGTCCACCTCGGCGTCGGTGAGCAGCACGCCGCGCACCGGCGTGTCCCGGGGCCCGGGGCCGGGGTCCAGCAGCGGCGTGGCGGTGATCTGGGTCCGGATGTCGGGCGAGGCGTTGAGCAGCCACCAGTCCGCGCCGTTCCCGCTGACCGCCAGGCAGTCCTGGGTGCGCGCGGGCAACCGGCCGGCGCGCACCTGCGCGCACGGCCCGCACGCGCAGTTCCACTGCGGCACACCGCCACCGGCGGCCGTTCCGAGCAGCACGACCTTCACCGCGCCACCTTCCGCTTGGTCGGGGCCGCGAGGGTGGTCGCGGCGTGGTTCGAGTGCGGCGGACCGCTGGTGGCGGTCGCCACGGGGTTCATCGCGCCGGCTTGCGCATCGCCAGGACGGCGGGGGTGGTGGTCTCCTCGGCGAGGATCAGGTCCACCTCCGCGCGCCGGGGGGACAGCGAGCACACCGGGTCGGTGTTCGCGGCGTCGCCGGTCAACTGGAACGCCTGGCACCGGCACCCGCCGAAGTCGATCTCCTTGCGCGCGCACGAGCGGCACGGCTCGCGCATCCAGTCGAACCCCCGGAACGCGGTGAACGAGCCCGACCGGTGCCAGATCTCGCCCAACGGCCGGTCCCGCACGTTCTCCACGCCCAGGTCGTCGATCACGCCCGCCGCCGGGCAGGGCAGCACGTCCCCGTCCGGCGCGACCGTGAGCTGCCGCGCGCCCCACCCGTACATGCACGGCTTGGGGTGCGCCTCGTGGTAGTCCGCGATCACGTAGACGATCTCCATCCGCGACCGCCCGCGCGCCTCGGCGACGACCGCGCCCGCCTCGGCCAACTGCTCGCGGGTGGGCAGCAGGGCGGCCCGGTTGCGCAGCGCCCAGCCGTAGTACTGCGTGTTGGCCAGCTCCAGCCGGTCCGCGCCCATCCGCTCGGCCAGGTCGATGATCGCGGCCACGTGGTCGAGGTTCCGGCGGTGCAGCACGACGTTGACGGTGAGCGGCAACCCCGCCTCGCCGATCAGCCGCGCGGCGGTGAGCTTGTGGTCGAACGCCTTCACGCCGGCGATCAGGTCGGCGCTCGCGCGGACCGCGTCCTGCACCGACAACTGGACGTGGTCGACGCCCCGGGCGTGCAGGTCGGCCAACCGCGCGGCGGTCAGGCCCAGCCCGCTGGTCACCAGGTTCACGTACCCGCCGAGCCCGGCGGCGTGGCCGACCAGGTCGGGGAGGTCTTTGCGCGCCAGCGGTTCCCCGCCGGACAGGTGGAACTGGAGCACGCCCAGCGCGCGCGCCTGGTCGAACACCGAGCGCCACTCGTCGGTGGTCAGCTCGGCCGTCCGGCGGACCAGCTCCAGCGGGTTCGAGCAGTACCCGCACTGGAGCGGGCAGCGGTGGGTGAGTTCGGCGAGCAGGCCGAACGGGGCCTCAGCCATCGGTGTCCACCACCCGGCGCGCGACCAGCCGGGCCACCAGTTCGGCGACGTCCTCCGGCCGCACCCCGTCGAAGTCCTCGGCCAGCCGCGCCGCGATGCCGGTGATCGTGGTGCGCCCGTCGCACAGCCCGACCACCGCCGCGGCGGTGTCGTTGAGCACCAGGACTCCCTCGGGGAACAGCACGACGTGGCTCTCCCGGGTCTGGTCGTAGGAGGTCTTCACGCCCTTGCCGAGCCGTGGTGTCGCATCGAGATCGGTCATGATCGTCCCGTTGTCCGGTTGCCGGCTCCGCCGACCTCGTGGTGGTTGTCGGCCCCGCCGGCCTCGTGGTGGTTGCCGGCCCCGCCGGCCGCGTAGTAGTCGACCGCGTCGAGGATCGCCCGCAGCACGTCGCACTTGAACGCCAGCGCGGCCACCGCCGCGTCCTGCTGCTCCCGGGTGGCGCAGTGGCGCACCACGAGGTCCAATGTGGACTTCCCCTCGCCCTCGACCACCTCCAGCCGCGTGGTGAAGTAGGTGAAGCCCTCGTCCGCTATCCAGGGGTACCGCTCCCGCATGTCGGCCAGCCGGCGGGACATCAGCCCGCGCGAGAACATCTCGGTCAGTCCGGACGCGACCGCCTCCACCCAGGGCCTGGTGCGGGCGAAGGTCACGTAGGCGTCCACGGCGAACCTCGTGCCGGGCACCACGTGCCGCTCGTCGAGCACTTCCTCGCGGGTCAGGCCGAGCGCTTCGGCCAGCCGGAGCCAGTTCTCCGCGCCGCCCTCGCCCGCGCGCTCGCCGTCGTGCCAGACGATGCGCTCCCGCCACCGCCGGCGGACGTCCGGGTCCGGGCAGTTGGCCAGGATGGCGGCGTCCTTGCGGGGGATGCACCGCTGGTAGTACCAGCGGTTCGCGGCCCACAGCCGGAGTTCGTCCTCGGACAGCTCGCCCGCGTGCAGCCGGAGGTGGAACGGGTGGTCGTCCCAGTAGCGGGACGAGAGCGCCCGCAGCCGGGCGGTGAACTCCTCCTCGGTCACCAGCTCGGACATCCGCCCGCCTCCAGGGTCTCCGGTCTGCTTCCGCGTTCCCGAGCGCTCTGCTCCGCCGTGGCCGCACCGCGCTCCCGTCGCACGGCTCGTCGTGCGGAGCGTCGCGCGGTGGGGGGTGCCGACGCCGTGGCCCCGCCCGCGAGAGCGCGGCCGGAGCCACGACGGAGGGCGTGCCCGCTCAGCCGCGTGCGGCGTACGCGGTGACTTCCATCGGCGTGTCGATGTCCCGGAAGTCCGGCTTGACCCAGGTGCGCTTCGGCTCGGGCGTCTTCTCGGCTGGCATTGCGCGACTCCTCGGATCGGTGTGTCTCCGTGGGTCGACGGCGGAGTACCCACGGTAGAGCGTTCGTGGGCGACCGCGCTAGATCGTGAAAAAGGCTGCCCGACCGGGGTGGTGGTCTGTACCCCTGACGCCTGTTGCCGGATGGGTGCGGGCGTGGTTGAGTCGTGGTGACCGCCGTTCCGCCGCCGTGACAGAGCGGACATGGAGGCAGCACATGCGTGCTCGTCCAGGCGTGGTCCTGGCCCTGGTTCTGGTGACACTGGGCGCGACCGTGGTCGCCCCCGCCCAGGCCGACCCGGCGCAACTCGCGGTGCGCACGCTCGCCACCGGGCAGGACGTGCCGTGGGACATCGGTTTCCTGCCCGACGGCAGCGGCATCTACACCGAACGCGACACCAAGAAGATCAAGAAGATCACCGGTTCGACGGTGACCACCCTGCACACCGTGGACGAAGCCGTGCCCGGCGGGGAAGGCGGGCTGCTGGGCATCGCGGTGTCGCCGAGCTTCGCCGACGACAACACCGTGTACGTCTACTACACGGCCGCTACCGACAACCGGGTCTCCCGCCTGAGGATCGGCGGCGGGGCACCGGAACCCATCGTGACCGGCATCCCGAAGAACCGGTTCCACAACGGGGGCGGCCTGGAGTTCGGCCCGGACGGTCTCCTGTGGGCGACCACGGGCGACGCGGGCAACAGCGCCGACGCGCAGAACACGTCCTCGCTCGCGGGCAAGGTCCTGCGCTTCACCACGACCGGCGCGCCCGCGCCGGGCAACCCGTTCACCAGCCGGGTGTACTCCTACGGCCACCGCAACCCGCAGGGCATCACGTGGGCCGGTGGCCGCGCGTACGCCACGGAGTTCGGCAACAACCGGACGGACGAGCTGAACTGGATCCAGTCCGGCAAGAACTACGGCTGGCCGACGTGCGAAGGCCCGTGCAACGACACCAGGTTCGTGAACCCGGTGAAGTCGTGGCCGACCAGTTCGGCCGGTCCCACCGGCATCGCCCACTACAAGAACGCGCTGTACGTCGCGTGCGTGACGGGGCGGCGGGTCTGGAAGATCCCGGTGACCGGGACCGGACTGGGCACGCCGCAGTCGGTGTTCACCGGTTACGGCCGGGTCCGGGCGGCGGGCGCGGCCCCGGACGGGACGCTGTGGCTGGGCACCTCGAACCAGGACGGCCGGGGCACCCCGGCCGCCACCGACGACCGGCTGCTGAGCACGGACGGCTGAGCTCGGGCGGTTGTCCCGCACCGGGTGCGCGCGGCCGTGGTCGCGGACACCCGGTGCGGGCCGCTCAGTTGAGGGCGGCGGGCATCCGGCGGAACTGCTCCAGCACCACCGGGTCCTGCAACTGCATCCACTGGACGACCTCGGTGTAGGTGGCGCACACGGTGTCCTCGCGCGCGCACACCTCCTCCATGAACCGCTCCATCGCCTCGGTGAAGGCACCCCCGGCCCACTCGTTGAAGTGGTTGCCCACCACCAGGGGAGCGCGGTTGCCGTTGAACACGGCCTGGTACACCGACCGGTAGGTGTCCAGCACGATCCGCGCGTACTCGCCGGGCGGCCCGGGGTCGTCCTTCGCGCCGTTCAAGGCGTACCAGAGGTTGTAGTCCATCATCACGACCCGCCGGCCCAGCGCGGGCACCCGGACCTCGGGCAGCGGGAACTCCCACAGACCGCCCTGCACGGTCGGCCACGTCACGCCGAGGCTCACGTGGCTGGTGTCGTAGGCCAGGCCGTGGCCCCGCATGGCCGGGAACGCCTGCCCCCAGTCGCCCTCCAGGCACGGCGTCCGCCCGCCGCGCACGGTGGCCGGGTCGAGCGCGAACCCCTGTTCGCGGGCCCTCGCCACGATCTCGAAGAACTGGTCCAGCTCCCGGTCCCACTCGGCGGTGGTCCACCGGCCCACGCCCGGCGCGTCGGCCTCGCAGAAGTGGCCGTTGTAGTGGGTGCCGAGCTCGTGCCCGGCGGCCAGCGCGTCGTTGAGGTACGCGATCCGGTTCGCCACGTCCTGGCGGGTGCCGCCGAACCGGATCGACGACTGCCCGGTCGGGTGGCCGGGGCCGGTGTAGGTCGCCCGGTCCGCGTCGGGCACGAGGTACACCCCGGACAGCAGGCCGGTGACGTGCGCGCCGGTCCGCCGCGCGATCGGCAGCACCCGGTCCCAGTGGCTCTTGGACGCGGCCCCGTCGAACGAGAACAGCACGAACTGCGGCGGCTTCTCGCCGGGCCGCATCCGCTTCATCCACGCCGGCGCGGCGGCCGGCGGCGGCAGCGCGGGCGTGGGCGCGTTCGCGCTGGACGGGACGCGGGGCGCGACGGGCAGCGGCGAGGCGAGCTCGCCGACCTCCTCGCCGGGGCGGGACTCCCGCGCGCCCAGCACGGCCAGCACGACCAGGACGAGGGCCATCGCGATACCGGTGGTGATCAAACGCCTGCGCTTCACACACGCAAGACGACTCGGCGTGTCCGCTGGTTGCCTCCGCGCGACCGGGTGCCCGACCGGACCGGTCGCCCCTACGCGACCGGCGTGGCGACGACGACCCGGTTCTCCTCGTAGCCCGCCCCGCCGCCGACCCACCGGCCGCCGCAGGTCACCAGCACCAGGCGGTGCTCCCCGCGCGGCCCGAACAGCTCGACGGCGCGCTGGGGGAGTTCTTCCTTCCGCACCGTGACGACCTGGCTCACCCGGAACCGGAACGCCTTGCCGGCGGTGTCGACCACCGTCACGTCCTGGCCGGCGGCCGACCGCCACAGCTCGTCGAACGGGCCGGTCAGGCCCTTCCAGTTCACGTGCCCGGCGAGCACCGTCGCACCCTCGGCCGCGCCGAGGTCCACGCCCCACCAGGTGGCCTCGCCGACGCCCTCCGGGACGGGCAGCGTGCCGTCCGCCGTGACCTCCTCGCGCACCAGGGTGGCCAGGCCGCCCTCGGGCAGCTTGACCGTGCCGGGGGCCTGCGCGGCCGGCGGCGGTGGCGGTGGCGGCGGTGGGGGTGGGGGTGGGGGTGGGGGTTCGGCGGACGGCGTGGTCGGGTCCGCCGGCGGGATGCCGCCGGCGGGCATCCCGGCCAGGTCCGCGCCGCGCCCGGTCTTCATGCTGTCGCCGAGCGGGAACGGCACCACGGCGTCACCCGGCCGGGGAGCTCCCCGGACCACCTCGGCGGCGGGGGAGAAGACCAGCGCGGCGGCGGCGAGGAGCCCCGCCACCACCACGCCGGTCGTGATCGACCTCGGATCCGCTCTGATCACGGCCGCACCGCCCCGTTCACCGAGGGGTGTCGGGTGGTCAGGCACGGGCGGTCCGGCGGCGGACGAAGAACCCGACCAGGGCCGTGCCCAGCAGCACCAGGCCGCCGAACGCGATCATGCCGCCGGTGTCCGGCTCCGTGGTGAAGGCCGCCGTGGCGACCACGCCGGTGCCGTCGGCACCGGCCGGGATCGTGATCGGCACGATCGGCTTGTTGGGCTTGTTCGCGATCGCCAGGGCAAGCGTCTGCGCGGGCTCGACCCGGCCGCACGCCTTCGGCGGTGCCTTCGGGTCGAAGTACTCCTCGTAGCCCTTCGGCGCGGCGACCTCGACGACGCAGATCTCCTGCGGCGTCCGCAGGTCCGGCACGGCGACCGTGCCGTCCTCGCCGGTCTGGAGCACGATCGGCTTGCCGTCCGGGCCGGTCAGCGGCGCGTCGTCCTGCTTGAGCGCGGGTTGCACCCCGTCCGGCCCGGTGACCCGCAGCGCCACGCCGGAGATCGGCTTGCCGGTCTCCGCGTCGGTCTTGCCGACCTTCACCGCGCCGGGCTGGGTCCGGGCGGTGCCGGACGCCTCCGCCGCGAGCTTCTTCTCACCACCGGTGGTGACGATCCGCTGCATGTCGGAGTTGGCCGGGACGTGCACCACGGGCTTGTCGGCCGGGCTGTCCAGGCGGACCTTGACCGTCGGCCGCACACCGGTCGGGACGACCTTCACCGACAGCGCCGCGCCGTCGGCGGGCGTGCGCAGCTCGACGGTCGTCCTGCCGTCCTCCAGGGTGGCCTGGTCGAGTTCGACGGTCACCGGGACGTCGGCGACCAGCTTGCCGTCGGCCTTCGCGATGTCCACCGACCAGTCGCCCGGGGAGCCGATGAGCTGCTCCTTCTCCGGTGCGGTCACCTTCACCGCCCACGGACCGCGATTGGCCTCGGCGTCGGCGCGCAGACCGGTCACCGCGTCCCGGGCGGACGGCGGCAGGGCGTCGAAGTGGAACTGCTCGTTGTAGGCGATGTGGCGGAAGTCGTTGTCCGGGTCGAGCGAGATGCTGCCGTGCGGGAACGCCGTCCACGAGTGCAGGAGGTGCGCCAGGGCGGCGGCCTCGTCGGCGGACGGGTCGGTCGTGTAGCGGAGCAGCAGGTAGGAGATGTTCGCGGCGACGTCCGGGGCGAGCGCCTCGCCCGCCTTGGTGCGGAGTTCGTCGCCGGGCTGGTACTGCTCCGAGCTGTCCGGCGCGAGCAACGAGTACTCCACGCACCAGACGTGCTTGTCCTGCCAGATGTAGGACCCGATCCAGTCGGTGGTGCCGGACTTGTCCCGGTACCCCTGGGCGGGTGTGGTGTAGCCGATGCCCTCCTTGGCCTGGGCATCGGACATCGCGGGAACGGCGAGCAGGGCTGCACCGGCGGCGAGCACCGCGCCGGCGAGTCGTCTCCACCCCATAGTTGTGAACCTGACCCCTCGGGCATGTTCGGACGAGCTGCCGGGAAGACAGCCTTACGGGTCGGCTCCCCCGCCGACAAGCCACCAGCGGAGTGGGGTTTCCGACTACGCTCCGCAGCGCGGGGTGTGGATTCGAGATCGACAGCCCGAGTAAAGTCAGTTTTACCCGACGGGAACCGATCGACTCTTGTGGTCGTTGAACCCCGTGACGGCGTCAGAACGCCACAGGAGGACGAGGTGCGTACCACCAGCAACCCCGCGTTCCGCAACCTGCCGACCAGCGGCGGTTCCGGGAGCTACGCGGGCTTCGGCCAGCCGTACGAGGCCCAGCAGTACGGCGGTCACCAAGGCGCGCCGCCGACCACCGGCGAGCGCCCCATCACCATCGACGACGTGGTCACCAAGACCGCGATCACCCTGGCCACGACCCTGGCCACCGGTTTCATCTCGGCGTGGCTGGTGCTGTCCGGCCAGGCCAAGCCGCTCACGCTGATGCTCCCCGGCCTGATCATCGGCCTGGTCGTCTCGCTGGTCATCATCTTCAAGCGCACCCCGAGCGCGCCGCTGGTGCTGATCTACGCGGCGGCCGAGGGCGTGTTCCTCGGCGCGATCACCGGTGTGTTCGAGGGCATGTTCAAGGGCATCGCCTGGCAGGCCATCCTGGGCACGTTCGGCGTGTTCATCGCCATGCTGATCGTCTACAAGACGGGTGCGATCCGCGTCACGCCCCGGCTGACGAAGTGGATCATCGGCGCGACCGTCGGTGCCGCCGTCCTGATGCTCGGCAACCTGGTGCTCGGCTTGTTCGGCGTGAACGTGGGCCTGCGCGACGGCGGGACGCTCGCCATCGTGTTCAGCCTGGTGGTGATCGGTATCGCGGCGTTCAACTTCCTGCTGGACTTCGAAGCGGCGAACGAGATGATCCGGTCGGGCGTGCCGGCGAAGTGGGCCTGGTGGGCCGCGTTCGGCCTCATGACCACGCTGGTGTGGCTGTACTTGGAGATCCTGCGCCTGCTGTCGTACTTGCAGCGCGACTGACCTTCGGGTGTGACCTGCTCCGCGCGGGTCTGAACGGAGGGCGTCCGGCCTCGCGGTCGGACGCCCTCCGTTCTGCTGTCCCCCGGAAGTGGTCGGGCGAGGCCACCGGCCAATTCGTCACGCTCTGTGACCGTGGAGCCGGGCCGGCCGGTGCGGTGGGAGCGGGCCGGCCGGGGGCAGGAGCCGCCGACAGACGGGCAGGAGCCGGGCCGGCCGGCGGGGCCGGGAACCGGGTCGGTGAATGCGCTGGAGCCGGTGGGCGGAGTGGGCGCGAGCCGCGCGCCGAAGAATGTCGGTGGGGCCTGGGATAGTGGTGTCGGGGGCCGGAGGCCGCGTCTTTGGCGACTGGGAGCGGCCTGAACTGCGGGTTCTCGGGAATTGCCGCCTTTGTGCGGCGTCGAGGAGAAAGCTGGAGGAGTCCGCGCCGGACAGGCGTGCCGCCAAGGAGGACACGACGCCGTTGAGCGGGGTGCGTGCGCTTCGCTCGGTCAATCACCCCACATGCTGTCCGTTGTCGTGGGCAGGTCCGAGCCGACTTTGATCAGGCACGGCACGCATAACGAGCCGTTCGGCTCTCGAAGCAAGTGTTCCGGTGGTACCGAATGGGTGCAGACGGCCTCGAAGTAGGCCGCTGACGGTTGGGTTGCTGGGAACGCGTGGCACAGCGAGTCGTACCCGCTGTGCCACCACACGTACGGCATCTGGTGTCGACCTCCCCCGGCTCACAGGTAGGGACGTCGGCTCCGGCCGGCTGTGACGCGTGTCAGCTCAACCGTTCGACGATCATCGCCATGCCCTGCCCGCCGCCGACGCACATGGTCTCCAGGCCGAACTGCTTGTCGTGGAACCGGAGGGAGTTGATCAGGGTCGTGGTGATCCTCGCGCCGGTCATGCCGAACGGGTGGCCGACGGCGATCGCGCCGCCGTTCACGTTCAGCCGGTCCAGGTCGACGCCCAGGTCGCGGTAGGACGGGATGACCTGGGCGGCGAACGCCTCGTTGATCTCGACCAGGTCGATGTCGCCGATCGTCAGGCCCGCGAGGGCCAGGGCGCGCCTCGACGCCTCGACCGGGCCCAGGCCCATGATCTCCGGCGAGAGGGCCGAGACGCCCGTCGACACGATCCGGGCCAGGGGGGTGATGCCGAGCTGCTCGGCCTTCGTGTCGCTCATGATCACCAGGGCCGCCGCGCCGTCGTTCAGCGCGCAGCAGTTGCCGGCGGTGACCCGGCCGTCGGGCCGGAAGACCGGCTTGAGGCCGGACACGCCTTCGTAGGTCACGCCGGGGCGCGGGCCGTCGTCGGCCGAGACGACGGTGCCGTCCGGGAGGGTCACGGGGGTGATCTCGCGGGCCCAGAAGCCGTTGGCGACGGCCTTCTCCGCGAGGTTCTGCGACCGGACGCCGAAGTGGTCCATCTCCTCGCGGGTCACGCCCTTGGCCAGGGCCAGGTTCTCCGCCGTCTGCCCCATGGCGATGTAGACGTCGGGGACGGTGCCCGCCGCGCGCGGGTCGACCCACTCCGACGCGCCCTGCTCGGCGGTGCGCGCGGAGCGGGCGCGGGCGTCGGCGAAGGCCGGGTTCCGGGTATCGGGCCAGCCGTCCGAGCTGCCCCGCGCGAAGCTCGACACGGTCTCGACGCCGGCGCTGACGAACACCTCGCCCTCGCCCGCCCTGATCGCGTGCAGCGCCATCCGCGTGGTCTGCACGCTGGACGCGCAGTACCTCGTCACGGTGGTGCCGGGCAGGGCGTCGTACCCGGCCAGCACGGACACCACGCGGCCCATGTTGAAGCCCTGCTCACCGCCGGGCAGGCCGCAGCCCAGCATCAGGTCGTCGATGTCGGCCGGGTCGAGCTGCGGCACTCCGGCCAGCGCCGCCCTGAGCACCTGCACGGTCAGGTCGTCCGCCCGGACGTCCTTGAGCGAGCCCTTGCCCGCGCGTCCGATGGGTGACCTTGCTGCGGAGACGATGACGGCCTCAGGCATGCGGAACTCCTTCGTTTCGCCGCGACGGTGGTCCGAGCCTAGTTAACGCCTGTTCAGCCCGGCCACCACCCGGGACGCGCGGCCGGCGCGGTCGCCGCTCCCCGGGCGGCACCGGCCGGGGCCGGACCAGCGCCGTCGCCGATTCCGGGACCGGTGTGCGGGCGGTCACGTCGAGCCGGTCGACGAGGATCGGCAGCCCGTCCGCGCCGCCGCCACCCCGGGCCGGAACACCGTCGCGGCCACTCCTCCGCACGGACGCGCGGAACACCGCCGTCCGCGCTTCGCGCCTGTCACGCGCTACAACAAGTACTCTCGGCGGGTCATCTCGCACGGTGGGAAGGGACCTTCGGTGGAGTACGTCGAGAGCGTCGTGGACCTGGTCGGCAACACGCCGCTGGTGAAGCTGAACACCGTGGCCGAGGGGCTCCGGCCGCTCGTCCTGGCCAAGGTCGAGTACCTCAACCCCGGTGGCAGCGTGAAGGACCGCATCGCGCTGCGCATGGTCGAGGCCGCCGAGCGGTCCGGCGAGCTCAAGCCGGGCGGCACGATCGTCGAGCCCACCTCGGGCAACACCGGCGTCGGGCTGGCGCTGGTGGCCCAGCGCAAGGGCTACAAGTGCGTGTTCGTCTGCCCGGACAAGGTCAGCCTGGACAAGCGCAACGTGCTCAAGGCCTACGGTGCCGAGGTGGTCGTGTGCCCGACGGCCGTCGCGCCCGAGCACCCCGACTCCTACTACAACGTGTCCGACCGGCTGGTCGCCGAGATCCCCGGCGCGTGGAAGCCCAACCAGTACGCCAACCCGGAGAACCCGGCCAGCCACTACCACGGCACCGGGCCCGAGCTGTGGCGGCAGACGGACGGGAAGATCACGCACTTCGTGGCGGGGGTCGGCACCGGCGGCACGATCTCGGGCACCGGGCGGTACCTCAAGGAGGTGTCCTCGGGCGCGGTCCAGGTGATCGGCGCGGACCCGGAGGGCTCCGTCTACTCCGGCGGTTCCGGGCGGCCCTACCTGGTGGAGGGCGTCGGCGAGGACTTCTGGCCCGCCGCCTACGACCAGACCGTCTGCGACGAGATCGTGCCGGTGTCGGACAAGGACTCCTTCGACCTCACCCGCCGGCTCGCCCGCGAAGAGGGCCTGCTGGTCGGCGGCTCGTGCGGGATGGCGGTCGCGGCGGCGCTGCGGGTCGCGGAGCGGTGCGGGCCGGACGACGTCGTCGTGGTGCTGCTGCCGGACGGCGGCCGGGGCTACCTGTCGAGCGTCTTCAACGACAAGTGGATGGCCCAGTACGGCTTCCTGTCGCCGGACACCTCCGGTGCGACGGTCGGCGACGTGCTGCGCCGCAAGGACGGCGTGATGCCGGACCTGGTGCACGGGCACCCGAACGAGACGGTGGCCGAGGCGGTGGCGATCATGCGCGAGTACGGCGTGTCCCAGATGCCCGTGGTCAACGCCGAACCGCCGGTGATGGTCGCCGAGATCGCCGGCGCGGTCAACGAGCGGGACCTGCTCGACGCCCTGTTCACCGGCAAGGCCCAGCTCACCGACCGGCTGGAGGCGCACATGTCGTTCAAGCTCCCCACGATCGGCTCCGGCGAGTCGATCAGCGCCGCGATGCAGGCGCTGTCCTCGGCGGACGGGGCCCTGGTGCTGGACGACGGCAAGCCGGCGGGCGTGGTCACCCGGCAGGACGTCCTGGGTTTCCTCGCGGGGCGCTGATCACGTCACATTGCCCGGTTGCCCGTGGCCGACGTGGTCTTGTCCGCTAGCGTTGGCCTCCGACTCATACGCCTACGGCCCACGCCAAGGGGGTTGGAAACTCCGATGACCGCTCCGCAGCCGCCCGAGAACCAGCAATTCGGCGGCCAATACCAGCAGGAGCAGGGGCAGGGTGCCCAGCCCCCGAACGCCGACGCGACCCAGGTCGTGGCGAGCGGTGGCTCGACCCCCGCGTTCCCGCCCCCGGAGGCGACCCAGGTCGTGCCCTCCGCCGGTCAGCCGCAGGGCGGCAACCCGGACGCGACGCAGGTCGTGTCGCCGGGTGCCGGCCAGCAGCCGTACGGCCAGCAGCCGCCGCCGTCCGCCTCGGGCGGGTTCCCGGCGCAGCCGCCGGCCTCCGGCGGTTTCCCGGCGCAGCAGCCACCCGCGTACGGCCAGCCGGCCCAGTACGGGCAGCCCCAGCAGCCGCCGGCCTACGGCGCGCCGCAGGCCAACCCGTACGCCCAGCAGCAGCCGAACCCGTACGGCCAGCAGCAGCCGCAGGCCAACCCGTACGGGCAGCCGCAGGCCGGTTACGGCCAGCCGGCACCGCAGCAGCAGGCGTGGGGTGCGCAGCCCGGCTACGGCCAGCCCGCGTTCGCCCCGCCCGCCGGCGGGTACGCGGAGTGGGGCACCCGCGCGATGGGCGCGCTGATCGACTACGTCGCGCCCGGCGTGATCGTGGCCATCCTGGTGATCGTGGGCACGGTCGCGGGCGACCCGACGATCGCGCTGCTGCTCAGCGGCGTGGGCTACCTCGGGCTCCTGGGCTGGATGATCTACAACTCGTGGTACCTCGCGGGCACGACGGGCCAGTCGTACGGCAAGAAGATCGCGAAGATCAAGCTGATCAAGGAGGAGACCGGGCAGCCGATCGGCTTCGGCAACGCCTTCGTCCGGCACCTCTGCCACGCCGTGGACTCGCTGCCCTGCTACGCGGGCTGGTTCGCGCCGCTGTGGGAGGTCAAGAAGCAGACCTGGGCGGACAAGATCCTCGGCACGGTCGTGGTCAACGCGCAGGACACCGGGGTGCCCGGCGGCGGCCTGCCCGGTGGCTACCCCGGCCAGCAGGCGAACCCTTACGGCCAGCCGCCGCAGGGCTACGGCCAGCCGCAGGCCAACCCCTACGGCCAGCCGCAGCAGCAGAACCCGTACGGACAGCAGCCGCCCCAGCAGTGGTGACGACGCGCTCCCGGTCCGGACACCGGCCGGTCGAGACCCCCCGGGGTCCGGCCGGCCGGTGCTGTTTCGTGCGTTGCCGACCTCGCGACGCCGGCGGCGGCGAGCGCCGGGGCTGACCTAGGCTGGTTCCATGACGGACACGGGCCACCACGGTTTCGCGACCAGGGCCATCCACGCCGGACAGGACCCGGACCCCACGACGGGCTCGGTCATCGTCCCGATCCACGCCACCTCCACCTACGCCCAGGACGGCGTCGGCGGGCTGCGCGGGGGCTTCGAGTACTCGCGCACGGGCAACCCCACCCGCACCGCGCTGGAGGAGTGCCTGGCCGCGCTCGAAGGCGGTCGGCACGCCCGCGCGTTCGCCTCCGGCATGGGCGCGACCGACGCCGCGCTGCGCGCGATGTGCCGTCCCGGCGACCACGTGGTCATCCCGAACGACGCCTACGGCGGTACGTTCCGCCTGATCGACAAGGTGTTCGGCCTCTGGGGCGTGGAGCACACGCCGGTCGCGCTGTCCGACGTGGACGCGGTGCGCGCGGCGATCCGCCCGAACACCAAGGTCGTCTGGATCGAGACGCCGACCAACCCGCTACTCAACATCGCCGACATCGCCCTGCTCGCGCAGGTGGCGCACTCGGCGGGTGCGCGGCTGGTGGTGGACAACACCTTCGCCTCGCCGTACCTCCAGAGCCCGCTCGCGCTGGGCGCGGACGTGGTGCTGCACTCGACCACCAAGTACGTGGGCGGCCACTCCGACGTCATCGGCGGCGCGCTCGTCACCTCGGACGACGAGCTGGACGCCGCCTTCGGGTTCCTCCAGAACGGCGCGGGCGCGGTGCCCGGCCCGTTCGACGCGTGGCTGACCCTGCGCGGCATCAAGACCCTCGAACTGCGCATGGAGAAGCACTCGGACAACGCCGAGCTGGTCGCCGAGGCGCTCCAGCGGCACCCCGGGGTGAAGTCGGTGTTCTACCCCGGCCTGCCCGAGCACCCCGGGCACGAGGTCGCGGCCAAGCAGATGCGCCGGTTCGGCGGCATGATCTCGTTCACCGTGCACGGCGGCGAGGAAGCGGCCCTGCGGGTCTGCTCGCGCACCCGACTGTTCATGCTCGCGGAGTCGCTGGGCGGGGTCGAGTCGCTGATCGAGCACCCCGGGAAGATGACCCACGCCAGCACCGCGGGCTCGCTGCTCCAGGTGCCGGACGACCTGATCCGGATCTCGGTGGGCATCGAGACCGGTGACGACCTGGTGCACGACCTGGTGCAGGCCCTGGCCTGAGCGGGGGCCGCGCCTCCCGCCGGGCCGACGCGGTCCGGCGGGTGGGCGTGCTCAGCGGCCGAAGCGGGCCGCCGAGCGTTCCCTGGCCTTGGCGGCCTCGACCTCGCGGTCGCGCGGCGGGGCCTTGGTGACCAGCGCTTCCAGCAGGGTCCTGGTCGCTTCGACGACCGCCTCGACGGCGGTGTCGAACGCTTCCTGGTTGGCCGCGGACGGGTGGGTGGACCCGCTCACCTTGCGCACGTACTGGACCGCCGCCGCCTGGATCTCGTCCTCGGAGGCGGCCGGTTCGAAGTTGTGGAGCACCCGGATGTTTCGGCACATGGCTCCACTATCGCCCATGCGGGCGGGGAGCGGGTGCGTCACCGGTCAGGGCTGGACGGCGTAGGGGACGGTGTCCAGCTTCGGCACGGCAGGCAGGTCCGCGCCGTCCACGCAGCCGCCGACGAGTTCGACCACCCCGTCGCGCACCACGTACCGGCCCGTGTCGGCGCAGTCCGCGTGCGCCACCGTGAAGAAGGCCGCACCGGTCAGCGCCACGGCCGTGGCCACCGCTCCGACGAGCGGGAACACCGTGGTGAACCGTCGCGCGAGCGCCATGCCACCTCCCGGGTGAGTGCTGTGGGACGCCTCCCGCACCGAGCGTACCGGTACGGGGGGTCCGGGTGACCCGCATCGCCGAAAGGCCGGCCCGGGGTGCCCGGACCGGCCTCGGTGACGCCGGAGGTCAGAGGTTGCCCCGACGCTCCTGCTCGCGCTCGATCGCCTCGAACAGGGCCTTGAAGTTGCCCTTGCCGAAGCCGAGCGACCCGTGCCGCTCGATGAGCTCGTAGAAGACGGTCGGCCGGTCGCCGATCGGCTTGGTGAAGATCTGGAGCAGGTACCCGTCCTCGTCGCGGTCGACCAGGATCTTGTGCTGCTTGAGCACCTCGATCGGCACGCGCACCTCGCCGATGCGGGCCCGGAGCTCGGGGTCGTCGTAGTAGGAGTCCGGGGTCTCCAGGAACTCGACGCCGGCCGCGCGCATGGCGGTCAGCGTGGCGACGATGTCGTTGGTGGCGAGCGCGATGTGCTGCACGCCCGCGCCCTCGTAGAACTCCAGGTACTCGTCGATCTGCGACTTGCGCTTGGCCACCGCGGGCTCGTTGAGCGGGAACTTGACCCGGTGGTTGCCGTTGGACACCACCTTGCTCATCAGCGCCGAGTAGTCGGTGGCGATGTCGTCGCCGATGAACTCCGCCATGTTCACGAAGCCCATGACCCGGTTGTACCACTCGACCCAGTAGTCCATCCGGCCGATCTCGACGTTGCCCACGCAGTGGTCCACCGCCTGGAACAGCCGCTTCGGCGCGCCCTCGGGTCGGACGACGGTGCTCTCCCTGGCCTCGTAGCCGGGGAGGTAGGGGCCCTGGTAGCGGGACCGGTCGATCAGCGTGTGGCGGGTCTCGCCGTAGGTCGCGATCGCGGCCCGGCGCACGAGGCCGTGCTCGTCCTCGACGTCGTGGGGCTCTTCGAGCACGGTCGCGCCCTGGGCGCGCGCGTGCTCGACGCACTTGTCGACGTCGGCGACCTCCAGTGCGAGGTCCACCACGCCGTCGCCGTGCTTGCGGTGGTGCTCGATCAGCGGGCTGTCCGGCTGGACGCCGCCGTTGATCACGAACCGCGCCGACCCGGACTTGAGCACGAAGGACTTGTGGTCCCGCTGCCCGGTCTCCGGCCCGGAGTACGCGACGAGCTGCATCCCGAAGGCGACCTGGTAGAACCACGCGGTCTGGGTCGCGTTGCCGACCACGAAGACCACGGCGTCCATGGAGCGGACGGGGAACGGGTCCCGCGTTCCGTCGTAGTCGACCAGACCCACGAGTTGGCGGAGCTGGTCGTAGCTCACGTCGTCAAGCTGCTGCGTCATGGCTCACAGCATGTGTCGAGTGGGCAGGATGAGCAACAGTCTCGTTTTCGGCTGGTCAAGTTGTACAGTGATCTATGGCTCTTGAAGGACAAGCTGAACACTCTGACCAGGTCTTGGACGAGTTGGACGCGAGACTGCTCCTGCTGCTCACCGACGAACCCCGGCTCGGGGTGCTGGAGTGCTCCCGCCGGCTGGGCGTGGCGCGGGGGACCGTGCAGGCGCGGCTGGACCGGTTGGTGGCCCGGGGGGTGCTGACCGGTTTCCCGCCCGCGCTCGACCTGGCCGCGATGGGGTACGGGCTGACCGCGTTCGCCGTGCTGGAGATCGCGCAGGGGCGGCGGCAGGAGGTGTCCGACGGGCTCGCGGCGATCAACGAGGTCTGCGAGGTGCACGCGACCACCGGGCAGGGGGACCTGTTCGTCCGGGTCGTGGCGCGGTCGAACGCCGACCTCCAGCAGGTGATCGACTCGATCGTGGACGTGCCCGGCGTGCAGCGGCTGTCCACGTCCATCGCGCTGTCCACCCCGGTACCGCCGCGCGTCCGGCCGCTGCTGGAGCGCATCGGCTGACGTCGGGGCGGGCGGGTGAGGGGGTCGTCACAGCGGAGGGGCGGCCACCGCGTGTCGGTGGCCGCCCCTCGCCGTGTCGGTGGGCTAGCCCGCGTAGGGCACGGCCTTGATGAGCGTCACCTTCTGCACGCTGCCGTTGGGCAGTTCGTACTGGCGGGTCTCGCCGTCCTTCGCGCCGTTGAGGGCCTTGCCCAGCGGGGACGAGGGGGAGTAGACCTCCAGAGCGCCGTGCGCGCCCTCTTCCCGGGTCGCGAGGAGGAATTCCTCGGTCTCGTCGTCACCTTCGTAACGGACCGTGAGCACCATGCCGGGGGCGGCCACACCGGCGACGGTGGGCGCCTCGCCGACCTTGGCGACCCGCAGCAGCTCCTGGAGCTGGCGGATCCGGCCCTCCTGCTTGCCCTGCTCCTCGCGGGCCGCGTGGTAGCCGCCGTTCTCCCGGAGGTCGCCCTCTTCGCGGCGCGCGTTGATCTCCGCAGCAATGACCGGGCGATTCTCGATCATCTCGTCCAGCTCTCCCTTGAGCCGGTCGTAGGCCTCCTGGGTCAGCCAGGTCACCTCAGTGTCGCTCACGGTCACCAACTCCTCGTCTTGCTCCAGGCCCACGCGGTGGGCTGGTAGTTCCCGGACGCACGCACCCGGAACGGAAAAACACGGCCCGCGCCGGGGCCGTGCTGAAAGGCCAGAGTAACACGTCTACAACGGTCGGCTACGGCGTTTTGTTCCCGAACGGGACCACAAACCCGCAGATCACCCGCTTGGCCGCTACCTCGTGGACAGGTAAGCCGGGACCTGGTAGGAGCATCCGAACACCTCTCCGGTGGTCGGTTCTTTCGACGTCCGCACAACCGTCGTCGCATAAGCGGTGGCGGCACCCGGGGGAACGAGGACTTCGCGCCGGCCGGACTCGTCCCCGTCATTCGAGCGCGCCCGCACGATGCACACGACAGCCTGTTCGGGTGTTTCGCGGACGACTTCGAAGGTGACCTCCACCGACTGCCCGTCGAGAACCTCGAACGCGGTCTGCTTGGCCTCGACCGGTTTCGTGCCCAGGTTGCGGAAGCCGACCCACGCGACGACCGCCCCGACCACCACCGCGACTACCGGCAGTGACCACCGGGCCCAGGTGGGCAGCCGACGTCGCGGCGTGCCGTACCGACCCTCGGGCAGTGCCACTTGCCAACGCCTTCCTGCCCGTGGGGAACAATGGCCATCGAAAACCACGTTGAGTGTCGCAGGGGCCGTGGGGGCTCTGTTCGGCAGGGGCCAAGGAGGACCACCACCGTCATGGTTGAGAAGCTGCGCCTGATGGCGGTTCACGCGCACCCCGACGACGAGTCGAGCAAGGGTGCCGCGACGATGGCGCGCTACGTGGCCGACGGCCACGAGGTGATGGTCGTGACCTGCACCGGGGGTGAAGCGGGCAGCGTGCTGAACCCCGCGATGGACCGCCCCGAGGTGCTGGCGAACATGACCGAGATCCGGCGCGGGGAGATGGCGCGCGCCGCCGAGATCCTGGGGGTGCGCCACCGGTGGCTGGGCTTCGTCGACTCGGGCCTGCCCGAGGGCGACCCGCTGCCGCCGCTGCCCGAGGGCTGCTTCGCGCTCGTGCCGCTGGAGGAGTCGGTCCCCCCGCTGGTCGAGGTGATCCGCGAGTTCCGGCCGCACGTGGTCGTGACCTACGACGAGAACGGCGGCTACCCGCACCCGGACCACATCCGGTGCCACGAGGTCTCCGTCGCGGCGTTCGACGCGGCCGGCGACCCGGAGCGGTACCCGGAGGCCGGCGAGCCGTGGCAGCCGCTGAAGCTGTACTACTCGCACGGGTTCTCCCGCGCGAAGCTGATGGCGTTCCACGAGGCGCTGACGGCGGCCGGCGAGGAGTCGCCGTACGCGGAGTGGCTGGCCGGCTGGGACGCCGACAAGCCGGACGTGATCGACCGCGTCACCACCCGGGTGGAGTGCGCCGACTACTTCCCGCAGCGTGACGAGGCCCTCAAGGCCCACGCCACGCAGATCGACCCGACGAGCCGGTGGTTCGCCGTGTCGCTGGAGATGCAGCGCGCCGTGTGGCCGACCGAGGAGTACGAGCTGGCGCGGTCGCTGGTCGACAGCACGTTGCCCGAAGACGACCTGTTCGCGGGCGTGAGGGAGAAGGTGACGGCGTGAACCCGGTCCCCTGGGACCAGACGACGGCGATGGTGCTGGTGCAGCCCTCGACCACCAAGGACCCCGGCGGGCAGCAGGAGGACTTCGGCAAGTCCTCCCCGCTCGGCCTGGTGATGCTGGTGCTGTTCTTCATCGCGGTGTTCTTCCTGGTCAAGTCCATGAACAAGCACCTGCGCAAGCTCCCGGCCTCCTTCGACCCACCGGAGGAGGTCGCCGCGACGCGCGGGGACAAGCCCGCCGACGGGTCGGCGGACAAGCCCGCCGGGTAGCGGTCAGCGCTCGTACCAGGCGCGGCGGGCGGCCACCGAGACGATCTCGCGCTCCGGGTAGCGCAGCGCGGTGAGCCGGCCGCCGAACGCGCAACCGGTGTCCAGGCAGAGGGTCCCGTTCACCCAGCGGGGCTCCTCCACCGGCGTGTGTCCGTAGAGGACGGTCGCCGCGCCCCGGTACTCCTCGGCCCACGGGTGGCGGACCGGGAAACCGCGCTCGTCCAGCTCGCCGGTGCTCACGCCCCACAGCGCCAGGCTGCGCGAGCGCGGTGACTCCACGCCGTGGTAGCGCTCGGGCAGGCCGGCGTGCGCGATGACGAGCCGGCCGCCGTCCAGGACGTGGTGCGGCACCAGCGCGTCGCAGAACTCCAGCACGTCCCGGCGGAACTCCGGCGTCTCGGCCGCCAACTGCGCCAGCGACCGCTCCAGCCCGTGGGTGGCCCGCACGTCCCGGCCCTGGAGCGCGCGGACCAGCTTGTCCTCGTGGTTGCCGCGCACCGCGTGCGCCGTGCCGTCCCGCACCATGCCCATCACCAGCCGCAGCACGCCGGGCGTGTCCGGGCCCCGGTCGACCAGGTCGCCGAGGAACAGCGCGGTCCGGCCGTCCGGGTGGTGCGCGCCGTCCGCCCCGACCCGGTAGCCGAGCTCGCGCAGCAGGTGGACCAGTTCGGTGTGGCAGCCGTGCACGTCGCCGATCGCGTCGAACGGCCCGCCCAGGTGGCGCAGGTCATAGGACGGGGACCCCTCCCGCCGGTGTTCGTCCTGCTCGGGTCCATCCTGCTCGGGTTCGTCCTGCCGGGACCGGCCGGGTCGGGACCGTTCGGGTCGGGGTCGATCCGGCAGGGGGACGGCGATCTCCATGTCCCCAGTCTGGTCGAACGGTCCGCGTTCCGGGCGGGAATTAGTGTGGGGGCATGACGAACCGGCTCGCCTCCGCGACCAGCCCGTACCTGCTCCAGCACGCCGACAACCCGGTGCACTGGCACCCGTGGGGGCCGGAGGCGTTCGCCGAGGCGCGGGAGCGGGGCGTGCCGGTGCTGCTGTCGGTCGGGTACGCGGCCTGCCACTGGTGCCACGTCATGGCGCACGAGTCGTTCGAGGACCAGGCGACCGCCGACTACCTCAACGAGCACTTCGTGAGCGTCAAGGTGGACCGCGAGGAGCGGCCGGACGTGGACGCGGTGTACATGGCGGTCACCCAGGCGCTGAGCGGGCACGGCGGGTGGCCGATGACGTGCTTCCTCACCCCGGCCGGAGAACCGTTCTACGCGGGCACCTACTACCCGCCCGCGCCCCGGCCGGGGTTGCCGTCGTTCCGGCAGGTGCTGGAGGCGATCACGCACGCGTGGCACGAGCAGGGCGAGGAGGTGCGCGAGTCGGCCGCGAGCATCGTGTCCCAGTTGGCGTTCAAGCCGCTGCCGCAGTCCACTGTGGACGAGGACGTGCTGGACGGCGCGGTGGTGTCGCTGCTGGGCCACTTCGACCGCGCGAACGGCGGGTTCGGCGGCGCACCGAAGTTCCCGCCGTCGATGGCGCTGGAGTTCCTGCTGCGCGACCACGAGCGCACCGGGTCGGTCGAGGCGCTGTCCATGGTGCGCGCCACCTGCGACGCGATGGCGTCCGGCGGGCTGTACGACCAGTTGGCCGGCGGTTTCGCGCGCTACAGCGTGGACGCCGGCTGGGTGGTGCCGCACTTCGAGAAGATGTTGTACGACAACGCCCTGCTGCTCCGGGTGTACACCCACCTGGGCCGCCGCGACCCGGCCGGGCGGTACCGGGCCGTGGTGCGCGAGACCGCCGAGTTCCTGGTGCGCTCGCTGGGCACGCCGGAAGGCGGTTTCGCCGCGTCGCTGGACGCCGACACCGACGGCGTCGAGGGCTCCACCTACGTGTGGACGCGGCAACAGCTCGTGGACGTGCTGGGTCCGGTGGAGGGCGCGCGGGCGGCCGTGCTGTACGGCGTGACGGAAGAGGGCACGTTCGAGCACGGCGCGTCGACGCTGCGGATGCTCGGCGACCCCGACCCGGAGCTCGCCGCCACGCTGCTGGCGGCGCGGGAGCTCCGGCCGCAGCCCGGACGGGACGACAAGGTCGTGACGGCGTGGAACGGGTTGGCGATCGCCGCCCTGGCCGAGGCCGGCGCGGTGTTCGGCGAGCCGCGCTGGGTCGCGGCGGCCGAGCGCGCGGCGGATTTGCTGCTCGACGTGCACCTGGTCGGCGGACGGCTGCTGCGGACCTCCCGCAACGGCGTGGCGGGCACCGCCGCCGGCGTGCTGGAGGACTACGGCTGCTTCGCCGACGGGCTGCTCGCCCTGCACCAGGCCACCGGCGCGGCGCGGTGGCTGACCGTCGCGTGTGGACTGCTGGACACCGCGCTGGCCCGGTTCGCGGGCGAGGAGCCCGGCGTGTACTACGACACCGCCGACGACGCGGAAGCGTTGGTGCAGCGGCCCTCCGACCCGTCGGACAACGCGAGTCCGTCCGGTGCGTCGGCCCTGGCGTCGGCGCTGCTCACCGCATCGGTGCTCGGCGCGCCCCGGCAGGCCGAGTACCGGGCCGCCGCCGAGGCGGCCGTGACCCGCGCCGGCCTGCTCGCCGCGCGCGAGCCCCGGTTCGCGGGCAACTGGCTCGCCGTCGCCGAGGCGCTGGCGCTGGGCCCGGTCCAGGTGGCCGTGGTCGGCGCGTCCCCGGAGCTGGTGTCGACGGCGTGGCGGGACGTGCACGGCGGCGGGGTCGTCGTGGCGGGCGAGCCCGACTCCGCTCCGCTGCTGGCAGACCGGCCGCTGGTCGGCGGTGCCCCGGCGGCGTACGTGTGCCGCGGGTACGTGTGCGACCGGCCCGTGACCGTGGCGGACGAGCTCTCGGCGGCACTTCACCGGTAGCGAACCACCGCCGCTCCCGGTTTTTACAGGCGTAGCGTCGACATCACTGTAATCGTGTAATCAAGGGGGTAGTGATGCGACGAGGATGGGGCGGGCGCGGCGGTCAGCAGGTGGACCAGCCGCACGCCGACGACGCGGCGGCCTGGTTCGCCGGCCGACTGCCCGACGGCTGGTTCACCGGGCACCCCGCGGTGACCGTCGACCGCGAGGAAATCCTGGTCGTCGGCGAACTCCAGCCCCTGGCGGGCGAGTTCACCGACGACGCGGCCCGCGCCGCCGCCGAAGCCGGGCGGATCAGCCGGTTCCGCGAGGAGACCCGCGAGGCGCGGATCGAGATCGCCCGCCAGGCCGAGCACCGCTACCGGCGCAAGGTGGCGTGGGGCGCGCGGCTGGGTGGCACCGAGGAGCTGTTCACCACCCTGTCCGTGCCGGTGATGACCCGGCTGCGGCAGCCCGAGCGCCAAGTGCTGGACACGTTGGTCGCGGCCGGCGTGGCCCGGTCCCGGTCGGAGGCGCTGGCGTGGGCCGTCCGGTTGGTGGGGGAGCACGCGGACACCTGGCTGGCCGAGCTCCGCGACGCCATGACCCGCGTGGACGACCTCCGCAACCAGGGGCCTGAGCTGGCCTGATGCCGGTCCCCCGGTCCCGCTGGTAACTTCGGGAACCGGGGGATCATGACCATCTCGTACGACATCACGTGGGACCTCGACCCGGCCGAGCCGGCCTTTCGCGGCCGGACAGCGGTGAGGTTCCGCGGCAAGCCGCCCCACGCGCAGTTGGCCGCGACCCGCCTGCGCCGCGCACAGCTCAACGGACGTGACGTGCCGTGGGACGGCGCGCGGATCGCGCTGGACGCGGACGGCGTGCTGGAGGTGGACGCCGACTTCGCGTACGCCGAGGACCGGGGCTTCCGCAAGGTGGTGGTCGACGGCGCGACGTACCAGTACACGTTGCAGTACCCCGACCTGGCGCAGTGGAGCTTCTGCGCCCTGGACCAGCGGGCGCGCAGCGAGATCACCCTGACCGTCCACGCGCCCGGACGGGTGCTCACCAGCAGCACCGACACCCCCATCGCCCCGTACGCCCTGACCGCCGCCGCCGGCCCGTGGGTCGAGATCGCCGAGCAGGTGCACGTGACGAGGGTGCGATCCGGGGAACGAGCGCGCGGCGAGGCGGTCTCCCGCCGAATCCGCGAGGCGATCGGGTTCTTCGAAAACCTGCTGGACGTGCCGTACCCGTACGGCAAGTGCGACGCGGTGTTCGTGCCCGACATCCCGCACCTGGCGTTCTCGTCGCCGGGGCTGATCATGTTCGACGACGCGGTGTTCGACGCCCTGGCCACCCTCGACCCGCTGTACACGACCACCGTGCTGAGCCACGAGGTGGCGCACGCCTGGTCGGGCAACCTGGTCGACGCCGAACCGTGGCTGGTGGAGGCGGTGGCCACCTACCTGAGCAGGCTCGCGGCCGAAGAGCTGCTGCCCGGCGCGGACCCGTGGCGGACCCCCGACAACGCACCCTGGCCGGACCGCCCGTACGCCCCACACCTGGCCCGCGTGCGGGCGATGGAGGACGCCCTGGGCCGCCCGGCGCTGTTACGGGCGCTGACGACGTACTTCAAGCGGTACGCGCACACCAACGCGGGGTGGGCGGAGTTCAAAGCCTGCCTGCGCGAGTGAGCCGACCGGGCCCGGTGCAGGGGACCGCAGGTCAGGAGCAGATCGCGAACTAGCTGGCGGCTGGTCCTGTCGGCCAGGCGGCGAAGCTGTCCCGGCAGCGAATCGCCGTGCCCAGCTCGGCCGAGCCCGCGGACTGGCGATCCCAGGGAGCCCGGACGCTGAGGATGCGCGGGCTCCGGCACCTCTGCGCGTCCAGTCAGTTGGCGGCGTGTTCGTCAAGGCGCTGTCGCCGGACTTCGGGCACCACGATTGAGGGCTTCACGCTCCGCACCTGCGCCCACCCGGAGATCGGGGGTGTCGAGCGGGTGAAAGCGCAGGTCAGGAGTAGATCGCGAACCAGATGGCGATGTTCTGATCCCAGGTCCGGAGGATCGTGCCTGGTGAAGATCGAAATGCCGCGTTAGCTGCGCAAACAGGTCTCAACACTTCTCACCCTGTCTCGCTGTCTTCCAACGTCTGACGGCCTGTAGACGGCCTGATCTCGAACCCCACACCGACCGGGCGTCACCCACGAAGCCGGGGTTGACGCCCGGTTGCCGTCGTACTCCTGGCCCTCGTCGCCGGGTGGCCTTCTCGTTGGCAAGGCGGCGAAGCCGTCGCGGCAGCCGATCGCCGTGCCCAGCCCTACCAAGCCCATGACCGCGCGATCGACCGGAGTCCGGACGCTGAGAGCAGCTCTCCGCTCTGGCTGCCTCAATGCCAGGCGCGCCGCCACCCGACCAGGTGCACCGACTCCGCGCACGGCCGCCGGGCGGAGCGAAGCGGGAGCCCGGCGTGCCGTGATGCGGGGAGTCGGTGCCAACGTGAGCCGGGCCTGGCCGCGCGCCGCCGCAGGCGGCGCGCCTTGATCCCCTAGAGCCAAGTTCGGCAAGCAGGAGCAGCCGAACGCCCTCGGTACGTCCCCACGTTTAGGCCCACAAACTCATGGTATGACCTGAGTTGACCTGGTCGGATGGTGTCGATCGACTGTTAATCGCCGGGTTGACATAGGCCGTACGAGTTGTCACGCTTGCCCGCGTGCAAGTCACTTGCTGGCGTGCACGGAGGGTCGAGTCGGTTGGCCTGACCGACCCGACCCTGCCGCCTTAAGGATCGCGAAGTAGCTTGATGACCACGTACGCGATCTGCACTGCAACAGCGAAGAGCCTGGCCCAAAACAGGACCAGGCTCTTCCTGTTCTCGGCCGCTGTTCGGCGCTTCTTCGCTGCATGTGAGCGTCGACCCATGCGCACCTCCTTCTGGAGCTGGACGGTTGTCCAGACTGACTTTCCAGCCCCCGGGGAGATGGACAATCAGCGTGCGGCCTTCGCTCGGCTCGAATTGAACACTTGCCGTCCACGTGGGCGCAAACCCCGCATGGGATTCGGGACAGTAGCTTCTACGAGGTGCATTCCAAATCGCATAGAATATTTTGGGTCGGTGTACATACACCTTCGCCGTCGATGCGCTGGTAAACCTAGTTGCACGCTCAGTTCGCCCGCACGCTAGTCGATTGCATGTGGAATGCTAGTCCGCCTGTCCCAGTGTTGTAAATCATAGTGCTGTGAGTCGTGGGAGTTGTGTGATCACCAACGCCGGGTGAAAACCTGAAAGAGTGTCAACTTTCGGGGTCTTATTGGCGAAGCCAATGGCGGTAACATGCGCCGCTGTCGCTGCAACGATGTCTGATGCTGAGTCGCCGATCAGGGTGCTCCTGTCGGAGGGTGCCTGGGTTAGTCGAAGTGCCGAGTTGATCATGTGCGGGCTTGGCTTGAGCGTTGTCGGATCCGCTGTGGACCGTCCGACCACGACATCGATCTCGTCGTGTAGGTCGTGCAAGTTGAGGTAGGCGGACACGGCAGCCTGGCTGTTGTTGCTGACAATCGCGCTGGCGCGGCCTGTTGCGTGCCAAGCCCGAATCAGGGTATGTGCGCCGTTGGTTGGTTCAGCCGTTGAAACGGCTTCGAGCTCGTGGGCAGTCAGTGCGGACTCGACGTATATGGCTTCGGCTTCTCCGAGCGTTGCCGCGTACCGCAACACCTCGAACGGGTCTTCGGTCTTCTCGACCTCGGGAGGTAGGTCGACATGTCCGCCGTCGGAGAGCACGCCTCTGAGTTGGTTGGCCACGTAGTGCGCAGGGATCCCTGCGAAGACGGAGCAAACTGGGCCGTCGAAGTCTAGGAAGAGAGCTTCGGTACTGGACAGGATGCCTTGCAGGACAGCCGGTTCGTCGACCGGCACGCTGCGGCCGGTCAACGCTTGTACTCGGTGGCGATGGTGGTCCAGAGGCTGTCGAACCAGGTGCGGGCTTGGTCTACGTATTGGCTGCCGGTGCTGGTGTCGTCGTCGGTGGTGCTGTGGTGGAAGAGGATGGCGTCTTTGCCCATGAGGTCGTAGATGGCTTGGGGTTGGCCGTCTAGGGACAGGACGTGTTCGCGGACTGGGTAGAAGCCGAAGAAGGCTTCGTTGTTGTTGATCAGGTAGAGCTTGAATAGCGGGGCTGAGGGGTGGACGCGAACTTCTGCGGTGGCGTCCTTGACCAGGCCCAGTGCGCCCAGCTCGGTGACGTTGTCGAGGATGGCCAACGTGTGGCGGCGCATGATCTCGGCGGCGCGTTGGCGGAAGGCCGGGCTGTCGGCTCGGTCTTCGACGGTGCAGGGGACGGACCACGGGACGGTGGGGTCGGGCACCAGGATGCGGACGTGGAGTGTCTCGGGTGTCAGGCGGCCGATGCGGATCTTGTCCAGCGGTTCCTGTAGGACGCCGTGGAGCGTTTCGCCCGAGAAGCCGGCGAAGTCGATCGTGACGTGGTCCTGCTCGAAGGCGCGTTCCAGGTGGGGACGCAGCCCGATCGGGCGTTCTGTGCGTTCTCTGACGAAGACGCCGCTGCCCTGTCTGGAGACGATCAAGCCCTTATCGCGCAGCTCACGTAGGGCGTTCTGGACCGTCATCGGAGCCACGTCGTACTTCTTCGCCAGCTCGGCGCGTGAGGGGAGCTTGTCCCCGGCCTTAAAGACCTTGGTCAGGATGGCGGCCCGAAGGGCGTTCGCCACCTGCACGTACGGCGGTCGCGGGTCGTCCGGGTCCAGTGCCATCGGTGTCCTCTCATCGTCACGCATAGACGGTCTGCATATTCGCTATGCATAGCGTAGGTGGCTTGTCTAGCCAGGCTGGCTTACCTTGTACTTGTCTAGCCTAGACAGACGGGTTAGCCAGGTGACGGAGGTGGCGGTCGTGGCGGTTCCGTACGGCACTCGGTTCGAGGCGGCGTTTGACCAGGTGTTCCCCATGGGGGCGCTGATGGTCGGGGAGGTCGCGCCGGACATGGAGTACATGAGCGCGGAGGACAAGGGGCGGGGTCGGCAGGCCAAGCAGCGTGTGGACGAGCGCACGGGGAAGCGGCAGTGGAAGGTCGTGGTCACGGACCCGTCTGCGGAGAAGGAGCGCGACGCGTCGGTGACGGTGGTCGTGCTGTCCGACGTTCAGCCGGTTCCGCCGCAGGCCGTGCAGGTCATGCCCGGTGTGGAGGTGCGGCCGGTTGCGTTCGAGGGGCTGACGGTCGAGCCGCGCGTCATGGGGGATCGGTACAAGTACCAGGGGTTCACGATTCGGGCTACGGGGATCGCTTCGCCGCAGAGTGCTGCGGCTCCTCGGCGCTCGGGCGACAAGCCCCAGAGTGAGCAGAAGGCGGCGTGACCGGGGCGCGGCCGTCGCGTGAGGCGGTCGCCCGGTGGAACACCGCGTATGCGGAGCAGACCGAAGCGCTCTTTGCCGCGTCCACCTCGGACGATCCTGCGGCGGCGCTACGGCTGGCCGATAGCTACTCGGCGGTGGCTCGGGCGTGGCGGATCTTGGCCGCCGATCTGGCAGTGCCTCTGTGGGCTCGCCACGCCTGTTCCGTCGCTGCGGAGGAGTTCGAGTGTCGTGCGCGGGTCGAGCGAAGCCGCGTGAACGTGGACGAAGGCGAGTTATGAGCAAGGAGAAGGAAACCGCGAAAGACGAGTTGTGGAAGGCCGCGCGAGCCGTCACGACGTTGAAAGACGCACACGAGGCGCTGACCAAGGTGATGCCTGCGCCGACGTCCGACCCGGCGGTGTTGCGGGACTTCTATCTGCGTAGCGCTGCCGTGTACGCGAACGTCGCCGAACTCGATCGGGGACACCATCACGAGGCTCTGTACTGGGCTTCGCGCGAGCGTGCCAAGGGTGAGCAGATCGACCCCACCGGAACGTGACCGTCCTCTGTGGACGTTGCATCAACTGGAGGTGAAGTTGAGCGGGGATGGTCGAGAGGGCAGTTTGGGTTACGTGGTGAAGGCCGGTCTGCCGTTGGAGGAGCTGCGGAACGTCGGCTACTCGGCGCGGGTGTGCGCGGCTGTGGTGGGTGTGTTGTTGGAGCGGCGGCGTGAGGAGTCGTCGGTCCGGGACCTGATGGACGGGACTGGGCTCAGTCACGCGGCGGTGCGGACCGTGTGCCGTGACCTGGAGGCGTTGGAACACTTGGCGGTTCGTGTCGAGCTTGGTCGGCGTAGTCGGGGCTGGGCGGCGTTCCGCTACCGATTGACGGGGTACGGCGTGGCGTTGTGGTCGTGCCGGCGGGATGAGCGGGGCAGTCTGCTGCTTCCGGTGCGTGAGCCGGAATGGGCGTTGGTCAGGGTGATGGGGGCGCGCTGGTCCGATGTGCAACGCAAACGGGGTGCCGCTCCTGGGTATGCGTTCTCGACGTTGGAGCGGGTAGCAAGGGTGTTGATCCGTGTTCCCGGACGGTTGTGGTCGCCGGGGGACGTGTCGGCGAAGGTCGGACTTTCCGGGAGCACGGTGAGCCTGGCGTGTCGGGATCTGGTGGCGGGGGGCCACGCTGAGCGTCGGGCACGTCTGCGGGCCGATGGCCTGCCGATGAGTTGTCGTTACCGACTCACGGGTCGGGGCCTGGCTGTCTGGATCGACTGGTTCGACGGCACTGGCTGAGGGTTACGGCGGGGCGGGTGCCGTGGGGTGGTGCCCGCTCGTGCCGTGAGCACAACTGAAGACGATCGAACGACACCTGTTGGTGTAGTCGCGGGAAACAGACCGAGTCTTGGCGGGCGCAGCCTGTTCCCCGACGACACACCGACCGGATTTCTCGCGCGCTTTCATTGGCACAAAAGGGGTTTCGGTCATGTCCAGAGTAAGGGCTTCGGGGGTCCGTGCGTCAAGTCGGTCCCACTCGATGGTGTGGAAGTTGCCCAACGGTCGGCGGTGCGACGGGTGCAAGCGGTTCGGGGTGTTCGCTCCGAATCAGCTCACGTGCTGCGGGTGCCTGGGCTGGTTGCCGCTGATCTTCATCGTGGCTGCGGGTGGTGCGCGATGAACGGCGGGAAGTGGGTCGATCCGGCTCCGTTCGAGGGTGTTCGGCCTCGGGTGCCGTGGTGGATGTTGGTGCCTGGTAAGGCGAGGTGGCTGGCTGCGCTGATCGCGTTGGTGTGGTTCGTGGTGGTCGGCGTCGTGCGCCTGGTGCTCGTTGTCGTTCGGTACCCGGTGGTGACGTTGGTTCCGGCGTCGTCGGCTTGGTGCTGGTGGCGGTTCGGGCTCTCGCCGCTGGTGTTGGCGCTGTTGTCGCTGGTGGCGGCGCTGACGATCTGGGCGGGGTTGCATCGGGCGTCGTTCCTGCGGCACTGCTGGTACCGACTCGTGACGGAGTGGCGGCGGGCCAGCGTGTACGTGCCCCGATGGCGGTCGGTGATGCGGCTGTCGGACCTGGCCAAGCGTGATCGGGGTCGGGAGTATCGGCCGAAGCTGCGGCGGGTGCGGTCCGAGGGATGGCGGGACCGGGTTCGGGTGCGGATGATCCCGGCTCAGTCGCCCGAGGCGTGGGAGCTGCGGCGGGAGAACCTGGCGCACTCGTTCAACGCCCGGTCATGCCGTGTGCGGGTGCTGCGTCCCAGGGTGTTGGAGCTGGACTTCGTGCACTCGGACCCATTGGTGCGGCCGGTGTCGGTGCCTGCGCTCGATGGTGCCGAAATCGATCTCAAGCGGGTGGTTGTCGGGCGGACGGAGACCGGTAAGCCGTGGCGGTTGCGGTTGCTCGGCTCTCAGCTCCTGGTGGTGGGTGTGCCGGGGGCGGGTAAGGGCTCGGTGTTGTGGTCGCTGGTGTGGCAGCTCGCGCCGGTGGTCCGAGCGGGTCTGGTGCGGTTGGTGGGTATCGATCCCAAGGGCGGGATGGAGTTGGGGCAGTGTCCTGACGCGTTCGACCGGTTGGTGTTCGGCAACGGCGCTGGTGCGGTCGAGCTGTTGGAGGAGATCGCTGCCGAGGTGAAGGAGCGGGCTTCGCGGTACCGGGGGATTCGGCGGCTGTGGGCTCGGGAGACCGGGGAGCCGTTGACGGTGCTGATCGTGGATGAGCTGGCGGACGTCATCGCCTACCAGTAGGACAAGCAGCTCCGGGAGCGGGCTGCTCGGGCGGTTCAGACGATCGCGTCGCAGGGGCGGGCTCCGGGGTATGTGCTGCTCGGGCTGGTTCAGGACCCGCGTAAGGAGGTCGTGTCGTTCCGGCACCTGTTCACGACTCGGGTGGCGCTACGGCTGGACGAGCCGCAACAGGTCGACATGGTGCTCGGCGACGGTGTCAGGCAGCGCGGTGCGGCGGCGCACAAGATCAGCGAGAGCACGCCCGGTGTGGCCTGGGTGAAGCAGGACGGGCAGCGGGAGCCTGATCGGGCTCGGGCCTTCCATGTCACCGATGCCGATCTTGCGGTGCTGCGGGAGTACTTCCGGCCGGCTGAGGTGCGGCCGTTCCCGACTCGGCCCGGTGGTGCCGAGGGGGTGGCGGCATGACCGGCACTCGGGCGGAGCGGATGCGTCAGCCCATGGCGCTGGACGTGGTCAAGGCTGCGGCGGAACAGCACGGGGTATGCGTGCGGCCGTTCACGATGGAAGTGCAGGATCGGGAGTCCTACGAAGTCCGGTACGTCGCGGTGCCCTGCGGGTCCACCGTGGAAAGCGTCTGTGCGCCGTGTGCCCGCAAGGCGAAGGCGTTGCGGATGGCCCAGTGCCGCGAAGGCTGGCACATGGCCGAAGAGCCCGACTTCACCCCGGCCACGCCGTCGAAGGACCAGACGGAGCTGTTGACGTTCCGGGCGGACTTGGTCAAGGCCTACCGGGACGCGGTCGGGTCGGGTGCTGCCGGGGACGCGGACGAGTTGCGTGAAGAGATCCACGGGGTGGACGAGGAACTTCGGCAACTGGGTGTGCGGGGCCGGTTCCCGTCGCCGGACGTGCCTGGCAAGCGGCCGGTGAAGCGGTCGACGAAGCGGCGGCAGGACGCGCCGGAGCTGCCTCGGCGTCGGGTGGAGAAGCGCACCATCGGACGGGAGTACGCCGGCGGCTACCGGCCCTCGATGTTCGTGACGCTCACCCTCGACACCTACGGCCGGGTGCGCGACGACGGCACGCCGGTCGACCCGGACACCTACGACTACCGGCGGGCGGCTCGGGACGCGGTGCACTTCGCGTCCCTGGTGGACCGGTGGTGGCAGAACCTCCGGCGGGTCGCTGGCTGGGACGTGCAGTACTTCGCCACCGGCGAACCGCAGCGTCGGGCCGCGCCACACCTGCACGCGGCGTTCCGCGGCTCGGTCCCGCACGAGACCATCCGGCGCGTCACGGCGGCCACCTACCACCAGGTGTGGTGGCCGCAGCACGACCAACGCGTCTACGGCGGCGACCGGCTGCCGGTCTGGGACGCGGACCGCTCGGTCTTCGTGGATCCGGACACCCGACGTCCCCTGGCCTCGTGGGATGAGGCGGTGGCGCGGGCAGAGGAGCCGGCGCACGTGGTGCGGTTCGGCCGCCAGGTGCACTCCAAGGGCATCCTCGGCGGCACCGAAGAGGCCGGACGTCACATCGGCTACCTGACCAAGTACCTCACTAAGAGCATCGGCGAAGTGGTCGAGCAGGCCACCGAACGGCAACGGCGGCACGCGGACCGCCTGGCGGACGAACTGGCCGTGACGCCCTGCTCGGACCGGTGCGCGGTCTGGCTGCTCTACGGCGTCCAACCACGCTCCGCCGGCTCCCGCACCACTCCCGGCCACTGCAAGGGACGAGCACACCGCCGGACCACGCTCGGCCTACCCGGCCGCCGGGTCCTCGTGTCGCGGAAATGGTCGGGCAAGACGCTGGCCGACCACCGGGCCGACCGCAAGCGCTTCGTCCTCGAAGCCCTCAAAGCCGTGGGCATCGAGAAACCGGAACGCGACACCTCGCACCTGTCCTGGCACAAGGTCCGGCCCGGTGACCCGAACGTGCCACCACGGGCGCACCTGCTCATGCACGCCATCGCCCAACGCGTGACGTGGAGAGCTGAGTACGACCGGGCACTACTAGCGGCTGGGGAGCTGGCGGAAGTTTGGGCAACAGCGGCTTGATGACTGGGGGAGTCATGGCGCAGGTCGAGCCCCTGTGGGGCGTTGATGAGGTCTCGGTCTTCTTGGGCGTTCCAGTGAAGACGCTCTACCAGTGGAAGTGGCGAAGGTACGGGCCTCCGGTTCGCAAGGTGGGCAAGCACCTTCGCTATGTGCCCGCCCAAGTTCGTCGGTGGGTTGAGGAAGACACCGCCGCGTAGATGTTTCGGCAATTCGACAGACGGGAGGAGTCTGCCGTGGGTCACGTCCAGGACAGGTGGTGGAAGGAGGTCCGCGATCCGGTGTCCGAGCAGGTCACACGGGTCAAGACCTCCTCGTACGGGAAGGGGCTGCGCTACAAGGTGCGCTACCTCGATCCGCAGGGCAACGAGAAGAGCAAGAGCTTCCCGGGCCGGCAGAAGAAGCGGGCTGACGACTTCCTGCTTGAGGTCGCGTCGGACAAGCGGGAAGGCAAGTACGTCGACCCCAAGGCAGGTGAGGTGTTGTTTTCGAAGTACGTGGCCACTTGGTTCGGCGGACAGTCACAAGACGCCGCTACGCAGGAGAACCTGCGCAGTCAGGTGAGCAAGCGGATCGAACCGTTCTTCGGGCGGATGAGGATGAACGCGATCACGATCCCGCGCGTCCGCGAGTGGATCGGCTGGCTGGGGAAGGCGGGGCTGAGCCTGCGCTACCAGCAACTGTTGTTCGATCGGCTGTCGTCCATCCTCAACGCCGCTGTCGAAGAGAAGATCATCACGTCGAACCCGTGCAAAGCGCGGAGCGTCCAGCGGCCGTCACCGCCTGAACGACGGGTCACACCATGGCCGGATGCTCGGATGCGGGCTGTTCAGCTCGCTTTGCCAGTTGAGTACAAGATCGCGCTCGTTCTCGCTGCTGGGGCGGGCCTGCGGCAGGGTGAGGTCTTCGGCTTGGCGGTGGACGACATCGACCGCCAGGCGCTGGAGTTGGACGTGGTTCGACAGGTTCGGATCGTCGGCAACCGGCTCGTGTACGCACCGCCCAAGAGCAAGAGGGCGCGGACGGTGCCGCTGGGTGACGGGGTCTTGGACGCACTGGATGACCACATGGCGGCCTTCCCGCCGGTTGAGGTCACTTTGCCCTGGGAGCGGCCTGATGGCGACCCGGTGACGGCTCGGCTGGTGCTGTCGATGGGTGGCACGGCGTGCCGGCGGCAGGTGTTCAACATGGGCATCTGGCGGCCGGCGTTCGTCGCGGCCGGCCTGGAGTACCGGCCGAACGAAGACGGGATGCACGGGCTGCGGCACCTCTACGCGTCCAGCCAGTTGGAGAACGGCGTGTCCATCAAGGCGCTCTCGCTCAACCTCGGGCACCACGATCCGGGCTTCACGCTCCGGACCTACACGCACCTGATGCCGTCCAGCCACGACCGGAGCAGGAAGGCCGCGAATCGCCTCTTCAAGCCGACGAAGCGGCCTGACGGCCTGGAGACGGCCTGATCATGGAAATGAGGGGTGTTGAGAGGGTAACAGTGCAGGTCAGGAGTAGATCGCGAACCAGATGGCGATGTAGTGGCAGAGCGCCGCCACGACCGTCGCCGCGTGGAAGACCTCGTGGTAGCCGAAGACCTCGGGCCACGGGTTGGGCCAGCGGGACGCGTAGAAGATCGCGCCGGCCGTGTAGAGCAGGCCGCCGGCGATGACCAGGACCAGGGCACCGACGCCCGCGTACTCCATGATGTCCGGCAGGACGAAGACAGCCACCCAGCCGAGCGCGATGTAGATCGGCACGCCGAGCCACCTCGGCGAGTGCGGCCAGGCCAGTTTCAGGGTCACTCCACCCAGCGCGCCTCCCCACACCACGGCCAGCACCACGTTGCCGGTGTTCTCGGGCATCGCCAGCAGCGCGAACGGGGTGTAGGTGCCCGCGATGAACACGAAGATCATCGAGTGGTCCAGGCGCTTCATCCACGTCCGGGCCCGGACGCTGACCCAGGTCACCCGGTGGTAGAGGGCGCTCACGCCGAAGAGGCCCACGACCGTCGCGCCGTAGACGGACGTCGCCAGGGCCGCTTTCGCGGAGACCGTGGCGGCGGCCAGGGCGATGAGGGTCGCGCCGGTCGCGACCGACACGATGAAGGACCAGAAGTGCAGCCAGCCCCGCATGCGCGGGCGGAGGGCGGGTGCCGGCGGCTCGGAGAAGGGCGACGTGGTCACCACCCCGAGGTTACGGGAGGGTCGGGAGGAGGGTCGGCACGCGACGGCGTGACCGCGCCCACCCGGCGTACGCTCTGCCAGCGTGGGTCTTCGCGAACGGGTCAAGAGCGTCCTCCTCAAGGGTTACGAGTTCCGCCTCAACCGATGGCTCGACGGCAAGCAGCGACCGCGCCACGTGGGGCTGGTGCTGGACGGGAACCGGCGGTGGGCGAAGGAGGCCGGCTTCGCCGACGTCGCGCACGGGCACCGGGCGGGTGCCCGCAAGATCCTGGAGCTGCTCACCTGGTGCCGCGAAGCCGAGGTCGAGGTGGTCACGCTGTGGATGCTGTCCACCGACAACCTGAACCGGCCGACCGAGGAGCTGGGGCCGCTGCTCGACATCATCGCCGACATCGTGGACGAGATCGCCGAACCGGGTAACCCGTGGCGCGTCCGGCACGTCGGGGCGATGGACCTGCTGCCGACCGAGACGGCGGCCCGGCTGTCCGCCGCGTCCCTGCGCACCAGGGGCCGGACCGGCCTGGAGGTGAACGTCGCGGTCGGGTACGGCGGGCGGCAGGAGATCGCGGACGCGGTGCGCAAGCTGCTCCAGAAGCACGCCGAGTCCGGCGGCACGATCGAGGAGCTCGCCGAGGTGCTCGACGTGGACCACATCGCGGAGCACCTGTACACGTCCGGGCAACCCGATCCCGACCTGCTCATCCGCACGTCCGGCGAGCAGCGGCTGTCCGGGTTCATGCTGTGGCAGTCGGCCCACTCCGAGTTCTGGTTCTGCGAGGCGTACTGGCCGGAGTTCCGGCGGACCGACTTCCTGCGCGCGCTGCGCGACTACGCGATCCGCCACCGCCGGTTCGGTTCCTGACCCCGCAGACGGGGTCGGGCGGGTGCTCCGGGAACGCCGGAGGGGCACCCCGCTGAGGTGCCCCTCCGTGATCCGGGACCGGGTCCCGGAAGCTCCCGGGGGAGTCAGCCCGCGTTGTTGCCGCCGACGTTGCCGTCGTGGCCGTCGACGATCGCGCCGGTCGAGCAGTGGCCGGCCACCTGCGGAGAGGCGATCGGGGCCACGACGGCGAGCACGCCGATGTTGTTGTTGCACACGCCGACCGGGACGTTCACGTTGTTGCCGTTCAGCGCCGACAGCAGACCGCCGCTGTTCCACTGGTGGGTGTCATCGGCCTTGTGGTCGTTGTTCCAGCCGTGGTCGTGGCCGTGGTCCTCCGGCTCACCGGCGAACGCGGGCGAACCGATCATCATCAGACCGGCCGCGATGGCGGCGGCAGCGCCTGCCTTCTTCAGCACGTCAGTCTCCTTGGGGTAGTTGTTCGACCGGGCGGAAAAATATCCGACGCCCGGTGCAGGGCCGTGCGGTAAAACACCTGGGTATGACTATCGGCGGGTCGTGCGACGCCGATTGCGAACACCCGCCAGGGGCATCACCCGGGTGATTACCGGGGACGCCCCTGGCAGGTGTTCGAGGTGCGGCGGTGATCAGCCCTCGGCGTTGTTGCCGCCGACGTTGCCGTCGTGGCCGTCGACGATCGCGCCGGTCGCGCAGTGGCCGGTGATCTGCGGGGAGGCGGCCGGCACGATGGCGGCGAGGACGCCGACGTTGTTGCCGCACACGCCGACCGGGACGTTCACGTTGTTGTTGTTCAGCAAGGAGACCAGCGGCCCGCTGTTCCACTGGTGGACGTCGTAGTTCTCGTCGTGACCAGCCGCGAACGCGGGGGAGCCGAGCATCATGAGGCCCGCCGCGATGGCGGCGACAGCGCCTGCCTTCTTCAGCACTTCAATCTCCTTCGTGTTCGGGATTTCCCCGTACCGCTCCGGAGCCTTCGGGGATCTCCGGACGCTGGGGTCCTGGGCGGAAAAGTTACCGAAGGGCAAAGCCCGCGGGGGCGCGGTAACACCATTGTGTGACCCCGGGATTGACCTCTATCCCCTGTTCGGATGTTCTTTGATTTGTGATTCGTCGCCCAGCCCGGCACCGTGGTAACACGGCCGCCCGGCTCGTAAGCTCCCCTGCTCATGGACGGCAACACGCTGGTGCGCGAGTACCTGGTGCTCGGTCTGCGCCTCGACCGGCTGCACCCCGGCCTGGTCGACTCGTACACCGGTGACCGGGCGCTGCGGCGCGCCGTGGACGACGAACCGCGCCCGCACCCGGCGGCGCTCGCCGAGCGGGCCGGGCTGCTGCGCCGCGAGCTGCCCGGCACCGAGCTCGAACCCGAGCGCAAGCGCTTCCTCGCCGCCCACCTGACCGCCCTGGAGTGCACCGCCCGCAAGCTGGCCGGGGTGCGCATCGGGTTCGTGGACGAGGTGCGGGCGTACTTCCAGGTCGACCTGGTGCCGGGCGACCCGGACGAGTACCGGCGCGCGCACGCCCGGCTGGACGAGGTGCTGCCCGGCGGCGGCCCGCTGCGGGAGCGGCTGGCCGACTACCGCGTCGAGGAGACCGTGCCGCCGCGCCTGCTCGCCGCCGCGGTGCACGAGCTGTCCAGCGCCCTGCGCGACGAGGTGCGGCAGCACTACGCGCTGCCCGACCACGAAATCGTGGAGTACGAGGTGGTCACCGACAAGCCGTGGAGCGGGTTCAACTACTACCTGGGCGACTTCCGGTCCCGGGTGGCGATCAACGCCGACCTGGGCCACCGGATGTCCAACCTGCCGCACCTGGTCGCGCACGAGTCGTACCCCGGCCACCACACCGAGCACTGCCGCAAGGAGGTCGGGCTGGTCGGCAAGCGCGGCCAGCTCGAACAGTCCCTCTTCGTCATCAACACGCCGCAGTGCCTGATGGCCGAGGGCATGGCCGAACTGGGCCTGCACGCCGCGGTCGGGCCGGGCTGGGGGCGCTGGACCGAGCGGATCATGCGCGACCTGGGCCTGCGGATGGAGGGTGACCAGGCCGAACGGGTCGAAGAGGCGGTCGCCGGGCTGATCACCGTGCGGCAGGACGCGGCCCTGATGCTGCACGACCGGCGGGCCTCGGAGGACGACGTGGTGGCGTTCCTGCGGCGCTGGCTGCTGATCCCGGAGGGGCGGGCCCGGCAGATGCTCCGGTTCATCGGCGACCCGCTGTGGCGGGCGTACACCACGACCTACGTGGAGGGGGCGCGGCTCGTGCGCGCGTGGCTGGACCTGAGCCCACCGACTGGGACGCAGGCTGAGCGTTACCTGAGACTTTTGGACGAACCGCTGGTTCCCGAAGCCCTGCGCGACGATCTCCGGAGCGCGGTGCCCCGGCTGCCGCACCACCCTGGGTAGCCGGTGGCTGCCGTCCGGCGGATGCCCGCTGAGCTGCGTGGACGACCTCCGGCACGGTTCGGTGACGGCCGGTTGTCCCAGGCGTGCGGCCGATCCGGTGATCTTGCCGCCGATTTGCGTATTCGTGACGAATTGGCGAATCACCTGTGTGGCTGCCTGCAAACCGGGTGCTTGCGGAGGTAACTTCCGACTTGGCGGACCGCGTCCACTGCGGACCGCGCAGGGAGGCCCTGATCGTGGCGATGAGCACGAGGGGGCCGGCACCCGGCCCTCGTGGTCGGCGCGCCTGAGGCGTGCCGGTCGATCGGGGTGGTGCCTGGCCCAGCGAGGAGCGGACGCGGGTGCCGCGTTCGTGAAGGAGTTGCCGTGAACGCACGACGACCCGCGAGCCGTTCCTCAGGCTCATCGCACAGCACTTCACCGCGCCACGACGCGCCCACCACCAGCACGTACGTGGTGGACACCTCCGTGCTGCTCTCCGACCCCCTGGCCATGACGCGGTTCGCCGAGCACGAGGTCGTGCTGCCGCTCGTGGTGATCAGCGAGCTGGAGGGCAAGCGGCACCACCCCGAGCTGGGCTGGTTCGCCAGGGAGGCGCTGCGCCTGCTCGACGACCTGCGGCTGCGACACGGCCGGCTGGACCACCCGGTGGCGATCGGCGACCTCGGTGGCACCCTGCGCGTCGAGCTCAACCACTCCGACCCGGAGGTGCTGCCCGCGGGTTTCCGCACGGACTCCAACGACGCCCGGATACTGGCCTGCGCGCTCAACCTGGCCGCCGACGGCTGCTCGGTCACCCTGGTCACCAAGGACATGCCGCTGCGGGTCAAGGCCGGTGCGGTCGGCCTGCCGGCGGAGGAGTACCGCGCCCACGACGTGACGCTGTCCGGGCACACCGGCATGTCCGACGTCGACGTGGACCAGTCCCTGGTGGACGCGCTCTACCGGGACAGCGTCGTAGACCCGGCCGAGTTCGACCTCGCGCACGTGGCCGAACTGCCGTGCCACAGCGGGTTGCGGCTGCTCGCGGGCACGTCCAGCGCGCTGGGCCGGGTCACCGCCGACAAGCGGATCCGGCTGGTGCGCGGCGACCGCGAGGCGTTCGGCCTGCACGGCCGGTCCGCCGAGCAGCGGGTCGCGCTGGACCTGCTGCTGGACACCGAGGTCGGCATCGTCTCGCTGGGCGGACGAGCCGGCACCGGCAAGTCGGCGCTCGCGCTGTGCGCGGGCCTGGAGGCGGTCATGGAGCGCCGCCAGCACCGCAAGGTCGTCGTGTTCCGCCCGCTGTACGCCGTGGGCGGCCAGGAGCTGGGCTACCTGCCCGGCTCCGAGACCGAGAAGATGCAGCCGTGGGCGCAGGCCGTGTTCGACACGCTCGGCGCGCTGGTCAGCCAGGACGTGGTGGAGGAGGTCCTGGACCGGGGGATGCTGGAGGTCCTGCCGCTGACCCACATCCGGGGCCGGTCGCTGCACGACTCGTTCGTGATCGTCGACGAGGCGCAGTCGTTGGAGCGCAACGTGCTGCTCACCGTGCTGTCCCGGCTGGGGGCCAACTCGCGGGTGGTGCTCACCCACGACGTGGCGCAGCGGGACAACCTGCGGGTCGGGCGGCACGACGGCGTCGCGGCGGTGATCGAGAAGCTGAAGGGGCACCCGCTGTTCGCGCACGTCACGCTGACCCGGTCGGAGCGCTCGCCGATCGCGGCCCTGGTCACCGAGATGTTGGAGGACTACGCGTCCTGAGCGGGCGCTGAGCCGAGCCGAGCTGGGCCGAGTCGACCCGAGCTGGGCCGAGTCGAGCCGAGTCGGTGGGGGGAGTTCTCCGGGTGGAGAGCTCCCCCCACCGCACCGGCGGACCGTCGCGACCGGGTTCAGCGCGGAGGTCGGGGGAGGGCGCGGGTCACCACCCGGCGGGCAGGGGCCGTCCTTCCGCGAACCCGGCGGCGGACTGGATGCCCAGGGTCGCCCGCTCGTGGAACTCCTCCAGGGTGTGCGCGCCCGCGTAGGTGCACGCCGACCGCACGCCCGCCGTGATGGAGTCCAGCAGGTCCTCCACCCCGGGGCGGGTCGGGTCCAGGCGCATCCGGGACGTCGAGATGCCCTCCTCGAACAGGCCCTTCTTGGCGCGCTCGAACGCGTTGTCGCCCTGCGTCCGCGCGCTCACCGCCCGCTTCGACGCCATGCCGAACGACTCCTTGTAGAGCCGGCCCGACTCGTCGCGCTGGAGGTCGCCGGGCGACTCGTAGGTGCCCGCGAACCAGGACCCGACCATGGCCGCGGCGGCACCGGCCGCGAGTGCCAGGGCGACGTCGCGCGGGTGCCGGACACCCCCGTCCGCCCACACGTGCTTGCCCAGCGCACGGGCCTGCGCCGCGCACTCGGCCACCGCCGAGAACTGCGGCCGGCCCACGCCGGTCATCATCCGGGTGGTGCACATCGCGCCGGGGCCGACGCCGACCTTGACCACGTCCGCGCCCGCCTCGACCAGGTCGCGCACGCCCTCGGCGGTGACCACGTTGCCGGCCACCACGGGGACCGTGGGGGACGCCGCGCGGACCGCCCGCAGCGCGGTCAGCATCTTCTCCTGGTGGCCGTGCGCGGTGTCCACGACCAGCGTGTCCACGCCCGCCTTGAGCAGCTCGGCGGCCTTGGCGCGCACGTCGCCGTTGACCCCGATCGCCGCCGCGACCCGCAACCTGCCCTCGGCGTCCACCGCCGGGGTGTAGACGTCGGCCCGCAGCGCGCCGAGCGCGGTCATCACGCCCCGCAGGCGGCCGTCCGCGTCCACGCCCAGCGCGACCTTCTGCCGACCGCTGTTCAGCCGCGCGAACACCTCGCGAGGCGGGGTGTCCAGCGGCAGGGTGACGATCCGCTCGTCGGCGACGTCGCGGAGCCGGGTGAACCGGTCGACCCCGGAGCACGCCGCCTCGTCGACGACGCCCGTGGGCCGCCCGTCCTCGTCGATGACGACGACCGCGCCGTGCGCCCGCTTGTGCAGCAGGTTGTGGGCGTCGGCCACCGAGTCGCCGGGGAGCAGGGTGAGCGGCGTGTCCCAGACCGCGTGGCGGTCCTTCACCCAGGAGACGATCTCGGCCACCGCGTCCGGCGCGACGTCCTGCGGCAGCACCACCAGCCCGCCTCGGCGGGCCACGGTCTCGGCCATCCGCCGCCCGGCGACCGCGGTCATGTTCGCGACCACGACGGGGATGGTGGCCCCCGTGCCGTCGGACGTGGAGAGGTCGACGCCGAACCGGGACTCGACGGCCGAGCGGCCGGGCACCAGGAAGACGTCGTCGTAGGTCAGGTCGTGACTGGGCGCGTGGCCTTCGATGAATCGCACGAAACTTTGACACTACCCGCCGCTGGCCGGTTTCGCCGTGGGCCGCGAACACCTGTACGGGGTGCGGGAAACCGGTGTTCGGGTACGCCGGACAACGCGCAAGGCACCGGGTGACACCGCAAGGCACCGGCTGACACCGCAAGGCACCGGGTGACGCTGGGCGACGTCGGACGATGCTGGGCGATGCCGGAGCGCCTCCGGGTGTGTCCTGTGGCGGAGGGTGCCGGGTTGGACGGCCGTCGGGGTGTGGCGCTGCGCCTCAAGGGGTTTCGGGGGGTGTGGGTGCGCCTCCCCTCGGGAGCAGGGCGCGGACGGCGTCGATGGTGTCGGCGTCGGCGGCGTCCTTGTCCGGGCGGTAGCGGAGGACCCGGGCGAAGCGCAGGGCCACACCGCCCGGGTACCTGGGGCTGACCTGGACGCCGTCCAGCTCGACCTCGATCACCCGTTCCGGGCGGACGGTGACCACCCAGTCGCCGAGGTCGGTGGCGATCTCCTGGAGTTCGCGCGTCTGCCACGCCAGGAGCTCGTCGGTGAGGCCCTTGAAGGTCTTGCCCACCATGATCGGTGGACCGCCGTCCGGGTCCCGCGCGCCCAGGTGCAGGTTGGACAGCAGGCCCTTCCGGCGACCGCTGCCCCACTCGACGCCGAGCACCACCAGGTCGAGGGTGTGCACCGGCTTCACCTTCTGCCACGACCGGCCGCGCCTGCCCGCCGCGTACACCGAGTCCAGCGCCTTGACCACGACGCCCTCGTGGCCCGCCGCCAGCGCCGCGTCCAGCAGGCCCGCCGCCCGGTCCTCGTCCGGCTCGACCACGCCGGGGATGACGTGGTCGCCGGCCACCTCGCGCAGCGCGGCCAGGCGTTCGCGCAGCGGTTCGTCCAGCAGGTCCACGCCGTTGAGGTGCAGGCAGTCGAAGAAGAACGGGCTCAGCAGCAGCGAGCGGGTGTCGCCCTCGGCACCGAGCAGCGCGCCGAACCTGCTCATCGTCTCCTGGAACGGCCGGGGCTTGCCGTCGTCGGTCAGCGCCAGCGTCTCGCCGTCGAGCACCACCGACTCGCACGGCAGCCCGCGCACCAGCGCCACCAGCTCGGGGACGGTGCCGGTGACCTCCCGCAACGCCCTGGTGAAGACGCGGACCTCGTCGCCCGCGCGGTGCACCTGGATGCGCGCGCCGTCGAGCTTGTGCTCCACCACGCACGGACCCAGCTCGGCCAGCGCCTCGGGCAGCGACTCGGCGGGCGAGGCCAGCATGGGCCGCACCGGGCGGCCCACCTCCAGCCGGAACGCCGCGAGCGCCGCCTCGCCCTCCCGGGCCGCCACGGCGGTGGTGGGCAGGCTCCCGGACAGCATGGCGGCCCGCCGGACCACGTCGACGGGCACGTCGGCCGCGCGGGCGATGGCGTCCACCATGATCCCTTCGAGAGCGCCCTGGCGCAGCTCGCCGGTGAGCAGCCGGCGCAGGAAGTCCTGCTCCTCGGCGGTGGCGCGGGCGAACAGGTCGGTCAGGGCACCGACCCGGCGCTGCACCGCGCCCTTGCCCGAGATCGCCGCGTACCCGCCCAGCGCGTCGTCCACCTCGACCACCGTCAGCTCCGGCCGGGCGGCGGGCGGTGGTGCGATGTCGAACACGGTGCGGTGGCCCGCCCCGATGCGGCCCTGGCTGGGCAGGCCGATCAGGAACGACACGACCGCGGGCGTGCTCATCCGGCGCACCAGCTCGGCCAGGGCGGCGACCTTGGCCAGGCGGGAGCGCGTCGCCGCCACGGTGGCGGACGTCTCGACTACCTCGGTGAACAACACGGGACCCATGGTGCACCGGAGCACCGACAATTCCCCGGGTACGGCCGGGAGACACTTCTGGGTGAACTCCGGGGAGGCTGCTGTCCGTGCAGGTCAGAGGGCTTGCGCCAGCTCGTGGACGGCCTGGCGGAGGCGGTCCGGGGTGAGCGCGGCGTAGCCCAGGACGAGTCCGGGGAACGCCGGCCGGTGGTAGTAGCCGGCCAGCGCCGGGGCGTTCACCCCGCGCCGCGCCAGCCGTTCCTGCACCGCGAGGTCGTCCACGCCGTCCGGCAGCCGGACCACGACGTGCAGGCCGGCGGCCACGCCGATCGGCGTCCAGTCCGGCAGCACCCGGGACAGCTCGTCGAGCAGCGCGTCCCGGCGCGCCCGGTAGAGCTGCCGGGTGCGCCGCAGGTGCCGGTCGTAGCCGCCGGTCCTGAGCAGTTGCGCGAAGGCCGCCTGGTGCAGCGTGCCGGTGCCCAGGTCGTCCAGGCGCTTGCGCTCCACGACGGAATCGCGCACGTCGGGCGGCAGCACCAACCAGCCGAGCCGCAACGCGGGCGCGAGCACCTTGCTGGCGCTGCCCTGGTAGATCACGCGGGCCGGGTCGAGCGCCTGCATCGCGCCCATCGCGGGACGGTCGTAGCGGTGTTCGGCGTCGTAGTCGTCCTCGATGACCAAGCCGTCGCGAGCGCGCGCCCAGTCCAGGAGCGCGCGCCGACGTTGCGGGTGCAGCACGACGCCCAACGGGAACTGGTGCGCCGCGGTGACGAGCACCGCGCGGCAGTCCGTTGTGGACAGGACGTCGACTCGGATTCCCTTGTCGTCCACGGGGATGAATCGGACCTCAAGGCCGTGCGACGCGAGCATGTCCGCCGCGCCGAAGTGGCTCGGTTCCTCCACGGCGACGCTGGTGTGGCCCGCGACCTGGAGCACGCGGCCGATCAGCGACACGCCCTGGGCGGCCCCGTTGACCACGACCACGTCGGACGGTCGGGTCGCCACGGCGCGCACCCGGCCCAGGTAGTCGGCGAGTTCCGCGCGCAACAAGGGGAACCCGGCCGGGTCGGGGTAGCCGAGCTCGTCGGCGGACAACGCCAGCAGCGCGGTCTTCTGCGCGTGCAACCACTCCTCGCGCGGGAACGCCGTGAGCGCGGGCAGTCCCGGACGCAGGTCGAACCGCCACCGCCGCGCGGGGTCCGGTGGCCGTTCGAACGTGTTCGGCCACGAGCACGCGGCGGTCACGGTGGTGCCGGAGCCGCGTTTGGCGACCAGGTACCCCTCACCGATGAGCTGCGAGTACGCCGACGTCACCGTGCCGCGCGCGACGCCGAGCTGGTCCGCCAGGTCGCGGCTGGACGGCAGCCGGGTGCCCGGTCGCAGCCGCCCGTCGCGGACCGCACGGCGGAGCTCGGACTCCACCGCGCGCCGGCCGGTGAGCCCCGGGAGCAGCAGCTCGCGATAAGTGGTCCAGTTGGCGGTCATCGAAGTGGAGCTTAATCCTGGACCACTCGTCGGTGAGGGTGGGCGGTATGAGAATCGCCATCGCCTCCGGCGCGCTGTCCGCGGTGATCGTGGGCGCGTCCGTGCCCGTCACCGGGCTGCTCCAGGACTACCCGCTGCTGACCGGGCAGGCCATGCGGTACGCGCTGGGCGGGATCGTGCTGCTCGGTTGGACGTTGGTGCGCGGTGGGCGGCTCGTGGTGCCGTCCGGGCGCGACTGGGTGGCGTTGGCCGGGTTGGTGACCACCGGGATGCTCGGGTTCAACGCCTGCGTGCTCTACGCGCAGCGGTACGCGGAACCCGGTTTCGTGGCCGCCGTGCTGGGGGCGAGCCCGCTGGTGCTGGCGCTGGTCGCACCGCTGGTGGCGGGCAGGCGGCCCGCGCTCGGCGCGGTCGTGGGCGCGTCGGTGGTGGTGGCCGGGGTGGTCCTGCTGTCCGGCGGCGGCGCGTGGCACGGGCCGGGGCTGGTGCTGGCGCTGCTCACGATGCTCGGCGAGGCGTCGTTCACGCTGTTCGCGGTGGGTGTCGTGCGCCGGTTGGGCGGGGTCGCGGTGGCCACCTGGTGCTGTCTGCTCGCGGCGGTCGCGGGCGGTGTGCTGGGGACGTTCTTCGGCGGTTGGCAGGTGCCCACGACCGAGGAGGGCGTGTCGTTGGTGGTGCTGGGGATCGCGATGACGACCGTGGCGTTCGGGCTCTGGTACTTCGCGGTGGCGCAGCTCGGCGCGGACCGGGCGGGGGTGCTGATCGGGCTGATGCCGGTGGCCGGGCTGGTGGCGTCGGTGGCGCTGGGCGTCCAGGAGCCGACCGCCGTCGCGGTGCTGGGTGCGACGGCGGTCGCCCTGGGGTGCGTGATCGGGCTGCGCCGGGTCAGCGCCCGCCCCGCGCCATCCGCAGCACGTCCAGAGCCTCGTCCAACTGCGCCTCGGTGAGCTTCGCCGGCACGTGGCCGCGCTCCAGCACCACCTCGCGGATGGTCTTGCGCTCCTTGAGCGACTGCTTCGCGATCGAGGCGGCCTCCTCGTAGCCGAGGTAGCGGTTGAGCGGGGTGACGATGGAGGGCGACGACTCGGCGTACTCGCGCAGCCGGTCCACCTGCGGCTCGGTCCCGGCCAGCACCTTGTCGGCCAGCAGCCGGGACACCGCGGCCAGCAGGCGGGCCGACTCCAGCACGTTGCGGGCGATCACCGGCAGCATCACGTTGAGCTGGAAGTTGCCCTGCGACCCCGCGAACGCCACCGCGGCGTCGTTGCCGATGACCTGCGCGACCACCATCATCGTGGCCTCGGGGATCACCGGGTTCACCTTGCCGGGCATGATCGACGAACCCGGCTGGAGGTCCGGCAGCGCCAGCTCGCCCAACCCGGTGCGCGGGCCCGACCCCAGCCAGCGCAGGTCGTTCGCGATCTTGAACAGGCCCACCGCGGTGGCCCTGAGCTGGCCGGAGATCTCGACCACGCCGTCCTGGGTGGCCTGCGCCTCGAAGTGGTCGCGGGCCTCGGTCAGCGGGAGGCCGGTCACCTCGGCCAGTTCCGCCGACACGGCCGCGCCGAAGCCCTCGGGCGCGTTCAGGCCGCTGCCCACGGCGGTGCCGCCGATGGGCAGCTCGGCCAGCCGGGGCAGGCTGGAGGTGAGCCGTTCGGCCCCGTACCGCACCTGCGCCGCCCACGCCCCGGCCTCCTGGCCGAGCGTGATCGGGACCGCGTCCATCAGGTGCGTGCGACCGGACTTCACCAGGTCGGCCCAGTCGGCGGCACGCTCCTCCAGCACGCGGGCCAAGTGCTCCAGCGCCGGGATCACGTCGGTCGCGACGGCTTCTGTCGCGGCCACCCGCAGCGTCGTCGGGAACGTGTCGTTGGACGACTGCGAGGCGTTGACGTGGTCGTTCGGATGCACGTCACGGCCGAGCGCGCGGGTCGCCAGGGTCGCGATGACCTCGTTGGCGTTCATGTTCGACGACGTGCCGGACCCGGTCTGGAACACGTCGACCGGGAAGTGCCCGTCGTGCCCGCCCGCCGCGACCTCGTCGGCGGCGGCGGCGATCGCGCCGGCCACGTCGGCGTCGAGCACGCCGAGCCGCTGGTTCACCCGCGCGGCGGCGGCCTTGAGCAGGCCGAGGGCCCTGATCTGCGACCTCTCCAGACCGCGCCCGGACACCGGGAAGTTCTCCACCGCGCGTTGCGTCTGCGCGCGCCACAGCGCGTCGACGGGTACCCGGACCTCGCCCATGGTGTCGTGCTCGACGCGGAACTCCTGATCAGCCATACCACCGAGTTTGGACCGCGTTCCCTCACTGGGCACAGTGGGCTGCACCACCTATGGTCGAAGTCATGGACCTAGAGGTCGACCTGCTCATCGTCGGAGCCGGGCCCACGGGGCTGTTCGCGGCGTACTACGCCGGATTCCGAGACCTGTCCGTCGCGCTGGTCGACTCGCTGCCCGAGGCCGGTGGTCAGATCACCGCGATGTACCCGGAGAAGATGATTTACGACGTGGCCGGGTTCCCGGCCGTGCGCGGGCGTGACCTGGTCGCCGGTCTCGTGCACCAGGCCGCCCAGTGGAACCCCGCCTACCTGCTGGGCCGGCAGGCCCGCACGCTGTCCACTGTGGACGACAAGTTGGCGGTCGGGCTCGCCGACGGCGGCGTGGTGCGCGCGGCCTCGGTGCTCGTCACGGCCGGGATCGGCGAGTTCAAGCCACGTCCGCTGCCCGCCGGCGAGGGTTGGCTGGACCGCGGTGTGGTGCACTTCGTGCCCGCGCTGAGCGTCCACACCGGACAGGACGTCGTGGTGGTCGGCGGCGGCGACTCGGCGTTCGACTGGGCGTTGGCGCTGCACCCCATCGCCGCCAGCGTCACGGTGGTGCACCGCCGGGCGACCTTCCGCGCCCACCCGCCGACCGTGCGGCAGGTGCGCGACCTGGGCGTGCGGATCATCACCGACGCCGAGGTGCTGGCCCTGCGCGGCGACGGGCGGGTGGCCGAGGTCGAGCTGGGTCTCAAGAGCGGCGACCGCACGGCGTTGCCCGCGCAGGCGGTGGTGGCCGCGCTCGGGTTCACCGCCGACCTCGGGCCCATCGAGACGTGGGGGGTGGAGCTGGACCACCGGGCGATCGTGGTGGACTCCACCATGCGGACCGCCCGCGACCGGGTCTACGCGGCCGGTGACGTCGCGCAGTACCCCGGGAAGGTGAAGTTGATCGCGACCGGCTTCGGGGAGGCCGCCACGGCGGTCAACAACATCGCCGTGGCGCTCGACCCCGATGCTCACCTGTTCCCGGGGCACTCCAGCAACGCGGGCTGACTACCCGACCACCTCGACCTGCTCACCCACGAGCAGGTTGTCGAAGAAGGTCACCGCGGCCTCGGGCGACAGGTGCACGCAACCGTGTGACAGGTCGGTCAGGCTGCCCTCGTGGAACGCGATGCCGCTGACGGTGAAGTACACGGAATACGGCATCGGTGCGTTGTACGGCACGCTCCAGTCGTCCTTCACCTTGCGCAGAACGGAGAACGTGCCGGTAGGCGTTTCGTAACCCGGTCGTCCGTGCGTGACCGGGACCGGGCCGTAACTCAGCGCGCCGTTGTAGATCAGCCACGCCTCGTTGGTGGACAGTCTCAGGCACGCCCCGTTCTGAATCGAACACGGTGTGCCCGTCGCCGCTTGAGCGGGTGCCGCGAAGCCGAAGACCAGGGCCAGCGCGGCTATGACAGTGCCGAGCTTCCTCATCCGAATCACCCCTCGACCATCGAGTACCCGCCCAAACGTGACCCAACCCCCGTTCCCGCGACCACCTGGACCTGATCACCCGCGTGCGGTTCTCGACGTGGGTGGTGCCGACGGCTCCGGAACGGCGAGAGGGCCGCCCCGCGTGGAACGGGACGGCCCTCTCGTCAGGACACCGGTCGGCTAGCTCACGGGGTGGGTTACACCGAGCCCGCGTACTGGCTGATCCACGAGCGGAACGCCGGGACGTCCATGTAGATCGACGGACCGGTCGCGCAGGTGGAGCTGCTGTTGCCGGCGCGGCTCGTGGCACCGATCAACTGCCACGCACCGCCGACCTGCTTGATCTGCGGGCCACCGGAGTCGCCGTAACAAGCGCCCGCGCGACCACCGGGGTTGTTGGTGCAGATCTCGTACGCACCGCTGATGCCGCGGCAGCTACCGTCCGCCACGATCGAGGTGTTCAGCTCCTGGAGGGTGATCGGAGCGCCGCCGCAGCCGCTGGGGGCACAGGTCTGGCCCCAGCCGATGATGCGGGTGGCGGTGCCGGTCGCACCGGAGGTCGACGCCACCGCGATGGGGGCCTGGGTCACGTTGGTGGCCAGGCGCAGCAGCGCGATGTCGTAGCTCGGGTGCGTCACGATCTGCGCGCCGCTCGCGGTCGAGCCACCGCTGGTGCGGTTGGTCGTGCCGACCCGGACGCGGACCGAGGAGGCGGAACGGCCCTGCACGCAGTGCTTGGCCGTCACGACCCAGTTCGCCTTGATCAGCGAGCCGCCGCAGAAGTGGCTGCCCGAGGTGCTCTGCAGGGAGACCATGAACGAGTAGACCTGGGTGGCGTTGCCGCCGCCGACGATGTACGGGGTCACGCCGCCGTCCGTCGCCGGGGCCGCCGCCGCGCCGCCGACCGTGGCGAGCGCGGCACCGGCCGCGACCGCGAACGCGGTGAGCAGGGTACGAACCTTCATTGTTTCCTCTCCGTGCCCGGAGCAGGGAGGCCAGGGCACGAAACGGAAACTAGGGACGTATGGCGCTCTGTGACTACAGCCGTTCGGCCGGTAACGCCCCCTTGACTGTTAACAGATGGTTACGGGAGAGGGGGCAGTGCGGAGTCGTCGGCGGGGCGCGGGTCGAAGTCGACCGAGGAGTACTCGCGCAACTTGGTCAGCCGGTGGAACCCGTCGATCATGCGCACCGTGCCCGACTTGGACCGCATCACGATCGACTGGGTGGTGCACCCGCCGGCGCGGTAGTGCACCCCGCGCACCAGGTCACCGTCCGTGACACCGGTCGCGCAGAAGAACACGTTGTCTCCCCTGACCAGGTCATTTGTGAGGAGCACTCGCTCCAGATCGTGACCGGCGTCGATCGCCTGCCGCCGCTCGGCGTCGTCCTTCGGCCACAGGCGGCCCTGGATCGCGCCGCCCATGCACTTGAGCGCCGCCGCCGCGATGATCCCCTCGGGCGTCCCGCCGATTCCGACGAGCAGGTCGATGCCCGTGTTCGGACGGGCCGCGGAGATCGCGCCGGCGACGTCGCCGTCGGAGATGAAGTGGATACGAGCGCCCGATTTCCGGACATCCGCCACGAGGGACTCGTGCCGCGGTCGGTCCAGGACGCACACCGTCACGTCGGACACGTCGCTGTGCTTCGCCTTGGCCACCCGGCGGATGTTCTCGCCGATCGGCACCGTGATGTCGATGACGTCCGCCGCCTCCGGGCCCACGGCCAGCTTCTCCATGTAGAACACCGCGGACGGGTCGAACATCGCGCCCCGCTCGGCCACCGCGAGCACCGCGAGCGCGTTGGGCATCCCCTTGGCCATCAACGTCGTGCCGTCGATCGGGTCCACCGCGACGTCGCAGTCGGGCCCGTCGCCGTTGCCGACTTCCTCGCCGTTGAACAGCATGGGCGCTTCGTCCTTCTCGCCCTCGCCGATCACGACCACGCCGCGCATCGACACGGTGCCGATCAACTTGCGCATCGCGTCGACGGCCGCGCCGTCGCCGCCGTTCTTGTCGCCACGACCCACCCAGCGCCCGGCGGACATCGCCGCGGCCTCGGTGACCCGGACGAGTTCGAGCGCGAGGTTCCGGTCGGGGGCTTCGCGACGACGCTCGGACGGGTTGCTGCTGGACACCATGGAGTTCCTCCTGCGATCACCGGCCGGTAGACCAATCCTCGCACGGTGTCAGGCGTCGGCCACGTCCTCCTCGGTCACCGCGAGTGCTTGATCGATCCGCTCGCGGGCTCCCGCGAGCCGCCGCTCACAGGTCTTCGCGAGCGCCTCGCCGCGCTCCCACAACGCCAGCGACTCCTCCAGCGACAGGCCGCCCGCCTCCAACCTGCGGACCACCTCCACCAGCTCGTCCCTGGCCTCCTCGTAGCCCGGCTCGCTCACCTGGACAGCTTCCCCAATCGGTTCCGGACGTGCACCACGACGGTCGCCACGGCCTGGTCGTAGCCGACGAACGCCTCCGCGAACTCGGCTCCGTCACCTTCCCGCACCGCGTCGTCGAGGCGGCGCTCGGCCTCCTCGACGCGCCTGCGGTGCACCAGGCCGTGCGACTGCCACCAGCGCACCCCGGCGTAGTCGCAGGTCGCCTCGGACAGGTCGCGCAGCCGGTCGGCCAACGCCTGGCCGCCGGACGTGCAACCCGCCACCAGGGACAGCCAGCAGTCCGCCGCGGCGCGGTCCGCCGCCTCCGCCCGGTCACGCACCGTGCGCGCGCCGTCGTCGTCCGCGCTGCCGGCGGCGGCCGTCGTCAAGGGCAGGAACGTGGGCTCACGCGCCGGATTCGGCACCACCGCCTCCTTCCTCGGCTTCCCGGACGACCGCGTGCACCGCGCCGTCCGCGACCCGCACCCGGAGGTGGGCACCCGCCGGCGCGTCGGAGACCGACCGGAGCACCCCGTCCACCCCGTCGGGGGTCACGAGCTGCACCACGGCGTACCCACGCGCCAGCGTGGCGGCAGGTCCGAGGGTCGTCAAGCGCGCGGTGGTCGCGATCAGCCCGGACCGCTCTGAATCGAGTCGGTTGCGGATCGCCCGCCGCCCCCGCTCGCGCCACTGGTCGACGTCCTGCGCCCACCGGTCCAACGGGCCGTGCGGGTCGGAAAGCGCAGGTCGGCTGCGCAACGAGGTGAGCAGCCCGCGTTCCCGGTCCACCCACCCGCGCAGCGCGCGCCGGCTGCGGTCGCGGAGCTGCCGGACCTTCCGGGTTTCCTCGGCCACGTCGGGCACGACCCGCTTGCCCGCGTCGGTCGGCGTCGAGCAGCGCAGGTCCGCCACGTGGTCCACCAGCGGGCTGTCCGGCTCGTGGCCGATCGCGGACACCACCGGCGTGCGGGCCTGCGACACGGCGCGGCACAGCGCCTCGTCGGAGAACGGCAGCAGGTCTTCCACGCTGCCGCCGCCGCGCGCCAGGACGATCACGTCCACCTCGGGGTCGCGGTCCAGAGTCGACAGTGCGGTGAGGATCTGCGGCACCGCCAGGGGGCCCTGCACCGCGACGTTGACCACCCGGAAGCGCGCGCCCGGCCAGCGGTTGCGGGCGTTGGTCAGCACGTCCCGCTCGGCCGCCGACGCGCGCCCGGTGACGAGCCCGACCTTGTTCGGCAGGAACGGCGGCCGGCGCTTGCGGCGCGGGTCGAACAGGCCCTCGGCGGCGAGCAGCTTCTTGAGCCGCTCGATGCGCGCCAGCAGCTCGCCGATGCCGACCGCGCGGATCTCGTCCACGCGCAGGCTCAGCGTGCCCCGGTTGGGGAAGAAGTTGGGCTTGCCGTGCACCACGACCCGGCTGCCCTCGGTGAGCTGGAGGTCGCGGACCAGGGCGACCGACGCGGTCAGCGTCATGGACATGTCCACCGACGGGTCGCGCAGGGTCAGGAACGCGGTGGTCGTGCCGGGTCGCGCGCTGAGCTGGGTGACCTGGCCCTCCACCCACACGTCGCCGAGGCGGTTGATCCAGTCGAAGATCTTGCGCGCGACCGTGCGGACCGGCCAGGGGTTCTCGGGGCTGGACTTCTCGTCAGTCACGGGGTGTCGGTGCTCACTTCTGGGGTCACGGCTGGGCGTCGAGGTTCGCGATCCGCCGGGCCAGCATGCCGGTGAACTCCGGCCGGGCCGCGTGCGCGCGCTCGTGCCGGAGGAGCTGCTCCAGCTCCTCCGGCGACAGCGTGCGCAGGCGGGCCCGCAACTGCGGCAAGGTCAGCTCGTCGTAGTTCGGCAGCACGTCCGGCGGCGCGGTCTGCTCGTCGGCGGCCAGCGCGTGCTCCTCGGCCTCCCACGGGTCCTCGTCCGTCTCACCAGGGGTTTCACCGGCGGGCACGTCGTCCTCGTCGAACGTGGCCCACTCCGGTTCCTCCTCGGCCGCGCGCAGCCCGGCGAGCGCGTCGTCACCCTTGATTGCGAGTTCCGTCACCTGCTGCTGGATGCGCATCGACAGTTGCAGCGCCTCGCTGACCACGGTGACCGGCAGCCCCGAGAGTTGTCGCGGGAGCTTCCGGGCCTGCTCGACGGCGGTGACCGCCAGTCCCGCGGCGAGGCGGACGGGCAGCGGAAGTGGCTTCATGGCCTCTAGCCTGCCGCAGTCGGGCTGCGGATGCCTACCGCCGGCCCGCCCGTACCCTGGTGGCATGGACAAGCGAGTGCTCCTGGCCAAGCCGCGCGGTTACTGCGCCGGTGTGGACCGCGCGGTCGTCACCGTCGAGAAGGCGCTTGAGCAGTACGGGGCCCCGGTGTACGTGCGCAAGGAGATCGTCCACAACAAGCACGTCGTGGAGACCCTGTCCGACCGCGGTGCGATCTTCGTGGACGAGACCGACGAGGTGCCCGAGGGCGCGCTCGTGGTGTTCTCCGCGCACGGCGTGTCGCCGATGGTGCACCAGGAGGCGGCCGACCGGGGGCTGCGCACCATCGACGCCACCTGCCCGCTGGTGACCAAGGTCCACAACGAGGCCAAGCGCTTCGCGCGCGAGGACTACGACATCCTGCTGATCGGCCACGAAGGACACGAGGAGGTCGAGGGCACGGCGGGCGAGGCCCCGGACCACATCCAGCTCGTGGACACCGCGGCCGACGTGGACAAGGTCGTCGTGCGCGATCCGTCCAAGGTGGTCTGGCTGTCCCAGACGACGCTGTCGGTGGACGAGACCATGATCCGGGTGCGGCAGTTGCAGGACCGGTTCCCGGACTTGCAGGAGCCCCCGTCGGACGACATCTGCTACGCCACGTCCAACCGGCAGACGGCCGTGAAGACGATGGCCCCGCAGTGCGACCTGGTGCTCGTGGTCGGCTCGAAGAACTCGTCCAACTCGGTGCGGCTGGTCGAGGTCGCGTTGCAGGCGGGCGCGCGCGCCTCGTACCTGATCGACTACGCGAAAGAGGTCGACCTCGCGTGGCTGGAGGGCGTGGCGACGGTCGGCGTGACCTCGGGCGCGTCGGTGCCGGACATCCTGGTGATGGAGCTCCTGGAGTTCCTGGCCGGGCACGGCTACGGCGACGTCGAGGAGATCACCACCGCGAACGAGAAGATCGCCTTCGCGCTGCCCCGCGAGCTCCGCAAGGACATGGTGCGCTGACCCGCCGAGCTGTCGCAGGCCCCCGTCGCGCCGCGTGCGCAGCGGGGGCCTTCCGCTGCCCGGGGTGATCGGGCGGACGAGGCGGAAGGCCCGGGGCCGGGTCGGGACCCGCCGAGGGCGCTGCCGCCGGTGCGCGTCGGGCAGCCGGCGGGCCGCGTTCGGGCTGTGGTCGGGAGGGTCAGTCCTCGTCGCGCGGGCGGGGGCGGCGCTGGGGGGTGCGACCGTCCTTGCCCTGCTCCCGGGGCCGGCGCGGCCGGTCGCCGGACTGCGGGCGGGGCCGCTTCGGGCGGTCCTCGCCGTCCGGGGCGGGCTTGCGGCGCGGGCGGTCCTCGTCGCGCGCGGCCTCGCGGTCCCGGGAGGCGGTCTCGCGCGAGCGCTGGGGGCGGTCCTCCGGCGCGGGCTTCTCCGGCCGGCGCTTGGCGGCGCGCACGTCGTCCTTGGCGGCGCGCACGTCGTCCTCGGCCTCGCGGACCTCGTCCCGGGTGGGCCGGTTCGGGTCCTTCTGGATCGTCACCCGCACGATCCCGAGGATCACCGTGCACGCCGTCGTGAGCGCCATCGCGGGGAAACCGTCGATCAGCGGCTTGCCCAGGTTCAGCCCGATCGACGGCAGGCCGCCGTCCGGTACGCCCTGCGTGAAGATCACGACCAGCGGCACCACGATGGCCAGGACCAGCGGCGGCTGCACGATCGGCCCGAACATCGACCGGCGCTCCACGAACACCACCGCGCCCACCGCGCCCAGGAAGAACGTGATGGCGAACACCCAGCCCACGGTCTTCTCGGCCGAGCTCACGTCGACGTACGTGCCGATGATGGCGAATACGAACGTCCCGAGCACCGCCGCCCACCAGGGCAGCCCGCGGAAGGTGCCGAAGAGGGCGCGGTCGTTCCAGCGGACGGGGTCGAGTTCCTCGTCCTCCGGCTCGCGCGTTGCAGCGGTCACGCCCACTCCTCGTTCGGCTCCGACTCCGGCCACACACTCTATTACGCCTCGCGGGCGTCCAAGGGTGCACTGACACCTTCATCAGTCCGTCGGACGACCCCGATGGGTGTCGGACTGGCCGACGCGGCCGTCAACGGCTCCACCGCCGACCGGAAACCCTCCAGCGCGTCCAGCTCGCGGCGGCGCGCGGACAGGAACCGCTGGAGGTGGGTGCTGGACAGGTTCACGGCGTCGATGGCGCTGTCCGCCGCGCGGTGCGCGCTGGAGGCTTGCGCGCGCACCTGCTCCACGTCGTCGGCCAGCGCGCGGTCGGTCACGGCGAACATCGCGGCCGAGGCGATCACCGCGAACCCGGTCGGCCCGCACAGGAAGATCCGCCGGTCCAGCAGCCAGCGCAGCAGCTCCGGGTCGGTGTCCAGGGCGGCGACCACCGCGCCGTCGTTGGGCACGAACATGATCGTCCCGTAGATCGCGTCCGCCCAGCGCTGGTAGCCCTTGCCGGCCAGCTCGGCGGCCCGCGAGCGGATGTTGCGCACGTGCACGCGCAGCGCGTCGGCCCGTTCGGCGGGGTCGTCGGTCTCCACCGCCTCCGCCCAGGTCGCCATGCTCATCTTCGCGTCCACCGGCACCTGCCGGCCGCCGCCGACGTCCAGCACCAGGTCGGGCCGCACCGCGCCGCCGCCGGCCACGTCGACCTGGAGCCGGAAGTGCACGCCCTCGCGCAGCCCGAGCGCCCGCGCGGTCTCCACCAGGACCTGCTCGCCGAGCTCGCCGCGCCCGCTGATCGACGAGAACGCCACCTCGTAGCGCTGGAGCGCGACCCGGGTCGCGTCGCCGCGCTCCCGCTCGCGCTGCACGGCCGCGAGCGCGGCGTCGACGCGCCGCACCCCGTCCTGGTAGAGCCGCCACAGGAACACCAGGGCACCGGCGAGCAGGAGCGCCACGACCACCGCCGCCGTGCTGAGGACCTCCGTCATGTCCCGATCATCGCGCACGTCGACCCGATCACACGTTCGAGCGACACGCCGGGTCGGATGGCGGGGTTCTGCCGGTGATCACCCCTAGCGTGGGCGGTCATGAGGTTGCTGCACACGTCCGACTGGCACGTGGGACGCACGTTCCACGGCCGGGACCTGCTCGTGGAGCAGGAATCGGTGCTGGGCGGGCTGGCCGACCTGGTGTCCGACGAGCGGGTCGACGTGGTCGCGGTGTCCGGCGACCTGTTCGACCGGGCGGTGCCCAACCCGGAGGCGGTCGCGGTGTGCTCGCGGGTGCTGGAGCGCATCCGGGCCGCCGGCGCGCGGGTGGTGATCACCCCGGGCAACCACGACTCGGCGGCGCGGCTCGGGCTGTTCGGCGGGTTCGCCGCGGCCGGCGGGCTGCACCTGAGGACCAGGATCGCGGACCTGCACGAGCCGGTGCTGCTGGCGGACCGGCACGGCCCGGTCGCGGTGTACGGCATCCCGTTCCTGGAACCGGACACGGCGCGGCACGCGCTGGGCGTGGCGTCCCGGGGGCACGCGGCCGTGCTGACCGAGGCGATGCGCCGGGTGCGGGTCGACCTGGCGGCGCGCGGCGGGCGCTCGGTGGTGCTGGCGCACGCGTTCGTGACCGGCGGCGAGCCGTGCGAGTCGGAGCGGACCATCGCGGTGGGCGGCGTGCAGGACGTGTCCGGCGCGGTGTTCGACGGCATCGACTACGTGGCGCTCGGCCACCTGCACGGGCAGCAGACGCTGGCCGAGCACCTGAGGTACTCGGGCAGCCCGGTGGCCTACTCGTTCTCCGAGGCGCGGCACGTGAAGTCGGTGTGGCTGGCCGAGCTGGACGCGTCCGGGCTGTCGGGCGTGGAGCGCCGGTTGCTGCCGGTGCCGCGCGAGCTGTCCACCGCGTCCGGTGAGCTGGAGGACCTGTTGCTGGACCCGGCGCACACGGCGGTGGAGGACCACTTCCTGTCCGTGGTGCTGACCGACCGGGTGCGACCGCTTGAGGCGTTGCGGCGCTTGCAGGTCCGGTTCCCGCACGCGGTGCACGTGGAGTGGCGTCCGGAGGGCGGGCGCGACACCGGGCTGAGGTTCGCCGAACGGGTGCGTGGGCGCGAGGACGAGGAGATCGCCTGCTGCTTCCTGGAGGACGTGCGCGGCGAACCGCCCGCCGGGCGGGAGCTGGAGCTGGTGCGGGAAGCGCTCTCGGCCGCCGCGCGCGAGGGGGATTCGTGAAGCTGCACCGGCTGGCGGTGAGCGCGTTCGGCCCGTACCCCGGTCGTGAGGAGGTCGACTTCGACCTGCTCGGCGCAGACGGGTTGTTCCTGCTGCACGGCGACACCGGCGCGGGCAAGACGACCTTGCTCGACGCGGTGGCGTTCGCGCTGTTCGGCAAGGTGCCGGGGGCGCGCGGCCAGGTGAAGCGGCTGCGCTGCGACTACGCGCACCGGGACACGCCGACGGAGGTGGTGCTGGAGCTGACCGTGCGCGGCCGGCGGTTCCGGGTGGTGCGCGGCCCCGAGTACGACCGGCCGAAGAAGCGCGGCGAGGGCGTGACCCGCCAGCCGGCGAAGGTGTCGCTGACCTGGCTGGAGGGGTGGCACGGCGAGGGGCACAGCCGCATCGACGACGTGGCCCGCGAGGTCGAGTCGCTGCTGGGGATGACCGCCGACCAGTTCTTCCAGGTGGTGCTGCTGCCGCAGGGCGAGTTCGCGAACTTCCTGCGGGCGGAGACCGCGGAGCGGGAGAAGCTGCTGGAGAAGCTCTTCGGCACCGAGCGGTTCCTGGACGTCGAGAAGTGGTTCCGGGAGCGGCGGCTGGCGAAGCGGCGCGAGCTGGACGAGTTCGGCCGGGCCAACCGCGACCTGGTGCAGCGGGTGGCCGAGGTCGCGGGCGAGGAGCCGCCCGAGGGCGGCGGTGACGACGAGTGGCTGAGCTCGCTGCTCAAGCGGCTGGACGAGGCGAGCCGGGACGCCGACGCGCGAGCCGGGCTCGCCGCCGAATCGCGGGCCCGTGCCGAGACGGCCTGGCGGCAGGCGCAGGAGTTGTCCGAGCGGGTGCGGCGGGTGCGCGCCGCGCGGGCCGACCTGGCGCGCTGCGCCGAGGCCGAGCCGCGCCGGCAGTCCTGGGTGCGGGAGCGCGACGCGGCCCGCCGGGCGTCGGTCGTGGTGCCCGCGCAGGAGGGCGTGCGGCGGCTGGACCAGGCGGTGGACCGGGTGCGGGCGCAGGAGCGCGCGGCGGCGGACGCGGTGGCGGCCTTCGGCTACCGGGTGGCGGAGAGCACCGGGCTGCGCGCGGACGGCGAGCGCTTCCGCGAGGAGGCGGGCGGGCTGACCGCGCTGGCCGACGAGGCCCGCCGGCAGCGCGAGGACCGGCGTCGGGTGGCCGACCTGGCGCAGCGCGAGCAGGCCGCCGGGGCACGGCTGGCGACGCTGGCCACCGCGCTGGCCGAGGTGCCGGACCGGCTGGCGGCGGCCCGTGCCGCCGCCGAGGAGTCCGCGCTGGCCGCCGCCCGGCTGGAGGCCGTGGCCGGGAAGGCCGGCGCGGCCCGCGAGCTGCCGGCCGCCGACCAGGCCCTGCGCCGGGCCGACGACGCCCGGCGGGACGCGGTCGACGTCCAGCAGCGGGCCAAGGAGGTCCTGTTGCGGGTGCGGCAGCGGCGGCTGGGCGGCATGGCCGCGGAGCTGGCGGCGGAACTGCGCGCGGGCGGGTCGTGCCCGGTGTGCGGGTCCGCCGAGCACCCCCGGCCCGCCGAACCGGTGCCGGACGCGGTGACCGCCGCCGACGAGGAGCGCGCGACCGCCGTCGAGCAGGTCGCGCAGGACCGCCGCGCCGCCGCCGAGAAGACCTTCCAGGACGCGACGAGCCGCGTGAGGACCCTGCGCGACGTGGTCGGCGACCAGGACCCGGCGGCCCTGGTCGCCGAGCACCGCGCGGTGGCGACCGTGGCCGCCGAACGGGGTGCGCGGGCCGACGCGCTGGCCGCGCTGGAGCGCCGGGTCGAGGCCGCCGAGGAGACCCGGGCCGCCCTCGAACGCGAGACCGCCGAGCTGGCCGCGTCCCACCGCGAACTGGCCGAGACCGTGCGGGAGCGCGCCGCCCGCCTGGAGGACGCGCGCGGCGACTTCGCCGACGTGACCGCCCGGCGGGCCCACCTGCTGGACCTGGCCGACGCGCTGACCGCGCTGGCCGAGCGCCGCACCGCCGTCGCCGAGCACGGGGAACGGCTCGCCGAGCAGCGCGTGGAGGTGTCCCGGCTGGCCGCCGGCGCGGGCTTCGCCGACGTGGCGGAAGCGCTGGCCGCCGCACGGCCCGACGCCGCCGTCGCCGACCTGGAGGCGCGCATCCGCCGGGTCGAGGACGCGAAGCTGACCGCCGAGGCCGTGCTGGCCGAGCTGCCCGACGTGGACGCGGACACCGAGCTCGACGTGCCGGCCGCCGAGGCCGGCTACCGGGCCGCCCGGGACCAGGCCGAACAGGCCGCCGCCGGGCGGGCCGCCGCCGGTCGGCGGCTGGCCCGCGCCGGTGAGCTGGCCGGGCAGCTCGCCGCCGGGTGGCTGCGCCTGGAGCCGGTGGCGGCGGCGTACGCCGAGCTGGACGCGCTGACCGACGTGATCAACGGCCAGGGCCAGAACGCGCACCGGATGACCCTGCGCACCTACGTCCTGGCCGCCCGGCTGGAGGAGGTCGCGGTCGCCGCGAGCGCCCGGCTGGAGCGGATGAGCCAGGGGCGCTACCGGTTCGTGCACTCGGTCGAGGCCGGGCCGCGCGGCACCCGGGGCGGCCTGGGCCTGGACGTGCTGGACGACTACTCGGGTCGGCAGCGCCCGGCCAAGACGCTGTCCGGCGGCGAGTCGTTCCTGGCGTCGCTGGCGCTGGCGCTCGGCCTGTCCGACGTGGTGTCCGCCGGCGCGGTGCTCGACACGCTGTTCATCGACGAGGGGTTCGGCACGCTCGACGCGGGCGCGCTGGAACTCGTGATGTCCACATTGGACGAGTTGCGGGCCGGCGGTCGCGTGGTCGGCCTGGTGTCGCACGTGGAGGAGCTGCGCCAGCGCATCCCGACCCGGTTGCGGGTGCGCAAGGCGCGCGGTGGGTCGTCGCTGGAAGTGGTGGCCTGACCCTCCGCGCCCACGCCGGTGGTGGGGGTGGCCCCAGTGCGGTCCGGGTGCACGGGGGATGTCCGGCGCGGGTGGTCCACTCCTAGGTTCTGGGCACAGACACCGAGACCTGTGCGGGAGAACCGTGATGACACGACCGGGTACCACGATCGCGGCGGTGGCCGTCGCGGCCGGACTGGTGGGAGGAGCCGGCATGGCGGCGGCGGCTCCCGCCGAGGCGGACTCCGCGCAGCGCGGCGGGCTGTCCCGCTTCTACGATCAACGCCTGGACTGGGGCGAGTGCGGCACCGCGGAACTGGACGCGGCGGGCGCGCGGTGCGCGAACGTGACCGTGCCGCTGGACTACCAGCAGCCGCGCGGCCGGACGATCACCGTGGCGATCTCGCGGTTGACGGCGACCGACCCCACCAAGCGGCGGGGGATCATGCTGTCCAACCCCGGCGGTCCGGGGAACCCGGGGCTGGACCAGATGCTCCTCGTGCGGCCGACGATGAGCGCCGAGGTCACCGGGCAGTACGACCTGATCGGCATGGACCCGCGCGGCATCGGCCGCAGCTCGCCCGTCGACTGCGGCTGGTCCACGGGCATCACGCTGCGGGCGGCGGGCCCCGACCGGCAGTCGTTCGACCAGAACTACCGGGCGCAGGCCGAGTTGGCGGTGCGGTGCGCGGTGCGGGAGGGCGACCGGCTGCGGCACATCACCACCCGCAACACCGCCCGGGACATGGACGTGGTCCGGGGTGCCTTGGGGGAGCGGCAGATCAGCTACTTCAGTTGGTCGTACGGCACCTACCTCGGCGCGGTCTACACGCAGATGTTCCCGCAGCGGACCGACCGGTTCGTGCTGGACAGCGCCATCGACCCGGCCCGGTACGGGCGGGGCCTGTTCCAGGACGCGGGCCGGGCCAACGAAGCCGCGCTCGACCGGTGGGCGGCGTGGGCCGCGCGGCACGACGCCGAGTACCACCTGGGCACGACCGCCGGGCAGGTCCGGGCGCAGGTGGAGGCGCTGATCAGGGGTGCCTCGGAGAAGCCGATCCGGATCGGCGGGCACGCCGTGGACGCGACGCTCCTGCCGGTGATGTACTTCATCTTCCTCGACCGGCCCGACCGGTACGCCCCGACCGCCGCCGCGACCCGGAACCTCCTGGACGCGGCGGCGGGCCGGCAGGTCGTCGTCGACCCGCTGGTGGAGGGGTCGTTGCTCGCGCTGACGTCGGGCCGGGCAAGCCCGGATGCCGACGGGCAGCTCGCCGTGACGTGCGGCGACGTGGCCTACCCGGGCAACCCGGAGACGTACTGGAACGACATCCGCCGCAACCGCGCCGCCGAACCCGTCTACGCGTCGATGCTCCGCAACGTCACGCCGTGCGCGTTCTGGGATTCGCCGAAGGAGAAGGCGACCGTCGTCGGCAACGACCGGCCCGCGCTGATCGTGCAGGCCACCGGCGACACCCGCACCCCGTACGAACACGGCGTCGGCCTGCACCAGGCGCTCACCGGCTCCCGCCTGGTCACGCTGGAGGACGTGCCCGCGCACGCGATCTTCGGCCTCTACCCGAACAAGTGCGTCGAGGGGCACGTCAACACCTACCTCGCCACCGGTGAACTGCCGTCCGGTGACGTCACCTGCCGGGACTAGACCGGCGATGCGCGAGTCGCGGCGGTAGCCGGAAACGATCGAGGGGTGTTCGGGATCGGTCCTCGCGGACCGATCCCGAACACCCCTCGCACCGTCGCTCCACACCGGGTGCACCGCCCGGGACCCGGCCGGCGGCGCGGTCACGGCGGCGCGGTCACGGCTGCGCGGGCTGTGCCAGCAGATCGCCCCGGTACGCCGACGCCTGGAGCTCGAAGAGCTCGAAGTAGTGCCCGCGCAGGGACATCAGCTCCTCGTGCGTGCCCTGCTCCACGATCCGGCCCCGGTCCAGCAGCACGATCCGGTCGGCGTTGCGGATGTTCGCCAGCCGGTGCGTGACCAGGATGGTGGTGCGCCGGGCGGTGGCCTGCCGCAGACCCTCGAACACCCGCGCCTCCGCCTTGGCGTCCAGCGCCGCCGTGGGCTCGTCGGCGACGAGCACCGCCGCGTCCCGGTACATGCCGCGCGCGATGCCCATCCGCTGCCACTGGCCGCCGGACAAGTCCTGGCCGTCGTTGAACCGCCGCGACAGCACGGTGTCCGGTCCGGCGGGCAGCGAGTCGAGCACCTCGTCCGCGCCGGACTTCGCCACCGCCTCCTGCCACGCGCCCTCGTCGTCGCGGCCCAGCCGCCCCACGGTCACGTTGTGCCGCGCGGTCATCGGCCACTGCGCCGGGTCCTGCGCGATGACCGCGATGGCCGAGTGCACGGCCGTCTTGTCCGCCTCCGCGATGTCCACGTCGTCCCAGCGCACGGTGCCCGCGCTCGCCGGGAACAACCCGGTGAGCACCTTGCCCAGGGTCGTCTTGCCGGAGCCGTTCTCGCCGACCAGCGCGACCACCTCGCCGCGCCGCACGGACAGGGTCACCCCGTCCAGCGCCGGGACCTCCTTGCCGGGGTAGGTGAAGGACACGTCGGTGAGCGTGATCAGCCCGGGGTCCGCCGGCGGCCGGACGGTCGACGAGCCCTGCGCCCGTTCCGCGCCCTCGACCAGCAGCTTGCGGTAGAAGTCGAGGTAGAACGAGTCCTCGTACAGCGAGTTCACCGCGCGGGTGGTGGTCGACAGCGACGAGAACCCGGTGCGCATCGCGAGCAGGGCGGTGCCCGCGAGCGCCAGCTCCATGCCCCCGGTGTGCAGCAGGAGGACCAGCACGCCGTACGCGATCCCGGTGCCCAGCCCGGCCAGCGCCCGCCCGGTCAGCCGCACCAGGTTGGTCCGGTGCGCCACCCGGATCTCGTCCTCCACCAGCGAATCCGCGATCCGGCGGTGCTCGCCCAGCAACTGCTCCTGCAACGTCAGCGCGTGCCGTTCGAGCGCGAACTCGCGGTAGGTCGCCACCTCCTCCACGACGCTCTTGCGGATGTTGCGCGTCACCGAGTCGAGGAAGTGCTCGTAGCGCAGCTTCGACACCTTGGCCGACGCCCACGCGTTCGCGAGCGCGGCGAGCAGCAGCGCGGGCGCGAGCCAGGGGTTGAGCAGCCCGACCGTGATCACGGCGGCCACCATCGTGATGCAGGAGGAGGTCAGGTCCGCCAGGTAGCGCAGGCTGTTCTCCAGGCTCCGCACCCCGCGCCGCCCGCCCTGCCGGGCCAGTTCGCGGAAGTCGGCGTCCTCGAACGCGAGCAGGTCGGCCCGCACCAGGACGGCGGTCACCTCGTCGTTGGCGGCGCGGGTGACCCGTGGCCGCAAGGAACTCTCCACGGCGGCCACGGCGGTGTCGAGCAGTGCCCGTGCCGCGTAAGACCCCACCACGACCGCCAACGCGGGCAGCGACGCCGCCACGCGGTCCGGGGTCGGGCCGTCGCGCAGCAGCGCGGAGAACACGTCCGCCGTGGCCAGCAGCCCGAACGCGGTGACGCACCCGGACAGCACGTGCACGACGCCCGCGAGCAGCGTCGACCGGGGCGAGGTCCGCCACGCCAGCCGCAGGACCACCCGGATCGCGGCGGGCAGGCTGCGCAACGCCTTGCCCAGGCTCACCGACGCGGCCCGCCGCCCCATCCTGGCCCACTTGGGCGTGGAGATGTTCTCCACCCCGATCAGCACCGGAGTCATGTCCCCAGGGAACCCGCAAACCCGGCCCGCGCCAACCCGGTATGCGGGTCGGCGCAGGTCGGCGGCCGGTGCGGGCCGGGCTGTCGTACCCCTGTGGCAGGCTGGGGTGACCGCTACGCCGCCCGCTCCTCGTGGCGCAGCAGCCAGCGCTTCGCGTCCGCGCCCCAGCGGAAGTTGCCGATCGCGCCGCCGGTCCGGATCACCCGGTGGCACGGCACGAACAGCGTCACCGCGTTGCGGGCGCACGCCGTCGCCGCCGCGCGGACCGCCGCCGGGCGGCCCGCCAGCAGCGCGTAGTCGGCGTAGCTGACCGGCTTGCCCGCCGGCACCCCGCGCAGCGCCTCCCAGGCCTGCTGGAGGAACTCGCCGGAGCGCTGGCGCACCGGGACCTCGGCGATGACGTCCAGCGCGCCCGCGTGGTACTCGCGGACCGCCCTGGTCACCTGGCCCAGGTCGCGGTGCTCGGTCAGCGCGGTCGGCCGCAGCGACGGCGACACCTGCGGCAGCAGGTCGTCGACGGACGCGGTCCAGCCGCTGGCCAGGACGGCCCCGTCGGCCGCGACGACAGCCGTGAACGGGCCGATCGGGGTCTCCAGGGTGGACGTGTGTGCGGTGCTCAAGCGGTCCTCCTCAGGTGCATGGCGGCGTACGAGCGCCAAGGACGCCACGCCGCGTTGTCGGTGGTCAGGGGTATGTCGGGCGCGCCGAGCACGCGCATCACGACGTACCGCGCGAGCTCCGGGCCGACACCGGGGAACGCGGCCAGCTCGGCGTGCAGCTCGTCGACGTCCCGGCCGACGTCCACCACCAGCCGCCCGTCCGCCAGCGCCGCCGCCACCGGCGAGTCGACCGCCGAGGGCTCCGGGTACAGGTGGGTGACCTCGCCGTCGGGCACGTCCAGCGGCTCGCCGGGTGACCCGTGGCCCAGCGCGCGCAGCAGGGTTTCCGCCCCGTCCACGCTGCCCGGCACCCGCACGCCCGGCCGGGACAGCACCAGCGGGCGGAGCTCCGGGTCGCCGCCGAGGAACTCGTCCACGGCCTGCGGGTCGGCGTCCAGGTCCAGCAGCCGGCGCACCCGGCTCACCGCGCTGCCCAGGTCGCGCAGGTCGGTCAGCCGCAGCGAGCACGAGACGTACCCGGCGGCGGGTTCGAGGATCACCGTCGCCTGGCCGTGCGACAGGCGCAGCGACCGGGCGTAGGTGGTGTCCGTCACGTGCTCCACGCCCGGGATCGCGGACGCCCGGAAGAACGCCAGCAGCCCCGGCGCGTCGAACGGCGGCCGGTAGGGCAGGCGCAGCGTGATCCGGCCCGCCGCGCCCACCACCGACCGCGCCGAGCGCAGGTCCGACGGCGTGGACGCGAACACCGTGCGGATGGTGTCGTTGAACTGGCGGACGCTGGCGAACCCGGCGGCGAACGCGATGTCGGTGAAGGACAGGTCCGTCGTCTCGATCAGCAGCCGCGCCGAGTGCGCCCGGTGGGCCCGCGCCAGCGCCAGCGGTCCCGCGCCGAGCTCGGCGGTCAGCACCCTGGTCAGGTGGCGCTCGGAGTAGCCCAGCCGGTGGGCCAGGCCCGGCACGCCCTCGCGCTCCACGACGCCGTCCGAGATCAGCCGCATGGCGCGGGCGGCCAGGTCGGCGCGGAGGTTCCACTCCGGCGAGCCGGGCACGGCGTCGGGCAGGCACCGCCGGCACGCCCGGTAGCCGGCCGACTGCGCGGCGGCGGCCGTCGGGTAGAACTCGGCGTTGCGCTGCTTGGGGGTGACCGCCGGGCAGGACGGTCGGCAGTAGATCCGGGTGGTCCGCACCGCGAGGATGAAGCACCCGTCGAAGCGGGCGTCGCGGGCGGCGACGGCCCGGTAGGCGCGTTCGGCGTCGAGCAGCATGGCCCTCACTCTGCCACCGCCGGCACCAGCGGTCTCGCGGGAATCGGACACGGCGTCCGGGCGCGTAGACTCACCCACCGTGAGTTTGACCCTCGGCATCGTCGGCCTGCCCAACGTCGGCAAGTCCACCCTGTTCAACGCCCTCACGCGCAACGACGTGCTGGCCGCGAACTACCCGTTTGCGACCATCGAGCCGAACGTCGGCGTGGTGCCGCTGCCGGACTCCCGCCTGGGCACGTTGGCGGCGATCTTCGGCTCCGAGCGCGAGGTGCCCGCCGTGGTGTCGTTCGTCGACATCGCGGGCATCGTGAAGGGAGCGTCCGAAGGCGCGGGACTGGGCAACAAGTTCCTCGCGAACATCCGCGAGGCGAACGCCATCTGCCAGGTCATCCGCGTCTTCGACGACTCGGACGTGGTGCACGTGGACGGCCGCGTGGACCCGGCGTCCGACATCGAGACCATCAACACGGAGTTGATCCTCGCCGACCTCCAGACGCTGGAGAAGGCCGTGCCCCGGCTGGAGAAGGAGGCGCGGACCCAGAAGGACCGCCGCCCGGCGCTGGAGGCCGCGGTGAAGGCGCGCGAGATCCTCGACTCCGGCCGGACCCTGTTCCACGCGCAGTCCGAAGTGGACGGCGAGCTGCTGCGCGAACTGAGCCTGCTGACGACCAAGCCGTTCCTCTACGTGTTCAACGCGGACGAGAGCATCCTGACCGACGACGCGAAGGTCGAGGAGCTGCGCGAGCTGGTCGCACCCGCCGACGCGGTGTTCCTGGACGCCAAGGTCGAAGCCGAGCTGCTGGAGCTGGACGAGGAGTCGGCGCGCGAGCTGCTGGAGTCCATCGGCCAGCACGAACCGGGCCTGAACGGCCTGGCGCGGGCCGGGTTCCACACCCTGGGCCTCCAGACCTACCTCACGGCGGGCCCGAAGGAGTCCCGCGCGTGGACCATCCCGAAGGGCGCGACCGCCCCGCAGGCGGCCGGTGTGATCCACACCGACTTCGAGCGCGGCTTCATCAAGGCCGAGGTCGTGTCGTTCGCGGACCTCGTGGAAGCGGGCTCGATGGCCGCCGCGAAGGCGGCGGGCAAGGTCCGCATGGAGGGCAAGGACTACGTGATGGCGGACGGCGACGTCGTGGAGTTCCGCTTCAACGTCTGACCCGGTCCGCGAAGGGCCTCCCGCGACCGCGTGCGGGGCCCTTCGCGGAACGAACGGGCCCCCCGACGATGTGCGTCGGGAGGCCCCTGGTTGCCATGTCAGATGGTCACGGCGTCAGCGCACGTGGTTGCGGCTGTGCCGGGCGAGGGCGAACACGCCCCCGGCGGTGGCCAGCATTCCGAGTGCTGCGACGGTGAACACGACGATGTCGGCGGTCATGCGAATCCCCTTGCGTTGATCTCCCACTCGTCTTGACGTCCGAGTACCCGGTTTCGTGGCCCGGTAGTCGTGCAATTCACACGATCGTGGAGGTACAGGCTGTGAACCTGCGAGCTGTCGAGGCTCGGGTCCTCACCGTCGCGCCGTGGTTGTTCGGGCTCTCGCTGGCCGGCCACCTGGTGATGGTGGCGTTCCAGACCCAGATGACCATGATCGACCTGATGGTCTACCGGAACGGCTCGCCCGAGCTGTTCACCGGCGAGCTCTACCAGTGGCGGCTCAGCGAGTTCTCGGACAAGTTCGCCCTGCCGTTCACGTACCCCCCGTTCGCGGCGTTCCTGTTCCTGCCGCTGTCGTGGATCTCGTGGGAAGCCTCGCGCTGGGTCTGGCAGCTCCTCTGCCTGTTCTGCCTGTGGTTCGTGGTGCGCAAGTCGCTGACCCTGGTCGGCAGCGGCGACCCGCGCCGGGCGATGCTGTGGACCGCGCTGTTCGTCTGGGTCGAGCCGGTCCGCACCACCCTCAACTACGGCCAGATCAACCTGGTCCTGGCCGCCCTGCTCCTCGGCACGGTGGTCGGCGCGCGCTCGTGGGCGGGCGGCGCGGGCGTCGGCATCGCGGCGGGGATCAAGCTCACGCCGGCGATCACCGGCCTGTACTTCCTGGTCACCCGCAACTTCAAGGCCGCCGCCTGGTCCGTCGCCGCCTTCGCGGGCACGGTCGGGCTCGGCTACCTGCTCTCGGCGCGCCAGTCCCACCAGTTCTGGTTCGAGCTGCTCGGGGACGCCACCCGGGTCGGCCCGGTCGGGTCGGCGATCAACCAGTCGCTGCGCGGCGCGCTGTCCCGGACCGTCGGCTACGACGTGCAGACCGGCCCGGTCTACCTGGTCGGCGCGCTCGTCGCGGTGGGGCTCGCGGCGTGGGCGCTGCACTCCGCGGTCAAGGCCGGGGACACCTTGGCGACGCTGGTCACCGTGCAGTTCCTCGGGCTGCTGGTGTCGCCGATCTCGTGGAGCCACCACTGGGTGTGGGCGATCCCGGCCCTGCTGTGGCTGGTCCACGGGACCGCCCGGCACCGCCTGGTGACGGTTGCGGCGTGGGCGTGGCTGCTGGCGATCGGCAGCTACCTGATCTCGATCCTGCTGATCCTCCAGGAATCGATCTGGATCATCCCGCGCCCCTGGTACCTCTCCCTGCTCGGCTGGGTGTACCCGGCGGTGGGTCTGCTCACGCTGGTGGCGATCGCCGTCGCGCTGCGGCGGACGTCACCCGAGCGCGTCGAGCACGCCGTCGATCTCGCCCGCCAGTGACACGTCCAGGGCGGTGATCCCGCCGATGGAGTGCGTGCTGCACCGGAAGGTCAGCGTGCGCCACCGGATGTCGATGTCCGGGTGGTGGTCGTCGTTCTCCGCGATCTCCGCCACCCGGTTCACCACCTGGATCGCGTGCGGGAAGCTCGCCAGTTCCGCCGTGCGCACGAGCGCGGCGTCCTGGGCGGTCCACCCGGGCAGGGCGGACAGGGCAGCGGTCACCTGATCGTCGGTCAGCAGCTCGGCCATGTCCTCGATCGTCCCACCGCGTCGCGTAGGGTGCGAGGTCACCACGGGAGTCCGGTGTTGCGCCGGGCTGAGAGGAGGGCTCGCAAGCCCTCGACCGTCCGCACCTGATCCGGGTCATGCCGGTGTAGGGAGAGATGATGCTTCGACGCGTGCTGACCGCCGCCGTCACCGGGGTCGCGCTGACCGCGTGCTCCGTCACCGCCGGGGACCCGCCGCCGCCCGGCGAGCGGGTGGTGACCCTGGTCACCCACGACTCCTTCGGGGTCACGCAAGAGGTCCTCGACGCCTTCAAGGCCGAGACCGGGATCACGGTCAAGCCGCTGGCCTCGGGCGACGCCGGCGAGCTGACCAACAAGCTGGTGCTCACCAAGGCCAACCCGCTCGGCGACGTCGCGTTCGGCGTCGACTCGACCTTCGCGTCGCGCGCGTTGAAGGAGGGAGTCTTCGCCGAGCACGCCTCGCCCGAGGCGGGCCAGGGCGCGCAGCGCTACCAGCTCGACCCGCCGAACCGGCTGCACGCGGTGGACGTCGGCGACGTGTGCGTGAACATCGACGTCGCCGCCTTCAAGGACCTGGGCGAGCCGAAGTCCTACGCCGACCTGGTCGACCCGAAGTACCAGGACAAGCTGGTGGTCGAGGACCCCGCCACGTCCTCGCCGGGCCTGGCGTTCCTGCTCGGCACGATCGACGAGTTCGGCGAGTCCGGGTGGGCGGAGTACTGGTCGAAGCTGAAGGCCAACGGCGTCAAGGTGGTCAGCGGCTGGGAGGAGGCCTACACCCAGGACTTCTCCGGCTCCAGCGGCAAGGGGCCGCGCCCGGCCGTGGTGTCCTACGCGTCCTCGCCGTCCGCCGAGATCGGTGACGACGGCACCCCGCGCACCAAGGCGCTGCTCGACACCTGCTACCGGCAGGTCGAGTACGCGGGCGTGCTGAACGGCGCGAAGAACGCCGACGACGCGCGCAAGGTCGTGGACTTCCTGCTGTCGGAGGAGTTCCAGGCCGACGTGCCCGGGAAGATGTACGTCTACCCCTCCCGCGAGGGCGTGGCGCTGCCCGAGGCGTGGACCAAGGCCGCACCCCTGCCGGCGGAGGCCCGCACCCTGCCCGCGAACCAGGTGGACGCCAACCGCGAGCAGTGGGTCCAGCAGTGGCGCACGCTGGTCCAGGGCTGACCGCTGACCGCGCGACCCGGCCGGCCGGACCCCCGTCCGGCCGGCGGCGGCCCGGCGCGCGGCTGGGCTGGACGCTCGCGGCCCTGCTGCCGCTGGCGTTCCTCGGGGTGTTCTTCGCCTGGCCCGTGCTCGCGATCATCGGTCTCGGCCTGGGCGACGGCGGCGTGTGGCCCGCGCTGGTCGACCCGCGCACGTGGGGGCTGATCGGCTTCACCCTGGGGCAGGCGGCGGCGGCCACGGCGTTGGCGCTGCTCACCGGCCTGCCGGTGGCGTTCCTGCTGGCCCGGTGCCGGGTGCGCGGCTCCGGCGTGGTGCGGGCGGCGGTGATGGTGCCGTTCGTGCTGCCGACCGTGGTGGTCGGGTTGGCGTTCCGGGCGCTGTGGCCCGACGGCGGGGTGCTGCCGATCGTGCTGGCCAACGCGTTCTTCAACGTCGCCGTGGTCGCGCGGACCGTCGGCGGGCTGTGGGCGAAGGTCGACCGGCGGGCCGAGGACGCGGCGCGGGCGCTGGGGGCGTCCCGGCCGCGCGCGTTCACCTCCGTGGTGCTGCCCGCCCTGGCCCCCGCGATCGGGTCGGCGGCGTCGGTCGTGTTCCTGTTCTGCGCCACCAGTTTCGGCGTGGTGCTGGTGCTGGGCGGCGCGCGCCACCGGACGTTGGAGACCGAGATCTACCTCCGCACGGTCGAGCTGTTCGACCTGTCGGGCGCGGCGGCGTTGTCGTTGTTGCAGTTCGCGGCGGTGCTCGCGGTGCTGCTGCTGGGTGGCGCGGCCCGTCGGCGGCGGGAGAAGGCGCTGTCGCTGCGGGTGGAGAGCACCCGGCGGCCGGTCGGCGGCGAGTGGGGCGTGGTCGCGACGGCGTGGCTCGTCGTGTGCGCGCTGCTGCTGCCCGTGGTGGGCCTGGTGGTCCGCTCGCTGTCCACCGCGAACGGTTGGAGCCTGGCCGGGTACCGGGCGCTGGCCGGCACGGGGGAGCGCGGGACGCTCGCCGTGTCCGGGTGGCAGGCGGCGGTGAACTCGGTGCGGGTCGCCACCGACGCGACCCTGGTGGCGCTGGTGGTCGGCGTCGTGTCGGCCGTGGTGCTGGTCGGGTTGCGCCGGCACGGGTCGTGGTTCGCCGAGGCGCTGGACACCGCGTTGATGCTGCCGCTGGGCGTGTCCGCGGTGACGGTCGGCTTCGGCTACCTGATCACCATGGACGCGCTGCCGGGCGACTTCCGGACCTCGCCGTTGCTGGTGCCGTTGGCGCAGGCGCTGGTGGTGACGCCGTTGATCGTGCGGATCGTGCTGCCGGTGCTGCGGGCCGTGGACGAGCGGCTGCGGCAGGCGGCGGCGTCGCTGGGCGCGAGCCCGTGGCGGGTGTGGCGCGAAGTGGACCTGCCGCTGGCGTCGCGGTCGCTGGTCGCGGCGGCCGGGTTCGGGTTCGTGGTGGCGCTCGGCGAGTTCGGGGCGACGAGCTTCCTGGCCCGGCCGGACGCGCCGACGCTGCCGGTGGTGATCGCCCGGCTGATGGCGCGGCCGGGGGAGCTGAACAGCCAGATGGCGTACGCGGCGTGCGCGTTGTTGATGGTGGTGACCACGGCGGCGGTGCTGCTGATCGAGCGGCTGCGGGTGCCGGCCGGCGGGGAGTTCTAGATGTCGTTGGGGCTGAACGGGATCAGCGTCCGGTACGGGGACGTGGCGGCGGTGTCGGAGGTCGACCTGGCGGTCGGGGACGGCGAGGTCGTGGCGCTGCTCGGGCCGTCCGGGTGCGGGAAGTCCACGCTGCTCCGGACCGTCGCCGGGCTGGAGGCCCCGTCCGCCGGGACCGTGACGTGGGACGGCGCGGACCTGGCCGGGACGCCCGTGCACCGGCGCGGGTTCGGCCTGGTGTTCCAGGACGGGCAGCTCTTCCCGCACCGGGACGTCGCCGGGAACGTGGCGTTCGGGCTGCGGATGCGCCGGGTCGAGCGGGAGGCGCGGGACAAGCGGGTCGCGGAACTGCTCGAACTCGTCGGACTCGGCGGGTACCAGCGCCGGAAGGTGACCGAGCTGTCGGGCGGGGAGCAGCAGCGGGTGGCGCTGGCCCGCGCCCTCGCGCCCCGACCCAGGCTGCTGCTGCTGGACGAGCCGCTGTCCGCGCTGGACCGGGCGTTGCGCGAGTCGTTGGCGGTGGACCTGGCGCGGCTGCTGCGGGAGGCGGGGGCGACGGCGCTGGTGGTCACCCACGACCACGACGAGGCGTTCACGCTGGCCGACCGGGTGGCCGTGATGCGCGCCGGTCGGATTCGGCAGGTCGGACCGCCGGCCGAGGTGTGGCGCTCGCCTGCGGACGTCGAGATCGCCCGGTTCCTCGGGTGCGGGAAGGTGCTGGCGGCGAGGGAGGCGCAACGCCTGGTCGGCGTCCCGGCGCGGGTCGGACTGCGGGCGACGGCGCTGCACGTGGACCCGAACGGCCCGCTGGAAGCCGAAGTCCTGGAACGCGCCCACCGCCGCGACCACGTGCGCCTGCTGGTCCGGCTCACCGCGCCACCGGCCGGTGCCGTCGCCGACGCCGCAGCAGACACCGCAGCCGACGCCGCCGTGTCGGCCGGTGCGGGCGCGGGGGAATCCGAGGGCGGGGGGTTGCTCGGCGGCGAGTTCGAGGCGGTGGCGGCGATCGCGGACCCGCCGGAGATCGGCGCGCGGGTGCGGTTGGCGGTGGACCCCGACGGCATCGCCGTGATCGGGTCACCGTGATCGGGTAGCTGTGATCAGGTCACCGTGATCGAGTCGCGGTGATCGGGTCGCGGTGATCGGGTGGCCGTGCCGTTCGGGTGGGTCAGTCGGCCGGGTCGGGTTCGTGCGGGATGCGGGCGGCGGACCATTCGGCGTGGGTGAGGTCGTACTCGACCTCGCCCTGGTCCGAACCGGGGATCGGGTCCGGCCAGTCCTGGAAGAACGTGCGGCGGAAGCGGAGCCCGGTCTTCTCCAGGACGCGGCGGGAGTTCCGGTTGACGGCCATGGTCGTCGCGAACACCCGGCGCACGCCGAGCTCGCGGAAACCCTTGTCCACCAACGCCCGGGACACCTCGGTCGCGTAGCCGACGCCCCAGTGGCGGCGGTGCAGGCGGTACCCCAGTTCGCGCACGCCCGGTTCCGTTTCGCGGAACTCGAACGCGCCGACGACCTCGCCGGACGCCTTCGACACGCCGGCCCACCAGCCACTGGCCCGTCGCAAGTAGCGCGGGAGCAAGTCCCGCACCACGGTCGCGCGGTCCACCGGCCGGCCGCTCTCCAGGTACCGCATCACGGCCGGGTCGGCGTGCAGGTCGGCGAAGGCGTCCACATCGGACGGTGCGAAGTCGCGCAGCGTCACCCGCTCGGTCTCCAGGAACACGGGGTACACCCTGCCCTACGCACCGCGAAACTGTCGGGGCATTTGTCGACACGCCGGTACACCTGCCCAGCCGACCGCCCCGCCCCGTGCCGCCCAGGCCGGTCGGCGTGCAGCGTCGGTAGTCCTTCGACCACCGACGTCACGTCAGGGCGTCCACCGCAACGACTCAGGTCATCAGTTGTCCTTGGTCACGACGCGCATCGCCGCCAGGGACAGGCCGATCAAGATGTAGCACCCCGCCAGGGCGGTGCTGTTCCACAGCGCGTCGGTGGGCAGCGGGTCGCGCATGACGTCGGTCAGGTTCTCCCAGCTCGACGTGATCAGGTACGGGTGCAGCCAGTCCAGCGCGGTGAACACGTTCAGCACCCCGCAGACGATCACGCCGGCCAAGGTCGCGGCCATCACGACCAGCGGGTGTTCGGTGCACGCCGAGATCGCCATCGCGATCGCCGCCACGCCCCACACCTGGACGGTCACCAGCCCGATGGTCAGCGCGATCCGCGCGAGAGCGGAACCCAGCGACAGCGTGGTGCCGGACAGCGTGAGCATGCCCTCGCCGCCGAACAGCACGACACCGGTGACGGTGCCGACGACGGCGAGCAGCGTCACCGCCAGCAGCGTCATGGTCGCGACGCCGAACGACTTGATCGCCAGCAGCCGCAGCCTGCCCACCGGGGACAGCAGCAGGCCGCGCAGGGTGCCGTGCTGCGTCTCGCCCGCCAGCCCGTCCGCCGCCCAGATCGCACCCACCAGCGGCAGCAGCAGCGGGAGGGCCAGGAACAGGGTGAGCACCGGCAGCACCAGGCCGTTGCCGGAGATGATCGCGGCCAGGCCGGGACCCGCGCCGGCCGCACCGTCCAGGGCGAACCACAGGCCGACGCCCGCCAGGACCGGCACCAGGCACAGCGCCGACAGGCCGATCACCGTCCGGGGCCGGCGCACGATCCACCGCAGCTCCGACCTCAGTTGGCGGCTCAGCGGTGCCCGAGTCGCGACCAGTGCGGTCATCACGCCCCCTCCTCGACGGTGTCCACGGCGGACAGCCCCTCTTCTGCTTCGGCGGCCTCGGTGAGCCGCGCGAAGAGCTCTTCCAGACCGGTGCGCTGCCGACGCGCCTCCCACACGTTGATGCCCCCCTTGACCAGCGCCTCCAGCACGGCCGGCGGTGTGGTCCCGATCAGTTCCACGCGCAGCCCGTCCTGCGCGGCGCGCGCCGAGATCCGGGCTTCGCGCAGCACGTTCAACGCCTGCAACCAGTCCGGTGTGGTGATCAGCAGGGCGCTGCTCTCGGCCTGGAGCAGTTCGGCCAGGCCGCCCTGCGCGACCACCGTGCCCTTGTGCAGCACGGCCACGTGGGTGCACGTCGCCTCGATCTCGCTCAGCAGGTGCGACGACACCACCACGCTGGTGCTGTTGCCCTTCAGCTCGGCGATGACGTTGCGGACCTCGCGGGTGCCCGCCGGGTCGAGGCCGTTGGTCGGCTCGTCCAGGACGATCAGCCTGCGCTCGACCAGCAGCGCGGACGCCAGTCCCAGCCGCTGCTTCATGCCCAGCGAGTACCCCCGGTACCGCCGGTGCGCGGCGGCGGCCAGGCCGACGCGCTCCAGCGCGTCCTCCACCGCCTGTTTGATCGAACCGGTGGCCAGCAGCGGCTCGAACGCCGCGACCCGCCGGAGGTTCTCCCGCCCCGACAGGAACGGGTGGAACCCCGGCCCCTCGACCAGCGCGCCGACGTGCGGCAGCGCGGCGGCGGCACCGTCGGGCAGCGCCTGGCCCAACAGCTCGACCTCCCCCTCGGTCGGTCGCACGAGCCCGAGCATCATCCGGATCGTGGTGGTCTTGCCCGACCCGTTGGGGCCGAGCATCCCGAGCACCGCGCCCTTCGGCACGTCGAGGTCCACCCGGTCCACCGCCACGGTGCTCCCGTACACCTTGCGCAGCCCCCGCGTCCGGACGACGAGGGCCGGGGCGGCACCGGTGTCGGCCGGCTCCGCCCGCACGCTGGTCGAGGTGGTCATGCGGTTCTCTCCCCTGGACTAGTCCGCCGGAAAGGCCCGGCGGTGGGCGGGGTCGACGCCCGTCGCGGGCGTCGACCCCGGTGATCACTTGACCTTGGCGATGGCCTCGGTCAGCACCTGCTCGGGCACCGGGCCGAACGCCACCCGGCCGTCGTCGGCCAACAGCACGCCGCCGACCTTGGTGGTGATCAGCGTCCCGCTCCCCCACGGGCCGCTGACCTGCTTGCCCAACTGCTTGAGCAGCCCCTGGACGTCGACGTCGTCCCGCTCACCGCGGCCCGGCCGGTCGCCGGACCCCTCCTGGCCCGCCGGGACGCGCAGCGCGCCCGCCGGGGTCTTGGCGGTCAGCACGACGTCCCAGCCCTCGCCGTGGACCTGCGGAGCCGCCTCCGCGAGCACGCCCTCGGCCAGCGCCTTCTCCTCGTCGGACGGCTTCTGGACCGCCGCCTCCGCGACCTTCGCCCCGGGGGGCGGGGTGAAGGAGAACAGCGCAGCGTCCTGCGGACCCACGGTCAGGTCCGTGAAGCCCACCTGCACCGCCGGGTTGTTCGTGCCGTTGGTCAGCACGGCCACCCGCAGCGGCACCCGCAGCTCGGCGTCGACCGCCACCCGGACCTCGCGCAGCACGGTGCGCTCGGTCGGCTTCGGCGTCAGCACCAGTTCGTAGGTCGACCGCCCGGCCACGCGGGCCGTGCCGTCGACCGTGACGTCGCTGAACTCCTTGACCTTCGCCACGACCTCGCGCGACAGCGACACCGGGTCCGGCGGGAGCTGCCCGTCCCGGTCCTGGTCGAGGTCGATCTTCGGCTGCCCGGCGGAACCGTGCGGGAGCTTCGTCACCACCTGGTCGGCCGAGTTCCACAGCCAGCCCGTCCGGCCGTCGTCGACGAACGTGCGCTCGGCGTCGCCGGCGGGGAGCTGCACGCGCACCCGCCCCTCGCCGTCGGTCCACATGCGCAACTTGGACTCGCCGTCGGACAACTGCGGCAGACCCGCCAGCGCGGGGATGCCGAGGTCGTTGCGGACCTCCACCGCGCCGCCGAACGCCGCCGGTTTCGCGGTCAGCACCGACTCGACCAGCGATTCCGCGCTCACGTCCGGCAGGACGGGAGCGGGACCCGCCCCGGCGGGCAGCGCGAGCACCCCCAGGCCCGCGGCTCCGGCGACCACGCCGACCGCCGCAGCGGCCACGGTCACCCTTCTCCGGTTCATGTCCCCTCCTCCAAGCGCGTCGGCCGACCGGGCGTCGGTCCGACACCACAGACGTTCCTCCGGCGTGGCTGAGATACGGCTGAGAGTGATCCCGACGCTGAGAACGGACTGAGGATCGTGCGCCGATTGTCCCCCTTTGCGGGCATCCTGTGGTGCGTGAGGCCACGGGTGCTGGTAGTTGACGACGAGGTGGGCGTGCGGCGCGCGCTCGAACGCGGGCTGTCCGCCGAGGGCATGGAGGTGGTCACCGCCGCGGACGGCCCGAACGCCCTGCGGGTGGCGCTGACCGGCGCGTTCGACGTGGTGCTGCTGGACATCATGCTGCCGGGGCTCAGCGGCTACCGGGTGCTCCAGCGGCTGCGGGCGGAAGGGGTGCGGACGCCCGTGCTGATGGTGTCGGCCAAGGACGGCGAGGTGGACCAGGCCGACGGCCTGGACCTGGGTGCGGACGGCTACCTGGTCAAGCCGTTCAGCTTCGTGGTGCTGGTCGCGCAGGTCCGGGCGCTGCTCCGGCGCAACCAGTCGGACCTGGCGCGGCGCAGGCTCAAGCTCGGCGACCTGGTGGTGGACCGCGCGGTGCGCGAGGTGAGCTGGGCGGGCGAGCCGGTCAGCCTCTCGCCGCGCGAGTACGCCGTGCTGGACGTGCTGGCCGGCCGGGCGGGCTCGGTGGTCACCAAGGACGAGCTGCTGCGCACGGTCTGGGGCGACGAGCAGGCCGCGACCCGCAACGCGGTGGAGGTCTACGTCGGCTACCTGCGGCGCAAGCTCGACGCGATGGGCGCGGGGGAGGTGGTGCGCACCGTGCGCGGTCACGGTTACCTGGCCTCGACCCCCGACCTGGACGCGGCGCTGGACTCGACGGCCGCCCGCCGCAGGTGAGCCCGCACCGCTGGTGGCTGCGGCGCTCGCTGCGGTTCCGGATCACCGTCGTGGCGACCGGCGTGGCCCTGCTGTGCCTGCTCGCGCTGACCCTGCTCGCCCCGAGCCTGATCGGGATGGTGCAGGTCCGCGCGGTGGACGCCGAGCTGGAGCGGACCGCGACCGTGCGGGTGCTCGACATCGCGGGCACCCCGCTGGACGGCGGCCCCCGGCCCGAGCTCACCGCGCAGGACATCCGGCAGCTCAAGTCGGGGGAGAAGGTGCTCCGGGTGGACGGCGCGAGCGCCCACCGCTGGATCGGCCGGGTGGTGTTCGCCCCCGACGGCACGCCGCGGTTGCACGTCACCGGTGACACCCTGGTCGGCTACGGGCGGGCCAACGACCTGGGCACGAGGTGGCTCGCGGTGGCCGCGGTGCTGGTCGCGGGCCTGGTCGGGATCGCGACCTGGTTCGCCGTCCGGTCGTCGCTGCGCCCGGTGGAGCGGATGCGGATCGCGGCCGGCGAGCTGCCCGCCGGCGAACGCCTGCCGGTGCCGCCCACCCGGGACGAGCTCCAGGCGCTCGCCGAAGCCCTCAACGCCCTGCTGGCCAGGCGCGACGAGGCCAGCGAGCGGCTGCGCCGGTTCACCGGCGACGCGGCCCACGAGCTGCGCTCCCCGGTCACGTCCGTGCGCGCGCAGGCCGAGGTGGCGGTGGCGCACCCGGACCCGGACTTCTCCATCGAGGTGCTGGAGTCCGTGGTCGAGGAGTCCGAGCGGCTGTCGAACCTGGTGGACGCGCTGCTCATGCTGGCCCGCGCGGACACCGGCGACCTGCCGCGCGTCGAGCCCGTCGACGTGGTGCTCCAGGCGCAGGCGGCGGTGCTGCGGGTGCCCAGGAGCGAGCTGCTGGTCACGGTCCACGCGCCGATGACCGCGTGCCTCATCCAGGTGGCCCGGTCCGAGGTCGAGCTGGTGCTCGACAACCTGATCCGCAACGCCGGCCGGTACGCCGAGACCTTCATCCGGATCTCGGTGCTGCCCGCGCCCGGCGAGATCCGGCTGGTGGTGGACGACGACGGCCACGGCATCCCGCCCGAGCACCGCGAGAAGGTGTTCGACCGGTTCTACCGGGTCGAGTCCGACCGAGGCCGGGCGACGGGCGGGTTCGGGCTGGGGCTGGCGCTGGTCGCGCACCTGGTGACCCGGCGCAAGGGCACCGTGCGGGCCATGGAGTCGCCCGAGGGGGGTGCTCGCCTGGAGGTGCGCTGGCCCGCGTACCGGTGATGGCAGGATCATCCCCGTGCCCGAGCTCCGAGCGACCACGCTGGTCGACGCCCCGTTGCGCACGGTCGCCGCGGCCCTGCTGGACGCCCGGCTGCTGGCGCGGTCGATCCGCGGCCTCGGCGTCCGGATCGGCGGTGGCCCGGTGCTGTACGCGGGCGCGGAGCTGGCCGGTTCGGTCGGGCCGGTCGACGGGACCCTGCTGGTCACCCGGGCGGACACCACCGGCGTGTCGGCCGAGCTGGTCGGCGGGCCGCTGCCGAGGTTCGTGCTGATCACCGACCTGCTGCACACCGGCGGCGGGACGATGGTGGTCGACTCGGTGGAGTGGACCAGCCCCGGCGGGCCGTTCGGCCGGCTGGCGGACGTCATCGTGGGTCGCGGACTGGCGCTGAAGGTGCTTCAGGCGCGGGCCCGGGCGGTGTCGGCGCGCAGCCGCGAGCTGGTGGACGCCAAGGTCGTCGTCGCGGCGGCGATCGTGCGCGACGGGCTGCTGCTGGTGCAGCAGCGCGGCTACCCGGCGCAGCTCGCCGGCGGCTGGGAGCTGCCCGGCGGGCGGGTCGAGCCGGGGGAGGACGACCGCGCGGCCGTGGTGCGGGAGTGCGCGGAGGAACTCGGGGTCGGGGTCGAGGCCGGCGGGCAGCTCGGGCCGGACATCCCGCTGCGGTCGGACCACCTGCTGCGGGTGTACCGGGCCGACCTGGTGAGCGGCGAGCCCCGGGCGCTGGACCACCCGGAGGTGCGGTGGGTGGGTGCGGGCGAGCTGGACGGCCTGGCCTGGCTGCCCGCCGACCGCGTGGTGCTGCCCGAGCTGCACGGCCTGCTGGACCCGCCGGACCAGGTGTGATGCTCCGGGGGCGCTCCGGTGCACCGCCACGGACACGCCGCGCCCGGTGACCCGGTCCACGTCGACATCAGGAAGCCGGGCCCGCAGGTGCCGACCGACAACGTCTCCCGCGACCGCTCACACCTGTAGCGCGACACCCCTCGCCGACGGCGGCACGGCCCGTACACCCGGGGGCGTCCGCCGGCCCCGGCGAACGCCCCCCGAGCGGGGTCAGCCCAGTCCGGACATGCGCAGCGCGGCGTCCAGGCGGTGCCGACAGCGCTCCAGCGACCGCTCCGCGCCGTGCGCGCGCACCCGGTCGAGCTCGGCCGGGTCGTCGAGGAGGGCTTGCGTGCGCTCCCGCACGCCGCGCAGCTCCTCCACCACCGCTTCCGCCGCGGTGTCCTTCAGCTCGGCGTAACCGGACAGCGAGGCCGCGATCTCCTCCGGGTCCTTGGCGGTGCACGCGGCGAGGATCTCCAGCAGGTTCGCCACCCCGGGCTGCTCCTCCGGCGCGTACCGGACCACGCCGAGGTCGTCGGTCACGGCGCGCTTGATCTTCCGCCGGACGAGGTCGGGCGAGTCGAGCACGAATACCGTGCCGGCCGCGTCCTTTGCGGATTTCGCCATTTTGCGGGACGGGTCCGACAAATCGCGGACGCGGGCGGCGGTGGGCGGGACCACCGACTTCGGCATCACGAACACCTCGCCGTAGGTGCCGTTGAACCGGCGGGCCAGCACGCGCGCCAGTTCCACGTGCTGCGCCTGGTCGTCGCCCACCGGGACCTCGTGCGCACCCTGGAGCAGGATGTCGGCGGCCATCAGCACCGGGTAGGTGAGCAGGCTCAACCGGACCGACGACCGGCCGGCCGACTTCTCCTTGAACTGGATCATCCGCGCGGCCTCGCCGTAGGTGCAGGTGCACTCCAGCACCCAGGTCAGCGCGCCCAGCTCGCGGACCAGGTCGGACTGCACCGACACGGAGCGCGGATCGACCCCCGCGGCGATCAGCACGGCCAGTTGTTCCCTGGTCAGGGCGCGCAACCGGGCCGGGTTGTGCGAGTTCGTCATCGCGTGCAGGTCGCTGATGAAGTACACGTCCTCATCGGTGCCCTCGGCGGCCCACCGGCGGATCGCGCCCAGGTAGTTGCCCAACTGCACGGGACCGGACGGGGTGATCGCAGACAGCCTGATCATGGTGGCTTCCCTTCGAGTGTGCCCACCCGACCAGCCCCAGAACGCACGAAGGCCGCCCGAGCGGGGCGGCCGGCGTTTCGTCAACGCACAGTTCTCAGGGCCGCCGCAAGGCGGACCACCAGAACGGGTAAAGAGTGCGCATAGCCGCGATCATATCGTGTTTTACCTGTGTGTCACGGGTCTACATTTTGTCTATGTACATCGTGCTGCTGGAGTACATCAAGCCACTGGACGAAGTCGACTACACCCTGGCGGACCACGTGGACTGGCTGAACAAGCAGTATGAAGCCGGTTACTTCCTCGCGTCCGGTCGTCAGGTGCCCCGCGTCGGCGGGGTGATCATCGCGCGGCCCATGCCGCGCGGGAAGCTCGACGCGCTGCTCGCCACCGATCCCTTCGCGGTGCAGAAGCTCGTCCGCCACCGGGTGGTGGAGTTCCAGGCCACCAGGACCGCACCGGAGCTGGCCAAGGTCAACGAAGCCGCGTTGACCTGACGTGCGTCAGGACCCGCCACCCGGTCCGCCGGGTGGCGTGGGATCAAGCGGCCTTCTTCGCGGCTTTCCGGGCCGCCTTCGCCGCCTTCTCCTCCTTCTTGAGCGCCTTCGCCCGCGCCTTGAGCAGAGCCGTCACCGGGCACCGCGCGCAGCGGGGCTTCGACCGGCAGCACTTCTTCTTGACCTTGCTCTTGCCCACGCGTCGTCTCCCCTCGTTCGGGTGACCTCACACTAGGTGAGGCTGACCTCACCCCGCGCTCGTGTGTGGTATTGACTACCGGAGCGGTACGCTGTCAGGAGGCTGCGCGCGTTCTCTGTCCGGCGCCTGCCAATCCTCGACAGACAGCTCTAGGAGTTCCGCGTGCCCACGGCCACCGCGTCGATCAAGGAAACGCTGGTCCGCAACGACCTGCGCAACGTCGCGATCGTCGCGCACGTTGACCACGGCAAGACCACCCTGGTGGACGCCATGCTCCGCCAATCCGGTGCCTTCTCCGAACGTGCCGAGCTCGTCGACCGGGTCATGGACTCCGGCGAGCTGGAGCGGGAGAAGGGGATCACGATCCTCGCCAAGAACACGGCCGTGCGCCGCCGCACGGCGGACGGCGCGGTGACCATCAACGTGGTGGACACCCCCGGTCACGCCGACTTCGGCGGCGAGGTCGAGCGCGGCCTGTCCATGGTCGACGGCGTCGTGCTGCTGGTCGACGCCTCCGAGGGGCCGCTCCCGCAGACCCGGTTCGTGCTGCGCAAGACGCTGGCCGCCGGTCTGCCGGTGATCCTCGTGGTGAACAAGGTCGACCGCCCCGACGCCCGGATCTCCGAGGTCGTCGACGAGGCCCACGACCTGCTGCTGGACCTGGCCACCGAGGTCGGCGCGGACGACTCCGTGCTGGACCTGCCGGTCGTCTACGCCTCGGCCCGCGCCGGTCGGGCGAGCCTCACCCAGCCCGAGGACGGCGGCCTGCCGGACGAGGAGAACCTCGACGTCCTGTTCGACGTCCTGTTCACGCACATCCCCGCGCCCACCGGTGACGCCGACGCGCCGCTGCGCGCGCTGGTGACCAACCTCGACGCGTCCTCCTTCCTGGGCCGGATCGCGCTGTGCCGGATCGAGGCCGGTCGCATCCGCAAGGGTGAGACGGTCTCGTGGTGCCGCGAGGACGGCTCGGTGCAGAAGGTGCGCATCACCGAGCTGCTGATCACCGAGGCGCTGGACCGCGTCCCGGCCGAGGAGGCGCGGGCGGGCGACCTGGTCGCCATCGCCGGCATCCCGGAGATCACCATCGGCGACACGCTGGCCGACGTGGACAACCCGGAGCCGCTGCCCCGGATCACCGTCGACGAGCCCGCCATCTCGATGACCATCGGTGTGAACACCTCGCCGCTGGCCGGTCGCGGCGGCGGCAACAAGCTGACCGCCCGCGTGCTCAAGGCCCGGCTCGACTCCGAGCTGGTCGGCAACGTGTCGGTGCGGGTGCTGCCCACCGAGCGCCCCGACACCTGGGAGGTGCAGGGCCGCGGTGAGCTGGCGCTGGCCATCCTGGTCGAGCAGATGCGCCGCGAGGGCTTCGAGCTGACCGTGGGCAAGCCGCAGGTGGTGACCAGGACCGTCGACGGCAAGCTGCACGAGCCGTTCGAGCGGCTGACCATCGACGCTCCCGAGGAGCACCTGGGCGCGATCACCCAGCTGCTGGCCAACCGCAAGGGCCGGATGGAGAACATGGCCGGCCACGGCAGCGGCCGGATCAAGCTGGACTACGTCGTGCCGTCGCGCGGCCTGATCGGGTTCCGCACCGAGTTCCTCACCGAGACCCGGGGCACCGGCATCGCCAACGCCGTGTCCGAGGGTTACGCCCCGTGGGCCGGCGAGATCCGGACCAGGCACAACGGCTCGCTGGTCGCCGACCGGTCGGGCTCGATCACCGCGTACGCGATGATCCAGCTCGCCGATCGCGGCACGTTCTTCGTGGAGCCGGGCGCGGACGCGTACGAGGGCATGGTCGTGGGCGAGAACCCGCGCGCCGAGGACCTCGACGTGAACGTCTGCCGCGAGAAGAAGCTGACGAACATGCGCACGTCCACCGCCGACGTCATGGAGACGCTGGCCCGGCCGCGCAGGCTGTCGCTGGAGGAGGCGCTGGAGTTCTGCGCCGCCGACGAGTGCGTCGAGGTCGCGCCGGAGGTCGTCCGGGTGCGGAAGGTCACGCTGGACGCCAACCAGCGCGGTCGTGAGCGCAACCGCAACAAGCTGCGCGGCTGACCCGGAGTTCCGCGAACGCCCCCGACGCTCGTCGTCGGGGGCGTTTTCGCTGTTCAGGGCGGTGTCGCGGCCGATGTGCGCAGCAGCCCCCATTAATAAGGAGCGACCGCGCGGTCGCGCCCCGGGCGGTCGCGCCGGCGGACGACCGGGCCGCCCCGGCGGTGGAGGGGCCGTCAAACTCTGGCAGTCTCGTGCGCATGACTCGGTCTGGGGGGACGCGCGTGCGCGCGGCCGTCGCGGTGGTCGCGCTCTTCGTGCTGTCGGCGTGCTCGGTCACGCCCCCTCCTCCGCTGGTGCCGTCGACCCCGGGCATGACCGTCGTCCCGAAGGAGAAGCTGAACGAGGTCGTCGTCGGGGTGGACGACATCAAGGGCGGCTACAACCCGCACACGCTGGCCGGCCGGTCCACGATCGCCACCGCGCTGTCGTCGCTGCTGCTGCCCAGCGCCTTCCGGGCGAACGCCGACGGCAGCCCGAGGATGGACCTCGACCTGCTGGCGAGCGCCGAGGTGACCAAGGCCGAGCCGTACACGGTCACGTACACGATCCGCCGGGACGCCTCCTGGTCGGACAGCGCGCCGATCGCCGCCGAGGACTTCGTCTACCTCTGGGAGCGGATGCGCGAGGAGCCCGGCGTGGTCGACCCGGCCGGCTACCGGCTGATCACCGACATCGCCTCGCGCGAGGGCGGCAAGGTGGTCGAGGTCGTCTTCGGCTCCCCCTACCCGGGCTGGCGGAGCCTGTTCTCGAACCTGCTGCCGGCGCACGTGCTCAAGGACGCGCCCGGCGGGTGGGCCGCCGCGCTGACCGACAGCTTCCCGGCGAGCGCCGGCCCGTTCGCGGTCCGCACGCTCGACCAGCCGCGCGGCGAGATCGTCCTGGAGCGCAACGACCGGTTCTGGGAGCGGCCCGCCGCCCTGGACCGCGTGGTGCTGCGCCGGGCGAGCCAGCACGACACGATCGGTGCCCTCAGATCGGGTGACGACCAGGCCGCGCTGATCCGCGCCGAGGCCGTCACGTTGAAAGAAATCGAGGAACTCGGCCGGACAACGCCCCTGACGACGTCCGTCGCACCCCGGGGGGAGGTCGTGCAGGTGCTGGCCCGGCCGGCCGCGCCGCAGATGGCCGACGTCCGGGTCCGCCAGGCCGTGCTCAACGCCCTGAACAGGGACGAGCTGATCGCCATCGGCAGCCGCAACGGGCCGAGCGCGCAGCTCCGGGCGGATTCGCAGGTCGTGCCCCCCAGCAAGGCCGGCTACCTGCCCACCTACCAGCCGGACCCCACCCCGGTGTCCCAGCTCCTGACCGAGGCCGGCTACACCCAGCAGAACGGCCAGTGGGGCCGGGACGGCAAACAACTCTCGCTCACCATCGCCGCGCCCGCCGGGGTGGAGCCGTATGTGACCGTCGCGAGCCAGGTGCAACGTCAACTGTCATTGTCCGGAATCGCCGGACGGCTCCTTACAACGCCCCCGAATCAGTTGTTCGGACGGGATCTCTCCGGCACGGCGACAAACAACGCCGAGGTGGTCGACATTGCGGTCGTGCCGCGCGTGGACACCGGTGATTCGGCCACGACGCTCGCTTCCGCGTTCGGCTGCCGCACCTCGTCGGGGGACTCCGGTACACCCATTCCGGCGAATCCCTCCGGTTTCTGTGATCAGTCCGTGCAAACCTCGATCGACGAGGCGCTGACCGGCGAGGTGCTGCTGTCCGACGTCCTGGCCCGGGTCGAGCCGGTGCTCTGGCAGCAGGCCGTCGCGCTGCCGTTGTTCCAGGTAGCGGACCTGTTGGTGGTCCTCCCGCAGGCCCGGAACGTGACCGCCGGAGCCCCCTTCGCGGGGCCGCTGAGCGACGCCGCGACGTGGCGGCGGGACGGTCGTTGACCGTTGACTCGGCTAATTGGGTGAGTTCACCCAAGCTCCGGATGCGCACCCCGGTCAATATTGACAGTATTCCTGGGGTCCGGTTAACGAACGCTCCCGCGCGGTAACGGCAGAGTCGCTTGCTGCAACCAGCGTGTCACCCTTTGGTCACGATCGGCCGATGGGTCGTGACCCTGATCGCGGCTGGTTCTTATCGTGCTGCAACGGTGTGTCGGTTCGGGGCGCGTTTGGCACATCTCGGTTATGGGTGGAGTTAGACCCAAACGGGCGCTCCAACCCAGTGCTAGGAGGGCACGTGTCGATGAGGAGATCAAAGGCTGTCTCGGCGTTCGCGCTGTTGACCGGAGCCGCACTCGTGCTGAGTGCGTGCGGTGGCGGCGGTGCCGGCGAGGGAGATCAAGGGAGCCCGCAGAACGCCGACCCCGGCAAGATCGGTGGTCAGGACGAGTTGTTCAAGCGTCCGAAGGTGGACGACATCGGTGAGATCGCGGTGGCGATCGAAGAGGGCTTCC